>CAYURT010000059.1:0-17851 GCA_964447215.1 uncultured Mycobacterium sp.
GGATCGGGATCTGCGGTGAGTTTCTCTAGGCTGTCGGTTCGAACGTCAACGACGCCGATGAGGAAGGGGTGCAACCGTGGCGGAATCTTTCGCGGATGCTCCTGTCTTGGAACGTGACCCCCGTGTGCACCGCTGGGAGAGGCGCGTCGAGTGGCCGCTGGCCGCCGTTGCCGCCATCTTCCTGGCCGTGTACTCCATCCAGGTGCTCGCCAACCCCCAGGGCCGCGTCAACGAGGCTCTGGAGGTCATTCTCGCCGTCACCTACGCGCTGTTCGTGATCGACTACGTGGTCCGGCTGTCCCTGGCCGACAACCGGCTCAAATGGTTCTTCCGGCACCTGATCGACCTGGCCATCGTCGCGCTGCCCTTCCTGCGGCCATTGCGCCTGCTGAGGCTGCTGGTGCTGTTCAGCGCGCTGCAGAAGGCGGCCGTCGGTGCTATCCGGGGGCGCGTGGTGATCTACACCGCGGTCAGCGTCGTCCTGCTCATCTACGTCGCTTCGCTGGCGATGCTGGAAGCCGAGCGCGACGTCGAAGGCTCGGTGATCAACAACTTCGGGGACGCGGTGTGGTGGTCGATCGCCACGGTCACCACCGTCGGGTACGGCGACCTGTCCCCGGTCACCACGGTCGGCCGGGTCGTCGCGGTGTTCTTGATGATCGGCGGTATCAGCCTGGTGGGCGTGGTGACGGCGACCCTGGCGTCGTGGGTCATCGACAGGGTGGCCGATGAGAGCTCGGCGAACGCCGCCGCGACAGCCGCCCAGATCGAGGAGTTGCGCGGCGACGTCCAGCAGCGCATCGACGCCCTGACGGCGGAGTTGCAGCGTCTCGGTGGCGGCGGGGCCCCCGATCCCGCAGCCCGGGGCGACCATGCGGCCCGGCTCAAGCCGTGACCGCCGCCCGATAACCTGACCGCCATGGCCGTTCTCGTCGTCGGAGCCGGACTCAGCGGACTCGCCGCCGCCCGGCATCTGCAGCACCACGGCGTCGAGGTCACCGTGCTGGAGGGCTCCGACGCCGTCGGCGGCCGGGTCCGTACCGACCTCGTCGACGGCTACCGCCTCGATCGGGGCTTTCAGCTCTACAACCCGGCCTACCCCGAGGGCGCCCGTGTCCTCGACCATCAGGCCCTCGATCTGAAGTCGTTCATCGCGGGGGCGCGCATCGTGGTCAGCAGGAATGGACGGCGCCGGGTGGACCGGGTCGCCGATCCCCGGCGCGCGCCCACCTGGGCCGTCCCTTCGCTGATGGCCCGTATCGGTTCGCCGGTCTCGCTCGCCCGTTTCGGCGCCTACGTCGTCTCCCGCGCGGTCCGGCCCGTGGACTCGTTGCTCGGCGATCCCGATGTCACCAGCGCCGAGGCCCTGCGCCGGGCCGGTGTGGATGACGCTCTGATGGAACGTGTGCTGCGCCCCTTCCTTTCCGGGGTCTTCCTGGAATCCGAACTCAGCACCTCTCGGCGGTTCCTGGACCTGGTTCTGAAGTCCTTCGTCCGGGGCACCCCCGGCGTCCCGGCCAAAGGCATGCAGCGCATCCCCGAACAGCTTGCCGAGAGCCTTGACGTTCGGCTCGGCCATCGGGTCGGGGCGGTTTCGCGGCGATCCGTAGAGGTCGTCGACGGAGACGAGCACCGAGCCGAGGCCGTTATCGTCGCGACCGATCCGGCGACCGCCGCCAGCCTCGTCACGGAGGTCTCAGCGCCCAAACCGCATTCGGTGACCACCTGGTACTACCGTCCCACCTGCGCTCCGGAGGACCTCGCCGACGGGCAGGCCGTGCTCGTCCTTGACGGAGATCGTCGCGGACCGCTGGTCAACACGGTGGTGCTCAGCCATGCCGCGCCCGACTACGCACCAGCCGGCAGCGCACTGGTGTCCGCGTCGGCGCTCGGGGTGTGGGAATCGCCCGGCGACCAGGGGGTGGTCCGCGAGCATCTGGCGTGGCTGTACGGCGTTCCGACCAAGGATTGGGAGCTCATCGCCGGCTACCCGATTCCCTACGCGCTGCCGGCGATGCGAGTGCCCTTCGAACTCAAGCGGCCGGTTCGCACGGACGGCGGCGTCTACGTCGCGGGAGATCACCGGGACACCTCGTCGATCCAGGGTGCGCTGTTCAGTGGGCGACGGGCGGCCGAGGCGGTGCTGCGGGACCTCGGTTCCGGGTGACGGTGCGGTAATGGGCCTCCGCTACTTCGGCGGCATGCGGATGCCGCCGTCGACGCGGACCACCTCGGCGTTCATGTAGGAGTTCGTGATCAGCTCGATAACCATCGAGGCCAACTCCTCGGGCTTGCCGAGCCGGTGCGGGAACAGCACCGACTGACCGAGCTTGGCCTTGAAGGCCTCCGACGCCTCACCCTCGCCGTAGATGGGTGTGTCGATCAGGCCCGGGGCCACGGTGTTGACCCGAATTCCAACGGCGGCAAGGTCGCGGGCCACCGGCAGGGTCAACCCGACGACGCCGCCCTTGGATGAGGAGTAGGCCGCCTGCCCGATCTGCCCGTCGAAAGCCGCCACGCTGGTCATGTTCACGATCGCGCCGCGCTCTCCGGTGCCGGTGGGTTCCAGCCGGCTCATCGCGGTTGCGGCCAGCCGGATGCAGTCGAAGGTGCCGACGAGGTTGATGTCGAGCACCTTCTTGTAGACGCCCAGGTCGTGGGCCGAGGCGAACTCGCCGTCCTTGCCGATGGTGCGCTGCGCCCAGCCGATCCCGGCCGAGTTCACCAGCGCGCGAAGCGGTCCCAGATCCATCGCCGTGTTGACCGCGTCGACGATCTGCTCGGTGTTGGTGACGTCGACGGTCACGAACACACCGCCGATCTCGTGGGCGAGTTCACCCCCGCGCTCGGCGTTGAGGTCGGCGATGACCACCCGGGCGCCGCGATCGGCCAACTGACGCGCGGTGGCCGCGCCGATTCCCGATGCGCCGCCGGTGACGATTGCACTGGTTCCGTTGAGTTCCATGGCCGCTAGCTTACGGGTGGCTCACCGGCCCGCTTCGATCGCGGCGACGGCATCGGCCGCCTGCGGGAAACACAGCGGCTTGAGGTCCACCGCCCCTCCACTGAGCAGATCGTCGATCCGGCCCTTCAGGTCCCCGGAGTCGATCCGGGCCTGGAGGTTGGCACCCGGGCAGGAGGTCGCCGTCGCCACCTGCCGGTGGCTGGCCAGGGTGCTGGAGGTGATGCCGAACTCCCGGCCGGCCCAGGCGAAGGCCAAGGCCGCGCCGTCGAGCTGGGCCTCGCTGATGGGTTCCTCGTCGAAGTCGCCCTCGCAGACGACCAGGAAATGCCCGGTGGTGTCGTAGTCGGTGGCGGTGTCGCCGGCGATGCCGGTGCGGCGCAACTCGAAGATGTTGCCGTCCCGGTCGACACCCATGTGATAGGCGATGTCCACCCAGCCCTTGTCGTCTTGGTGGTAGCGCTGGTGCTGGCGCAGCCGGGAGGTGATGTTGCTGTTGTCGCCCAGGACGACCGCGGTGTGGTGGACGGTCATCCGGGTGATGGTGTGCGGACGGCCCCCGGCCCGCGCCGGCCGGGCGCCCCAGGCGTCGCGGCACAGCAGAACCCCTGGATTGGGTTGGGCCGTCGCCGTACCCGGCGCCGGGCCGGCGGCCAGGACAGCCGTCGCACCCGCGAGTTGCAGCAGCCGCCGCCGGCTGAGGACACCGTCTGTCATCAGGCCGGCGGGTAGACCCCCATGCCCTTGGCCTTCTCGGTCTGCCAGAAGATGTCGGAGATCTTGTCGATGGTCTCCAGCAGTTTCTCGCAGGTGGCTACGTCGGTGGACTTCTTGACGTCGCCGGCGCCGTGGACGCCGTCCCAGAACAGCTGATGCAGGTTGGGGAACTGTTCGAAGTGCTCTTTGGTGAAGAAGTCGGCCCACAGCACCATCAGGTGGTGCTTGACCTCTTCGGCGCGCTGCTCCTTGATGATGATGGCCCGGGTGCGGAAGTGCTCGTCATCGGAGTCGTTGTACTTCTGCACCGTCTTGAGGCAGGACAGCGCCTCGATCTTGGCCTGTGCGGGGTCGTAGACGCCGCAGTACAGGTCGCAGTGCGCGTGGGCTGGGGTGGCGTTGGCGAAGAGTCGTTGCAGCATGCGTCCTAACTTACTCTCTGGCCATGGCCGCCAACCACCGACTCGGGAGCGGCTGGCCGCTGCGCCGTTTCGTCGTCGTCGAGGACTCGATGCGCCCGACGCTGCGGCCGGGGGACGGCCTGCTCGCGCTGCGTGGCGGTCGGCCGGCCGCCGGCCAATTGCGAGTTTTCCCCGACCCCACCGCACCGTCACGCTGGCTGGTCAAGCGGGTCGGCGCGGTGGGCGGTCCCACCTTCGAGGCGTGCTCGGACAATCCTGACGCGGCGGGGGTCGTCGATTCGCGGCATTTCGGGCCGGTGCCCGCCGAGGGTTCCTACCGGGTGATCTGGACTCTGCGCGGCCGGGTCTGAGCCCGGAATCCCTACCCGGAGGGGGTGGGCATCAAGTGCGGGCAGAGGTCGAGCACCGCGTAGGTGACGATGGCGACGGAGTTCTGCCGGCTCAGGCTGTTGAACGCGCCGGTGGCGAGCACCTCGTTGTTGACCGCGGCCTGCAGCCGTTCCCCTCTCCCGACGCTGGCCGCGATGCGATCGCAGGAGGCGTAGCCCGCCTTCACCCAGATGTCCGGAGTCCCCGGGATGGAGGTGACCGAGGCATTCGCCCGCTCGAGGTGGGCGATGAACTTATCTTCCGGAGATTGTGCCCGGGTGGGTGCGGCCGCGATTCCGGCGCACGCCAGCAGCGCCACGGCTGACGACGCAGCCGCGAGGCTTCTGCTAACCGTGGTGGGCCCGCCTGAGCAGGTACTGCAGCCAGCGAACGTCGAGCAACATGCCGATAACGGTATGACCGGAAATTAAGACCCGGGGCGTCCTGGCTAACGCGTCTCTAAGAATTTTTGCCATCATCATGGCGTGACGCTGAAACGGACTCTCCTCTGTACGGCTCTGGCGATGGCCGGGTCGTTCCTCGGCGTGGTGATCGGGACCCCCGCCGCCGCGGCCGACCCGTGCCCCGACGTGGAGGTGGTCTTCGCCCGCGGCACCAACGAGCCGCCCGGTCCGGGTTTCGTCGGTCAGGCATTCACCGATTCGCTGGGAGCCCAGCTTCCGGGCCGTTCGGTGGGCCTGTACGCGGTCAACTATCCGGCCAACGACGACTATCTGCGCAGCGCGGCCGTGGGAACCGATGACGCCACGGCGCATATCGAGGGCGTCCTCGCCAGCTGCCCGGCCACCAGCATCGTCATGGGCGGTTACTCGCAGGGCGCGGCGGTGACGGAGATGTCCACCTCCGCGCTGCCGCCGCAGGCGGCCGAGCGGGTCGCCGCCGTCGCGCTGTTCGGCGATCCCTCCAGCGAGTTCTCCCGCATGCTGGCCGGAGGCAGCCCGCTGCCAACGGTCGATCCGGCCTACGGGTCCAAGACGATCGACCTGTGCATCCCCGGAGACCCGATCTGCTCGTCCGGGGCGGACATGATGGCGCACGTCTCCTACGTCCCGGCCGGGCTGACGGCTCAGGCCGCGACATTCGCGGCGGGCAAGCTCGATCAGCCCGCCGGGTAGACCTCGACCGACGGGGTGCGGGAGGGAACGAAATCCTCAATCAACCCGGCCACCTCATGGGGGCGTTCCACATGGGGGAAGTGGCCCACGCCGGGCAGCACCTCCAACCGGATGTCGGGGCGGGCCTGTCGGGCGGCGTAGGCGTGCTCGACCGGGATGACCGCATCCCGGTCACCCCAAATGGCCATGACCGGCATGTCTGATTTCGTGCTGAGCCGGTTGAGGGCGCTGACGGCCTGGCCCCGGTAGTCCACGACGGAGCGCAACGTTCGCAGGAACGCCTCTCGGGTCGGGGCGTCGGCGAATGTGCGGTAGGAACGCCAGATCTCCTCGCCGCGCGGGGATTCGACGCCGACATTGCGGAGCCAGGACCGCACCCGCTCGCCGGCCGCCAGCACCCGCCGTGGCGCGATGACCGGCATGACCAGTTCCGCGCCCGGGGCGGACAGCAGCCGCAACGTCAGGCCCACGTCCGGCCCCAGGCCGCCGCTGCCGATGAGGATGAGGCGCTCGGCGTAGTCGGGGTGCTGGTAGGAGAACTGCATGGCGATACCGCCTCCCAGCGAGTGCCCGACGACGGTCGTCCGGGTGATGCCGAGCTCGTCGAGAAGGTCGCGCAGCAGGACCGCGAACGCGCCCAGCGAGTAGTCGCTGCGCGGTTTGGCTGAGTCGCCGTGCCCAAGCAGGTCGGGTGCGATGACCCGGTAGCGCCGGGACAGCGGGCCGATCACCGACCGCCAAGTCTGCGAACTGCCGGCCATCCCGTGTAGCAGTAACAGCACCTCCCCGGAGAGGGGTCCCTCGTCGAGATAGGCGACGCGTTCGCCGTGCAGGTCGCGATGCTTCGTTTCGGTCATTGTCGGTTCCTCCGGCTCAGCGGGTTTCGCTGTCGGTGTTCGGCACCGAAAGCCGAATGATCGTCATCCACGCCGACGCCACCTGTTTGGGCAGCGGACCGGTCGTGTAGGTCAGGCCGTAGCGTTCGAAGACCTCCGCCACTTTCGGGGCGATCTCCTGATACCGGTTGCTGGGCAGGTCCGGGAACAGGTGATGCTCGATCTGGTAGGACAGGTTGCCCGTCATGAAATGCATTGTGCGGCTTCCGGAGATGTTGGCCGAGCCGAGCATCTGGCGCAGGTACCACTGGCCGCGGGTCTCTCCCTCGATCGAGTCCCTGGCGAAGGTCTGGACGCCGTCGGGGAAATGCCCGCACATGATGACCGAGTGTGTCCACAGGTTGCGCACGAGGTTGGCGGTCAGGTTGGCGGTCAGCGTGGTCAGGGCCGAGGGGCCGGACAGCAGCGGGTGCAGCACGTAGTCGCGGGTGGCTTGCCGGCGGATCTTGGCCAGCACCTTCCCGGCGCGGCTGCGAAAAACGTTCCTGTCGACCCGGCCCTTGAGGAACTTGCCGATCTCGAGGTCGTAGGCGGCGATGCTGTATTCGAAGACGACGGCGTTGATGAGATTCCACAGCGGCTGGGCCAGGTAGAAGGGCTTCCAGCGCTGGTTCTCGTCGACCCGCATGATGCCGTAGCCCAGGTCGTTGTCCTTGCCGCGGACGTTGGTGTAGGTGTGGTGCACTTCATTGTGGGCGTGCTTCCACATCTCGGCTGGCGAGGCGTTGTCCCACTCCCAGGTGGTGGAGTGGATCTTGGGGTCGCGCATCCAGTCCCACTGGCCGTGCATCACGTTGTGCCCGATCTCCATGTTCTCGACGATCTTGGAGATCGACAGCCCCACGGTGCCCACGAACCAGGCGGGCGGGAACAGCGAGAACAGCAAGATCGCCCGGCTGGCGAGTTCGAGCCTGCGCTGGCCGTCGATCACGGCACGGATGTAGGCGGCGTCGCGTTCGCCCCGGCTGGCCGTCACCTGTTCGCGGATGGCGTCGAGTTCGGCGGCGAGGTTCTCGATATCGGCCTCGGTCAGATGGGTTGACGGGTCGGTGGCGGTGTCCAGTGCAGCGGTCATGTTGGTTTCTCCTTCGTTCAGAGTTCGATGTCGCAGTTGCCGGCGGCGGCGGAGATGCAGGTCTGGATGACGACACCGTCACCCTCGCCGGCGGTGGTGAGCTGACCGGTTCGCATGTCCTTCACCGCGCCCCGGCGCAGCGGCGCCACGCAGCCGAAGCAGATGCCCATCCGGCAGCCTGAGGGCATGAGCACCCCGGCGGCCTCGCCGGTCTCGAGCAGGCTGCCGTGGCCGTCGTCCTCAACGGTCGTGCCGGTCGCCGAGAAGGTCACGGTCCCGCCGTCGCCGGTGGCGATCGCGCTGGGCCGGAACCGCTCGGTATGCAGCTGATCGGCGATACCTGCTGTGGCCCAGGCGGTTTCCAGAACGTCGAGCAGGCCCGCGGGTCCGCATGCCCAGGTCCGGCGGTCGTCGAGATCGGCGACTAGGGAGCGAAGGGCGCCCACGGTGAGCATCCCGTCGGTGTCGGTGTGGACCTCGACGAGCCGGATCCGTCCGCGAGCGGCGAGCATCCGCAGCTCCCCGCCGAAGATGACGTCGGCGTGGGTGGGTGCGCTGTGCACCACCACGATGTCGGTCTTCACGCGGTTCGCCATATTGCGCAGCATCCCCATCACCGGCGTGATCCCACTGCCGGCGGTGACGAAGAGGATCCCGGCCGGGGCGGGATCGCCAAGGGTGAAGTCGCCGGCCGGCTCGTCGAGATGGAGCAGGGTTCCCACCGTGGCCCGCCGGACGAGATAGTTGCTGACGACGCCGCCGGGCACAGCCTTGACGGTGATGGCGATAAAGCCGCCGGAGCTACCCAGCCGTGAGGTCAGCGAGTAGGAACGCCACTGCCGTACCCCGTCGACGTCGACGCCGACCCGGACGTACTGGCCGGGGATGTGCGGGGGCCAACCGCGGCCGGGTCTGATGACGACGGTCACGGCGTCGCGGGTCTCGGGGTTGATCGCCACGATCCGGCCGCGCAGAGCCGCGCCGGATCTCAACGGGTCCAGAACGTCGAGGTAGTCCGCTGGAACCAGGGGAGTCGTGATCCGCTCGGCGAGCCTCCGGATCGGCCCGCGCAGCGCGGCCGCGGGCCCGGCCGGGAACGCGAAAGTGGTCATAACACCAGGATCTAGGTGATAGGCGATAAAGTCTTGAGGTTCTGGAGTGGAAAAAAGCGCTATATCTATTCCCGGGAGATAAATTAGTGGACGATGGTCGACTCGCCGGTTTGTCGCTGGACCCCTCGGTGGTCGCCGATCTCGAGGCGGTGCTGCCGAAGATGGCCGAGCGCACCGTTGACGCGATCGTCGCCGAGGTACCCGCCTACACCGACCCCTTCAGTGGGCGGATGGGCCAGAACATCGAAAACGCCGTGCAGACCTCGCTGGGGGCGTTTCTGCGGCTGGCGACCGGCGCGGCGGGCGCCGACCCCGGTGTGCAACTGTCACCCGCCCTCGACGGCGCATACGAACTCGGCCGCGGCGAGGCCCGCAACGGACGCTCCATGGACGCACTGCTCGCCGCCTACCGGGTCGGCGCGAGGGTGGCCTGGCGCGAACTATCCGACGCCGCGCTGAGCGCCGGGCTTCCGGCGGCGACCATTGCCCGCTTCGCCGAGTTGGTGTTCGCCTACATCGACGAGCTATCGGCCTCCAGCGTTTCCGGCCACGCCGACGAATCGGTGACGGCCGGCCGGGTTCGGCAGCGCTACCTCGACCTGCTGACCGCGGGTCTGCTCTCCGGTGACAAGCCGGAGTCGCTGCTGGACAGCGCCGAGCGAGCCGGCTGGGCTGTCCCGCGAACGCTTACCGCGGTCCTGCTACCAACCGCGCACAGCAGGGGGCTCCCGGCGCTGTTCAGTGCGGAGGTACTGCAGGCCACCGACGGGCTCGTGGGTCTGGACGCCGCGCAGGCGTTGACGGCGGTCCTGGTCCCCGACGTGGACGGCGACCGGCGGGCGTCGCTGATCTCAAGGCTGGCGGGAAGGGCGGCGGTCGTCGGGCCGGCGCGTCCATGGCTGCAGGTCCGGTCCTCCTACCGGCGGGCCGTGCGGGCGCTGCCACTGGCCGGTCCGGGCCTGGACGTTCTCGACACCGACGAGCATTTGGTCGCGATCGTGCTTGGCGCCGACCCGGAGGCGGCCGGGGACCTCCGCAAGCGGGCGCTCGCGCCGCTGAACGCGGCCCGGCCCAGCGCCGTCGCAAGGCTGACCGAGACTCTGCGGTCCTGGCTGGCGCATCACGGTCAGCGGGACGCCGTCGCGGCGGAGTTGTTCGTCCACCCGCAGACCGTGCGGTACCGGATGAACCAGTTGCGCGAACTCTTCGGTGACCGGCTAGACGATCCGCGGACGATCCTGGAGCTGACGGTGGCGCTGGCGGTCCCGGAGTCCGAACCGCCGCGGTGATGATCCTCACGGTCGACGGCAGGAGCCGCGCACCGCGTCTCAGAAGGGCGGCGGCTTGTTCCGCTCGGCGATCCGGGCGTCGTTGAGTGCCCGCTCGCGGCGAATCCGGTAGGCGCGGGCGGCGGCCCGCGTCCGTCGCCGGACCGGCATCATCAGGCTGCGGCCGGTGGCATCCGGGCGGCCCGTGGTCCGGACCGCGACGGTGGTGTCGTCCCAGTCCGGGAACAACAGACGGCTGCCGGGCCGAGTGGTGTAGGTCTTGCCGGAGGGCGAGGTCCAGACAATCGTGCCGTCGGGGAACTGTGCGTCACTCCAGCCGCCCTCGCCGACCCAGAACGTCTTGAGCAGATGATGTTTTCGGCACAGCAGACGGCAGTTGGCGGCATGGGTCGGTCCGCAGGGCCAGGGGGCCGCGTGGTCGATGTCGCATGACTGCGCGGGTACGTCGCAGCCCGGGAACCGGCAGGTGAGATCGCGCATCCGAACGAATGCCTCGAGGGCCGCAGAGGGACGGTACTGCGGTTCGGGCGCTTCGGGAGGTCTGCGCAGCAGCCGGACGGTGGCGCCGGACCGGATCAGCGCGGCCAGCAGCGGAGTGGGCACGGCGGCACCGCCGACCAGGGCCGCTGATCCAGGTTGCGCCACCGGTTCAGGTGCGGGTCCGTCTCCGGACATGTGCGGATCGGGTTGAGCGGCAACCGCATCCGCGTCGGCCAGCACATGGATCACGACGCTGCCGGCCCGGGCGTCAGGACCGGACCCCGAGCACTCGGCGACGCCGCACTCGCAGGCCAGGCGCTGGCCGCCGGCGCCCAGCACTCCCAGCGCGTCGGCGCGGCGCTGGCCGATGGTCCGGGGATCGTCGTCACAGACCTGGTGGGCCATCTGGGTGAGGCGGCGATCCAGGACCGCGGCGTCGGTGCCGAGCAGTCGTCCCCACAACGCGGTGGTTCCGGTCTCGGGGTTCTGGCCACCGATCGAGACATCGCGGCCGCGGACGCCGGCGCGGGTGCGGCGCAGCGCCCCGGGATCGTGCCGGTCGATCCAGACGTCGACGGCCTGGTCAAGCTTGTACTGGGACAGCACGTCCCAGTCTCCCGCGTGATCGGCGACCGCGGCGTCGATGAGGGCCAACGCCTCGGGGTCCTGCACCAGGTCGGTACGCCAGGCGATCGCCGTGACGACCCGGGTGCTCAGCCGGCCCCGCAGATACAGCGCGGCAACCCGCGGCAGCCTGGTCCGCAAGGTCACCGCCAGGTGCATCTGCCCGGAGGCACGGCCGCGGCTGATGCCCAGGGCCGCCGAGATCTCGGCCGCCGCGGAGTCCCATTCGTCGCAGGCCCAGTGCGCCCGTTCGTCGCCCTCGCAGCGCCGGTGGACGAGTTCGGCGATCGCGGCGGTCCGCCTGGCGGCGGCGCAGGCCTCCTCGCGCGACCACCGGTCGATCGCCGAGACCAGGTCGGTGTCGGTGAGATGCCCGAACTCAGTATCGAACATAAATTCGATTCTAGAACCGGGGTCGGACAATTAAGGCCTCGGTGGGCGGGTTCCTGGGACCGTGTAGGACATGTCCGGATGGTCGAGGTGGGCGCCCGGTTGGGCACCGGGGTTGGCGCGGAGTCGGGCGCCGGGGTGCCCGCGGTGAGCGCCCGGGACCGGCTGCGCTGGGACGCCGAGTACGCCCGGCGGGGGGTGGCCACCGACGGGGTCCGGTTGCCCGCGGTGTTCGCCGGTCACGCCGATGTCGTTCCGCATTCCGGCAGCGCGCTGGACCTGGCGTGCGGTCAGGGCGGCACCGCGGTCTGGCTTGCCGAGCGGGGCCTGGAGGTCCGAGGGCTGGATGTCTCGCCGGTCGCCATCGCGCAGGCCGCGGACCTCGCCGCCCGACACGGTGTCACCGGCCGCTGCCGTTTCGGAGTCGTCGACCTCGACGACGGACTGCCTCCCGGTGGGCCCGTCGACGTCGTGGTGTGCCATCGGTTCCGGGATCCGCGGCTCTATCAGGCGCTGATTGAGCGGCTGAAACCCGATGGGCTGATCCTCATTTCAGTTCTGAGCGAGATCGGCGGTGAGAGAGGCCCCTATCGCGCGGGGCCGGGGGAGTTGTCCGCGGCGTTCGCCGATCTCGAACCGATCGCCGCCGGGGAGGGCGACGGTCTCGCCTGGCTGATCGGACGCAGGCCGAAGCAGCCGTCGGCGGTTACCCTCGGACGGTCATGAATCAGACCGCCCTCATCCTGGATTACCTCCGTACTCCGCGCGGCAAGGCCTCGGCGAAGGGGTCGCTGCATGACCGCACTGCCATCGACCTTCTGACCCACCTCGAACGTGCCCTGGCCGGGCGGAGCGGGCTGGACCCCGAACGGGTCGAGGACATCGTGATCGGCTGCGCCTCCCAGGTCGACGAACAGGGCGCCAACATCGCCCGGACCTCAGCGCTGCTGGCCGGGTGGGGAGAGCATGTGCCGGGCGGAACGGTCAACCGCTTCTGCGCCTCGGGGATCGACGCGGTGGCCACGGTGGCGGCCCGACTGCGGTCCGGTGAGTTGAGCCTGGCCGTGGCCGGCGGCGTCGAGTCGGTCTCCCGGGTACCGATGTTCGCCGACCGGGGCCCGCTGTGGACCGATCCTGCCACCGTCCGGTCGGTGGGATCGGTGCACATGGGCATCGCCGCCGACCTCAACGCGACGATTGAAGGATTCCGCCGGGACGAACTGGACCGCTACGGCGTCGAGACCCAGCAGAAGGCGGCCGCGGCGTGGGCAGCCGGCGTCTTCTCCCGGTCGGTTGTTCCGCTGGAGCCGGGGGAGTCCGGCCCGGGTCTGGACCACGACGAGCTGGTCCGGCCGAGTACGACGTTCGGGGCGCTGTCCGCTCTGGCTCCGGCCTATGCCCAGATGGGAGCCGACGGCCAGGACGAAATCGCGCTCAGCGCCTACCCCGGCGTACCGGCGATCGCCCATCTGCACACCGTCGGAACCTCACCGCAGATGGCCGACGGCGCCGCACTGCTGTTGCTGGGCAGCCAGCAGGCCGCTGACGCCGCCGGTCTCGCGCCGCGCGGCAGGATCGTCGCGGCGGCGGCGACGGCCGTCAACCCGGTGTTGATGCTGACCGCCGGACAGACCGCCGTTCTCGACGTCATCGGCCGGGCGGGGCTCCGTCCCGCCGATATCGACGTCTTCGAGTTCGCCGAGGCGTTCTCCGCGCTGTGCCTGAGGTTCCGTCGGGACCTCGATGCCGGACCGGACCGGATGAATCCGAACGGGGGCACCATGGCGATGGGGCACGCGTTCGGCGCCACCGGGGCGATTCTGGTGGGCAGCTGCCTGGAGGAACTCGAGCGCCGCGGCGGACGCTACGGGGTGGCGGCGGTCAGCGGCGCGGCCGGGCTTGGTGTGGCGACGCTGGTCGAAAGGCTCTGAACGGTCAGCCGCGCGCTGCCGGGGCGAAGCTCATCGGACTCCGGGTGATGTTGATGCGGGGGCCCTGCGCTTCCTGGTCGCCGATAGTCGGATCATTGGGCGGGGCGGCCGGTGGCGGTGCCGGCTCGAACGCCAGGGCTTCGGGCGGGGCTTCAGGTGGAGCTTCGGCTTCAGGTTCTGGGTTGGGTAGTTGCCGCGCAGGCGTCGACGGCGCCTCTGCGATGGCGGGCGGCCCGGCGGGGTCCCTGCGCTGCGGGGGCGGTGCCGGCTGCAGCGGTGTGGCGGTGATCCTCGCGCCGGCCTCGCTCTGTCGCGGCGTGGCCGGCGTCTGCATCTCGAAGGCGAGCAACAGCGCCGTTGCTACCACCCCGGCCAGGGATGCGGTCGAGATCACGCCGGCCAGCACCCGGGTACTCCGATGCCAGGGCACCGGCTGCGCGGCCGTCTCAGGTTCGTCGGCCTCGGGGTAGTAGTAGTGGTCGAGTTCCTCGATGGTCCAGGCCGAGAGATCCTGGCAGGGCAGGTCCTCGTGCAGCGTCATAGCGGTCGATGGTAGTGACATGCTGCGCCGCGCAACCAAGGAGCGAAAAAATGGCCGATCCGCTCGAGAGCATCATCGACGCGCACGGTGGGATGGATTACTGGAGCACGCTGACACATATCGACGTCGACATGTCGGTGCGTGGTCTGCTGTTCAGGTCCAAGCGCGTCCGGCCGTTGAACCACGTCCGGCTCACCGTCGACACCCGGTCCCCGCACACGGTGCTGCACGATTTCCCCCGTCCGGGGCGCCGGGCGGTATTGCACGGCCCTCGCCTGGTCGAGATCCGTGACGCGTCCGGCGCGCTGGTGGAGGCGAGGACCGACCCCCGCGGGGCCTTCGCCGATCCGCGGCGCCGGCGTCACTGGGACGCATTGGACTTCACCTACTTCTGCGGCTATGCCATGTGGTGCTATCTGACGCTGCCCTTCCTGCTGCGTCATCCCGGAGTGCTGGTCGCGAAATCAGCGGGCCCGGGGGGCACCCGGATGACGGTGACCTTCCCCGAGGACATCCCCACCCACTCCCGGACGCAGGAGCTCCACTTCGACGTCACCGGGCGGCTGGTCCGGCACGACTACACCGCCGAGGTCGTCGGCTCCTGGGCGAGGGCCGTTCACCTGTGCCGGGACTACCGGCGCTTCGGCGACCTGTGGCTTCCCACCAGCCGGAGGGTCTACCCGAAGGGCCCGATGAACCGCCCGCTGCCGGCACCCACTCTGGTGGCCATCGACATCCACAACGCCTGGCCGCGCCGTTCGCCCGGCACTCCTCAGGCGGGCTGTCCGTAAACCGCCACGACCACCGAACGGTCGAAGCCGTTGCTCTCCGACCAGACGCCGATGGCGGTGTTGGCGCAGTCGGCCATGACCGCGTAGTCCACCGGGTTGTGGAACCACTGGTTGATCACGTCGAGGTTGTTGATGGCGAAGGAGTTGTTGATCGCGACGGTCTCGGCGACGGCGCCGGCGAATCCGGCCGCGGCGGCGCGGCTCTGCGGGGTCGAACCGTCAGAGCCCAGATCGCCGTCGAGGGCGCGGTTGCGCAGAACGTCGTTGGCGTGCCATTGGGCGGCCAGTCGCAGCGGCGGGCTGATCTTGACGTCGGTGTCGCACCCGGCCTTCTGCTGAACGGTGTAGACATTGGCGACAACCCCGTCGTTGAGTCTGGAGTTGTCGGCCTGGGCCTCCGGCGTGGTCAGTACCGAGGAGACCAGCACCGCCACCGCCGCCAGTGGCAGCTGAGCGGTCCCGCTCACGGCGGGCCCCCGGTGTAGTTGGCCGCGGAGTTGCGCAACTGCCAGATGAGTTGCGGGCACAGTTGGTCGACGGCCTGGCTGATGAGGTAGGCCGCCTGGTAGTCCTCCCGGCCGCCGCCCAGCCTGCCGATCTCGTCCTTGGCCATGGCGACGGTGTCGGAGTAGGAGGCGCCCTGCCCGACCCGGTCGCAGATGGCATAGCCGTAGGCCACCGCCGCCTCAGGGTTGGGAAAGTTGTAGCCCGGCCGCACAGTGATGTTCACCAGGTACCCCAGCGCGTCGGCGCCGGCCTCGGGAAGGGGGGCCGTCACGGCGCCGAGTGCGACCACGATGCCGGTCAGCGGAACCACGGCGCCGCTTTTCATACCCACGACCGCCCAGTATTCCGGCCGTCGTCCCCCGATTGGGGGTTTTGGCCGCACTCTGATGCGGATCGCCGCCCCACCGCCGGTAGCCTGACCCCGAAGCGGGGCGAGGGGAGCGCGAGGAGAGCGATGTCGGATCTGACCGACCGGGATGCCGGTGACGGGCGGTCCCCGGTCCGGCGGGCGCTCCTCGCGGGCCTCACACTGGTGGCGGTGCTCGCCGCGGTGTGCGGTTGGCTGGGCTACCAGTTCTCTCAGGACCGTCAGGCCGCCACGCTGCGCGGCCTGCTGATGGGGGTGGCCAAACAGAGCGCGGTCAACCTGACCTCGATCGACTACCGGCGCGCCGACGCCGACGTGCAGCGCATCCTGGAATCCTCGACCGGGCAGTTCTACGAGGATTTCAAGGCCCGTTCGGCCCCGTTCGTGGACGTGGTCAAGAGGGTCCAGTCCACCTCGACCGGCACCGTCACCGAGGCGGGAGTGGTGTCCATCGACGGCGCCGAGGGACGGTTCCTGGTGGCCGTGTCGGTCAGCACCAGCACCCGTGGGGTGCCCGACGACCAGCTGCGGTACTGGCGGATGCGGCTGACCGTGGTCAAGGACGGGGCGGACGCGAAGGTCTCGAAGGTGGAGTTCGTGCCATGAGCGATCAGACGGACGCCGTCGAGGCGGAGGTCGACCTCGACGCCGGCGCCGAGCCGACGTCCCACTGGCAGCAGAGGGCGGCGTTCGTCGTGATTCCGGCCCTGGCGGTGGTCCTGGGTGGCGTCTCGGGGTTCCTGGGCTGGCAGTACTACTCGGCGCGCGCAGCCGCCTCGGCGGCCAGCGAGTCGGTGGCTGCCGCGAGCGACACCACGGTGGCGATCCTGAGCTACCGGGCCGAGACCGTCGAGGCCGATCTCGCCGCCGCGCGGGACCGGCTGACCGGCTCGTTCCTGGAGGCCTACACCGAACTGATCAACACCGTGGTGATCCCGGGGGCGAGAGAGAAGAAGATCTCCGCGGCCGCCCAGGTGCCCGCAGCGGCATCGGTGTCGGCGACCGCCACCAGCGCGGTGGCGCTGCTGTTCGTCAACCAGTCCGTCAGCATCGGCGAGGACCCGCCGACCAGCACCAGTTCCAGCGTGCGGGTGACCCTGGACAAGATCGGTCAGCGCTGGCTGGTGTCCGGCTTCGACCCGGTCTGAGCGCCGCGCGCGCACCAGCGCGCC
This sequence comes from uncultured Mycobacterium sp., assembly GCA_964447215.1. Taxonomy (GTDB): domain Bacteria; phylum Actinomycetota; class Actinomycetes; order Mycobacteriales; family Mycobacteriaceae; genus Mycobacterium. The sequence goes on from CAYURT010000059.1 coordinate 16,782, forward strand.
GTTAAAGCGGCCGCGCCCGGCTAGGCTGCGAAGGATGGCTGCCGAATCCCGCGTTTACAACAGTGTCTCGCAACTGAGGGCCGATGCCTGGAGCCGGCTGGAAGAGGCCTCCTACCAGTTGGCCCGCAACACCGCGGCCGGTCACCCCATCGAATCCGACCAGCGGTCCTGCGAAGCACTGCTGGCCCGGCTGGCGCCGCTGGAGCCGTACTGGGCCTATCCCGGCGGAGCACAGTTCGGCGGGCTCAACCGGCTCTTCGAGACCGGTGACTACGCCAAGTTCGCCACGGCGGCCAACCACATCAACCACTCGCTGACCAGGGAGACCTACCGCCTCGGCGAGATCGACGCGGTCGGCATCGACGACGACAGCCTGCTCTTCAGCGAAGCCGGCCGTCCCGACATCCGTCCGGGCGGCCAGCGGGAGCCCAAGTACTTCGAGGTGCTGGCGGTTGAGGCGCTGACCGAGGCGCAGGAACGGCAGTTGCGCAAAGAGGTGCACTCCTGGCGCCGTCCCGATGACGAGTTCGTCTACGAGATCGTCGTCGTGCCCAACGCCGAGGAGGCGTTGATCGCCGCGCGCCTCAACACCAACCTGCAGGCCGTGGTGGTCGGGCGCCGTTTCGGCGCGCACAGCCGCCGGGACCTGTCCGCGCTGGAGAACTTCGTCGACCCGGGCATCGCCGACAAGCTCGATCCGGACAAGTCCTCCGGTGAACGGGCCGCGATCCTGGCCACCGCGCTGCGCGACCTGCGGCCCGCGCTGGACCGGTACCTGATGACCGAGGTGGACGTGGAAAACGTCGCCGGTCGGCTCGGAACCCACTTCCGGCGAGTCTTCCACGTTCGCGACGGACTGCTCGAACTGCACCTGAGCATCCTCAAGGGCGTCGCGGACCGGTATCGCACGCCGTTCTTCAGCGCGCTCAAGGAATACAGCCAGCGACCCACCGGGGTGTTCCACGCGCTGCCGATCTCGCAGGGCAAGTCGATCGTCAACTCGCACTGGATCAAAGACATGGTCGACTTCTACGGCCTGGACGTGTTCATGGCGGAGACCTCGGCCACCT
>CAYURT010000060.1:0-17526 GCA_964447215.1 uncultured Mycobacterium sp.
CGACGGTGGCGGCGGCCACCCCGATCACGATGCCGGCGACCGAGACGATGCCGTCATTGGCGCCGAGAACCCCGGCGCGCAGCCAGTTCAGTTTGTTGTTGAGGGAGCCGATGTGCGGTTCGGCGGGGTGGGATGCGCCGGAGATCTCAGAAGTCACCGCCTGAGCCTAAATGCAGGCCCGAACTCTGTTCTATCGAACGCATGTTCGATAAAGTGTGGTGGTGGGCTGGAGCGACGGGCCGCCGACCTGGGCCGAGATGGAACGGGTGCTCAACAGCCGGCCCCCGCTGACCCGCGACGCGGCGGGCGGGCGGGCGCCGGCGCGCTCCCCGGTGCCCTCCTCGGCGTGCCCCTCGCTGCCCTATGCCGAGTTGCACGCCCATTCGGCGTTCAGCTTCCTCGACGGCGCCAGCACCCCGGAGGAGCTGGTGGCCGAGGCCGCACGGCTGGATCTGCGGGCGATCGCGCTGACCGACCACGACGGGCTCTACGGTGCGGTGCGCTTCGCCGAGGCCGCCCGGGAGCATGGTGTCCAGACCGTCTTCGGGGCCGAACTGTCCCTGTCGGGGGTCGCCCGCACCGATTCACCCGACCCGCCCGGCCCGCATCTGCTGGTGCTGGCCCGCGGCCCGGAGGGATACCGGCGGCTGTCCCGGCAACTGGCCGCCGCGCACCTGGCCGGCGGCCGCAAGGGCATGCCGCGCTACGACTACGACGGGCTGGCGGAGGCCGCCGGAGGGCACTGGCACATCCTCACCGGATGCCGCAAAGGCACTGTGCGTCAGGCGTTGTCCACCGGGGGTCCGGACGCGGCCGCCGCCGCGCTGGCCGATCTGGTGGACCGCTTCGGGGCGGAGCGGGTCAGCATCGAACTGACCCACCACGGCCATCCCCTCGATGACGAGCGCAACGCCGCGCTGACTGAACTCGCACAGCGGTTCGGGGTGGGGGTGGTCGCCACCACGGCGGCGCACTTCGCCGGTCCTGCCCGCGGTCGGCTGGCGACGGCCATGGCGGCGATCCGGGCCCGGCAATCCCTCGATCAGGCGGCCGGCCGGCTGGCGCCGCTGGGCGGGGCGCATCTGCGATCCGGCCGGGAAATGGCGCGACTGTTCGCCGGGTGTCCCGAGGTGATCGCCGCAGCCGCCGACCTCGGCGAGCAGTGCGCTTTCGAACTGGCGCTGATCGCCCCGCAACTGCCGCCGTTCGACGTCCCCGACGGGCACTCCGAGGACAGCTGGCTGCGCGAACTGACCATGGCCGGGGCCGCGCACCGCTACGGGTCCCGATCCGGCGCGGCGCGGGCCTATGCCCAGATCGAGCGGGAACTGCAGGTCATCTCGCAGTTGACGTTCCCGGGCTACTTCCTGGTGGTGCACGACATCACCCAGTTCTGCCGGCGCAGCGACATCCTCTGCCAGGGCCGCGGGTCGGCGGCCAACTCGGCGGTCTGCTACGCCCTGGGTGTCACCGCCGTCGACCCCGTCGCCAACGGGCTGCTGTTCGAGCGGTTTCTCTCCCCGGCCCGGGACGGGCCGCCCGACATCGACATCGACATCGAGTCCGACCGCCGGGAGGAGGTCATCCAGTACGTCTATGACCGCTACGGCCGCGACTACGCCGCCCAGGTGGCCAACGTGATCACCTACCGTGGCCGCAGCGCGGTGCGCGACATGGCCCGGGCGCTGGGGTTCTCGACCGGCCAGCAGGACGCCTGGAGCAAGAAGATCGACCGCTGGAGCCCGGTTGCCGCCGATCTGGAAGGCATCCCCGAGCCGGTGGTCGACCTGGCGATGCAGATCAAGGATCTGCCGCGGCACATGGGAATCCACTCCGGCGGGATGGTGATCTGCGACCGCCCGATCGCCGACGTGTGCCCGGTCGAGTGGGCCACGATGCCGGGGCGCAGCGTGCTGCAGTGGGACAAGGACGACTGCGCGGCCATCGGTCTGGTCAAGTTCGACCTGCTCGGCCTGGGCATGCTCTCGGCGCTGCACTACGCGATCGACCTGGTCGCCGAGCACAAGGGCATCGCGGTGGACCTGGCCAAGCTGGACCTGTCCGAGGCCGCGGTCTACGAGATGCTCCAGCGCGCCGACTCTGTCGGGGTCTTCCAGGTGGAGTCCCGTGCCCAGATGGCCACCCTGCCCCGGCTCAAACCCCGGGTGTTCTACGACCTGGTGGTGGAGGTGGCCCTGATCCGGCCCGGGCCCATCCAGGGCGGCTCAGTGCACCCGTACATCAAGCGCCGCAACGGTATTGAGCCGGTCACCTACGACCACCCGTCGATGGAGCCGGCGTTGCGCAAGACCCTGGGCGTGCCGCTGTTCCAGGAGCAGCTGATGCAGCTGGCGGTGGACTGCGCCGGGTTCTCCCCGGCCGAGGCCGACCAGTTGCGCCGGGCCATGGGGGCCAAGCGTTCCACCGAACGGATGCGACGGCTGCGGGACCGGTTCTATGACGGCATGGCCCGGTGTCACGGCATCACCGGTGAGGTCGCCGACCGGATCTACGAGAAACTGGAGGCCTTCGCCAATTTCGGCTTCCCGGAGAGCCATTCGCTGTCCTTCGCCTCTCTGGTGTTCTACTCCTCGTGGTTCAAGCTCCACCACCCGGCGGCGTTCTGCGCGGCGTTGCTGCGGGCTCAGCCGATGGGCTTCTACTCGCCGCAGTCGCTGGTCGCCGACGCCCGCCGGCACGGGGTCGTCGTCCATGGGCCGTGCGTCAACGCCGGCCTGGTGCACGCAACGCTGGAGAACGCCGGCGAGGAGGTTCGGCTCGGACTCGGCGCCGTCCGGCACATCGGCGAGGACCTGGCCGGCCGGATCGTCTCCGAACGCGACGCCGCCGGCCGCTACGCCTCGCTGCTGGATCTGACCTCCCGGGTGCAGCTTTCGGTTCCGCAGACCGAGGCGCTGGCCACCGCCGGGGCGCTGGGTTGCTTCGGCGTCACCCGGCGGGAGGCGCTGTGGGCGGCCGGGGCGGCCGCGGCCGAGCGGCCCGGCCGCCTTCCCGGGGTGGGCACGTCGTCGCATGTCCCCGCGCTGCCGGGGATGAGCGAGGTGGAACTGGCCGCCGCCGACGTCTGGGCCACCAGCGTCTCACCGGACAGTCACCCGGTCCAGTTCCTGCGCGCCGACCTCGAGGCGATGGGAGTCACCCCCGCTTCGGCGCTGCTCTCGGTGCGCGACGGAAGCCGGGTGCTGATCGCCGGCGCGGTGACCCACCGGCAGCGGCCGGGAACGGCCCGCGGGGTGACGTTCCTCAACATCGAGGACGAGACCGGGATGGTCAATGTGCTGTGCGTGCCCGGACTCTGGGCGCGCTACCGCACCATGGCCCTGACGGCCCGGGCGCTGCTGGTCCGCGGGCAGGTGCAGAACGCCACCGGAGCGGTGACGGTACTGGCCGAGCGGCTGGCGCCGCTGGATCTGGCGGTCGGCTCCCGCTCCCGGGACTTCCGGTGAGGCCGGGGTGAGTAGTCTCGCGCGCATGACCCTGAACCTGACCGCCGACGAAGTTCTGACCACCACCCGTTCGGTGCGCAAGCGCCTCGACTTCGACAAACCGGTGCCCCGTGCGGTGCTGATGGAGTGCCTCGACATTGCGCTTCAGGCGCCTACCGGGTCCAACGCCCAGGGCTGGCAGTGGCTCTTCGTCGAGGATCCTGCCAAGAAGAAGGCGCTGGCCGATATCTACCGCGCCAACGCCACGCCTTACCTGAGCCTGCCCAAACCGGTTCGCGGGGATATCCGCGACCAGCAGATGGATGCGGTGATGAGCTCGGCGATGTACCTCAACGAGAACATGGAGAAGGCGCCGGTGATGATGATCCCGTTGCTGGAGGGCCGCCCGGACAACGTCCCGGTGGGGATGCAGGCCTCCTACTGGGGTTCGCTGCTGCCGGCGGTCTGGAGCTACATGCTGGCTTTGCGCACCCGGGGAATGGGCACCGCATGGACCACACTGCACCTGATCGGCGACGGGGAGAAGCAGGCTGCCGACCTGTTGGGAATCCCTTTCGACGACTATGCCCAGGGCGGTCTGTTCCCGATCGCCTACACCAAGGGGACCGACTTCAAGCCGGCCAAGCGGCTGCCGGCCGAACAGTTGACCCATTGGGACAGCTGGTGATTCAGATCCCCCCAGCGAAACCGTGCTGGCGCCACGCCTCGTAGGCGGCCACGGCCGCGGCGTTGGACAGGTTCAGTGAACGGCGGCCCGGAAGCATCGGGATCCGCAGCTGTTCGGTGATGTGCGGGTCGGCCAGCGTCTCGGGATTCAGGCCGTCGGGTTCCGGCCCGAACATCAGCACATCGCCGCGGCGGTAGGCGACATCGGTGAACGACGTCGTCGCGTGCGTGGTGAAAGCGAACACCCTCGCCGGCCCGATCGCCTCCCACGCCGTCGGCAGGTCGGCGTGCACGCTCACCGAGGCCAGATCGTGGTAGTCCAGACCGGCTCGGCGAAGTTTCGGCTCGGACAGGTCGAACAGCGGGGAGACCAGATGCAGTTCGGCTCCGGTGGCGGCCACCATCCGGATCGCGTTCCCGGTGTTGGGCGGGATTCGGGGGGAGAAGAACAGGATCCGGAACACGCGTCTCAGCGGTCTTGCTGATCGATCAATGATTCGATGAGCTCGTTGATGCGCTGCTGGCCCGCGGCGGTCGCGTCGAACTTTCCGCGCATTTCGATGAAACCGCGGTCGACCTGTTCGAAGTTGCGGTCTACCTGTTCGAAGTTGCGGTCTACCTGCTCGAAGCGGCGGTTCATCTCTTGGCGTAGGTCGACGAAATCGGCCCGAAGCGTGTTGAAGCCGGAAACCGTCGCGCGGCGGAAATCGCGGATCTCGGCCCGGACCTCCATGCCCGCCACGGGCGTCTCCAGCGCGTTCACCCGCGCCTCGAGATCATCCTGACCCACGGCGTCGAGACTACCGGGGTGGACCGGTGCCGGGATTCCGCTCTTCCGCAGTCCTGTGCACACCCGGATCAGGTCGTGTTCTTGACCACCACGCCGTCTTTCACGATCGCCGCGAGGTTGGCCGCCGGGTCGGCGAGCACGCCCAGATCCGTGGTGGGATCGCCGTTGACCAGGAGCAGGTCCGCCCAGGCGCCGACGGTGATCTCGCCCAACCGCGCCGACCGGTAGGGATCGCGCTCACCGGACATCCGGAACAGGGCGGCGTTACCCGAGGTCACCATCTTGAGCACCTCGACAGAGGTGAAGTACTCCCCGAGCCGGACCACCATCTCGCTCTGGCGGTGATTGTTCTCGGGCTCGAACAACAGGTCGGTGCCCCAGGCCAGGTTCACGCCGTGCGTGCGGGCCCACCGGTACACCGAGTCGGTGCCCTCGCACACCTGCCGGTTCTTCGCCGCCCGGCCGGGGTCGGGGAAGCTGTGGTCGTGCTCGGCGAACGGCTGCATCGACAGCCACACCTCGCGTTCGGCCAGCATCCCGATCGTGGGCTCGTCGGCCAGGTGACCGTGTTCGATCGACTTCACGCCGGCCTCCACCGCCCGGCGGATACCGGCCACGTTGTAGACGTGGGTGCTCACGTAGGTGCCGTAGTCGGTGGCGGCGTCCACGGCCGCGCGGAGCTCGGCGGCAGTGAACTGCACCGTGTAGAGCGGGTCGTAGAGCGAGGCCACCCCGCCCCCGGCCATCAGCTTGATCTGGGAGGCCCCGAGTTTGAGTTGTTCGCGGACCGCGGCGGTCACCCGGTCCGCGCCGTCGGCGACCCGCAGGAAGCCGATCTCTTCGGCCCGGGACGGCCTGCCGCCCAGCGCAGTCGGCGGTTCGAAGACGAAACCGAAGTCGCCGTGGCCGGCGGTCTGGGAGATCGCCGCCTGGCTGGGATAGATGCGCGGTCCCAGGGCCGGTTCGGCGTCGATGACGTTCTTGATGCCCACGGTGTCGCCGGCCATATCGCGGACCGTGGTGAATCCGCGCAGCAGGGTGTCCTTGGCCCGCGCCAGGGTTGCCGCCGCCAGTTGGGTCTGGGTGGCCATCATGATGTCGAGCATCGTGTTGGCCATGCCGACCAGATGAGCGTGGGCGTCGCTCATTCCGGGCATCAGAACGCGGTCGTCCCCGTCGATCACCGTCGTCGCCTCGTCCACGGCGATCGGCGAGGTCTCGACCGCGCTGATGGTGCGGCCTTCGACGAGCACGTGGCCGGGGACCAGGCGGTCGGCCAGGCCGTCGAAGATCCGGACGCTCTTGATCAGCAGGCGGCGCGGCTTGGTGTGCACCCTGCTCAAGCTACCGATCGAGGATTCGGTGAGCCCGGGTGTTCGCCCGATAGGCCTGCTGGCAAGAATGTCACCGACCATGACATCGCCGCCACCGCACTGGTCCGACCGGGAATTCGCCGGTCGGGACTTCCGCGACGAGGACCTGGCCGGCCTGCGGACCGAGCGGGTGGTTTTCACCGACTGCGACTTCAGTGGCGCCGACCTGGCTGGGTCGGAACACCGGGGATCGGCATTCCGCAATTGTCGTTTCGTACGAACGACACTGTGGCACAGCGCTCTCCGCAACTGCAGCCTGCTGGGATCGACCTTCGAGGGCTGTCGGCTTCGCCCCGTGCTGGTCGAGGAGGTGGACTTCACCCTCGCCGCCCTCGGCGGCGCGGATCTGCGCGGGGTTGACCTGTCCGGGTGCCGGTTGCGCGAGACCTCGCTGGTGCGGGCCGACCTGCGGGAGGCGATCCTGTCCGGCGCCGATCTGACCGGCGCGCGCACCGAGGGCCTCCGACTGGAGGGGGCAGACCTGCGCGGCGCCCGGGTCGATTCCACGCTGTGGATCACGGCGCGGTGCCGGGGCGCCCGGATCGACATCGCCCAGGGCCTCGCCTTCGCCGCGGCGCACGGTCTAGAAGTTCGTGGCGAGTAGTCGAGCAGTTCCGTCGCGCCGTTGTCCCCAACGCCGACCTCATCCACAGCCCCGACTCCAACGGCCCGAAATGTCGGTGCTCTTCCCTAAAATCGCAACTATGTTCGAAGATTCCAGCGACGCGGAGGTGGTAGCCGCGATCGGTGACTTCGCCCGCGCGGAGAACGCCGCGTGCGCCCGCCGACTGGCCGCGATCGCGGAACTCTATGACCGACGCCAGATACCGGTCGAGGACGGCGACGGCCGCGAACTGTGGCGTATGGACCCCTGGGAGGCGGTGGCCGCCGAGGTGGCCGCCGCCGAGTGCATCACCTCGGCCGCGGCCGGTGCGTTGATGCTCAACGCCGTCAGTCTGCGCGACCGGCTACCGAAGGTCGCCGCGCTGTTCGCGACCGGGGTCATCAGCTACCGCACCGTCCGGTTGATCCTTGCGCGCACCCTGCTTGCCCTGGAACCCGATGCGCTTGCGGGTATCGACGCCGAACTCGCGGCGATGATCCCCACCTGGGGGCCGCTGTCGGTGAACAAGATGCAGCAAGCGGTCGATGCCGTCGTGGTCCGTCACGATTCCGAGGCCCGCCGCCGTACCGAGAGCCGTTCACGGGGGCGGCATGTCGAGATCGTCCACGACCGTGACATCGCCTATCTGTCCGGTGAACTGCATCAGACCGACGCCACACTGCTCGAACGCCGCCTGACCGCGTTCGCGGACTCGGTCTGCGAGAACGATCCCCGCACGCCGGATCAGCGCCGTGCCGACGCACTGGGCGCGATGGCGGCCGGCCATGCCGCGTTGGCCTGCGCGTGTGGCTCGGAGTCCTGCCCCGTCCGCGGCGATGTCGGGGAGCCCCCGTCGGTGATCGTGCACGTGGTCGCTACTGCGACGGCGATCGGGGCCGCCGATGCCGAGGCGGTCAACGGCAGACGGCCCGAGGACAACACCGTCGAAAGGATCGTCGGCCGCGAACGCCTTGCCGAGATCCTCGCCGCTGCTGTGAAACGCCGTTCCGCTGACGCAGGGCCCGCTCCGGAATTCGGCACCGCGTTCGGCGGATTCACCGTTCCGGCCGGGGTTCTCGCCGATCTCGCCGCCCGGGGTGTCGCTGAGCTTCGACCCGTCGTACACCCGGGTGACAGTCCGGCGGAGCCCCGGTACCGCCCCTCGGCGGCGTTGGCTCAGTTCATCCGGTGCCGCGATCTGACCTGCCGCTTCCCGGGGTGTGACTGTCCTGCCGACTTCTGCGACATCGACCACACCATTCCGTGGGGTCGGGGCGGGCCCACGCACGCCTCGAACTGCAAATTGTTATGCCGAAAACACCACTTGCTCAAAACCTTCTGGACCCGGTGGCGCGACGAGCAACTGCCCGACGGAACCGTGATCTGGACCTCGCCGTCCGGCCACACCTACCGCACCGTGCCCGGCAGCAGGCTGCTGATCCCCGCCCTGTGTGTGCCCACCGGCACGATCACGGAAGGCCGAGCCGTGCGGGAGGTTACGCCGCACCGCGGAGCGATGATGCCGCTGCGAAAGCGAACCCGGGCCGCCGACCGGCACCATCGGATCCTGGCCGAGCGCCGCCTCAACACGCGGCTATGAGCTCTTGAGCCGGATCTTCCAGCGCACCAGCACCAGATAGCCCACGCTGAGCAGGCCCAGCATCGCCATGTCGAACCACCAGCTCGATGCGGTGTGCTCCCACCAGTGGTCCTTGGGCGTCAGCGGGCCCGGCACCAGGGTGATCAGATCGACCGTCGAGGCCGACGCGGCGAACCCCCACCGCGCCGGGGTCAGCCAGGAGAGCTGATCGAGAACAAGACGATCGGTGACCGGGATCATCCCGCCGGAGAACACCAGCTGGCTCATGATGGCCACCACCAGCAGCGGCATGATCTGCTCGCTGGTCTTGGCCAGCGCGGAGAGCAGCAGACCGAGGTTGGCCGAGGCGACGCAGGTGGCCGCGATCGTGGCGAACAGTTCCAGCGACGGGTTGCCCAGCGCGACCGATCCCTGCGTGGGAGCTCCCTTGCCCCACAACACGATCACTGTCACGATCGCCGCCTGCGCCACCGCGAACACCGTGTAGACGCACACCTTGGCCAGCAGGTAGGCCGTCGTCGACAACCCGACGGCCTGCTCTCGGCGGAAGATGGCTCGCTCGCCGATCAGGTCCCGGATGGTCAGCGCGGTGCCCATGAAGATCGCCCCGACGTTGAGCAGCACCAGGATCTGGCCGGGTTCGTTGGGCGCGTTGCTCATCGGATCGGGAATGCCGAAGCCGACGTCGCCGGGCACCGCCAGCGACAGCACGCCCATGATGAACGGCAGCAGCGCCAGGAACAGGAAGTAGCCGCGATCGGAGATGATCAGCCGGGCCTGCCGGCGCACGATCGTCGAGAACTGGCGCACCAGGCTGGTGTGCACAGGCTCGCCGATCTCGGAGGGCTGTTCGGTCGGCGGGACCGGCGGCGGTGGTCCGCTCATCGCCAGATACCGGTCGTTGGCGCCCTGCGGATCGCCGGCCACCGTCGAGAAGATGTCGGCCCAGTTGGTGGTGCCCATCGCCCGCCCGATCTGGGCCGGCGGGCCGCAGAACGCCGTCTTGCCGCCCGGCGCCAGCAGCAGTACCTGATCGCAGACGTCGAGGTAGGTCAGCGAGTGGGTGACCACCAGCACCACCCGGCCGGCGTCGGCCAGCTGGCGCAGCATCGTCATCACCTGCCGGTCCAGGGCCGGATCCAGCCCGGACGTCGGTTCGTCGAGGATCAGCAGCGACGGCCCGGTCAGCAGCTCCAGCGCCACCGAGGCCCGCTTGCGCTGGCCGCCGGAGAGCTTGTCCACCCGGGTGTCGGCGTGCTGGGTCATCTCCAGTTCGCCGAGTACCTGGGCGACCACCTGCTCGCGGTCGGCGGCGGTGGTGTCCGGCGGCAGCCGGAGCTCCGCGGCGTACATCAGCGCCTGGTTCACCGTGAGCTGCCCGTGCACCACATCGTCCTGGGGCACCATCCCGATCCGGGAGCGCAGCGAAGCGTACTCGGCGTGGACGTTGTGGCCCTCGAAGCTGACCGTGCCGCTGGTCGGGTGGGTGTACCCGGCGATCAGCCGGGCCAGGGTGGACTTGCCCGCACCGGACGGGCCGATGACCGCGGTCAGCGTTCCCGGCCGGGCCACGAACGAGATGTTGTCCAGCAGCGTCTTGTTGTCCTCGATCGTCCAGGTCACCGCCCGGACGTCCAGCCCCCCGGTCGCCGCGGCGGCCGCCGTCTCGGCCCGGCGCACCAGCGTCCCGCCGGTGAACGTCAGGTCGACGTTGCCGATCGTGATCCGGTCGCCTTCGTGCAGTAGTGCGCTGTCCACCCGGGCGCCGTTGACGAACGTGCCGTTGATGCTGCGGTTGTCCAGGATCTCGGTCCCGGCCGGCGTCGGGATCAGGGTGGCGTGGTGCCGGGAGGCCAGCACGTCGGGAATGACGATGTTGTTGTCGGTCGCCCGGCCGATCGTCAGCGAACCCGGCGGTGGTGGGCCGGCCGATCCGGGCCGCAGGATCTTCAGCATCGAGGTGGCCAGGTTCGAGGTCGCCCCGGCGCGGGCCGGTGCCGGCCCCCGCTGGGTGGGGGCGGACTCCGGCGGCCGCATCGACACCGTCGGGACCGGCGGGGGCACGGCAGCCGGCGGCGGCGCCGGGGGAGCGGCGACCGCCACCGTGGGTACGGCGGTGGGTGCCGGGGTCGGTGGCCCACCCCAGCCGCCGAGGGCGAAACTCAGCGCCGGCCCGTCCGGGTTGCCGATGTTGACCGTGGTGCCGTCGGCGATCTCCACCTGGGGCACCCGGCGGCCGTGCACGAACATCCCATTCAGCGAGCCGTTGTCGACGGCGATCCAGCGGCCGCCGCGCGGGTCGAACCGCAGCACCACATGTGCCCGCGAGATCAACGGGTTGGGGATGCGGATATCGGCCCGCAGGTCACGGCCGACCACCACCTCCTGACCCGGCGCGAAGGTCCGAGGCGGGCCGCCACCTCCCGTCCCGTCCTGCCGGACGGTCAGCGCAGGCGCGGGCGGGCGGCTCATCGGCGCCAACTCTAAGCCAGAGTCAGCCCGGCTCCCCGGTCACCACGCAGTGCGTACGCGAGTAAATCGTCGGCATGCACTTGTTGCAGTGTGTGCACAGCGAGCGCACCCGGCGGGCCTGGCCGTCGGCGCGGATCCGGTTGACCAGATCCGGCTCGGCCAGCAGCGCGCGCCCCATCGCGACGAAATCGAAGCCGGCGGCCATCGCCCGGTCCATGGTGTCGCGGTTGGTGACCCCGCCCAGCAGGATCAGCGGCAGGTCGAGTTCGCTGCGGAACCGCGCCGCGTCAGTCATCAGGTACCCCTCGCGGTAGGGGTACTCCCGGAGGAACCTGCGGCCGGTCATCCTCAGACCCCAACTCAGCGGCGGGGGAAAGGCGGCGGCGAACTCCCGCAGCGGGGCGTCCCCGCGGAACAGGAACATCGGGTTGAGCAGCGAGCTGCCGGCGGTCAGTTCCAGGGCGTCGAGGCCGCCGTCGTCGGCCAGCCAGCGGGCGGTCTGCAGCGACTCCTCGACGGTGATCCCGCCGCGCACCCCGTCGCTCATGTTCAGTTTGGCGGTCACCGCGATCGCCGGGGTGCTGTCCCGGTTGACCTCCCGGCGAACCGCGGCCACTATTCCGCGGGCCAGTTTGGCCCGGTTGGCCAGCGATCCGCCGAAGTCGTCGGTGCGGCGGTTGACCAGCGGCGACAGGAACGAGCTGGCCAGATAGTTGTGCCCGAGGTGGATCTCCACCGCGTCGAAGCCGGCGTCGATCGCGCAGCGCGCCGCGGCGGCGTGCGCGGCGATCACCTCGTCGATGTCGCTGCGCGACGCCCGCCGGGCGAATCGCATCCCGATCGGGTTGAAGAACCGCACCGGGGACAGTGCCGTAGCCCGGTTGGACCGGGCGTTGGCGACCGGGCCGGCGTGGCCGATCTGCGCGCTGACGGCCGCTCCCTCGGCGTGTACGGCATCGGCCAGCCGCCGCAGCCCGGGAACCGCCTCGGGCCGCATCCACAACTGCTTGCCGTCGGTGCGACCGCCGGGGCTGACCGCGCAGTAGGCCACCGTCGTCATGGCGACCCCGCCGGCGGCGACCGTCCGGTGGAACTCGATGAGGTCCTCGGTCACCAGCGCCCGGGGGGTGCGGCCCTCGAAGGTGGCGGCCTTGATGATCCGGTTGCGCAGTGTCAGCGGTCCGAGCCGCGCCGGGTCGAACACGTCCGGGACTGCGGTCATAGGCAGAATGTAGCCGTGCCCGCGCAACGCCTCGACGGCAAGCTCACCCGTGACGAGATCCTGGCCGACCTGACCGGCAGGGTGGCCGCCCTGACCGCCGCCGGCCGAACTCCCGGCCTGGGCACCGTCCTGGTCGGCGACGATCCGGGCAGCGCCGCCTACGTTCGCGGCAAGCACGCCGACTGCGCCAAGGTCGGGATCACCTCGATTCGCCGCGACCTGCCCGCCGACACCTCCGAACGCCGTCTCGCCGAGACCATCGACGAGCTGAACGCCGACCCGGCCTGCACCGGATACATCGTCCAGCTGCCGCTGCCCCGCCACCTCGACGAGAACGCCGCGCTGGAGCGCATCGACCCGGGCAAGGACGCCGACGGACTGCACCCGACCAATCTCGGCAGGCTCGTGCTCAACGAACCCGCACCGCTGCCGTGCACACCGCGCGGCATCGTCGCGCTGTTGCGCCGTTTCGAGGTGCCCATCGACGGAGCGCACGTGGTGGTGATCGGCCGCGGTGTCACCGTCGGACGGCCGCTGGGGCTACTGCTGACCCGGCGCACCGAGAACGCCACGGTAACCCTGTGCCACACCGGAACCCGCGACCTGGCCGCGCTGACCCGGCAGGCCGACATCATCGTCGCCGCGGTCGGGGTGCCGCACATGCTGACCGCCGGCATGGTCCGCCCCGGTGCGGCCGTGGTCGACGTCGGGGTGAGCCGGGTCGACGGCACACTCACCGGTGACGTGGCCCCCGATGTGTGGGACGTGGCCGGGCACGTCTCGCCGAATCCCGGCGGGGTCGGACCGCTGACCCGGGCCTTCCTGCTGACCAACGTGGTGGAGTCGGCCGAAGCGGCTGCCGTGTCATGAGGTTCAACCGGCAGTACTGGCGGGCGGTCTTCCGTCGCCAGTGGCCGGTTTTCACCGTCGCGGCGATCGGCCTGGTGGCGGCGGCGCTGGTGGCCGCCGGCTTCTGGCGGCGCGGTGCGCTGCTGATCGGCATCGGCGTGGGCGTGGCCGCGGTGCTGCGGCTGACCCTGCCCGAGGACCGGGCCGGGATCCTGGTGGTCCGCTCCCGGGGCATCGATGTGGCGATGATGGCCACGGTGTGCGCGACGGTGGTCTACATCGCCTGGACGATCGACCCGCTGGGCACCAGCTGAGTCAGACCTCCAGCGTGGCCCGGACGCAGACGGTCAGATAGGGCATCGCGAGCCCGGTGCTGGCGGCCAATGCGGGATGGCTGTCGAGCAGGTCACGTACCCGGTCCAGGGTCTTTCCGCGAACGTCGGCCGGCGAGGTGATGCAGTAGCTGCGCGAGGCAACGTAGTCGACCAGGGCCTCGCGGGTCAGGTAGTTGGTCCACTCGAACCGTCGGGTCGTGACGTCGGTGAAGGGCGCCGGCAGTTCCACGCGGGCGTTGGCCCAGTCGTGCTCGAGGCCGATGATCTCCCCGAATTCTCTGACCCAGCCCAACCTTTCGTCGCGGACGTTCCACAGCAGGCCCAACCGCCCGCCGGGTCGCAACACCCGGGCCACCTCGGCCACCGCCCGCTGCGGGTCGAACCAGTGCCAGGCCTGTGCCACCAGCACCGCGTCCGTGCTGTCATCGGGCAGCGGGATCTGCTCGGCGGTGCCCAGCAGCGCGGGCGTTCCGGGCAGTGCGGCGCGCAGCACCTCGAGCATCTCCGGGATCGGGTCGACCGCCACCACGTCCCACCCGCGCTCGACGAGCCGGGCGGTCAGCTTGCCGGTCCCGGCACCGAGGTCCAGAACGTCGCGGGCCGTGCCGGCCGGCAGCAGCCAGTCGATCGCCTCCGGCGGATAGGACGGGCGTCCCCGTTCGTAGGCGGCGGCCTGCGAGCCGAACGACAGAGAACGTTCCCGGCGGCCCTCGCTCACCGCTCGGCCAGGGCGAGGGTGTGCCGGATCAGCTGGCTGACCGCTTCGGTCTCGATGAGGAACCCGTCGTGGCCGTAGATCGACTCGACCACCTCGAGACCGGCGCACCCAGGCAGCAGTTCGGCCAGTTCGGACTGCAGCCGCAGCGGGTAGAGGCGATCGGAGGTGATGCCGCCGACGACCGCCGGGACCGGGCACGACCGCAGCGCCGCGGCCACCCCGCCCCGGCCGCGGCCGACGTCGTGGTGGGACAGCGCGTCGGTGAGGGTGACGTAGCTGCCGGCGTCGAAGCGCCGGACCAGCTTGGCGCCCTGGTGCTCCAGGTAGCTCTGGATCTCGTAGCGGCCGCCGTCGCGGGGGTTCTCCCCGGCGCGGGCGTCGTTGCCGAACCTGGTGTCCAGCTCCAGTTCGCCGCGGTAGGTCAGGTGGGCGAACCGGCGGGCCAGGTCCAGGCCGGCGTCGGGGGATCGCCCGGTGCCGTGGTAGTCGCCGCCCTGCCAGGCCGGGTCGGCGGTGATCGCCGCGACCTGGGTGCTCTGGGTGCCGATCTGGTCGGCGGTGGCGCGTGCGCCGACCGCCAGCACCAGCCCCGCCCGGACCCGGTCGGGATGGCCGACCATCCACTCCAGGGCGCGCGCGCCGCCCATCGAACCGCCGACGACGGCGGCCGCCTCGGTGATGCCCAGCGCCGCCAGCGCGGCGATGTCGGCGTTGACCTGGTCGCGGATGGTGATGGCGGGGAACCGTGAACCCCACGGCCGCCCGTCCGGGGCCGTCGAGCCGGGTCCGGTGGAGCCGCGGCAGCCGCCGAGGACATTGGTGGCCACCGCGCACCACCGGCTGGTGTCGATCGCGGCTCCCGGGCCGGCGATACCGTCCCACCATCCCGGGATGTGGGAGTCCCCGGTGAGCGCGTGCAGCACGACGACGACGTTGTCGCGGGTGGGGGACAGCTCGCCCCAGCGTTGTACCGCGATCGACACGTCGTCGATAACCGCGCCGCTCTCCAGGGTCAGCGGGCCGACGTCGACCACGCCGATCTCCCCCTCGGGGGGCAGTTCGGCGGTGCGGGATCGCTCGAAAGACAGGGTCATATCAGGTTCCCTCAAGAGACCGCGACGGCGCGCGGGCCATCCGGCAGCGCCGCCGCGGCGTCGAAGCCCAGTTCCAGGTCGGCCAGGATGTCCTCGATGCCCTCGCAGCCCACCGCCAGCCGGACCAGCCCGGGGGTCACCCCGGAGGCCAGCTGCTCAGCGGGGGAGAGTTGCTGGTGGGTCGTGGAGGCGGGGTGGATCACCAGCGAGCGCACATCGCCGATGTTGGCGACATGGCTGTGCAGCCGCAGGGCGTTGACGAATGCCCGCCCGGCCTCGACCCCGCCGGCCAGTTCGAAGGACAGCACCGCGCCGGTTCCCCGGGGCGCC
This sequence comes from uncultured Mycobacterium sp., assembly GCA_964447215.1. Taxonomy (GTDB): domain Bacteria; phylum Actinomycetota; class Actinomycetes; order Mycobacteriales; family Mycobacteriaceae; genus Mycobacterium. The sequence goes on from CAYURT010000060.1 coordinate 15,521, forward strand.
AGGACCTTCGCCCGCTCGTGCCAGGGCGAGCCGGGCAGCCCGGCGTAGTTCACGTTCTCCACGTCGGAGCGGCCGGCGAGGAACTCGGCGACCCGCTGGGCGTTGGCGACGTGGCGTTCCATCCGCAGGCTGAGGGTCTCCAGCCCCTGGGCGATCAGGAAGGCGTTGAACGGCGAGGCTGCCGGACCCAGGTCGCGCAGCAGTTGCACCCGGGCCTTGAGCGCGTAGGCGGGTGCGCCGAGGTCGGCGAACACGACCCCGTGGTAGGAGGGGTCCGGTGTAGTGAACCCGGGGAACCGCCCGGAGGTCCAGTCGAACGTCCCGCCGTCGACGATCGCCCCGGCGATGGCGGTGCCGTGCCCGCCGAGGTACTTGGTGGCCGAATGCACGACGATGTCCGCGCCCTGCGACAGCGGCCGGATCAGGTAGGGCGTCGCGATGGTGTTGTCCACGATCAGCGGCACCCCGTTGGCGTGGGCGACCCGCGAGACCGCCGGGGTGTCGAGGACGTCGATCTTCGGGTTGGAGATGGTCTCGCCGTAGAACGCCTTGGTGGCCGGCCGCACCGCCGACTGCCAGCTGTCCGGGTCGTCGGGATCCTCGACGAAGGTGGTCTCGATGCCCAGCCGGGGCAGCGTGTAGCGGAACAGGTTGTAGGTGCCCCCGTAGAGCCGCGGGCTGGACACGATGTGGTCCCCGGCGGCGGCGATGTTGAGGATGGCCAGCGTTTCGGCGGATTGCCCGGAGGCCAGCAGCAGCGCGGCGACCCCGCCCTCCAGTGCGGCGATGCGCTGCTCGACCACGTCGGTGGTCGGGTTCATGATCCGGGTGTAGATGTTGCCCGCCTCGGACAGGCTGAACAGCGCCGCGGCGTGGTCGGTGCTGTCGAACGCGTAGGACGTGGTCTGGTAGATGGGCAGCGCCCGGGATCCGGTGGCCGGGTCAGGCCGCTGACCGGCGTGGATCTGGGCGGTCTCGAACGACCAGTGGGCGGGATCGGTGGCCATGGCTCCTCGGGCGTCTAACTCGGGGGGCCCGACTGGCGGACCCGCGCTTGCCGTGCAGCCTGCTTCGGCTGCTCAACCTGGTCATCACCCGGGGCACCCCACCGCGGTTGGAGGGTTGCCGTCCAGCAAGCCGGGGCTTGTCGCTGGCACTCATGACCGAGAGCCAGAGTAGCGCACGCCGGCGGGAGACCGCCAGCGGATACTGGTACCCGCACAGACCGAGACCGACGCCGGGAGAACAGCGCATGAGTGCCGAACAACCCACCATCATCTACACGCTGACTGACGAGGCGCCCCTGCTGGCGACCTATTCCTTTCTGCCGATCATCAGGACGTTCGCCGAGCCGGCGGGAATCGACATCCAGTCCAGCGACATCTCGGTGGCGGCCCGTGTCCTGGCCGAGTTCGGTGACTACCTGACCGAGGAACAGCGGGTTCCCGACAACCTGGCTGCACTGGGCAGGCTGACCCAGGATCCCGACACCAACATCATCAAGCTGCCCAACATCAGCGCCTCGGTGCCCCAGCTGCTGGCTGCCATCGCCGAACTGCAGGACAAGGGCTACGGCATCCCGGACTACCCCGAGGATCCGAAGACCGACGAGGAGAGGGGCATCCGCGATCGCTACGCCAAGTGCCTGGGCAGTGCGGTGAACCCCGTTCTGCGCGAGGGTAATTCCGATCGCCGTGCCCCCAAGGCGGTCAAGGAGTACGCGCGCAAACACCCGCACAGCATGGGCGCGTGGTCGATGGCGTCGCGCACCCACGTGGCGCACATGCGGCACGGTGACTTCTACCACGGCGAGAAGTCGATGACCCTGGACCGCGCGCGCGACGTGAAGATGGAACTCATCACCGCACGCGGCGAGACAATCGTGCTCAAGCCCGAGGTGAAGCTGGACGCCGACGACATCATCGACAGCATGTTCATGAGCAAGAAGGCCCTGTGCGACTTCTACGAGGAGCAGATGCAGGACGCCTACAAAACCGGCGTCATGT
>CAYURT010000061.1:0-17502 GCA_964447215.1 uncultured Mycobacterium sp.
GTGCGCACGATCATCTACTACCCGCTGAGCCTGGGCCGCAACTTCGACGAGTTGCTGCGCGTGGTCAAGGCGCTGCAGGCCGCTGACCACTACGACATCGCCACACCGGCCGACTGGCGTCCGGGCGAGCCGGTGATCGTTCCCCCCGCCGGTTCGTGTGGCACCGCCAAGGACCGGATGGACGGCCGCGACGACGGCGTGGTGTGCGAGGACTGGTTCTTCTGCACCAAGGCGATCCCGGCCGAGGAGATCGAATCCGCGATCCGCGGCAGCTGACTGTCGGTCACCCGAAGGGCCAGAGCCGGCGCAGCCCGCGCCGGCTCCGGCCCTCGATCAGGTGCGGTGCGATGTCGCGGACCAGTGACTCGACCCGTCCGGAGCCGGGGTTGACCAGTTCATGCTCGCCGAGGACCACGGTCGGCACCGTCTCGTTGCCCCCGGCGATCCGGCGGACCCGGGCCGCGGCGGCGGGGTCCTGCCAGATGTTGACCTGTTCGAAGGCGATACCGCGCCGACGAAGCCCCCGGCGCAGCGAGGCGCAGAAGGGGCAACCCGGGCGCCAGTAGAACGTCAGTGTGGTGGCAGCGCCGTCCGCGGTCTCCGGCATCTCCGTCCTCAGTCCGCCGAGCGCCGGGCGGCGTAGGGCCACGGGTTGTTGCGCTCCGGAACCGAGTTCGCCCGGCTCTCCTTCAGTTTCGCGCGCAGGTGCCCGCGCAGCTCGTGCAGCGTGGGGTCGGCCCAGCGGTTCTCGGCCTCGACCGGGTCGGCGGTCAGATCGTAAAGTTCCCATTGGTCATCCAGCGGGCTGGTCCGGTACACCTCCCCGCCCATGCCGTTGGCCGCCAGGTGGCGGACTCCCGGCTCGGTCCACGTCGAGGGGTCGTCGAAGCTTCGCACCAGCTTCCACAAGTGGCCGGCCCCGCCGGGCGCATCGTCCTCGCCGACCCTGACCACCAAGCCCTCGAAGTTCGCCGCGGTGTGCGCGGGTATCCGGATACGCAGCGGTGCAGGCGGATTGGCGGTCCGGCCCAGCCGCCGCCCCAGTCCGGAGGCGCCGGAGTCCCCCTCGAGCATGTTGTCCCGGGTCAGCAGGTAGACCGCGCGGTCCTCATCGGCGGGCCCCCCGTCGACCACCGGCATCAGGTTGCGCCCCGGCAGCGGATGCACTTCGGAGAACGATTCCCGCAGCGCCGCGGCGGCGGCTTCGACGTCGACCCCGGCCGCGCCGAGCAGGGTCGGCACCAGGTCCACGTGTGAGGTCGGCGCGGTCACCGTCCGCGCGGCGGTGGGGTCCGAGCCGATCCGGGCCACGCTGAACGGCACCCGGGTGGCCTCGTCGTAGAGGTTGAACCACTTCTGGTGCAGCCCGCCGTGCGCGCCCAGCAGGTCGCCGTGGTCGGCGGTCAGCACCAGCACGGCCTCCTCCGAGCCGCCCTCGGTGACCGCCCGCCGGACCCGGTCCAGGGGGGTGTCGACCTCGGCGTGCAACCGGTAGTACAGGTCCCGGTAGCGCTGGGCGTTGCGCTGGTAGACCTGTTCGATCGCCGGCGCGGGTCCGTAACCGGAGTAGTAGGCCTCCCGGAAGGCGATCTGCGCGGCCGGTTTGGTGCGCAGATCCTCCTCGGCGGTGGGGGCGGCCGGAACATGCGGCGGGTCCAGCGGCGACGGTGACAGCGGGCTGCGCAGCACCCAGGTGGGGAACAGCACGATGTCGTGCGGATTGACGAAGCTGGCCACCAGCAGGAACGGCCGCAGCGCTTCGGGGTCCCCGGCGCGCCGGCGGGCGTAGCGGTCGGTGAGCCAGTCCACCACCCGCGCGGCGATCAGCGGATCCCGGCGCAGACCGCTGTTGGCCAGGCCCGCCCCGTGCGGTTCGGGGCCGACCCAGCCGGAGAAGCCGTACGTCGAGAGCGGGTCGGCGTCGAGATAGCGCCGCACCGCCGCGGGGTCGACCACCCCGTCGTCGTCGTTGGTGGCCAGGATCTCTCCGGTGGCCGGATCGGTCAGGTCGGCATGGGAGATGTGCCACTTGCCGTCGTAGTGGGTGTCATAGCCGGCCGCGCGGAACCAGTTGCCCAGCGTGGGCACCTCGCCGGGGCGCAGCCAGCGCATCCGGGAGTCGCTGTAGATCTTGCCGATCCCGTCGGTCTGGGTCACCCCGTGCAGGTCGGGGTACTGGCCGGTGAACATCGTGGGCCGGCTGGGCACACAGGCCAGCGAGCCGGTGTAATGCCGGGTGAACCGCACCCCGTGTTCGTCGAACCAGCGCCGCGCGGCCAGCGTCCGCTCCCGCCAGGCCAGGACGTCGCCGGACTCGTAGGGCGGGGTGGCGCGCTCCTCGTCGGTCATCACCACCACGATGTCGGGCCGTGCCGTCGGTCCGGTCGTCATGTCGATCCCTCCATTCGGTCGGCCAGGCCGGCCAGCATCGAGTCGGACTGTTTACCCATCAGCCGGCCCATCACCCGCTCGGCCAGGCGGGCCAGCGGGTTGGCGCCGATCTCCACGGTGCCGGTGAGGGTGACATCGGTGTGGCCCGGCCCGGCCGGGGACAGTTCCCAGCGGTTGGTGACCCGACGTAGCTGATGAGGCAGACCCTCGATCCGGTAGCCGAGGCTGACCGGCGCCTCGATGTCGGTGATCCGCTCGACCAGGGTGTTGCGGCCCACCTGGACCCGCCGCGAGGTGCCGACCGGCCCGGCGGGTCCGTGCTCGAGCAGGCAGGAGTGGTCGACGTTGGGGGCCCAGGAACTGATCGCGCCGAAGTCGGCCAGCAGATCCCAGATCGCCTCGGGCCGCGCGGCGATCCGGCGGCTGCGGCTCACGGTTGCCACCGCACCAGGATAGGCCGGGCGGTTTCGGCGGGGGTTCCCGCGCGGTTATCTGCGTCACATATCGTGGTCGCATGCCTTTCTCTGAACTCCGCGGCCGGGCCCTCGCCGTCGCCCAGCAGGTCGCCGAACGCGGTTCGGCTGAACTGCACTACCTGCAGAAGATGATCTCCGCCGGCGCCTTCGGCCTGGAGCCCCCGCAGAACCTCGTCGCGATGGTGGGCGACATCCGCCGCTGGGGCGAGGTCGGGATGATCCCGGCGCTCAACGCGCGCCGCACCCCGCACCGCACGGCCCTCATCGACGACGAGGGGTCGATGACCTTCGCCGAACTCAACGACGCCAGCAACGCCGTGGCCAACGGCCTGTTGGCGATGGGCGTGCGCGGCGGGGACGGGGTGGCGATCCTGGCCCGCAACCACCGCTGGTTCCTGATCGCCAATTACGCCTCCGCGCGGGTCGGCGCCCGGACGATCATGCTCAACACCGAGTTCTCCGGACCGCAGATCCGCGACGTCGCTGCCCGTGAGGGCGCCAAGGTCATCATCTACGACGACGAGTACACCGACGCGGTCAAACTCGCCGAGGCCCCGCTGGGCAGGTTGCGCGCGCTGGGCGAGAACCCCGACACCGAGACTCCCTCCGGCAGTGCCGACGAGACGCTGGCCGAGCTGATCGCCCGCAGCAGTTCCGCGCCCGCGCCGGCGGCCACCAAGAGATCCTCGATCATCATCCTTACCAGTGGGACCACCGGGACGCCGAAGGGCGCCAACCGGCACGCGCCGCCGACGCTGGCCCCGATCGGCGGGGTGCTCTCGCACGTCCCGTTCCGGTCCGGGGAGGTGACCGCGCTGCCGGCGCCGATGTTCCACGCGCTGGGTTACCTGCACGCCACCATCGCGATGACGTTGGGATCGACGCTGGTTCTGCACCGCCGGTTCAAACCGGCCAGGGTGCTCACCGACATCGCCGAGCACAAGGTGACCGCCGTGGTCGTCGTTCCGGTGATGCTCTCCCGCATGCTCGATGCGCTCGAGGCGATGGACCATCGCCCCGACCTGTCCTCGCTGCGGATCGTGTTCTCCTCCGGTTCCCAGCTCGGGGCGGAACTGGCCAGCCGGGCGATGAAGGACCTCGGTCCGGTGGTCTACAACCTCTACGGCTCCACCGAGATCGCGTTCGTGTCCATCGCCCGGCCGCAGGATCTGCGCAAGAACCCGGCGACGGTGGGCCCGCTGATCAAGGGGGTGCGGGTCAAGATCCTCGACGAGCACGGCTCAGAGGTACCGCAGGGTCAGGTCGGCCGGATCTTCGTCGGCAACTTCTTCCCGTTCGAGGGCTACACCGGCGGCGGCAACAAGGAGGTGATCGACGGAATGATGTCCTCCGGCGACGTCGGTTACCTCGACTCCGACGGTCTGCTCTACGTCAGCGGCCGCGACGACGAGATGATCGTCTCCGGCGGGGAGAACGTGTTTCCCGCGGAGGTCGAGGACCTCATCAGCGGCCACCCCGACGTCGTCGAGGCCACCGCGATCGGCGTGGACGACGACGAATGGGGAGCGCGGCTGCGGGCGTTCGTGGTGCTGCGCGAACAGGCCGAGCTCACCGAGGAGGCGATCAAGGATTACGTGCGCGATCACCTGGCGCGCTACAAGGTCCCGCGCGAGGTGATCTTCCTGGCCGAGCTGCCGCGCAACCCGACCGGCAAGATCCTCAAGCGGGAACTGCGCCAGATCGAGATCCAGTAGCCTCTGCTGCCCGCGGCCGGCCTGGGCTGCCGGGCTAGGGATCGCGGGGGAGCCCCAGCAGCCGCTCGGCGATGATGTTGAGCTGCACCTCCGAGGTCCCGCCGTAGATCGTGGTGGCCCGGCTGGCGAGCAGGAACTCCGCCCAGCGCCCGGGCAGCGACTCGCTGTCGCCGATGGCGCCGTCGACGCCGAACGAGGACACCGCGAACTCCGCGTATCCCTGGCCGGTGCGCATCGAGAGCAGTTTGGAGATGGCCGCCGAGGGCATCGCGTCGCCACCGGCCAGCGTCAGCAGCGTGGAGCGCAGGTTGAGCAGTTTGGCGGCGTGCCCCTCGGCGATCAGCTCCCCGGCGCGGTGGTGGCCCACCTGGTCGAACTGGCCCGCGGCGATGAACTCCACGAACCGGTCCAGGTTGGGCAGGAACCAGGGCTCGCTGCTCCCGATCGACACCCGCTCGGCAGTCAGGGTGTTGCGGCTGACCTCCCAGCCCCGGTTGACCTCGCCGAGCACCATCTCGTCGGGGACGAAGACGTCGTCGATGAACACCGTGTTGAACAACGCGTTGCCGGTCAGCTCCCGCAGCGGCTTGACCTCAACGCCGTCCTGGTTCATGTCGAGGAGGAAGTAGCTGATTCCGTTGTGTTTCGGAGCGTTCAGGTCCGTCCTTGCCAGTAGTGCGCCCCACTGGGAGAACTGCGCGGCGGTGGTCCAGATCTTCTGGCCGGTGATCCGCCATCCGCCGTCGACCCTGGTGGCCTTGGTGGTCAGGCTGGCCAGGTCGGATCCGGCGCCGGGCTCGGAGAACAGCTGGCACCAGATCATCTCGCCGCGGAATGTCGGCGGCAGGAACCGCTGCTTCTGCTCCTCGGTCCCGTAGGTCACGATCGACGGGATCAGCCAGGCGGCGATGCCCATGTTCGGGCGTTTGACCCGGCCGGCCGCGAACTCCTGGGCGATGATGATCTGCTCCACCGGCGAGGCCGCCCGCCCCCATGGCGGGGGAAGGTGCGGCTGAACCCAGCCGCCCTCGGCGATCGCGGCGGTGCGCTCCTCGCGCGCAATGGCTTTCAGCGCGGCGACCTCGGTGCGGATCTCGGCGCGCAGCTTCTCGGTCTCCGGGTCCAGGTCGATGTCCAGCGGGCGCATCCCGGTGGTGGTGGCGGTGTCGAACACCCGCTGCGGGTACTCCGAGTGCCGTCCGAACGCCGCCACCAGGCCGAGGGTCCGGCGGTAGTAGACGTTGGTGTCGTGCTCCCAGGTGAAGCCGATACCTCCGTGGACCTGGATGCAGTCCTGGGTGCAGCGCTGTGCGGCCGCCGGGGCCAGGGTGGCGGCCACCGCCGCGGCGAACTCGTAATGGGTTTCGGTGTTGTCCCAATCCTTGTGCGCCGCTTCGTCGATCGCCCTGGCGGCATCCCAGACCGCGGCCGTGGCACGTTCGGTGGTGGCGATCATCTCGGCGCACTTGTGCTTGACGGCCTGGAACTGTCCGATCGGCCGGCCGAACTGCTCGCGGATCTTGGCGTACTCCGAGGCGCTGTCGGTGGCCCACCGGGCTATCCCGACGGCTTCGGCCGAGAGCAGGGTGGTGAGGATCGCCCGGCCGGCGGCCTGGGAGACGTTGCCCAGCAGACGATCCGCGGCGATTTCGACACCGTTGGCCCGGACGTGGGCCACCGGGCGCAGCGGATCGACCGAGGCCACCTGCTCGATCTCCAGTCCGGCTGCGTCGAGCACCGCCCACTCGACACCGCTGTCGATGGCCACGGGCAGCACCAGGATCGACGCCTGCGCCGCCGAGGGCACCGACCGGGCCTCGCCCCGGATGGTCAGGGTGTTGCCGTTGCGGGTGGCGGTCAGGTCGGACTCCAGCGCGCAGCAGGCGACCGCGTCGCCGGCGGCCAGCACGGCCAGCACCTTGGCCTCGGGATCGTGCGCGGCGACCAGGGCGCCGGCGATCACCGACGGCACGTAGGGCCCGGGAACCGCGCCGTAGCCGAACTCGGCGACGGCGACGGCGGCCTCCAACAGCCCGAAACCCTGTCCGCCCACCGACTCGGCCAGATGCAGTCCGTGCAGACCCTGCTCGGCGGCCGCCCGCCAGAACGGCGGCGGGTTGTCCATCGGCGTTTCCAGGGTGTCGTGCAGGAACTCCGGCGGCGCCACGCGCCGGACCAGCGCGCGGACCGAGGAGGCCAGGTCCTGGTGTTCGGAGTTGATCGCGATGGGCATGAACGCTCGCCTTTCCCGCGGGGCGACAGGGCAGTTGACCAAACGGTGGGTTGGGACCGAGGGTACTCCGCGGTGCACGCCGGCCCACGGCACGGCACGGCGCGTGACCGGGGCCGGCGATGCATAGACTCGGGTCCGTGGGCGCTCGGGAGCCGGTCAGCGTGGTCGACCGTCCGGTCAGCGAGTCGGCCGGCCCGGCGGCCGACCGGGGTCTGCTGGGGCGGATGGCCAGGCCGCGCTCCCGCGACGACGGCCTTCCGGGGGTCGCCCTGCTGGCCGGGCCGGCCAACGTGATCATGCAACTGGCCCTGCCCGGGGTCGGCTACGGGGTGATGGAGAGTCGCGTCGAGAGCGGGCGCATCGACCGCCATCCGGTCAAGCGCGCCCGCACCACCTTCACCTATCTGGCGGTGGCCACCCGCGGCGATGCCGAACAGCAGCGGGCCTACCGCAAGGCTGTGACGCGCGCACACGCCCAGGTGTTCTCCACCGAGGGCAGCCCGGTGTCCTACAACGCCCTCGATCCCGAACTGCAGCTGTGGGTGGCCGCCTGCCTGTACAAGGGCGGGGTCGACGTGCGCCGCATGTTCATCGGTGAGATGGACGAGGAGACCGCCGACCGGCACTACCGGGAGAGCATGACGCTGGGCACCATGTTGCAGGTGCGCCCGGAGATGTGGCCCGCCGACCGGCAGGCCTTCGACCGGTACTGGGCCGGGCAATTGGACAACATCCACATCGACGACGCCGTGCGCGGTTTCCTCTACCCGATCGCGGTGGCCCGGATGGGGTCCTTCCGCCTTCCCGGCGGAATCCAGCGGGTCAACGAGGGGCTCGCCCTGCTGATCACCACCGGCTTCCTGCCGCAGCGCTTCCGCGACGAGATGAAGCTGGACTGGGACCGCTCCCGGCAGCGCGAGTTCGACGCGCTGCTGACCGCGATCAGGCTGGGCAACAATCTGGCGCCGTCCTTCGTCCGCAACTTCCCGTTCAATCTGCTTCTGCACGAACTGAACTGGCGGATCCGCACCGGAAGGCCCCTGGTCTGACCATGCGCAGCGACAACGACAGCTGGGACATCACCACGAGTGTCGGCTCCACCGCGCTGTTCGTCGCCGCCGCCCGCGCACTGGAGGCGCGCACCCCCGATCCGCTGGCTGTCGATCCCTTCGCCGAGGTGTTCTGCAGAGCCGCCGGCGGACCCTGGGCGGCACTGCTCGACGGGGCGCTGCTCGACGGGGCGGGGACCGGCCACCCACTGCTGACCGACGACTTCGGATCGCACTTCGTCACCTACCAGGGTGCGCGAACCCGCTACTTCGACGGCTGCCTCCAGGCGGCCGCGCAGGCCGGTGTCGGTCAGGTGGTGCTGTTGGCCGCCGGCCTGGACTCCCGTGCCTACCGGCTGGACTGGCCGGCGGGGACCACCGTCTTCGAACTCGACCGCGCCGAGGTTCTGGACTTCAAGCGGGCGGCACTGGCCGCGCACCTGCCCCGCGCGGAACGGTGTGAGGTGGCCGTGGATCTGCGCCGGGATTGGCCGGATATTCTGCGGAACAACGGGTTCCGCGACAGTGAGCCCTCGGCCTGGCTGGCGGAGGGCCTGCTCATTTATCTTCCCGCAGCTGCGCAGGCGGACCTTTTCTCCGGGATCGACGAGCTGGCCGCGCCGGGCAGCCGGCTGGCTCTGGAGGAGGGGCGTCCGATGGATTCCGAGGCCTTCGCGGCCAAGGTGGCCGAGTCCAAGCTCTCCACCGATATGCGGGGCAGCTGGTGGCAGCTGGTCTACAACGAGCAGTGCGCGCCGGCCGCCCAATGGTTCGGTGACCGCGGCTGGGCCGCGACCGTGACACCGCTGGCCGACTACCTGCTCTCGGTCGGCCGCCGGCCGCCGGCGCAGGGGCGCCCCGATGTCCGGGAGGTGGCCACCATGGTCGACAGGATCACCCTCGTCAGCGCCGTCAAGGGCTGACCGGCCGGCGGGCCGGGTGAGGTCGCGCTAGCCGGGCGGCGTGACGCCGGTGTCGCGCCGCGTCGCCACCGGGATGCCGTCGAGGGACCTGGCGACGGCCGGGACGGTCGGGACTGAGACCAGCCTGCCCGTCACCGGAGCCCCGTTGCGGATCGGGGGGACCGAGACCCGTTTGGTGTCGGGCTTGGCGTCCTTGTCGCCGGGCGCGCCGTGCAGGCCCGCCGGGGGAACCATCGGGAACCCGGCCATTCCGCCGGGACCCACCGGTGCGGGTGGGGAGGTCCCGGTGGCGGCCGCCGGCCGCCCGGCCGCCGCGCTGACCGTGGTGGCGGGGGAGGGGGCGGCCGGGGACCCGAGCGCGGTGAGCCCGCCTCCCGCTGCCGCGCCGGGGGCGGTGAGGCCGCCGCCGAATCCGGCGAAGCCCGGGCTGCCGCCGAGGCCGTTCGGGGCGCCGAACTCGCCGCCGAGATCACCGAGATCACCGGGGCCGTCGAGATCACCGAAGTCGTCGAGATCACCGAAGTCGTCGAGATCGCCGGGGCCGTCGAGATCGCCGAAGTCGTCGCCGGGGAATGCATCCGCCGCGGTCGTCTGCTGGATCAGCCCGAGGCCGGTTTGCGCCGCCTGCTGGATGCCCTGCATCAGCTGCTGGGGCAGCTGGGTCAGCGGCTGTAGTGCGGCGCCCAGGGCCCCGGACAGCGTCCCGGCGAGGCCGGCCGCCAGCTGGGGCAGTTGCTGGGTCAGCGCGGCGTTCCGGTCGGCGCCGCCGACCGCGTCCAGCTCGCCCCTGGCGGCTTCGTCCTGGGCGAGGAACTTCTCGGCGGCCTCGGTCAGGGCCGCCTCGCGTCGGGCGTGCTCCTCGAGGGTGGCGGCGCTGTCGACGGGGTCGGCGGAGTTGGCCGCCAGGCCCAGCGCCCAGAGCAGCTGTTCGGTCGGGGTCGCCCCGGCGACCGGCTGGTCGGAGTTCACCGGCGGAGGTGTCGCGTTGAGTCCGGCCGCCCGCAGGTATCCGTCGATGTCGGCGTTCAGCTCGGGCACGGTGGGTCCTGAGGAGGTTGCCGGTTCGTCGGGGCCGCCGCGCGGACTGCCAGCAAGTCGGCGACCACGGCGTCGACCGTGTCGGCCCGATGCCGGTAGGCCGTCTCGAGATCCACGCCGTGAGAGCTGACGAAGCGACGGGCCGACAGCTCCGCGCCGCCTTCGGCCAGCACCGACTGGATCGCCGTCAGCAGTGCGCCGCCGTGGGTGGCGGCACAGCTGTCGGCCCGGGCCTGGGCGTCACGAACCACCTCGCTGATCCGAGCGACCCGGGCCGCCAGCGGCGCGTCACAGGCCGCGATCCGTTCGATCTCGGCCTGCCCCTCCACGGCGATCCCCCACAGCGCGTCACGCAACTCGGTCACGCAGCGTTGCGCCGACTCGTAGGCGCGCACGGTCAGGCGCTGGCGCTCGGCGATCCGCAACGCCTGTTCGGCGCCGGACCGGAACCGCGCGCGGGCGTCATCGGCGGTCACCCCGTCCTGACCGGCCAGCGGGCCGCTTTCGATGCCGGTGAGCAGGCCGGCGTAGTCCTCGAACGACCGGGCGGCGGCCGCCCGGCCGGTGCCACCCGCCCGCACCGCCGCCAGGGCGGCGTCCTGCGGCCATTGGTGACCCACCATCAGCGCCGCCCAGCCCGACAACACGGTCGGTGACGCTAACGGCGGGTCAGGCCGGGCGCCAGTCACCCGGCGTCGTTAGCCGGCCACCACCGAACCGTGCCGCAACCTTGACTTGACCCTCTCTCCGGCGCCCGGCGACGATGGGCGGATGCGCCGCCTCCTGCGTTCCCTCGGCGCCGCCCTGGGTGTGCTGGTGCTGGCGATGGTGTCGGCACCGCCGGGAGTGGCCGCACCGCCGCCGTGGTTCACCTCCGGGGTCGGCGGCGCCACCCAGGTCCTCTCAGTCGTCGGGACCGGGGGCTCCGAGGCGAAGATGGACGTCTGGCAGCGCGGACCGACCGGCTGGCAGGCCGTCGGCACCGGCATCCCGGTCCTGATCGGATCGGCCGGCATGGCGCCCAGGGCCCGCGACGGTGTTCCGGCCACCCCGATGGGGGTCTACAGTCTGGACTTCGCGTTCGGCACCGAGCCCAGCCCCGGAGGGGGGCTGCCCTACGTGCAGACCACCCCGGACCACTGGTGGTCGGCCGACGGTCCCAGCTACAACACCATGCAGGTCTGCCGGGAGGCGGACTGCCCGTTCAACACCTCGCTGGCCAGCGGGACCGAGAACCTCTACATCCCGGCCTACGCTCACGCCATCGTGATGGGGGTGAACAAGGAGCGGGTGCCCGGCAACGGCGGCGCCTTCTTCGTCCACACCAGCAACGGCGCCCCGACGGCCGGCTGCGTGGCACTCGACGACGCCACCCTGGTCACCCTGATCCGCTGGCTGCGGCCGGGCGCGGTGATCGCCATCGCCCAGTAGCCGGGCGGACGCTCACGCCAGCGCAGGGCCCGGAGTCAGCCGGAAACCGGTGCCCGCCAGCGACTGGGTGGCCTCGTAGGTGCGCCGGTAACCGGTGGCGCAGATCTTCCAGCCGTCCTCGGTCCTGCGGTAGCGGTCCCGGTAGAAGGCCGCTCCGAACAGCAGGAAGTCGTACTCGGCCACGATGACACGGTCCTGCAGATACCAGGTCGCCTCGGCTTCGCCGCCGTCGACGGTGATCTCGGGGTGGCTGACCCGATGCTCGGTGATCACCGAGGCCGGCATCGAGGTCCGCATGAACTCCACCAGGTCGGACCGGTTGGTGAAGCGGTGCTCCTTGCCCATCGAGGAGCCGTACTCGCCGATCACGTCCTCGGTGAGGGTGGCGGCGAAGTCGTCCCAGTGTTTGGTGTCCAACGCGCGCAGGTATCGGTACTTCACCTGTTTGATCGCCTCGATCGACTCCGCATCGGCCATGGCGACATTGCAACACACCCGCCCGCCGGCTCGGCTAGCTTTTTGGCGGTGAGCCCACAGCGCAGCCGCTACGCCGACCTCTCACGCGCCGAACTCGCGGCTCTGGTACCCGAACTGCTGCTCATCGGCCAGCTGGTCGACCGCTCCGGAATGCCCTGGTGTATCGAGTCTTTCGGTCGGGACGGCATGCTGGAGATCGCCATCGAGGAGTGGGCCGGCGCCAGCCCGGTCTACACCAGGCGGATGCAGACCGCCCTGGGTTACCAGGGCGAGGACGTGATCACCATCTTCAAGGGCCTACAACTCGACATCGGAGCCCCGCCGCAGTTCATGGACTTCCGGTTCACCGTGCACGACCGCTGGCACGGCGAGTTCCACCTCGACCACTGCGGGGCGCTGCTCGACGTCGAGCCGATGGGGTCCGACTACGTGACCGGGATGTGCCACGACATCGAGGACCCCACCTTCGACGCCACCGCGGCGGCCACCAACCCGCGTGCTCAGGTGCGGCCGGTCCACCGTCCCCCGCGCCGGCCCGCCGACCGCGTGCCGCACTGCGCATGGACGGTGTCCATCGACGACTCCCATCCGCCGGCCACCGCGATCCCCGCCGCGCACCAGGTGGCCCGGAGCCGGGCCGCCAACTGGGAACTGGAGCCGATCGACCCGGCCGACGAGGGGGCTTGCGACTACGCCGGGCCCCTGATGTCCGACATCGACTTCGCTTCGTTCTCCCACTCCGCCCTGGTGCGCATCGCCGAAGAGGTGTGCCTGCAGATGCATCTGCTCTACCTAAGCTTCGCGATAGCGGTGCGGGCGCGTACCGCCGGCGAGGTAGGCGAGGTAGGGCGGGCCCGGGAAATCTGCGCCAAACAGCTCACCGGAATCGCCGGGGTGGCCGCCGAACGGATCCGCCGCGCGCTCGCGTTGCCGGGCGGCGTCGATGGACTGATCGCCGTGTTGCGGCTGCATCCGCTGTTCAACCCGGCCGGCTACGTGCTGGCCGGGATCGGCGAGGGCCGGTTGGAGGTGCACCCCTCCCCGGCCCATGACGACGGGGCCTGGATCTCGCTGTGCACGCCGGCGGCCGCGCAGCCGCTGCAGGCCATCGCCACCGCCGTCGACCCGCACCTGGCCGTGCGGGTCACCGGCTCCGACACCGAGTGGACCGCCGAGTTCGACACCGTGCCGGCGCCGTTGGCCGAATCCCCGGAGGTTCAGGTCACCAAGTTCAGCCGTGGGGTGGACTTCACGTTCGCGCCACGACGCTCGCTGCCGCTGACCGCGCTGTGAGCCGGCCGTGCGGCGGGTTTCGCTGGCGGCGAAGCGGAACTCGTCGACGGGTCGGCGAACTCGGCGCACACTAGGTGAATGGACAATAACGGGCCGTTCGGCTTCGACCCTGACGAATTCGACCGTGTGGTGCGCGAGACGGGAGAAGGCCTGCGGGACGCATTCGACCGGGTGGGCCGTTTCCTGAACGCCCCCGCCGAGGGCGGCGGGTTCCAGATGATCTTCGACCAGTTCGTCCGGCCCGCGCCGCGTCCCCGTCCCGAACCGGAGACCGCCGGTGAGGCCGGCGACGGGGTGTGGGCGATCTACATCACCGACACCGAGGGCAAAGCCCAGGTCGAACAGGTCTATCAGACCGAGCTGGACGCGTTGAGGGCCAACAAGCACAACACCGACCCGACCCGCAACGTGCGGTTCCTGCCCTACGGCATCGACGTCAGCGTTCTGGACGCCGCCGCGGAGCCCGGTGGTCCGGAGGACGCCGCCGGGCAGACCGGCAGCACCGAAGCCTGACGACCCGGCCCGCCCGGTGAGCGGACAATTCGTATCTGGGGAAAGCCCTGTTCAGCGACGGTAGGCCCGGCCGGTCACGGGTGCCGGATATGGGAATCCAGCGACGCTGCCTTTAGAGTAAGGCCCATGTCTGTGGATCGTCGCTCCATGATGATGATGGCGGGCTTGGGTGTTGCCGCCGTCGCGCTGCCCACCCCGAAAGCCGGTGCGAACCCTCCCGGCCCGGAGCCCCCTCCGCCGGGGTTCCCGCCCGCGCCCCCGCCCCCGGAGGCGGCGGCCCCGGCGATTCTCGGTGACGAGTTCAACGGCCCGGCGGGATCCTCACCCGACCCGGCCCGCTGGGAGATCTTCAAGGCACGCGAGCTGATCAAGAACCCGGTGTTCTGGGACCGGCCGGAGAACATGGGCCAGTACCGCGACGACCGCGAGCACGTCTTCCTCGACGGCAACTCCAACCTGGTCATCCGGGCCACCCGGGAGGCCGACGGCAAGTACGTCAGCGGCAAGGTGAAGGCCAACTTCGGAGCACCGATCAACCACACCTTCGAGGCGCGGGTGAAGTTCGACTGCCTGACCGCCGGCTGCTGGCCGGCCTGGTGGGTGCTCAACGACAACCCGGTCAACGGCGGCGAGGTCGACCTCGTCGAGTGGTACGGCAACAACGACTGGCCCTCGGGCACCACGGTGCACGCCAGGCTGGACGGCACCTCCTTCGCCACCATGCCCTACCCGGTCGACAGCGACTGGCACACCTGGCGGATGACTTGGAACGACCGCGGCATGTACTTCTGGCAGGACTACGAGCCGGGCAAGGAGCCCTACTTCGAGGTGCCGGCGTTCTCCATCGACGACTGGCCGTTCAACACCCCCGGGTACACCATGAACCCGGTCTTCAACCTGGCCGTCGGAGGCTCCGGGGGGCGCGACCCCCGGCCGGGCAACTACCCGGCCGAGATGCTGGTCGACTGGGTGCGGATCTTCCCGGGCTGAGACCCGCGCCGGCCGGCAGGGCGGCGCATTTTTCCGGCATAGGGGTCCAACTCCGCGCGCCAAGCGCGAACAGCACTTACTGTTCGCTCATGGACATTCTCATCATGATCCTGCTCTTGGCGCTGGCCCTGATGGTCTGGAAGGGCGTCAACCGGCAGGCGGTCATCGCGCTGTGGTTCGTCGGTCTGGTCGCCGTGGTCGGGTTGTTCCGGTTCCACGTCACCTCCGCCCTGGATCTGAGCTTCTGATGGCCGAGGTGGTGGAGCGCGTCGAAATACTCACCGAGGAGCCCGGCACCCCGAGCCGGTTCTGGGGCGTCGCCAGCTTCTGGGGTCTGCACGCCTGGGTGTTCGCCTACAGCTTCGTCATGCTCAGCGCCTTCTACATCCAGTTCGGTGAGGGGGAGTTCCCCTGCCCGCTGTGCATGCTGCAGCGATACGGCATGATCCTGTCCACACTGGGTGCGCTGTTCGTCATCATGCAAGCCCGTCGCGGGACGCTGACCCCGGTCCGCTATGCCCAAGGCCTGGGGATGGGCCTACTGGGAGCGCTGGCGGGTTCCTCGGTGTCGGTGCGTCAGATCCTGCTGCACATCAAGCCCGGCGATCCGGGCTACGGTGAGCCGGTCCTCGGGATCCACCTCTACACCTGGGCCTTCATCACCTTCGTCATCGTGATGGTTTACTGCGCGGCGGTGCTGATGCTGGCGCCCCGGGCCATCCCGCAGGCGCCCGCCGAGGGCAGTCCGGCGCGCATGCTGTCCACTGTCATCATCTGGATCTTCATCGGGGTGGTCGCCGCCAACGTCATCGCGATCATCTTCTTGGAGGGCTTCGCCTGGGTGTTGCCCGATGACCCGACCGGTTACACCCTGATCGATCAGATCAGCGGACGGTAGAGGCGCGGGCGGCGCACCAGCCCGAAGCCGAGCAGCACCAGCGCCGCCAGCGGCGAGGGGCTGACGTCGTAGCCGAGATCCTGAAGGATTGCCAGCTCGACGGGGCTGAGCACCCGGACACCCAGCCCGGTGTCGCTGTAGGCGTTCATCATCGCGGTGTTGGCACCGATGAAGGAATCGTCGTCCAGGTGCGAAACCGAACTGCCCGACTCCCACGGACTGGGGGTGTACAGCGGGACCAGGCCGCCGTAGACGGCGACCGCGTTGGGCCCGCCGAAGAACAGCCCGCCGTTGCCGCCGGTGAGGTTGTAGTTGTACGCGGTCTGCCAGCGGTAATCGCTCCCGATCACCGGCACGCCGGCCGGGCTGACCAGGAAGCTGTCATAGACCGTCCAACTCCGGCCGGTGTTGGCCCCCGCACGTTCGGTGTAGGACAGGAAGCCCAGGGTGTGCATCAGCTCGTGCATCGCGGTGGAGGTGAAGTCGTACTGGCTGTTGCTCACCGTGGCCCCCAGCGCCCACGGTGAACCGAAGTTCCAGGAGAGCTCACCGTCGGCGGCCGACCCGTTGGCGTCGATCCCGGTCAGGATCTTCTGCTGAACCACCGTCGGGTGGAAACCGGCGCGATAGTCGACCAGATCGCTGCCGGCGGAGGCCAATGTCGAGGAGAACGACGACCGTTCCGCGGTGACGTCGTAGGTCAGTGTCGTCGGGGTGGTCACGACCAGGTACTGGGCCAGGCTCATCGCCGCCGACTGCAGGGCCGCGCGAGCGTCGGCCGACCAGTACTGCGAGCCGCTGCCGTAGACGAAGCTGAAGGTCAGCATCGGCAGGGTGGCGTTCTGGGCGATCTGGACGTAGGCCTGGGTGGCGGCCGGCCGGCCGAGATCGAACAGGTTGAAGCCGCCGGGTATGTCGGCGGCCGCCACGGTGAAGCTGTCGAGACCGCTGAAGCTGGGTCCCGGTGTGTAGGTGAACTCCCCACCGGCTCCGATGACGACGCCGCCGTATTGCGGAGCCCCCGTCACCTGATAGGCGATCTGTTCGCCCTCGGGATCGACCGCACCGATGGTGCCGGTGATCGGGCCTTCCGTCTGCCCGGTGGTCTGCACCGGGTTGACCCGCGGTGCCTGGTTGAAGAAGGTGCGGCGGATGAGCAGCCCGACCCCCTCGATGAGTGACTGAATCGGGGCCACCAGCCCGGTGAAGAGATCGGCGACCGAGATCGCGGCGGCGCTGCCGGCGGGGATGCCCACGGTGGCCGCCGAACGCGCGCGAAGCGGCGCGGAGGTGGCGGGGGCATCCGCCTCGGCCTGCGGGGCCTCGGCCCCGGTGGCCACTGCTGAGGCGACCGCTGAGGCGACTGGGGACGACACCGCCGCCGGCGGCAGCGAAACAACCACATCGGCGGGCCCGGGCGCCTCGAAGGACGGGGGAGCCACCGGCGAGGCGGCGGGGGCGGCGGTCGCTGTATCGGATCGGGTGGCCGAGACCCGCGCCGAGCCGGGCCCGGAATCAGCTGCGGTCCGCCGCGACTCGCGTGCTGGGAGTCGGGCCTGCCCGGTGTCGGTGGACCTTGGGGCGGCCACTCTGGCGGCCACCGCGGCGGCGGTCCGTTCCGCGTTTTCGGCCTGAATCCCGGTCGCTGCCTCATCGGGGGCCGGCTGCGGCGTCCCAGGCCGGGCCGCCCGACGTGAGGTCTCTCTGGCCTGCCCAGCCGATCGCTGGGTGGCGGCCGGAGCCGTGGACTCCGCCCGGTCCGTCGCGGCGCTCCGGCCTGCGGGCTCCCGGCCGGACCCGTCGGAATCGGTGTCCTCGGCGGCCGCCGGGGCGGCCAGCGACAGCCCCAGCACGAGCGCTGCCGCTCCCGCTTGGGCGCACCGCCGAGTCGCCGTTTTACGCTGCGTCATTGCCTGTCAACGCTACCGCTTTGCCGGCTGCGGTTACACATCAGCCACGTCGGGAGGTCCGAATCGAAACCGTATCGTTCTGCGGTTTGCCCGGCTCAGGGGTGCGACGCGCCGCGTTTCGTGGAGCCGATGACGGGAATCGAACCCGCGTATTCAGCTTGGGAA
>CAYURT010000062.1:0-15587 GCA_964447215.1 uncultured Mycobacterium sp.
CCCGCAGGTTGTAGTACTGCCGGAAGAAGGCGTGGAATCCGCGGTTGTTGGCCACTGTCTCAGCGGCCTCCGGGGTCTCCTCGAGGTGCTCGGTCCAGCCGGCCACCCGGCCCCCGAGGTTGGGCTCGCGTTCGACGACGTCGACGGTGACGCCCCGTTCGGCCAGCCCGGTGGCGGCCGCCAGACCGGCGATACCGCCGCCGATGACCACGACATGCGGCGCGGAGCCCAGCGCACCGGCATCGGGCAGGCCGGGCGGGGCGGGGTGGGCGACCCGGCGGGGATCCTTCATCGGGGCGCCTCCCCGAGGAAGGTGTGCACAATGTCACGCTGCCAGCCCGGCATGGTTTCGCTGTGCACGCCGGCGTAACCCGCAGCCACCATGCGCCGCTGGAAGGCGGCGGCGCCGTCGAACATGTTCACACTGCGCCAAAGGTGGCGGTACAGGGCGCTGTCGCGGGTCTGTACCCAGCCCGCCGGGATGATGATCCCCCAGCAGACGGCGTTCCAGACCGCCCTGGCCCGCCGCGAGTCGCCGACCGAGTACTCGTGCACGGCCAGGGGCGCTCCGGGGGTGAGCATTTCGCGGAATCGGCGCAACTGCGCGTCGGGATCGGCGAGGTTGCGCAGCAGATAGGCGGCCAGGATCCCGTCGAACCGGCCCCGCACCCCCGCCTCTGCCAGGTTCTCGATCGGGGTGTGCACGAAACGCACCGAATCCGGCCAGTTCTTGGCGCGGGCGCACTCCAGCATTCCCGCCGAGGCGTCCACGGCGACGATCTCGGCGTGCGGGGCAGCCTCCAGCAGGGCTGCGGTCGAGGCGCCGGTGCCGCATCCGGCGTCGAGCAGCCTGAGCCCCCGGCCCGCGTCGGGAATCCGCATCCGGCGCGCGGAGATCCGCAAATGCTGGTGGTAGCCGGGATTGGCGCCGACCAGCCGGTCATAGGCGTCGGCACCGATGTCGAAGGCGCCGGGCACCTCGGTTCGGGGAAGCCCGCCGTGGCCGACGCTCACGATTTCTCCGTCACGTGCATCAGACCAGCCAATCAGATGGCACCCCGGGCTCTCCGGCGGGCGCGCCGGGCGCGAACCAGACCGGTGGCGAACACCTGCAGCCGCCGCCGGTTTCCCACCGACGCCCGCTGGCTGAAGACCTCGAAGTCGATGTCCTCGATCCGGTCGAGGATCTCCGAGTAGAGCGTGAACGCCGCGGTGACGCACGGGCGGGACTGCGGCGCCAGCAGGGCGATGCCCTTGTGCGCCGTGCGGTAGATGCCACGGGTGATGGCGTGCTGGGCTTCCAGCGCCTGCCGGACCCGGGGATCGGTGCGGCGGTGGGTCTGGCACCACGAGAGCAGGTCGCGATCCACCCCGAACGCGGCGAGCTCGTCGGCGGGCAGATAGACCCGGTTGCGCTGCAGGTCCTCATTGATGTCGCGCAGGAAGTTGGTCAGCTGGAAGGCCTGGCCGAGCGCTTCGGCGTAGGGCTCGGCGTCGGATAGCGGGCCGACGGTGCCCAGAATCGGCAGCATCTGCAGCCCGATCACCTCCGCCGAGCCGCGCATGTAGCGGTTCAGGGCCGGCCGGTCCGGATAGTCGGTGACAGTCAGGTCCATCCTCATCGACGCCAGGAAGTCGTCGAAGAGGCTCAGCGGGATCCGGTAGGTCCGCGCGGTGTGCAGCACCGCCGGCAGCACCGGCTCACCGGCCTGATCCGCGCCGTCGAAGAACCGCGACGCCAGTCGCTCCAGCCGGGCCTGCCGTTCGCCGACGGTCGCATCGGAGTCCAGGTCGTCGAGGATGTCGTCGGCGTAGCGGGCGAAGCCGTACAGCGCGTGCACCGCAGGCCGCTGGGACGGCGCCAGCAGCCTGGTGGCCAGGAAGTAGGTGCGCCCGTGCTGGGCGTTGAGCCGGCGGCAATACCGATAGGACTCCCGCAGCCGGGCGTCGGAGATCCCGGCGGCCTGCAGTTCGGTGTGGATCATGCCCGCACCTGCTTGCCGGCGCCGATCGTCGGTCCCGAAGCGCGGGCGGCCGCCCCGGTGATCCGCTCGGCCGCCAGCCGGCCGGAGAGCAGCGCGGTGGGCACGCCGACGCCCGGGACCGTGGAACCGCCCGCCAGCACGGCGTTGTCGACGCCGCGCACCAGGTTGGCCGGCCGGAACGGCCCGGTCTGCGGGAAGGTGTGCGCCAGAGCGAACGGGGTACCGGCCAGCATTCCCTGACGGGCCCAGTCGGCCGGGGTGACGACGTCGAGGATGTCGGCGTCGTCGTCGAGCCCGGGAAGCAGCCGCTGGGCGGCGGTGGCCAGCACCTCCCGTGCGTAGGCGTCGCCGCGGACGGCCCAATTGACCTTGCCCACATCGAGATTCGGGCAGGGAGCCAGAACGAAGAGCAGGTCACGGCCGGCCGGGGCCAGGCTGGGATCCCCGATGGTGGGCACGGTCACCAGCAACGAGGGATCGCTCATCAGCACGCCGTCTCCGATGATCTCGTCGAAGGTCTTCGACCACTGCCCGCCGAAGCTGATGTTGTGGTGCTGCAGCGCACCGTTGACGGAGGGGACGCCGACGTGCATGACCAGCGCTGAGGGAGCCGGCCGTATCTTCACCGGGCGCCGTGGCCTGCGGCCCAGCAGTTGGTAGGTCAACGGCAGCTCGGTCGTGAGCACCACGGCGTCGCAGGCGATCCGGTCACCGGAGTCGGTGTGCACCGCGGTCACCCGGGAGCCGGACCGTTCCAGCTTGGTCACCGTGGAGGAGTAGCGGAACCGCACCCCGGCGTCGGCGGCCGCCGCGGCCAGCGCCTCCGGCAGCGCGCGCATGCCGCCGCGGGGGAAGTACACCCCCTCGACGGTGTCCATGTAGGCGATCACCGCGTAGGCGGCCAGGGCACGCTGCGGCGGCACACCCGCGTAGAGCGCCTGGAAGGTGAAGATGCGCTGAACCCGCTCATCGGTGATGTAGCGGCTGACCATTTTCTCCCACCCGCGGAACCCGCCGATCGCCGCCAGCTTCGCCAGTTGCGGGGTCAGCAGCGACAGCGGCGAGGAGAAGTTCGACCCGATGAAACCGTCGATCTCGAGGTGGTAGAGGTCGGTCATCCACTGGCGCAGCCGGCGGTAGCCGGCGGCCTGATCCGGCCCGGCGAACTCCTCGATGGCCGCCGCCATCGCCTCGCCGTCGGTATGCACGTCGAGCACGCTGCCGTCGGCGAACGAGGCGCGATACGCCGGATCGAGCTTCGTCAGTTCGAGGTAGTCGCCCATCGAGGCCCCGGCCGCGGCGAAGGCCGCCTCGATGATGTCGGGCATGGTCAGCACGGTGGCGCCGGTGTCGATGCGGTAGCCCCGGATGTCGGACTGGCCAACGCGGCCGCCGGGATAGCCGTGGCGCTCCACCACGGTCACGCTGCGTCCGCGCCCGGCCAGTTGCAGTGCGGCCGACAGCCCGGACAGGCCTGCCCCGACCACCACGACATGGTCGGTCGTTCCCGGAATGGTTCTCATCATCAGGCTCCTTCTCGCACCGTGCTAGGCCACCCGCAGGGTGCACGCAGCGGCCATGGCGGCCAGCGCCGACTGCACGGTCTCGTCAATCCGGTCGTCGTCAAGGTGAATGTTGGCGGCCTCGACACGCTCGGCGATCATCGCCTCGATCCGGTCGACGGCACCGGTGGCGGTGATCAATGTGCGCCAGTGCGCGATATCGGCGTCGTCGAGT
The DNA here is from genome assembly GCA_964447215.1 of uncultured Mycobacterium sp. Classification (GTDB taxonomy): domain Bacteria; phylum Actinomycetota; class Actinomycetes; order Mycobacteriales; family Mycobacteriaceae; genus Mycobacterium. The sequence continues at coordinate 3,723 of CAYURT010000062.1, forward strand.
TCCTCGGCGCTCATCAACGCCGCGAACTGGCGCCGGACGGCGGTGTCGGCCATCCTCTCGGCGGTCACCACGACACTGGTCGCCTTGCGCTCGGCGAGGTCCCCACCGGCCGGCTTGCCGGTCACCGCCGGCGAACCGAACACCCCGAGCAGGTCGTCACGCAGTTGGAAGGCCTCCCCGACCAGGCTCCCGTACGCACCGAGGGTGTCCAGCAGCCCGTCGCAGCCGGCCATCGCCGCGCCGATCTCGAGCGGACGGCGGACCGTGTAGTTCCCCGACTTGCGCCGGGCGACGTCGAGCACCGCCTCCAGCGTGGGCGACGCTCCGGCATCGTTGGCGACGTCGGCGAACTGGCCGACCGCCAGCTCGATGCGCATCGCGTCGTAGTGCGGCCAGGCCCGCGCCAGCGCGTCCGCGGGCACACCGCTGTCCCGCATCATCTGCTCGGCCCACACCAGGCACAGATCCGAGAGCAGAACCGCCAGCGAGGCGCCGAAACGGTCGGCCGGACCGGACAGCCGGCGCTCCCGGTGCCATCCGGCGAACCGGGTGTGCGCGGCCGGCCGGCCGCGGCGCAGCGGCGAATCGTCCATCACGTCGTCCTGCAGCAGGGCGAAGGCGTGCAGCAACTCGAGACCGGCACTGGCCCGCAGAGCGGCGGGGTCGGGGTCGGCACCGCACAGCCAGCCCAGGTACATGAACGTCGATCGCAGGCACTTACCGCCCTCGAGCAGGCCGCACAGCACGTCGGGCGCGATGTCGATCCCGGTCCGCCGGAGGGCCGGCAGGCACTGCAGGCCGAGGAAATCGGCGATGTGCGTCTGGGTCGCCCGGCGCACGTCGGCGCGCCAGGCATCGAAATCGCGGAACGGTGCGGCCGAATCCGGCATACCCGCCCGGGTGGTGTCCACCGCCCGCAAATCCCGCTCCTCCCGTACTCCCGACCCCTCCATTGAAGTCGATACCAGCCCGTCGCGCCCGCCCGGACCCCCGGTGGTCATGCTCGCGTAATGACCCCGAGCCGGTATTCGCCCACATCGCGGACCCGGATCGGCTGCAATGGTGAGGTGGCCCACGATTCCGCAAACACCGCGCCGCCGGTCATCGCGAGCCGGTGCGGCGGGGTATGCGCACCTGGGGAAACCCGGTGAACGCGCCGCTGGACGGAAAGGTCGCGCTGGTCACCGGCGCCTCGTCGGGGCTGGGGGCCGCGGTCGCCCGGCTGTTCGCCCGGCGCGGGGCGAGGGTCTTCGGCATTGCGCGGGATTCCGCGCGACTGGGTTCGGTGTTCGATGAGGTTCCCGGCGGGGAGTACAGCTGCGTGGACATCACCGACTCATCGGCCTGCGCGGCCGCGGTGGACGACTGCGTTCGTCGCTTCGGCCGCCTCGACGTCCTGGTCAACGCCGCGGGCTTCCACCGCATGCGGCACACGTCCGAGGTCGGCGACGACGACTGGGCCTATGACCTGGCCGTCAACCTGAACGGCCCGTTCTACCTGTGCCGCGCCGCGCTGCCGCACCTGCTCGGCGGGGGCAGCATCGTCAACGTGTCCTCGGTGGCCGGCGTGGAGGGCGAGGTCTACTCGGCCGGGTACTGCGCGTCCAAGCACGCTCTGGTGGGCCTGACCCGCGCGCTGGCCGTGGAGTTCACCAAGGAGCGGGTTCGGGTCAACGCGGTGTGCCCGGGTGGAATGCTGACCCCCCAGGTCACTGAGTTCGCGGCGCCGGAGGGTGCCGACATGGGGCTGATCATGCGCATCGCCGCGCCTCGTGGACTGATGGCCGCCGAGGACGTGGCTGCGGTGATCGCCTTTCTGGCCAGCGACGACGCCGCCGCCGTGCACGGTGCGGTCTACGTCGTCGACAACGGCAAACTGGCCGGCTGACGCCCTCCCGCCGGGACCCGGCGGTATCTAGCGTGCGGCGTTCTGGAGCACCCCGACCTGGTCGGGACAGTAGATCCGGACCGCCGCTCCGAGGAACTGCCACGCCTGGGCCTGGGTCGTGTCCTTGGACAGGTTCCGGGAGATGAAGGTCGCCGACGCGTAGGCGTCCCCGTCAACTCCTCTGGCGAGGCGCTTGCAGGCGATCTTGCCCAGCCAGGCGTTGTAGTCGCGCTGGCCGTAGATGCCGTACCCGTGCAGCTGGTCGGCGAACTCGATATCGGGATCGGCCTGCGCCGGAGCCGCCAGCAGCAGAGCGGCCGCGACGGCCACTGCACCGGCACCGGCACCGGCACCGGCGAGCACGGAGCGTCGGGTCCCCATGCTCAGAGTGTAGGCCGAACAGTTACCTGAGCTAACCTCTGGGTGTCGAGTCCATCGTCGGCTTCCGGTCGGAGTGCGCACCGTCGCGCTCTCCCTGAGCAGAAGGATGACCACCGTGGCGAAATCCCGGATCCTCGCGGCGGCGATCGCCCTCGCCGCCCTCGCGCCGACGGCGGCACCCGCGCTCGCCTGGGCCGACGCCACCGACGACTATCCCATCCCGCGCCGGATGCTCCAGACGACCTGCACCGCCGAGCAGATCATGGCGGCGGCGCGCGACGTGGAGCCGATCTACTACGAGCGGTACATGATCGACTACAACAACAAGTCACCCCAGATCCAGCAGGCCGCCCGGGACTACATCCACGGCTTCTATGCCAAGAGCCCCGCCGAGCGGCGGGCCTGGTCGGAGGAACTGGCCACCAACATCTACGCCGACCCGCTGGCCTTCCAATGGCCCAACCACGCCAAGTTGTTCTTCAACAACAAAGGAGTGGCGGCCAACACCACCGACATCTGCAATCAGTACCCGCCCGATGACATGTCGGTGTGGAACTGGTGAGCCCTGACCTGGACCCCGCCCCGCCGGTGATCGAACGCTGGCTGCGGGTCGTCGAGAGCGGCGGGTATCCGTGCGGCGAACTCGAGGAGATGCTCAGCGAGGACGCGGTGTTCCGCTCCCCCGCCGTCTTCGCCCCCCAGCGCGGGCGCGCCGTCACCGCGGCCTACCTGCGTGCGGCGGCGAGGATGTTCGCCGGCACCGAATTCCACTACCTCGAGAAGTGGTACGCCGACGACTCGGCGGTACTCCATTTCGCCGCCCAGGTCGACGGCCTGTCCGTCGAGGGCATCGACATGATCCACTGGAACCACGACGGCCAGATCACCTCGTTTACCGTGATGATCCGCCCGTTCAAGGCCCTCCAGGGTGTGATCGCGAAGATGGCGGAATTGCTCGCCGCGCCCTGACCGCGACTGCCGATCGACCCGCCGCCGATGATGCCGTCGTGTTACCAGAGTGAAGTACAGTTCGGGGAAACACCGGGTCGTCGCCGCGCCTCAATGTTTGCTGGATGCGGTGCTGCGATTCGCCACAGTCAGGAGTGGTTTCTGATGGTCTCTTCGATGAGCGCCCAGCACATCGGCCGGATCGGGGTATTGGCCGTGACGCTGGGTGTCGGCGCCGCGGTGCTGGCGAGCCCAGGGGTTGCCGGGGCCGACACCGCCGACACCGAGTCGGCCGCCGCGGCCGACTCCGCCGGCACCGCGGACCGGACCTCGCGCGCGCCGCGCGCCGCGCGGTCGGCACAGTCGCCCCCGGAGGTCTCTCCGTCCGGGACGGGCCCCTCCCCGCGGCGTTCGGCGCGCGGCGGCGCACAGGCCGCCGGCGAGCGGACCGCACCGTCGGCCGCGGTGGCGGATCCCGAGCAGGCACGCTCCTCGGTCTCGGTTCCGCCCGCGGTGACCGACCCCGGCGACACGCGCCCCCGCAACGACGCCCCCGCCACCACCCCGGCCGTTCCCCGGGCGGCCTCAGCTCTCACCCCGGCCGGCACACCGGCGGTCACCCAGCCCCGGATCGCCGTCCCGGCCGCCACCGCGGCGACGGGGGTTTCCCAGCCTGCCCAGACCATCACCCCGGCCGATTACAGCCCCGCAGTCATCGCCCCCGCACAGGTTGCGGCCTCGGCACCCGCCGCTGCCGCCGTCACGGCGGCGCCCTCCGGCGTCGTGTCCAGACTGCTGGCCGCGGTGGGACTGTCCCCGCTGGGCGCCGGCGGCGCGCCGGCGGTCCCGGTGCAGACCCCGGCACTGTGGGCCCTGCTGGCCTGGACCCGGCGGGAGTCCGCCCGCAGCATGCGGGTGGCCCCGGCGCAGGCCGTCGCGCCCTCGGCGACCCTGGCCGCCGCCGTGGTGGACCAGCCCTCGACGCTGACCTCCGGCCCCATCGGCTGGGTCACCGGGCAGAGCAATTTCCCGCCCCCTCTGCTCGGCGGCTGGCCGCAGACCAACAACACCAACTGGGCCAACATCTACGGCACCGACCTGGGGATCATGTGGCTCAACGGGGAGAACGACAAGATCCAGCTGGCCTTCGGCGACACCTTCAGCCGGCCCAACATGACCGGCGACTGGCGCAACAACGTGCTGCTGCTCAGCGATGACACGCAGTTGTACGACGGGTTGACCCTGATCAACACCGGCCCCGCCTACCAGTTCATCCCGGCCGCCCGCAACGCGGTGTTCTTCATCGGCTCGGAGGTGACCAACATCCCGACCGCCGCGGTGTACGCCAACGCCAACAACTACGTCAACTACATGTCGGTGAAGTCCTGGGACTCCCCGGGACGGTGGACCACCAACTACTCCGCGGTCTCCCAGTACGACCCGGCCACCGACAAGTGGGTGCTGCAGCGCTCCACCATCCGCTCGGCCGGCTGGTTCCGGTCGTCGACCAGCTACCGCGCCGGCGACCAGAACTTCCAGCAGATGGCCTACGTGCTGCAGCCGGAGAGCAAGGTCGTCGACGGCGAGCCCCGTTACGTCTACGCGTTCGGCACCCCGTCGGGCCGGCAGGGCTCGGCGTTCCTGTCCCGGGTCCCCGAGGGTGCCATCACCGACCTCGGCCAGTACGAGTACTGGGACGGTGACAGCTGGGTTCTCGACAAGCCAGCGGTGGCGGCACCGGTGATCGGCGACTCCGACCGCTCCGCCGGGCTGTTCGGGTTCATCAAGGACATCGCCAACAATCCGGACTTCTTCGGCGGCTGGTTCGCCGGTCTCACCGGGGCCAAGACCGGCGGCAACGTCAGTGAGATGTCGGTCCAGTACAACGAGTACCTCGACAAGTACGTGGCGCTCTACGGAAACGGCCTCAACAACGTGATCCTGCGCACCGCCGACACCCCCGAGGGCCCGTGGTCCGAGCCGGTCACCATCGCCACCTCGTTCGCCTATCCGGGCCTGTACGCCCCGTTCATCCACCCGCTGTCGGGGACCGGTGAGCTCACCGACGCCAACGGCGACCCCGACGTCTCCACGCTGTACTGGAACATGTCGCTGTGGGGCAACTACAACGTGGTGCTGATGGAGACCGACCTGACCCCGCTGCAGCCCGCCACGCTGGTCTGAACCGCGCGGGGTTCGCGATGGGCCACGCTGTGGACACCCGGCTGACCGCATGGGCCGCCGGCCTGGTTCTGGGTCTTGCGGCGTGGGCTGTCGCGACGGCCGGTCCGGCCTCGGCCGACTCCGACGACAGCTCCACAGCGGCCGCCCACCGCGCCGGCAAGGCCGGCGAGAACCGAGCCCGGCAGGCCGCCGCCGCGCGGGCGCGCACACCCGCTGTCGATGACGTCACGACCACCGCCGTCTCGGTCACCCGGTCCGGCCAGAGTCCCTTCGTGCTCTCCGGCGGCGGTACCGGGGCCGCCGAACTCAGCGGTATCACCTACGCCGGCGGCACCACCTACTACGCGGTGGGCGACAACGGTGCGACGTCGATCTGGCAGCTCTACACCTCGCTGAACCTCACCACCGGCCGGATCAGGTCCAGCATCGTCACCGGTGCCGTCGAAGCCCCCGAACTCGGTTCGGACTCGGAGGGGATCGCTCTGGGGCCGCAGGGTGACACCGTCTGGGTGGCCGACGAAATCGCCTCGACCATTGGTGAATTCAGTCTGATCTCCGGTGCGAAGGTCGGTTCGGTGGCGGTACCGGAGATCTACCGGCCGGCCAACGTCCAGGCCAACATGGGTCTGGAGTCGCTGACCTACGGACAGGGTGGCCTGTGGACGGCCAACGAGGAGGCACTCCGGCCGGACGGCCCGCTGTCCACCACCGAGGCGGGCAGTTGGGTGCGGATCCAGCAGTTCACCGGACCGGACCTCACCCCGGCCGCCCAGTACGCCTATCGCACCGACCCGATCTCCCGGATGTCGCCCTTCATCTCCGTCGAGCGCAGCGGCCTGGTCGATCTGCTGGTCCTACCCAACGGGGCGATCCTGGCGCTGGAACGTGAACTCGGCGGCTTCCTGCCCCGCTTCCGCTCCCGGGTGTACCTGCTCGGCCTCACCGGGGCCAGCGACGTCGCCGCGGTCCCGGGCCTGGCGGGTGCGACATTCACCCCGGTCACCAAAACCCTGTTATGGCAAGGGATTTTCGGGTTCAGCAACTTCGAGGCGATGACGGTGGGACCGCAACTGTCTGACGGGTCCTACAGCCTGGTCCTCCTTTCCGACAACGGCAACGGCGAACTCGCTCAACGTCAGGACACTTTCACGCTGGTGCTGGGCGGCGTCGGCGCGGCGCCGGCGCCGGTCCCGCCGGGCGCGGACCTGCTCTAGACGCAGCCGGACAGCACCCGGGCGATGGCGTCGTGCTCGGCCTGGGTCACCCACAGCCCGTAGGCGGCTTTGACGTCGACGATCCTGGTGACGTAAGCGCATCGGTAGGCGGTGTTGGGAGGCAGCCAGGTCGCGGCGTCGCCGTCGCCCTTCTGCTGGTTGACCCGGCCGATGGTGGCCTGCAGGTTGGCGGGATCGTTGGCGAAGTCGGCCCGGGTCAGGTCATCCCATTGGGCCGCCCCCTTCTGCCAGGCGTCGGACAACGCGACCACGTGGTCGATCTGGACCTCCTGCGAGGTGTCCTCGCCACGGATGAATGGGACGGTGTTCCCGGTGTAGGGGTCGTTGAGCACACCGGCCAGCACCGTGCACCCGTTGGATCCGGGTTTGATCACCAGGTCGACCAGATCCCGGCGCAGGATGTCGTTGCGGGTGTCGCATCCGTTGCGGCCCCCCTCGACGGCCACATCGTCGGTCCACCGGTTCCCGAACCGGTCACGGTCATAACCGGTCTTCGGGGCACGCCCCTTGATCGCCAGCGTGTCCAGTGTCGCCAGCACCCCGGACACCGGCTCGGCCGGACCGGGCGGCCCCGGGTCCGCCACCGCGGGGACCGGCGTAGCAACAACCGCGAACACCGCGACTGCACCCGCCCAGCGCCGGAACGCCTTTCGGCTCATTGTCGGATTCACCATGCCCCTTCCTCTGGTTATACCCCAGGGCGGCCTCGATCGGCCCGGGACGTGCCGTTCGGTGGTGTACGTCGACGCCATGACCACACCACAGCCGCTGGGACGGGTCGGGCGGCGGGATCGCCTCGCGCATCGTGCTCTACAACGCGCTCACCGACCGGCAACCAATCGAACGCTATGGCGGGGTGGCACCCTGGCTGCGGTGTTAGTGATCCCGAGCCTGACGGTCGAAGGAGACCACCTCGCCCCGGTTGATCGACACCCAGTCGCGGGCCTCCAGATACGGCCGCAGCGTCTCCACGATCGCCTCCTCGTCGGCCGGGGTCTTGGGCCGCTGAAGTTCGTACAGCTGCGGGAACTCGGTCCAGGCCAGCACCGCGTCCCACAGTCGCACCGCCGCCTCACCGGAGGGCGGGTCGATCAGCACCGGGCCGAACAGGCACTGGCCGTCGGAAAAGAACAGCGTCGGCACCCCGTAGCCGGAGGCCCCGACCACCCGCTGATGGTCGGCCAGCACCTCGTCGTTGGTGGTCGGGTCGGCGATGGCGGCGTCGACGAGCGCGGGGTCCAGCCCCAGTTCGCCGAGCAGGTGCCGGGCCACCTGCGGATCATGCGGTTTGAGACCCTCGACGTGCAGAGCCCGTCCGGCCCGTTCGTACCAGGCGTCCAGGTCCGCCATCGAGGTCCGGCGCAGCAACGCGCCGATGCGCATCATCGACCACCCGTAGGACCAGTCCCGCTCCCAGGGGTGCTTCTTTCCCTCGGCGCGGTTGATCTCCTCGAGGCTGAAGAACCGCCAGTTCACCTGCAGGCCGGTCAGGTCGCGGACCACCCGGATCCACCGCGAGGTCTGGTAGGCGAACGGGCACATCACGTCGAAGTGGAAGTCGACGGACTCCGGCCGGGCGGTCACGCCGGGAACTCCGGGTAGCTGGCGTCGGGCAGCAACGGCGGGCACGCGCCGGCCGGGCCGGCGGCCAGTTCGAAGTGCCAGGGCTCGTTGGCGTAGATCCGGCACAGGCCGAACCGGGCGGCGTTGCCGGTCAGCCACTGGTCGGCTCCCGCGCCGCCGAGGTCGGCCGCCTGACCGAGGACGTGCCGGGACTGTCCGGGTGTCTGCACGAACTGTCGGGCGGCGGCGACGCTGCCGTAGGCGGCCACGGCGTCATCGAGCAGCCACTGCTGAAACTCCGGGGACCGCCACCCGGAGGTCACCGTGATCGACACGCCGTCGGCCGCTGCGGCGGCCGCGGCCTGCTGAACCGCCGAGCGCAGCGCCGGATCGAGCCGGCCGATTGCGGGATCGCCGACGTCAAACGGGCTGATGGCGGCGACTTCGGCGTTCGCCGGAACTGTTCCGGCAACCAGGCCGGCGACGACGACGGCGCCCATGCCGGTGCCGAGCAGGAGTGTGAAAGCGGGACCCATGATGTAGACATCTTGTCAGGACTGACAACCGCAATCGAGCGACGCACCATCGAGCGACGAGCAACCGGGAGGCTCCACCGTGGCGCTGGTTTTGGCGTTCGGCGTCGTCCTGCTGATCAGCGTTTCGCTCTCCGGCCTGGCGGCACGCACCGTGCTGTCGACAGCTCTGCTGTTCCTGGCGGCGGGTGCCGTGCTCGGCCCCGGGGTCCTCGGCGTGGTGAACCCCACCGACAACACGGTGGAGTTGCTGGCCGACGTCGCGCTGTTCACCGTGCTGTTCACCGACGGCCAGCGGGCCAACCTGCCGGCGCTGAAAGAGAACTGGCGGCTCTCCGGCCGCGCCCTGGGACTCGGGATGCCGTTGACCATGGTCGGCATCGCCATCCCGGCGCATTTCCTGATCGGCATGGACTGGCCGACGGCCCTGCTGCTGGGGGCGATCCTCTCACCAACCGACCCGGTCTTCGCCTCTGCGCTGGTGGGTCGCTCCGATGTCCCGTTGGGCCTGCGCCGGCTGCTCAACGTCGAGTCCGGACTCAACGACGGACTGGCGCTGCCCTTCGTGCTGATATTCCTGGCCACCGCCAAGCACGAGAGTTCCCATCTGCCCATCGTGCTGATGGAACTGGCGCTGGGCCTGCTCGTCGGGGTCGGCGTTGCGGTGCTGGTGGCGCTGGCCTGGCGGCTGCCGATCCTGACCGCCGAACCGAGGCTGCAACCGCTGGGCCCGTTCGCCATCGCGGTCGTGGTGTACGCGACGTGCCACATGACCCACGCCAACCCCTATCTGGCGGCTTTCGCGGCGGGGTCCGCGCTGGCCACCCTCGACCACGTCACCGCCGAGCACTTCGAACCGTTCGGCGATCTGCTCTCCGAGATCACCAAGTTCGCCGCCCTGCTGGTCTTCGGTGCGTTGATCACCCCGGAGCGCATCTCCCACCTGGGCTGGCAGGAGTGGCTGGTGGCGGCGTTGGCCATCGTGGTCGTGCGCCCGGTCTCGATGCTGTTGTCGCTGATTCGAACCCCGATGCCCCGCGCGGAGAAGCTCACCGCCGCCTGGTTCGGGCCGAAGGGGTTCGCGTCGGTCGTCTATGGCCTGGTGGTGCTGAAAACCGGTATCCCCGAAGGCGAGCGCCTGTTCGACCTGATCGCGATCACCATCACCTTGTCGATCATCCTGCACTCGTCGACCGATGTGCCGGTCGCGCACAAACTGCGGATTCCGCCGGCGGACCACCTGCCGACCGGTGTGCACGACCCGGCCTTCGACGTCCCCGACGACCAGGGCCAGGAGGTCGTCGAGCCCGCACCGGCCGACCGGCGCTCTCAGGGGAATTCGATGTAGCGTCCGGCTCCGCTCGCCGCGGCCCGTTCCAGCACCAGAGCGCTCAGGGCGACATCGTCCATCGCGATGCCCATGTTGAGGAACATCCGCCGGCCGGTGAGCGGCACCTCGTACTCCCCGGAGACCACGGCGGCCAGATCGGTGTCGGGTTTGGGCAGGCCGAAGAAGTACATGGTGTCGGCGACGGACTCGTACTGTCCGAGATCGTCGACGCAGTACACCACCGCGTCGTCGAAAGCCTTCTGCGCCATCGCGTCGTCGTAGTCCACGGGCAGCAGCAGGGCGTTCGGATCGGAGTTGGCGCAGTCGATCTTGGGGTCCAGCGGAACGGTGATCGTGGTGATCACCAGATCGGCCCCGGTGACCGCGTCAGTCGGTGATTCGGCGACCCGCGTCACCCGGTCACCGGCGGCGTCCAGGAACGCGCGGACTTTGCCGTCATTGCGGTCGTAGGCCGTCACATGGGTGAGGCCCGGGTGGACCTCCAGGGCCACCTCGAGGTGCCGGCGCCCCTGTAACCCGCACCCGACGACGGCCAGGTGCTTGGGCTTACCGGGAACGTGACGCATGGTGACCCCGGAAACACCAGGGGTGCGCATCTCGGTGATCCAGCCCCCGTCGAGCAGCGCCACCGGGCGCCCGTTCTCGGGGTCGTTCATGATCATCACGCCGTAGATGTAGGGCAGGCCCTTGGCCTGGTTCTGCTCATAACCGGCCACCCACTTGCACCCGATCCGGTCGGTGCCGCCCAGGTAGGCCGGCATCGCGTGGATGAAAGCGTCCTCCCGGGAGGTGACCTTGGGCTTGGGCGGGTTCTGCACCAGTCCGCGGGCCTTCTGACCGAACGCGTCATCCAGGACGTCGATGATGTCGGCCCATCCCAGCCGGAGACCCTCGAGGTCGTCCCGGTTGAGCACCAGCATGCGGTTGTCGGTCATGGACATGCACCGTACAGCCGGGAAGCCGACGGTCAGCGGGATACGCGGGAACCGGGAGATCCCGGGCGACGACTAACTTGTGATCGGTATTCATCGACGGAGAGACTCAATCATGTCCGGCTTCCTGACGAGCGGTCCGGCGTACTTCCCGGGCTGGGTCAGCATCCTGTTCTCGCTGGGCCTGGCCCTCGGGATCGTCCACCACCTGCCCTGCCTGCTCCGTGGCCCCGGCAACCGCTGGTTCCACGCCGGCCACGCCGCGATGGCGCTGTCGATGATCTACATGTACCTGTCGATGTCCTATGACTGGAACTGGCTGCCGGCGCGCTGGCAGATGTGGTTCTTCGTGGCGACCTCGGCGGCGATCGTGGTCTTCCTGGCCACGAGGCTGGGCCGCGGGCAGGGAGTCAACCTGTTGTGGTTCCTGCTGCTGATCCAGCAGGCCGCGATGGTCTACATGTGGTACCCGATGATGCGCTGGAACGCGATCCTGATCTTCGCCCTGGTGTGCTGGTTCGCCATCGAGGCCTTCGGCTGGGTGACCAACCTGTTCCCCGACGACGTCCGGGCCCGGGAGAACCGCCGGTGGTTTCCCTACCTCGTCGGCGACCGGACCGGGGTGTCGGCCGGCGCCGCCTCTCGGCAGGTCGTCCCATCACCGGCCGGCGGCCCCGCGCTCACCGGATCCGGTCACGATCACGACGACCCGACGTGCGAATGTCACACCAGCGGTCATCTGCTCACGTCGAGCTGGCGGGACCGTGCGCTGATGGCGGTCATGGCGGTGTCGATGGGCTACATGTTCTACGGCATGGAACTCATGGGCGTGATGCACCACGCCATGCAC
>CAYURT010000062.1:15687-17491 GCA_964447215.1 uncultured Mycobacterium sp.
ATGCACCACGCCATGCACTGAGCGGGGACGGCGGACCGGTTCAGCAACCCGCCTGCTGCGCGGACATCTCGATCGCCTTCTCCGTGTAGACCCGGTACCCGATATCCGGGTCGTAGCCGTGGATCTCAGGGGTGTCCAGTTCCCGGAGGAAGGTCAGGATCTCCCGGCTGAACAACTGCCCGGGCACGAGCACCGGGAAACCGGGCGGATACGGAGTGACGAAAGTCGCCGAGACCACGTCGATACCGGAGTCGAGCTTCTCCTCGATCTGCGCGCCGGAGAGGTACTCGCAGTTGGTGTCGTCATAGGAGAGGTAGAAGGCCCGGCGGACGTCACCCTCCGGAGTCTCGATGGATCCGGAATGATCCCGGAACGCCGGATGGAATCCACTGAAGTCCGGCAGCGGAGCGGTGTTCGCGGTCAGCTTGCGCACCTTCGCCTCGAAACGGCTGCGCTCGGCCAGACTCATGTCCGAGGCGTGCTCATCGAGTTCGCTGGCGATGCTGACCAGCACCTCGACCAGGAAGGCCACCGAGCTTCGGGTTGTGCCGATGTTGGTCATGAACAGCACCGTGTTGCGGGAGGTCTTGTTGATCTGGACACCGTGGCGGTCCATCAGCTGTTCCCGCTTGAACTGGTCGCCGTCGTATCCGGTGCGGCCGATCGACAGCGTGATCCGAGACGGGTCGAGCACGAACTCGTCGGTCTCCCACACCTTGATCATCGTGCGCAGACCCGATCGCAGCGGTTGGTCGATATGGCTGGCCCGGTACTCCTCGGGGATCAAGTCCGCGGTGCGCAGGCAGGACATGTACTTGCTGAGCAGTGGATGGTTGTCGACGGCGTCGCGCAGTTGCATGGCGTTCTCGACCTGCCGGGCCACCAGTTCGTAGCCCTCCAGGGCCACCTGACGGCGTCCGAGGTCCAGTGAGGCCAGGATCTGGTAGTTCGGCGAGGTGGAGGTGTGGGCCATGTAGGCCTCGTGGAACGCCTCGGCGACCTTCTGGTCGAAGTCCTGGTCGAAGACGTGGATCATCGAGCCCTGCCGCAGCGACGTCAGCGTCTTGTGGGTGGACTGGGCGGCGTAGACCCTGACCCTGGCCTTGGCCGGATCCGGGCGCAGCCGCCGGTCGAGCAGTTCCTCGTCGGTCGGCGGATTCTGCGCGTCGCGGGCCAGCTCCTCCTCGTAGGCTGCGGCATAGTCCTTGTCCTGCAGACGGTCCCGGAGCTTTCGGGCCGCATGCATCGCGGTCCGCGAACGCAGCTCCGGGTGGAATCTGGCGAAGGCGAACCAGGCCTCGTCCCACAGGAACACCAGGTCCGGCTTGATCGCCAGGCACTCCTGCATGACCCGCTCGACGTCGTAGACGATCCCGTCGAAGGTGCAGTTGGTCAGCGCGATCATCTTGACCCGATCGAGCTTGCCGGCCCGGCGCAAATCGAGCAGTTTGGACTTGATCTCGCGAATCGGCACCGCCCCGTACATGGTGTAGTCGTTGAGCGGGTAGGCCTCCAGGTAGACCACGTTCGCGCCGCCCAGCATCATGCCGTAGTGGTGGGACTGGTGGCAGTTGCGGTCCAGCAGCACGATGTCTCCGGGCGCCACCAGCGACTGGGTGATGATCTTGTTCGCCGTCGAGGTGCCGTTGGTGACGAAGTAGGTGTGCCGCGAGCCGAAGGCCGTGGCAGCCAGTTCCTGGGCCTCGCGCAGCGGACCGGTCGGCTCCAGCAGCGAGTCCAGACCACCACAGGTGGCCGAGGTCTCCGCCATGAACACGTCCAGGCCGTAGAAGTCGACCATGTC
>CAYURT010000063.1:0-17354 GCA_964447215.1 uncultured Mycobacterium sp.
AAGTGCATCCTGTGCGCCTGCTGCACCACCAGCTGCCCGGTGTTCTGGAACGAGGAGAGCTACTTCGGCCCGGCCGCCATCGTCAACGCCCACCGCTTCATCTTCGACAGCCGCGACGAGGGCGCCTCGGAGCGGCTGGAGATCCTCAACGAGGTCGACGGCGTCTGGCGCTGCCGCACCACGTTCAACTGCACCGACGCCTGCCCGCGCGGCATCGAGGTCACCAAGGCGATCCAGGAGGTCAAGCGCGCCCTGATGTTCTCGCAGTGAGCGACCGCGGGCGCCACGCCCTGCGCCTGGCAGCCTTCGCGGCGGTGCTGCTGGTGATGTTCTACCTGGTTGCGATCCTCAGGGTGATCGACGTCGAGCGGGTCCGCGACGCGGTCGCCGCCGCCGGACCGGCGGCTCCGCTGGCCTACCTGCTGGCCGCCGCCGTCCTGGCCGCGGTGCTGGTGCCGGGGCCGCTGCTGGCGGCCGGCAGCGGGTTCCTGTTCGGGCCGGTGCTGGGGACGTTCGTGACGCTGGGCTCGACGGTGACCACCGCAACGATCGCCGCCGCGGTCGGACGGCGCGCGGGCCGGGACAGCGCACGCGTGCTGCTGGGGCCGGTCTGGGCCGAGCGCATCGACACCCGCATCCAGCGGCACGGAATCTGGGCGGTGGTCGGCCAGCGCTTCGTCCCGGGTGTCTCCGACGCGCTGGCCGCCTACGCCTTCGGCGCGTTCGGGATGCCGCTGTGGCAGATGGCTGCCGGGGCGCTGATCGGTTCGGCGCCGCGGGCGTTCGTCTACACCGCGCTGGGCGCCTCGATTTCGGATCTGAACTCGCCGCTTGCCTACGCGGCGGTCGCGGTCTGGTGCGCCACCGCGGTGGTCGGCGCGTTCGCCGCGCACCGCGGCTATCGGAGTTGGCGGACCCGGAAGCGACCCGCTCCAGGTTTCACTCTAGAGTGAAACTTGTGAGCAATCCGCTGGCTCCGCACCGGGTGCCCGACGACGCCCAAATCCTGGAATTCGTCGAGCAGATGGGCGGCTACTTCGAGCTTAACGGGCTGACCCGGCTCGCCGGCCGGCTGCTCGGCTGGCTTCTGGTCTGCCAGCCCGAACGCCAGTCCTCAGAAGACCTCGCCGCAGCTCTGGACGCCAGCAGCGGCGGAATCAGCACCAACGCCCGCACTCTGATCCAGTTCGGCTACATCGAGCGACTGGCGCTGGCCGGAGACCGGCGCACCTACTACCGGCTGCGCCCGAACGCCTTCGCCGCCGGGGAGCGGCAACGTATCCGAACCATGGCCGATCTGACGGTGATGGCGGAGGGGGGCCTGCGGGCGCTGCGCGGAGCGCCGCCGGAGGCCACCCGCCGGCTGGAGGAGATGCACACGTTGCTGACCTACATGCAAAGCGCCCTCGTCGAGGCGCTGGACCGGTTCGGCACCTCCCAGACCCCGGGGGCCCGCCGATGATCCGCACGCTGAAGCGGGCGTGGATCCCGCTGCTGCTGGTGGTGGTGGCGGTCATCGCCGGATTCACCGTGCACCGGCTGCGCACCTTCTTCGGATCCGAGGGGGTCCTGGTGACGCCGAAGGTCTTCGCCGACGACAAGAAGTCGTTCGACCCGAAAGTGGTCCGCTACGAGGTCTTCGGCTCGTCGGGCACCGCCAACATCAACTACCTGGATCTGGACGCCAAGCCGCAGCGCGTCGACGCCGCCGCGCTGCCGTGGACGCTGACACTGGAGACCGACGCCCCCTCGGCGGCCCCCAATCTGATGGCCCAGAGCGCCGGCACCTCGATCACCTGCCGGATCCTCGTCGACGGCGAGGTCAAAGACGAGAGGACCGCCACCGGCGTGGATGCCCTGACCTACTGCTTTGTGAAGTCGGCATGAGCACGGCGACGAAGGGCACGGAGCACGGCGGCCGGCGGGGACTCGCGGCACGGATCATCCGCACCTTCGCGGTCCCGATCATCCTGGCCTGGATCGCGCTGATCGCCGTGCTCAACGTGACGGTCCCGCAGCTGGAGGTCGTCGGGCAGAACCAGGCGGTGTCGATGAGCCCCGACGCGGCGCCGTCGATGATCGCCATGAAGCGCATCGGGCAGGTCTTCGAGGAGGGCAACTCCGACAGCTCGGCGATGATCGTGCTGGAGGGCGAGCAGCCGCTCGGCGACGCCGCCCACGCCTTCTACGACGAGATGCTGGCGAAGCTGCGCGCGGACACCAAGCACGTGGAGTCCATCCAGGACTTCTGGGGCGACCCGCTGACCGCCGCCGGCGCGGAGAGCAACGACGGCAAGGCCGTCTACGTCCAGATCAAGCTGGCCGGCAACCAGGGCGAGGCGCTGGCCAACGAGTCGGTGGCGGCGGTCAAGAAGACGATCGACAGCCTCACCCCGCCCGACGGGGTCAAGGTCTTCCTCACCGGGCCGGCCGCGATGGTCGCCGATCAGCAGGAGACCGGCGACAAGAGCCTGCGGGTCACCGAGGCGGTGACCTTCGCGGTGATCATCACGATGCTGCTGTGGTTCTACCGCTCGGTCATCACGGTGCTGCTGGTGCTGGCCTCGGTGGTGATGTCGCTGGCGGCCGCCCGCGGCGTGGTCGCGTTCCTGGGCTATCACCAGATCATCGGGCTGTCGACGTTCGCGACCAGCCTGCTGGTCATGCTGGCGATCGCCGCCGCGACCGACTACGCGATCTTCCTCATCGGCCGCTACCAGGAGGCCAGAGGTGTCGGCGAGGACCGGGAGTCGGCCTACTTCACGATGTACGGGGGCACCGCCCACGTGGTGCTGGGCTCCGGGTTCACCATCGCCGGCGCCACATTCTGTCTGAGCTTCACCCGGCTCCCCTACTTCCAGACCCTCGGCGTCCCGCTGGCCATCGGGATGTCGGTCGTGGTCATCACGGCGCTGACCCTGGGCAGTGCGATCGTCTCGGTGGCCAGCCGCTTCGGCATGCTCGAACCCAAACGGACGATGCGGGTGCGGGGCTGGCGCAAGATCGGCGCCGCGGTGGTCCGCTGGCCCGGACCCATCCTGGTCGCCACAGTGGCGCTGGCACTGGTCGGATTGCTGACCCTGCCCGGGTACCGCACCAACTACAACGACCGCAACTACCTGCCGCCCGACACCTCAGCCAACGAGGGCTACGCGGCGGCCGACCGGCACTTCTCCCAGGCCCGGATGAACCCCGAGATGCTGATGGTCGAGAGCGACCACGACCTGCGCAACTCGGCGGACTTCCTGGTCATCAACAAGATCGCCAAGGCGATCTTCGCCGTCGAGGGCATCTCCCGGGTCCAGGCCATCACCCGCCCGGAGGGCACCCCGATCGAGCACACCTCGATTCCCTTCATGATCAGCATGCAGGGCACCACCCAGAAGCTGACCCAGAAGTACAACGAGGACCTCACGGCCAAGATGCTCAAACAGGCCGACGACATGCAGACCACCATCGACCAGATGGAGCGGATGCAGAACCTCACCCAGCAGATGTCCGACGTCACCCATGCCATGGTCGTGCAGATGCGCAGCATGGTCGTCGACATGAAGGAGCTGCGGGACAGCATCGCCAACTTCGACGACTTCTTCCGGCCGATCCGCAACTACTTCTACTGGGAACCGCACTGTTACGACATCCCGGTCTGCTTCGCGCTGCGCTCGGTGTTCGACAGCATCGACGGCGTCGACACCCTCACCGACGCGATCCAGACCCTGCTGCCGCTGATGGAGCGGCTGGACTCACTGATGCCGCAGCTGGTCGCCATGATGCCCGAGATGGTGGCCACCATGAAGAACATGAAGACCATGGTCCTGGGCATGTACTCCACCCAGAAGGGCATGCAGGAGCAGATGGCGGCCATGCAGGAGGACTCGGCCGCGATGGGCGAGGCCTTCGACGCCTCCCGTAACGACGACTCGTTCTATCTTCCGCCGGAGGTCTTCGAGAACCCCGACTTCCAGCGCGGCATGGAGCAGTTCATCTCCCCCAACGGCCATGCCGTGCGGTTCATCATCTCCCATGAGGGCGATCCGATGTCCGCCGACGGCATCGCGCGCATCGACGAGATCAAGACCGCCGCCAAGGAGGCCATCAAGGGCACCCCGCTGGAGGGCTCGACGATCTATCTGGGCGGCACGGCCTCGATGTTCAAGGACCTCTCCACCGGCAACACCTATGACCTGATGATCGCCGGAATCGCCGCGCTGGCACTGATTTTCGCCATCATGCTGATCATCACCCGGGCCGTGGTCGCCGCGGCGGTCATCGTCGGAACCGTCTTGCTCTCACTGGGCGCGTCGTTCGGGCTGTCGGTGCTGATCTGGCAGCACATCCTCGGTATCGAACTGCACTGGCTGGTGCTGGCGATGGCCGTCATCATCCTGCTGGCCGTCGGCGCCGACTACAACCTGCTGCTGGTCGCGAGGCTCAAGGAGGAACTGCCGGCGGGTATCAACACCGGCATCATCCGGGCGATGGGCGGCAGCGGTTCGGTGGTGACCGCCGCGGGTCTGGTGTTCGCCTTCACCATGATGTCGTTCGCGATCAGCGACCTGAAGGTTCTCGCCCAGGTAGGCACGACGATCGGGATGGGCCTGCTCTTCGACACCCTGGTGATCCGGGCCTTCATGACCCCGGCCATCGCCGCCCTGCTGGGACGGTGGTTCTGGTGGCCGCAGAACATCCGCCCCCGCCCCGTGCCGCAGCCCTGGCCGTCCCCCACTCCCGCGCCTGCCCCCCGGGAGTCTGTCAGCGCAACGTGAAAATCGTTCGGTGCCAGCCCTTCTCGGCGACACCGGTGATATCGCTCATCACGTGCTTGATGGTGAGGTACTCCTCCAGGGAGTAGTCGGACATGTCCTTGCCGAACCCGGAGGCGCCGAACCCGCCGTGCGGCATCTCGCTGATGATCGGGATGTGGTCGTTGATCCACACGCAGCCGGCCCGGATCTCCCGGGAGGCACGCTGGGCACGGTAGACGTCGCGGGTCCAGGCCGAGGCGGCCAACCCGTAGTCGGTGTCGTTGGCCTGGCGCAGCGCGTCGTCGTCGCCGTCGTGGCGGCGGACGGTGAGCACCGGGCCGAAGATCTCCTCCCGGTAGGCCTCGGAGTCCTCGGCCACGTCGGCCAGCAGGGTGGGCAGGTAGAACGCTCCGGGCAGGTCTGGCGCCCGCCCCCCGGTGACCACCCGCGCGCCCTGCCCGGGAGCCCGCTCGACGATCCCGGCGACCTTATCCCGGTGGGCCAGGGAGATCAGCGGCCCCATGTCGGTGTCCGGGTCGCGGGGGTCGCCCACGACGACCTTGCCCATCAGGTCGGCCACCCCGGCCACGAAATCGTCGTAGAGCCCGGGGGCCACGATCGCCCGGGTGGCCGCGGTGCAGTCCTGGCCGGAGTTGATCAGCGCGGCGGCGACCGCGCCGTGGACGGCGGCGTCGAGGTCGGCGTCGTCGAACACCACGAAAGGCGCCTTGCCGCCCAACTCGAGCTGGGTGCGGTGGCCGTGCACCGCCGCGGCCGCCATGACCCGCCGCCCGACCGCGGTCGACCCGGTGAAGGTGACCATGTCGACGTCCGGGTGGCCGGCCAGTGCCGCACCGGCCTCGGCGCCGCTGCCGGTGACGACATTGAGCACGCCGTCGGGCAGGCCCGCCTCGCCTGCCAGCCGGGCCAGGGTGAGGGTGGTCAGCGGGGTGAGCTCGGCGGGCTTGATGACCACCGCGCAGCCGGCGGCCAACGCGGGCAGCACCTTCCACACCGCCATCTGCAGCGGGTAGTTCCAGGGCGTGATGGTGGCCACCACCCCCACCGCCTCGCGGCGGATCGAGGAGGTGTGGTCTCCGGAGTACTCCGCGGTGGCCTTGCCCTCGAGGTGGCGGGCCGCCCCGGCGAAGAAGGCGACGTTGTCGACGCTGCCGGGGACGTCGAACTCGGTCGCCAGCCGGATCGGCTTGCCGGTCTGGCCGACCTCCTCGGCGGCCAGCTCGGCGGCCTTGGACTCCAGCAGCCCGGCCAGCGCGAACAGCACCGTCGAGCGGTGCGCGGGCGTGGCACCGGCCCAGCCGGGCAGCGCCGCACGCGCGGCCGCCACCGCGGTGTCGACGTCGCCGGCCTGGGCCAGGGCCATTTCGGCGACCACCGACCCGTCGGCGGGGTTGACCACCTGGTGGCGAGGGCCGCTGGTGGTCAGGGGGACACCGTCGATCCAGCTGCTGGCGATCATGGGCTCAGGCTACGCATTTAGTCGGATTGATTGCCCTGAACGACGGATTCCGTGGAAGAATCTCGGTATGCGTCACTCCGCGGCCCCGGCGCACCTCGACGAGATGTCCAAGGCCATCATCGAGAAGCTGCAGGCCGACGGCCGGCGTTCCTATGCCGCCATCGGGAAGTCCGTCGGCCTCTCCGAGGCCGCGGTGCGCCAGCGGGTGGCACGGCTGATCGACTCCGGGGTGATGCAGATCGTCGCGGTCACCGACCCGATGCAGATGGGATTCGCCCGTCAGGCGATGATCGGGATTCGCTGCCAGGGCGATGCCACCAAGCTCGCCGAGAAGCTCGCCGGGATCGACGCGGTCGACTACGTGGTGCTGACCGCCGGCACCTTCGACATCATCGTCGAAACGGTCTGCGAGAACGACCTGGAGCTGCTCGACCTGCTCAACACCGAGATCCGGGCGCTACCCGGCGTGGTCTCCACCGAGACACTGGTATACCTCAAACTCGTTAAGCAACAATATAACTGGGGCACGCGATGACTCTGTACGAGAAAGCCGACCGGCACCTGTGGGGGCATTTCGCCCGGCACGGCAGGGGGATCACCCCACCGATCATCACCCGCGGCGACGGGGTCTACATCTGGGACAGCGACGGCAAGCGCTACATCGACGGATTGTCAGGGCTGTTCACCTGTCAGGTCGGGCACGGGCGCACCGAACTGGCCGAGGTCGCCGCCCGGCAGGCCGCCACCCTGGAGTTCTTCCCACTGTGGTCCTACGCCACCGAACCGGCGATCGAACTCGCCGCCCGGCTGGCCGGATACGCCCCCGGCGACCTGAACCGGGTGTTCTTCACCACCGGCGGCGGGGAGGCGGTGGAGAGCGCCTGGAAACTGGCCAAGCAGTTCTTCAAGCTGACCGGCAAGCCCGGCAAGTACAAGGTGATCTCCCGGACCATCGCCTATCACGGCACCCCGCAGGGCGCGCTGGCGATCACCGGCCTGCCCACCTTCAAGATCCCGTTCGAGCCGATCACCCCCGGCGGATTCCGGGTGCCCAACACCAACTTCTACCGGGCCCCGGAGGGCCACAACACCGATATCAAGGAGTTCGGCCGGTGGGCGGCCGACCGGATCGCCGAGGCGATCGAGTTCGAGGGCCCCGACTCGGTCGCGGCGGTGTTCCTGGAGCCGGTGCAGAACGCCGGCGGCTGCTTCCCGCCCCCGCCGGGCTACTTCGAGCGGGTGCGCCAGATCTGCGACCACTACGACGTGCTGCTGGTCTCCGACGAGACGATCTGCGCGTTCGGCCGGATCGGCTCGATGTTCGCCTGTGACGATTTCAACTACGTTCCCGACATCATCACCACCGCCAAGGGGATGAGCTCGGGATACTCCCCCATCGGCGCGATGATCGCCTCGGACCGGCTGTTCGAGCCGTTCGACGACGGGGTGACCACGTTCGGGCACGGCTACACCTTCGGCGGCCACCCGGTCTCGGCCGCCGTCGCGCTGGCCAACCTGGACATCTTCGAGCGGGAAGGCCTCAACGACCACGTCAAGACCACCGCGCCGGCGTTCCGGGCCACTCTGGAACGGTTGCACGACCTGCCGATCGTCGGCGACGTGAGGGGTGAGGGCTTCTTCTACGGCATCGAACTGGTCAAGGACAAGGCCACCAAGGAGATCCTCGACGACGAGCTCTCCGAGTGGCTGCTGCGCAGCTTCCTGTCCATCGAGCTGTTCGAGGCCGGGCTGTACTGCCGCGCCGACGACCGCGGCGACTCGGTGATCCAGCTGGCGCCGCCGCTGGTCAGCGATCAGGCGGTGTTCGACGAGATCGAGGCGATCCTGCGCGGTGTGCTGACCCGGGCCTGGGACCACCTGCAGACCCGCGGGAACGCCTGGCACTGAAGAACGAAAATAACAATAGCCACACGAGTCACACCAGACACAGCGCGGCTCCCCCGATTCGGCCGGCCGATCGCCTAATCTGCGCCCAATGCGCACTTCGCTGTTTTTCGCGCGGGCCGTCGCTGTGGCGGTCGCCGCAGGCCTGCTGGGCGCACCCGCCGCCGGAGCCGAGCCGCGGCCGGCCCAGGACACCAACAACTGCCCGTACCGGGTGACCACCCCGCCGGCGGTGGACTCCTCGGAGGTCCCCAAGTCCGGCGAGCCACCGGCTCCGCTGCCGGTGCCGGCCGCCCCGGTGGGCGGTGACGCGCTCAGCGGCTGCGGGGTGATCGTGGCTGCCGGGACCCCGCCGGTGCCCGGCGACGTCTCGGCCGAGGCCTGGCTGGTCGCCGACCTGGACTCCGGCGACGTGATCGCCGCCCGCGACCCGCACGGCCGGCACCGGCCGGCCAGCGTGATCAAGGTGCTGACGGCGATGGCGGCCATCAACGAGTTGCCGCTGAACCGGATCATCGACGGAACCCAGGATTTCGCCAACGCCGAGGGCACCAAGGTCGGCGTCGGGCCGGGAGGCCACTATTCGGTGACCGACCTGCTTTACGGCCTGCTGCTCTACTCCGGCAACGACGCCGCCAACGCCCTGGCCGACGGCCTGGGCGGGATGGACGTCGCGCTGGGCAAGATCAACACGCTGGCCGCCAAACTGGGTGGCCGCGACACCCGGGTGGCCACCCCGTCCGGCCTGGACGGCCCCGGCATGAGCACCTCGGCCTACGACATCGGGCTGTTCTTCCGCTACGCCTTCAACAACCCGACGTTCGCCGACATCGCCCGCACCCGCAGCTACCAGTTCCCCGACACCGGCGGCGCGCCGCCCTATCCGGTGGAGAACGACAACAAGCTGCTGGCCAACTACCCGGGCGCGCTGGGCGGCAAGACCGGCTACACCGACGACGCCCGGCAGACCTTCGTCGGGGCGGCCGAGCGCGACGGCCGGCGGCTGGTGGCGGTGCTGCTGCGGGGCACCCGCGACCCGATCGCGCCGTGGGAGCAGGCCGCCCGGCTGCTCGACTACGGCTTCGCCACCAAACCGGGCACCAAGGTCGGCGAGCTGGTGGAGCCGGACCCCTCGCTGGCGCCGCCGGCGCCGGACACGCCGATCCTCGCCGCGGCGCCGCCGCTGCTGACCGCCGAGGCGCTGCCGGTCCGGGTGGGCGTGGCGGTGATCGGCACCGTGGTCATCTTCGGGCTGATCATGGTGGCCCGTTCGATCAACCAGCGGGCGCAGGCCCGGTAGCCGCCCAGGCGGCGGCGAACAGCACGAGCCGGGCGGTGATGTAGGCGAACAGCATCAGTCCGAACACCGGGCCGAAGATCGCACCGGCCGGTCCGTGCAGCACCACCTTGAGGTAGACCGCGGCCAGCTGCTTGAAGATCTCAAAACCCACCGCCGCGAGCAGCCCGGCCCGCATCGCGACCCGCAGCGGCACCGGGTGGCGGGGCAGCTTGGCGATGATCCAGGTGAACATCAACCAGGCCACCAGCAACGACAGCACCAGCGACATCGCCCGCAGCGACCCGGTCAGCCGCAACGCCGGATCCGACAGCGCGGACAGCCCGATGGTCAGCAGGGTAGCCAGGAACGTCGACACAAGCGCCAGCAGGTCGGAGGCCTTCTTGCGCACATAGCCGATCTCCTCCTCGGGCTGCTGCCACATTTCGGTCAGCGCCGTGCGCAGGTTCGACATCCAGCTCAGTCCCGCCCACAGCGCGGTGGCCAGGCCGATCGCCCCCACCGAGGCCCGGGAGGCGATGGCCGAGTCCATCAGACCGGTCACCAGCGTCGCGAAAGCCTCGGGAATGGCGGATTTGACCCGGGTGTCGATCTCGCTGAGCAGTTGTGGCCGGCTGGCCAGGATGAAGCCGACGGTGGCGAAGCCGACCATCAGCAGCGGGAACAACGCGAAGATCGTGAAGTAGGTGATTCCCGCGGCGTAGAAGTTGCCCCTGGCCTCGTTGTAGCGCTGCCCGGCCCGCACGACATGGTCCAGCCAGGGGGCGCGGGCCCTCAGCCGTTCCAGTGCTGAACTCACCCGGGCAGGAATCCGATCCGGTCATACACCCGGCGCAGTGTGGTGTCGGCCACCTCGCGGGCGTGCTGGGCCCCCTTGGCCAGGATGGCCTGCAGTTCGGCGGGATCACCGAGGAGTTCGTCGACCCGGCTCTTGATCGGGGTCACATACTCCACGACGGCCTCGGCGGTATCGGCCTTCAGGTCGCCGTAGCCGCGGCCGGCATAACCCTGCACCAGTCGATCGACGCCGGTTCCGGTCACCGCGGCCTGGATGGACAGCAGGTTGGAGACGCCGGGCTTGGCCTCGGGGTCGAAACGGATCTCCCGCTCGCTGTCGGTGACCGCCGAGCGGATCTTCTTGGCCGAGACGGCGGGATCGTCGAGCAGGTTGATCAGGCCGGCGTCGCTGGCCGCGGACTTGCTCATCTTGGCGGTCGGCTCGGCCAAGTCGTAGATCTTGGCGGTCTCGCGGGCGATCATCACCTCCGGAACGACGAAGGTGTCCGGGAAGCGCGCGTTGATGCGCTGGGCGACGTCGCGGGCCAGTTCGAGATGCTGGCGCTGGTCCTCCCCGACCGGTACCAGGTTCGTGTCGTAGAGCAGCACGTCGGCGGCCTGCAGCACCGGGTAGGTGAACAGGCCGACCGTCGCGGAGTCGGCGCCCTGCTTGATGGACTTGTCCTTGAACTGCGTCATCCGGGAGGCCTGCCCGAAGCCGGTGAAACATCCCAGCACCCAGGCCAATTCGGCGTGGGCGGGCACATGGCTCTGGACGAAGACGGTGGAGCGGGCCGGGTCGATGCCCAGCGCCAGAAACTGCGCAGCGGTGACCAGGGTGCGCCGGCGCAACACGGCCGGGTCCTGCGGAACGGTGATCGCGTGCAGGTCGACCACACAGAAGAAGGTCCGGTAGTCCTGCTGCAGACCCACCCACTGCTCGACCGCGCCCAAAGCGTTGCCCAGATGCAGGGAGTCCGACGTCGGCTGCACACCGGACAAGACGACCGGGGATTGCCGCGATGGTTCAGTCATGGTGGAACAATCTTTTCATGCGCGCACTCACCGCTCTCGCCGTGACCCTGGCGATGGCGCTCACCGCCACCGGGTGCTCCAAGGACGGTCAGGGATTTGACCGGCCCGCCGGAGCGGCGGTGGTGGTGGTCTCCGGCGGCGACGCCACGAGCCCGTTCACCACCAATGACCAGGCCTGCGCGACCGGCCTGGCCGCCGGCAACACCAACACCGCGATTCGCGACCACCTGATCTCCAAGGGTTACACCGTCTACACCTCCCCGGCGATGGCCGGCCGAGGGCAGGTGGTCGACCAGACCGGGTTCGGCGCGTTCGGGGTGTGCCCGGTCACGCTGCCGGAGAACATGACGGTCAACTCCACCGGCAGCATCGACACCGCCGGGGAGCACCTGGCCCGCTTCGTCACCTGGCTGCAGGCCGAGAAGGGCGTCACCGAGGTCGACTTCGTCGCCCACTCGATGGGCGGGCTGTACTCCCGGGCGGCGATCCGGGTGCTCGCCTCCACCTCGAGCACGGTCAAGGTGCGTTCGCTGACCACCATCGGCACCCCCTGGCAGGGCTCGTATCTGTCCGACTACGCCAACGACCTGATCGCGCTGTCCGCCTGCGGGGGCGACACCTTCTGCGAGTCGGCGATGTCGGACTTCAAGACCCGGGTGCGCGAGTTGATGGCCGGTTCGGGCCGGGAGGTCAATACCGCGTTCCTGATGGGGTCCGGCAGCTGGAACGAGTTCCAGTCCGGGGTCCTCGACCAGATCCCGGTGGTGCTCATCGCCGGGGATCGGTTCACCGGCGCCGATCCGGCCGCCGACGGCCAGGTCGACCCGGCGGTGTGGCCCAACGACGGTCTCGTGGCCACCCGGAGCGCACTGGCCGCCGACATCGGCGACCCGGTGCTGCCTCACCGGCGCTGCCACACCTTCGACGACACCCATTCGATCTTCGTGTCCAACCTGACCGGTCTGGACTGGGCCACCGCGCTGACCTGGGACCCGAAGGTGCTCGAGGTGGTCGACACCGCGATCCGGGAAAGCCCCGGAGCACTGGCCGCTCCGAACCGTGAGGGCTGCCCGGCGGCCTGACTCGTCGCGACAGCTAAGCCGGCATCAGTTGTCGCGCCGCGGATTCCACGACGGCGTCGAGGTCGTCCCCGAGGGCTCCGGAGAGCCACTGCTGGGCGAGTTCGGCCATCGCGCCGGCGTACATCGCCGCCCCGACGAGGTCGGCCACATCGGCCGAGGCGGGCCCCGGGGATTCCAGGACGGACTGCCGCAGCTGCTCCTGGGTGGCGGCCCGACGGGCGGCGAGCACCGGGTTGGTGCGGGCCTCGGTGAACAGCAGTCGACCGCGGCGCGGATCGTCGGAACTGAAGGCGAGGACGGCCCGGATGCCCGCCCGCAACCGGGCCGCGTCGTCGGGCAGGTCTGCCATCGCCGCACCGAGGGTCACCACCAGATCGGCGACGACATCGTCGTAGGCGGCGCCGAGCAACTCGTCGGTGTCGGCGAAGTTCTCGTAGAAGTAGCGGGTGTTCAGCGCGCAGGCCCGGCAGACCGAGCGCACCGTGACCGCCGCCTCACCGCCGGTGCCGAACAGCTCGAAGGCGCACTTGATCAGCATGGACCGGCGTTGCTCTCGCCGGTCGGCGGGGGTCAGGCCAGCCCATCTGGACCTGCTCGGCATGACGTGAGGATAGCCGTCGTGCTACTTTTGGTCACGGGTGTTACCAGAATTGTTGGGAGCGTGTCGTGGAATCTTTCGCAATCCGGCGGACGGCGGCGGCCGGCACGACCGTGGCGGCGCTGGCCCTGGGCCTGGGCTTCTCGACGGTCTTCGGACCCGGGACGGCGTGGGCCGAGGAGTCCGAGGACGGCTCAGCACGGTCGGCGGACTCGGCGGGCCCGAAGACCTCCCCCGTCCCGCGCCACCGGCGTCAGGCCACGGCCGCAACCCCGCCGGCAGCCCCGTCGGCCGGACGGCAGAGCCGCGAGCGCGCCACCGTGCCCGTGTCCCGGTCGCTGCCCGCATCGCTGTCCGACCCGCGGCCCGCAGCGGCGCGGCCGTCCCGGGCCGCTGCCGTACCCGCCCCGGAGCCGGCGCCTGTCCGGGCGACGATTCCCGTAACGACGGCTGACCCCGAGCCGGTGGCGGCTCCCGGTCCGGTGGCCGATCCGGTTCCGGTGGCGGCTGCGCCCCGGGCAGCCGCGGCCGTCGCCGCGCCGGCGTCAGCCATCGCCCCGGTCCTCTCGGCGGCCTCCGCCCCGCCGGCCCCGTCGGGTGCGGCCACCGGCACCGCGGTCAACCCGCTGGACGTGCTGACGGCGGCGCTGGCGATGATCAGCCGTGAGATCACCCGGCTGTTCTTCAACCGGACGCCGACAGCCAACCCGGTGCAGTACGGGCTGACCCCCGATGGAGTGGCCACCGGCACGGTCGGCGGATCCGACCCCGAGGACGACCCGCTGGCCTACTCGGTCACCAGCGCCCCGGAACGCGGCTCGGTCATCGTCGACGGGTCCGGGAACTACACCTACACCGCCGGCGCCGAACTGCTGGCCACCGGCGGCACCGACACCTTCACCGTCACCGTCCGCGATACCGGTGTGCGCCTCAACTTTTGGACGCCGCCCTCGATAGCGGTCCCGGTGAGCGTCACTCTCGCCGCCCAGCCGCCCGCGCCGTCCCCACTGCCCCGGATCACCATCGCCGACCTGTCGGCGACCGAAACCGACGGCACGGCAGCGCATGCCATGTTCGTGGCCCGGCTGAACGAATCCTCGGGAACCCCGGTCAGCGTCAGCTACGCGACCGCCGACGGCACCGCCACCGCCGGGATGGACTACACCGCGGCTGCCGGGACGCTCACCTTCGACCCCGGGGTGACATCGCAGATGATCCACGTCGCGATCCTCGGCGACACCACCGACGAGGCCGACGAGACCTTCTCGGTCATCCTGAGCAACGCCGTCGGCGCCACCATCTCCGACGCCACCGCCCTGGCCACGATCCTCGACGACGATGACGCCGCCGCCGCGCTGTCCCCGGGCCTGAGCATCTCCGACGCCGCGGTCTCCGAACCCGGCGCCGGAACGATGGCACCGGGGTTCCTGCGGACCGCGGGCAACCAGATCCTCGACTCCACCGGCAGCCCGGTCCAACTCTCCGGGGTGAACTGGTTCGGCATGGAGTCCACCACCGGCGCGCCGCACGGCCTGTGGACCCGCAGTTACACCGACATGATCGATCAGATGGCGGCCGCGGGTTTCAACACCATCCGGCTGCCGTATGCCAGCGAGACGCTGCACACCACGGCCGCCCCCAACGGCATCGACTTCTCGAAAAACCCTGAGCTGCAGGGCCTGACGAGCCTGGAGGTCATGGACGCCGTCGTCGACTACGCGGGACAGCAGGGTATGCGGGTGATCCTCGACCACCACCGCAGCGGGTTCGGGGCCGGGACTTCGGAGAACGGGCTGTGGTACGACGCGGCCTACACCGAGGACGCCTGGGTGGCCGACTGGGAGATGCTGGCGCAGCGGTACCGGAACAACCCCACGGTCATCGGTTTCGACCTGCACAACGAGCCCCATAACGGGACCTGGGGCGGCGGCGGGGCGACCGACTGGGCCCGCGCGGCCGAACGGGCCGGCAACGCCGCCCTGTCGGTGAACTCGGACCTGCTGATCTTCGTGGAGGGCGTGGGCACCTACCAGGGCCAGAGCTACTGGTGGGGCGGCAACCTGATGGGAGTGGCCGACCGGCCGATCACCCTCGACGTGCCCAACCGGGTCGTCTACTCCCCGCACGACTATCCCAACTCGGTCTATCCGCAGCCCTGGTTCGCCGGCGACGACTTCGGCGCCGCGCTGCCGGCGAAGTTCCGGCAGATGTGGGGCTACATCTACGAGGAGAACATCGCGCCGGTCTACATCGGCGAGTTCGGCACCAAGCTCTCCGACCCCAAGGACGCGGTGTGGCTGGAGGCGATCACCTCCTACATCTCCGGTGATCTGGACAACAACGGCACGATCGACATCCCGGCGGGTACAGAGGACATCAGCTGGACGTTCTGGTCGTGGAACCCCAACTCCGGCGACACCGGTGGCATCCTGGCCGACGACTGGACGACCATCAACGCCGACAAGATGGCCTACCTCGACGCGATCCAGTTCGCCGGCAGCGCAACGAGTTCGGTCGCCTCCTTCACCGTCACGCTGGACGCGGCGTCAGACCAGTCCGTCACCGTGCGATACGCGACGGTCGACGACTCCGCCACGGCCGGCGCCGACTACACCGCCACCTCCGGAACGCTCACCTTCGCCCCCGGCCAGACCAGCCGGAGCATCGAGGTCCCGGTACTGCACGACGGCCTCGCCGAGGGGTCCGAGACCTTCACCGTGCTGCTGTCCAACCCCTCCGGTGCGACCCTGTCCGACGCGACGGGGGTCGGCACCGTCACCGAGACCGCGACGGCCCCGCCTACCCAGCCGACACCGCCGGACACGCCCGCCGCACCTGAGGCACCGGACACGACCGACATGCCGGACATGACCGATATGACCGATATGCCGGCGGCGAGTGGGGACTACATCGACCTGATGACCTTCGGGATGTTCCACGGCAGCGACCACACCGGCATGGAAGCCCTCGCCGGCGGACGAACCCCGATCACCACCGAGGCCCTGGTCGCCTACAACGACCTGCGCCGATTCGCCGGACTCGGCCCGGCGACCCTGGAGGAGGTCGGCACCTGGGCCTTCGCCAACGGGCTGACCAACAACTCCCAGCCCTGGGGCACCGACCTGCAGGGAGTGGGCCTGTTCTACGCGATGCAGGGCGCCAAGGTCGGCTGGATCGACGACGACGCCTACGACCCGCAGATCGTGGCCGACATCGAGCGCACGGCCCGGCTCGGCTCCGCCGACGAGGTGATGGCGATGGTGGCCGCCTACGGCCACCCCGGCTACGCCGACTATCTGCTCGACAACGGCTACGACACCGCCTTCGTCAACACCCTCAAGATGGAGACGCACTGGGCCGGGTGGATGCATGACCGCGCCCACGGCCGGCTGCTGATCGAGGGGTCGGCCACCGCCCACGACGTCAACCACCTCACCGTGCTCAGCCATGACCAGATGCAGCCGTTCATGAATGACACCTGGGACTGGCCGCAGTGGCCGGCCCTCGAGGTCTCCGACTCCCGGGTGATCGAGTACTTCCAGTCGATGGTGACCCTGGGCGACCCGCTGGGCGAGAACCTCCCGATGGGAATGGCCCGCGGCGCCAACACCGTGTAGCTTCGATCCAACGGCCCCGCAAGAATCGCGGCCGCGTGTAAGAGCGGTGGCAATGGGTAGAGGGCTGAAAATCGGGGCAACCGCATTCGCGCTAGGTCTGAGCCTGGCCGGGCCGCAGGCGCTCGGGACCGCGGCCGCTGA
Organism: uncultured Mycobacterium sp.; assembly: GCA_964447215.1. GTDB lineage: Bacteria > Actinomycetota > Actinomycetes > Mycobacteriales > Mycobacteriaceae > Mycobacterium. The sequence goes on from CAYURT010000063.1 coordinate 16,678, forward strand.
CAGCGCTAAAACGGATTCGTCGAGAGCCTCGGCGGGTGACACCCCGAAGCGCGAGAAGCGCGGGCCGGCGGCACGGGCCACGAGGGACGTCCTAAGCGCAGACAGCCCACATCCGACAACGAATTTCGCGGCGGCGGCGCGCGGGGAGTCGATGGCGTCTCGGAGTGCGGCTTCGGCACGACGTTCAGCGGCCTCGTTGGTACCTGGCACTCCGGACGCAAGCAGTGGGGTCGCCGGGGCTCCGGGCATGACGGCGACTCCGGCGGCCATCCGACCGGGCGTCGTGATCGCATCGGCCGATCCGTCGTCCCCGCTGAATGCAGGCCCCGGTCGCGACTCTCGCGGGGCCCAGGCGCTGGCGTGGGCCGCATTGGCCGTATCCCGGCGGGAGCTTCGCACGAGCCTGAGGCCCGCTGCGCCCACTGCGGCAGCGACCACCACCGGTCAGCCACCGGCCGGATCCGCGGTCGGCACGCTCCCCGCAAATCCCCTGCAGGACTTCGTCCGGATCTTCATCGGGGACGGCACGGCGGCGAACCCGAACGCGGGTTTGTTGATCGGCACCGGCTACTCGTGGACGGCCCAGACGTGCAACCAGGGTGCGGCCTGCAACGGCGGGCAGGCCGGCCTGCTGTGGGGTTCGGGGGGCAGCGGCTGGAACGGCGGCAACGGGGGAT
>CAYURT010000064.1:0-15966 GCA_964447215.1 uncultured Mycobacterium sp.
GGGGGTCTGCGCACCTCCTACGAGCCGGTCGAACCGTCGGTACGGGCGGGCCAGCGGGTCGAGGCCGACACCGCTATCGGCCGGCTGCTGGCCGGGCACCACGGCTGCCCGGTGGCCGCCTGTCTGCACTGGGGCGCGATGTGGGGCCCGGCGGCCCGCGCCGACTACGTCGACCCGATCGGGTTACTGGCGGTCACGCGGGTCCGCCTCAAACCGGTGGCCGGCTGCGCGGCTCAGGCCCGAGGATGCGCCTGATCGTGCACCGCCCGCAACCGGGCGACGGTGACGTGGGTGTAGAGCTGGGTGGTCGCCAGCGAGGAATGGCCGAGCAACTCCTGCACCACCCGCAGATCCGCCCCGCCCTCGAGCAGATGGGTCGCGGCGCTGTGGCGCAGACCGTGCGGCCCGATATCCGGGGCGCCGTCGACAGCGGCCATCGTCTGGTGCACGACGGTACGGGCCTGGCGCGGGTCCAGCCGTCGCCCGCGCGAACCCAGCAGCAGCGCCGGGCCGGACTGCGCGGTGGCCAGCGCCGACCTGCCCGCCGACAGCCACCCGGTCAACGCGTTCTGCGCCGGCCTGCCGAACGGCACGGTGCGCTGCTTGTCGCCCTTGCCCAGCACCCGGAGCACCCGCCGGTCGGCGTCGACGTCCTCGAGGTCGAGACCGCACAACTCGCTGACCCGGATTCCGGTGGCGTAGAGCAACTCCACGATGAGGCGGTCTCGGAGTGCCAGCGGATCGCCCTGCTCGGCGCCCAGCCCGGCGGCGTGCAGGGCGGCGGCGGCCTGGTCCTGGCGCAGCACCGCGGGCAGAGTGCGCCGCGCCCGCGGCAGTTGCAGCCGGACCGCCGGATCGGCGGCGAGCAGGCCCCGTCGAGCCGCCCACGCGGTGAAGGTCTTGACCGCCGAGGTGCGTCGGGCCAGGGTGGTGCGGGCCGCGCCCGCCGCCGACTGGGCGGCCAGCCAGGCCCGTAGCAGTGGAAGGCTCAGCGCGTCCAGACCCGAACCCGGTGCGCGTTCGTCGAGGAACCCGAACAGCAACCGCAGGTCGGCCAGGTAGGCGCGGGTGGTGTGGCCGGATCGGCCACGCTCCAGGGCGAGGTGCTCGGCGTACTCATCGAGGATCGCACCGAAGCGGCCTGGAACCTCCACTCCCCTACGGTGTCAGACTCGCCGCCGGACCCCGGTGAGCCGGTGCGGGTGTGTCGTCACCACTGCCAGACCGCCATGTCACCGGGCGGGTACTTCGCGCAGACATCGGTGGCCCGAGCCGCCACACCCTTGTTGTTGAAGAACAACGTTGGTCGCAAACGGCAGCGATGGCCTGCTCGGCGCTGCAGATGGTGTCGATGGTGCGGCGCGGGATGGAGTCACCGTCGGTGGCGTCGACCGCCGCGATGCCGGGAGCCGCGATCTGCACCAATGCCCGGTGACCGGGGCACCGGGCCCCGCACCAGAACGCCGTTAGACAAGGGCGTCCTAGCTCTTCTTTTTCCAGAACATCCAGCGCGGACTGGGGGCAGCGGCGATTTCCTCGGCAGTGTGCTTACCGCCGCACCACTGGGCGGCGGGCACGCCCCGTCGCACCATGTCGACATGCTGCCCACAGCCCGCCCAGGTGGTCTTGCCGCAGACTCGGCACTTGGTCGCGTGACACATTCAGGGCCTCCTTCGGATTCTGCATCTCTGCTGCCGGTTCGGCGATGCCGGGCCACATCGAAGCACCTGAACGGGATGCGAACCACATCGACGGTCCCAGATTGTACCGATACCCGGTATGGTATTGCCACCTGCGAGAGCGAGGTCGGATTCACGGAGCTCTTCGGCCGCCGTGGTTCTGGGTTCCGTTGAAGGTGTGCTCACGGCCGACCTCCTCCGAGCGGGTGGCTTGTGAATGTCCGCGGATCATCCGCGTGCGTCGGGATCTTCCCTCATCGACCGGTATCGCGACCGCGGACGCCGGCTGACTCCAGCCGCCAGCGGCCGTCCTGGCACCGCACCAGCCCGGCGACCTCCAGCAAGGCCAGCGGACCGAGAACCTCGGCGGCCGGCAGGCCGGCGGTGACCGCGATCTGGTCCGCGGTGCGCGCGCCCCGGCCGGGAAGGGCTTCGTAGACCTGCCGTTCCAGGTCGGCCAGACCGTCCAGAGGTCTGGCGGGCCGAGGTTCGTCCTCGGCCAGTTCGCCCGCACTCCCGACGATCTCGAGCACCTCATCGGAGCGAGTCACCAGTTCGGCACCCGCCCTGATCAGGGCGTGGCAGCCGGCCGACGCGGTGGAGGTGACCGGGCCCGGGACCGCGCAGACCACCCGGCCCAGCGCCCGTGCCCACGCGGCGGTGCTGGCCGACCCACTGCGGATTCCGGCCTCGACCACGACCGTGGCACCGGAGAGAGCGGCAACCAACCGGTTGCGGGTCAGGAAGCGGTGCCGCGCCGGGCGGACCCCGGGTGGATACTCGCTGACCAGCAGCCCGTTGCCGCCGATACGGTGCAGCAGCGCCGAGTGCCCCGCCGGGTAGAGCACGTCGATTCCGCCGGCCAGCACCGCGACCGTCACGCCGTCGGCGGCCAGCGCGCCGCGGTGGGCGGCGCCGTCGATACCGTAGGCGCCGCCGGAGACCACGGCGACAGCGCGCTCGGCAAGCGCGCCCGCCAACTCCGCGGCCACGTGCTCGCCGTACCCGGTCGCCGCACGGGTGCCGACGATCGCCGCCGCGCGCCCGGCGGTGTCGGCGAGCGGTTCGGGACCCACCACCCATAGCGCCAGCGGGGCCCTGCCCTCGGGACGGTCACGCACCTGCGCACCTCCGAAGGCGGTGAACGCCAGGGTCGGCCACTCGTCGTCGGCGCGGGTGACCAGACGCCCGCCGCGGCGTTCCAGGATCTCTAAATCCTCAGCAGCACAGTCGATATCCCGCCGCGCGAGGGTGCGTTTCACCAGCCCTGAGGGCACCTCACCGCGGCGGATCAGCTCAGCGGCACCTTCCGCCCCGACCCGATCGACCAGGACCGCCAGTTCCACGCACGGCGCCTCCGCCACCCGGGACAGGTAGGCCCAGGCCAGTAGTTCCCGGCGGCCGTTCACAGCCGGGCCTGCCGGAAGCTCAAAGCGGTGGCGACGTCATCGCGCAACGGCGCCGTCCGGCCGGCCAAGTCAGCCAGGGTCCAGGCGACCCGCAGCGAACGATCGAGGCCCCGCATGCTGAGCAGGCCGCGGTCCAGCGCCGTGCGCAGCGGAGCCATGGCCTCGGCTCCCAGTCGGAACCGCCTTCGCAATACCGATCCACTCACCTCGGCGTTGGTGGCGAAACCGTATGGCCTCCAGCGCTGCTCGGCAGCCCGGCGCGCCTGCTGCACCCTGGACCGGACCCGCCGGCTGTCCTCGGATTGCTCGGAGGTGAAGGCGCCGGCCCGTTCGGTGTGCATCTGCACCCGCAGGTCGACCCGATCGAGCAGCGGTCCGGAGAGTTTTCCCAGATAACGCCGGCGTTCAGTGGGTTTACAGGTGCAGTCTCGCGGGTCGGCGGGGGCGCAGGGACACAGGTTGGCCGCCAGGACCAGCTGAAACCGTGCCGGGTATCGGGCTACGCCGTCCCTGCGGGCCAGCCGGATCTCGCCGTCCTCCAGAGGGGTCCGCAGCGCTTCCAGCGCGCTGAGCCGGATCTCGGCACACTCGTCGATGAAGAGCACACCGCGGTGGGCGCAGCTGACGGCTCCCGGCCGGGCCATGCCGGAACCGCCCCCGGCCAGTGCGGCCACGCTTGAGGAGTGGTGCGGGGCGATGAACGGCGGTCTGGTGATCAGCGGTGTGGACTCCGAGAGCATCCCGGCCACCGAGTGAATCGCAGTCACCTCCAGAGCCTCGGAATCGGTCAGATCGGGAAGCAGGCCGGGCAGCCGCTGGGCCAGCATGGTCTTGCCGACCCCCGGCGGGCCGGTCAGCATCAGGTGGTGGGCACCGGCCGCGGCCACCTCGATGGCGAAGCGGGCCTGGATCTGGCCGTTGATATCGGCGAGGTCAGCGGCGGGCGGCTCCGGCGACGAGGCCATGCCGACCCGACCCTCCAGGCCCTGACCGTAATTCAGCCAGCGGTGCAGATCCTTCAAAGTGCGAGCGCCGAACACCTCGACCCCGTCCACCAGGCTCGCCTCAGCGAGATTGCCCGACGGGACCACCACGACCGGCCAGCCCTGCCGCTTGGCGGCCAGCACCGCCGGCAGCACGCCGCGTACCGGCCGGATACGCCCGTCGAGGGCCAACTCGCCGAGCAGGACGGCCTTCTCCAGTCGGCGCCAGGGCTTCGCGCGATCCGCTGAGAGCACCGCGCAGGCCAGTGCCACGTCGTAGCACGACCCGGTCTTGGGCAGCGTCGCCGGCGACAGGGCCAGCGTCAGCCGCGACATGGGCCAGCGGTTGCCGCAGTTGGTGATCGCCGCCCGAACCCGGTCCCGGGACTCCTGCAAGGCGGCGTCGGCCAGGCCGACCAGGTGCACTCCCGGCAGCCCCGCGGTGATGTCGGCCTCGATTTCGACGATGTCGCCGTCCAGGCCGCGCACCGCCACCGAGTAGGCACGCCCGAGCGCCATCACCCGACTCCCTGCAGGTGCACGATCTCGGGCAGACGACGCCGTCCGATCCGGACCCCGACGACGTCGATACGCAACTGCGTCCACACGGCGCTCTGCCCGGCCAGCCAGAGTCCGGCCAGCCGGCGGATCCGCCGCACCTTCTGCGGTGTCACCGCGTTCTCAAGACCGCCGAAACCGCTTCCTGTGCGGGTCTTGACCTCGACGAAGACCGCGGTGTCTCCGGCGTCGGCGGCGATCACGTCCAACTCGCCGTATCGGCAGCGCCAGTTGCGAGCCACGATCCGCATGCCGAGGCCCTGAAGGTGGTCCACCGCCAACTGCTCGCCCAAGGCGCCCAGTTCGTTGCGGCTGAATGTCGTCATGCCGCCAGGGTCGCGCAGGCCTGCGACGGAAGACGCCGCCACGACCGCGGCCGGCGGGGGTTATCCCCAGCTGATCACCGGTCCACAGGGATCATTCGGGAAGCCGCAACTCCGGCTTCTCCACTTCCTCGATGTTGACGTCTTTGAAGGTGATGACCCGGACCTGCTTGACGAACCGGGCCGGACGGTACATGTCCCACACCCACGCGTCGCCCAGGCGCAGTTCGAAGTACACCTCGCCGTCGGTGTTCCGGGGCACCAGTTCGACGCTGTTGGCCAGGTAGAAACGGCGTTCGGTCTCCACGACGTAACTGAACTGCCCGACGATGTCCTTGTACTCGCGGTAAAGGGACAGTTCCATCTCGGTTTCGTACTTCTCGAGATCCTCAGCACTCATCAGCTCAGCTGTCCTTCTCGTCGAACCGGCCGGAACACGGACTTCCGGTCCATCTTGTCCCAACTCCCTGTGCGGCCTCGCACCGGAGTGAACCCTCCGCCCGGATCTGTCCCGGCGTCGCGGGTCACCCGGCGCACGTTGATGAACGACTGCCGGTGCTGGCTGCACGGCCCCAGCCGGGCCAGGGCCGCGCCGTGGGCGGCGGTGCTGTAACCCTTGTGCTCGGCGAACCCGTAACCGGGGTGCTCGTGGTCCATCGCTTCCATCAGACGGTCCCGGCTGACCTTGGCCAGCACGCTGGCCGCGGCGATGCACGCCGCCGCCGCGTCTCCCCCGATCACCGGCAGCGATGGCACGGCCAGCCCTGGAACGCGGAAACCGTCGCTGAGCACGTATCCGGGTCGCACCGCCAGTCCGGCCACGGCACGGCGCATCCCCTCGATGTTGGCCGCATGCACGCCTCGGCGGTCGACCTCCCGGACCGGGATGACGACGACGTGGTGGGCCAGCGCGTGGCGGCGGATCAGGGTGAACAGGCGCGCACGGGTCTCGGGTGTCAGTTTCTTGGAGTCATCGAGGGCCGCAAGGCTCTCCATGCGGTTGGGTCCCAGCACACAGGAAGCCACCACCAGCGGTCCGGCGCAGGCACCGCGCCCGACCTCGTCGACGCCGGCAACCGGGCCCAAACCGCCGCGGTACAGCGCGGACTCCAGGGTTCGCAGACCGGAGGACCGCCGGATGACCGTGCGGGGCGGCCAGACCATCGCCGGCACCGTCAGCCCTGCTGCGGGTCGACGGTGGTGACGCCACCCCATCGGGACGGCGGCCATGCGATGAACTGGGCCTTGCCGATGATGTTGCCCACCGGCACCGTTCCGGTCATCGGGTCCCCGGTGCACAGGATGCCGTTCTGGGCCTGGGCCGGGACGCTGGTGCAGTGGGCCCGCGAGTCCGCCGAGTGGGTGCGGTTGTCGCCCATCACCCAGACCCGGCCCTCGGGCACCGCGACCGGGCCGAACTCGTTGCCCAGGCACGGGTAGACCGCGGGGTCGGCCATCATGGTGGCCGCGTTGAGATAGGGCTCTTTGAGGAGCTTGCCGTCGACGGTCAGTCCGGTGTCGGCGCGGCACTGCACCGTCTGACCGCCGACCGCGATGATCCGCTTGACCAAGTCGTTCTCATCTGGCGGTACGAAACCGATGAAGGACAAGGCGTTCTGGACCCAGCGGATCGCCGTGTTGTCCGAGCGGATCGACTTGTAGCCGACGTTCCAATTCGGCGGGCCCTTGAAAACCACCACGTCCCCGGGCTCGGGGGACCCGAATCGGTAGGACAGCTTGTCGACCATGATGCGGTCGCCGACGCAGCCCTTGCAGCCGTGCAGAGTCGGCTCCATCGACTCCGACGGGATCAGGTACGGCCGGGCTACGAAGGTCAGCATGACGTAGTAAAGGACCAGGGCGATCCCCACCAGAGTCAGCCCCTCGCGCAGCGCTGACCGCTTCCCGCTCCGCTTTTTGCCGGTGGTCTCATCGGAGCGCTCCGCGCTGTCCGCGGAGCTCTTCTCGGCGCGGTCGGCCGGATCGGAAGTGGGGGTCACGAGATCAGACTAGCCAGACCATGGCCGCGAGCCCGGCATCAGCTCGAAGGCCCAGGAAGCTCAGCGCTTCTCCCCGGCCACTGTCGAAGCGGCCACTGTCGAAGCGGCCACTGTCGAAGCGGCCACTGTCGAAGCTCAGCGCTTCTCCTTGATCTTGGCCTTCTTGCCGCGCAGCTCGCGCAGGTAGTACAGCTTGGCGCGACGGACATCACCGCGGGTGACCACCTCGAGGTGGTCGATGTTGGGCGAGTGCACCGGGAAGGTCCGCTCAACTCCCACTCCGTAGCTCTCCTTGCGGACCGTGAAAGTCTCCCGGATGCCGCCCCCGGAGCGGCGCAGCACGACACCCTTGAAGACCTGGATGCGCTGCTTGTTGCCCTCGATCACCTTGACGTGCACGTTGACGGTGTCGCCGGGGCCGAATGCGGGGATGTCGTCGCGCAGCGAGGACTGGTCGACGAAGTCCAGCGTGTTCATTGGGTGACACTTCCCTTGCGGTCGAGCTGCGGGCGGCCGAGCCGGGCGCACGCGCCCTCACCGCCGAGCTGGTGGTCGGATGTCTGTCGCAGCAGGCGTTGGCACGGCCCGCGCGGGCAACCCCGTTATTGTGCCAGAAAGCCCGCCTCGGACGAAATCCGACGGTCGCAACGCGACACCCGCGCGGCACTGTTCCCGGTCCCCCGCTCCCGGCTAATCTAGCCGGAGTCGCACCGGATCGCCGGATTCGACCACCCACGACCGAGCCGAGGGGAACGCCATGCGACGCAGACCGTCGGCGCTGCGCACCGGCTCCGCCCTGACGGCGACCCTGCTGGTCGGCGCATCCGTGGCCGGCGTCGTCGCAGCGTCCAGCGGCGGTCAGGCCCAGCCGGTCGCCTTGCTGTCCGGCCCGCCGCAGGCGGCGATCCAGGTCAGCGCCGAACCGGTGAAACTCAAGGCCCTGACTCTCAAAGCCGTCGCCGACGCCCAGCGCCGCGGCGCCGACATCAGTGTCGCCGTCCTGGACCGACAGACCGGCCGGATGGTCACCGGGGGCGACCCGGCGGCATTCCCGCTGGCATCGGTGACCAAGCTGTTCATCGCCGACGATCTGCTGCTGCGGGTCTCCCAGGGCAAGGTCCGGCTGACCCGCGAGGACCGGCGCGCCCTGGAGTCGATGCTGCGCTCCTCGGATGACTCCGCGGCCAACATGTTCTGGGCCGAGGGGGGCGGCATGGAGATCATCACCCGGGTGATCAAGCGCTACCGGCTCAGCCAGATCACCCTGCCCTACAACGGCGACTGGTGGAACACCATGGGCACCACCACCGACCTGGTGCGCTACTACGCCCGACTGCTCGCCGGGTCCGGAGGTCTGCCTGCCCGGGAGACCGATGTGATGCTGGCCGCACTGGCGGCGTCGACGCCGGTGGGCCTCGACGGCTACCCGCAGCGCTTCGGCATCCCCGACGGGCTCTCCGCCGAACCGGTGGCGGTCAAGCAGGGATGGATCGACGCCTGGGGCGGGCCGAACCGCTTGAACGTCTCGACCGGGGTGGTCGGACCCACCCGCCGCTTCGTCATCGCGATCGCCTCGCTGCACCCCACCGACGAGAAGACCGCCCGGCAGACGCTGACCGACACCATTGCCACCATGTTCCCCGGCGGGCACATCTGAAGCGTGGCCGGCTAACCGGATTCGCCGTCCAGTAAGTCGGGCCGGCGTTCCCTGGTCCGTTGCAGCGCCTCGGCCTGCCGCCACCGGGCTATCCGCGCGTGGTCCCCCGACAGCAGAACCTCGGGAACGGCGATCCCCCGCCACACCGGGGGCCGGGTGTAGCTGGGCCCCTCCAGCAGTCCGTTGTTGGCTGGTGAATGCGAGTCGTCCTGGTGGGACAGGGGATTTCCCATGACATTGGGCAACAGGCGCACCGTGGCTTCGACCATCACCAGGGCCGCCGCCTCGCCGCCGGCCAGCACGTAGTCGCCGATCGAGACCTCTTCCACCCGCATCCTGCTCGCGGCGTCCTGGATCACCCGCTGGTCGATTCCCTCGTAGCGGCCGCAGGCGAAGACCAGGTGCTCTTCGCCCGACCAGCGCTGGGCGACCCGCTGACCGAAAAGGCGGCCGGCCGGGGTGGGGACCACCAGAAGGGTTTCGGGGGAACAGATCTCGTCCAGCGCATCACCCCACACCGTGGGCTTCATCACCATTCCTGGTCCGCCGCCATAGGGTGCGTCGTCGACGGCGTGGTGCACGTCGTGCGTCCAGCGGCGAAGGTCGTGAACCCGGAAGTCGAGGATTCCCGCGTCGATAGCCTTGCCGGGCAACGCCTCCCGGATCGGATCGAGGTAGCGGGGAAAGATGGTGATGACATCGATCCGCACGTCAGGACCCCAGTTCCAGCAGTCCCGGCGGTGGGTCGATCTCAATGCACCGATCCTGCAGTGAGACCGAGGCGACGATCGCCGCCACGAAAGGAACGAGAAGCTCAGCGCCCGAAGTGGTTCGCACGCTGAGCAATTCGCCGCCCGCGGTATGCAGGACCTCGGAGACCTCGCCGACCTCGTCCCCGTCGGCGGTGCGAACATGCAGCCCCTCGAGCTGGTGGTCGTAGAACTCGTCGGGATCCGCCAGGGGCGGCAGGTCCTCGGAGTCGACGACGAACAGACCGCCGCGCAGCCGCTCCGCGGCATCCCGGTCGGCCACCCCGCCCAGCCGGACCAGCAGACGGCCGCCGTGCGGGCGAACCGATTCGACGGTCACCTCGCGCTCAGCGGGGTCACGAGGCCGCCGCAGGCGCAGGGCGCGACCGGGCACGAAGCGCGACTGCGGGTCATCGGTGCGGACCTCGACGACCACTTCGCCGGTGATGCCGTGCGCCTTGGCGATCCGCCCGACCACCAGTTCCATACCGGCCGTCCGGGACTACTGGTCGGTGTCCACCACGTCGACGCGGATGCCCCGCCCGCCGATCCCGGCCACCAAGGTGCGCAGCGCGGTGGCGGTGCGCCCGCCGCGACCGATGACCTTGCCCAGGTCGTCGGGATGCACGTGCACCTCCACGGTGCGGCCGCGCCGGTTGGTGACCATGTCGACACGGACGTCGTCGGGATTGTCGACGATGCCGCGCACCAGGTGCTCGACAGCGTCGACGACGACGGAGCTCACTGCTCCGCGGGCTCTGCCGGCTCGGCCGGAGCGCCCTCCGGCTCGGCGGCCGCCGCGGCCGGTTCCGGTGCTGCGGTCTCTTCGGCGGCGGGTGCCGCTTCCTCAGCCTTCTCAAGCTTCTCGGCCTTCTCGGCCTTCTTGGCCGGGGCCTTCTTCTTCTTGGCGGGGGTGGCGTCCCCGGAAGGCGCACCGTCCGCTTCGGCCAGCGCGGCGTTGAACAGCTCGAGCTTGCTGGGCTTGGGCGGCTTGACCTTCAGCGTGCCCTCCGCGCCGGGCAGGCCCTTGAACTTCTGCCAGTCGCCGGTGATCTTGAGCAGCTTGAGCACCGGCTCAGTGGGCTGGGCGCCCACCGACAGCCAGTACTGGGCCCGTTCGGAGTCGATCTCGATCAGGCTCGGCTCTTCTTTGGGGTGGTAGCGGCCGATGACCTCGATGGACCTGCCGTCCCGGCGGGTGCGGGCATCGGCGACGGCGATGCGGTACTGGGGGTTGCGGATCTTGCCAAGCCTGGTCAGCTTGATCTTGACAGCCACGAAGAAATCTCCTTGCGGGTTCACGCTGCAATTCAGCGATGCCCGGCGGGATGCCGGGATCCGGTTTTGCCTCGCGTGGGCCGGCCGGGGAAACCGGTACACCGGCCCCAACCAGGCCACGATTGTGCCAGAACCCGCCCCCGGAGGGTTAATCGCGGCCGCTCACAGCATCCGGTCCAGGCATTTGCGTTCCACCCGGCGGCTCATCCGCCATCCCGCCGGGGTGCGGACGAACTCGTCCTCGTACCACAGCGCACAGAACAGCACCTGGCCGTCCTCGCTGAGCTGCATCGGGTTGAAGCACAGGGTGCGGCCGGCCGCGCTGTCACCGGCCAGCCGGATGTCGAAGTTGCCGATCAGATGGGAGTAGGCGGGAAAGCCCGGCAGCACGTCGGCCAGCCACGCCTTGACCTCCGGGTAGCGGCCGTCGACGCCGCCCATCGCCCGGTAGTCGATGTAGGCGTCGGGGGTGAAGATCGCGTCGAGATCCTCGAAGCGGCGCTGGTCGATGGCGCTGGCGTAGTCCACCAGCAGTTGCTGGATCTCCAGCCGGTCGGAAATCTCGGCCAGGTTCATGCTCTGGGATTCAACACCGCTCCGGCCTGGTCGGCACAACGGTTAGGGTTAACGCCCATGGGCAGGCTCGTAGCCGCTGTGGCGGCGTCCCTGGTACTGATGACCACCTCGGCGGCCACCGGTGTGCCGGGTTCGGCACACGCCGAGCCCAATATCCAGCCGGCCGGCTCGATGCCGATCCCCGACGGCCCCGCCCCGTCCTGGATCGTCGCCGACCTCGACAGCGGGCAGGTGCTGGCCGGTCGCGACATGTACGGCGCCCATCCGCCGGCCAGCACCATCAAGACGCTGCTCGCGCTGACCGTGCTCGACGAGGTGCCGCTGGACTCGACGGTGGTGGCGACCCCCCGCACGGCCCGCGTCGTATGCAACTGCGCCGGGCTGCAGGTGGGCCGGGCCTACTCCGCGCGCCAACTGCTCGAAGCGGCCCTGCTGGTGTCGGGCAACGATGCCGCCAACGCGCTGGCCGACCTGCTCGGGGGCTTCGACATCGCGGTGGACAAGATGAACATCAAGGCAGCCTCGATCGGGGCGACCAACACCCACGCCACCAGCCCCTCCGGCCTCGACGGCCCCGGCGGGCCGGGCTGGACCACCCCGCACGACCTGGCCGTCATCTTCCGCGCCGCGCTGGCCAACCCGGTGTTCGCCCAGATGACGGCCATGCCGACGGCGCCGTTCCCGGCGGAGAACGGTGACCGGATCCTGGTCAACCAGGACGAACTGCTGGTGCGGTACCCCGGGGCGATCGGCGGCAAGACCGGCTACACCAACGCCGCCCGCAAAACCTTCGTCGGGGCCGCCGCACGCGACGGGCGCCGACTGGTGGTGGCGATGATGTACGGCCTGGTGCGCGACGGCGGACCGACCTACTGGGATCAGGCCGCCACCCTGCTGGACTGGGGTTTCGCCCAGCATCCGATGGCCGGAGTCGCCACCCTCTAGGGACTGCGTCCAACCCCTGTGGGGGCGGCGCCCGGCCCGGCGGTTCCCGCTACCAATCGGAGACCGCATCGCAACCGGATCCGCTGTGTGGGCTGGCTAGCCTCGTCGCACATGCACGCCCTCTCGCGCTGGTTGCGTTGCCTGCTGGTCGCCGTGGCCGGCCTTGCGGCCGGTGTCGCCCCCGGGGTGGCCGCCGCCGAGCCGAACGCGCAGCCGGCGGCAATCGCCCCGCCCGGCGGCCCCGCGCAGGCCTGGCTGGTGGCCGACACGGTGACGGGCAGGATCCTGGGCGGCCGGGATCCTTACGGCCGCTACGCCCCGGCGAGCACGATCAAACCGTTGCTGGCGATGGTGGTGCTCGACCAGCTACGCCCCGACGCCGCCGCGCGGGCCAACCAGTCCCACACCGACGTGGAGTGCTCCTGCGTGGGTCTGGTGCCCGGCCAGGTGTACACGGTGCGCCAATTGCTTGACGGGCTGCTGCTGGTGTCCGGCAATGACGCGGCCAACATGCTCGCCGACATGCTCGGGGGCTACCAGGTGGCGCTGGCGAAGATGAACGCGAAGGCCTTCCAGGTCGGCGCCCGCTCGACCAGGGCCAATTCCCCATCCGGCCTGGACGGGCCGGGGTGGGAGTCGGTGAGCTCCCCTCACGACCTGGCAGTGCTCTACCGGACCGCGCTGAACTACCCGCTGCTGGTGCAGATCATGCATCAGCGGGCCGCGACGTTCCCCGACGGCAGGGGCGGGTGGCGCACGATCAGCAACCAGGACCGACTGCTCGCCGACTATCCGGGCTTCATCGGGGGCAAGACCGGCTACACGAATCTGGCCCGGGAGACCTATGTCGCGATGGCCCAGCGCAACGGCAAGAGGCTGGTGGCGGTCATGATGTACAGCCAGGACGACCTGTGGAACCAGGCCCGCGCCGCCCTGGACTGGGGCTTCAGCCAGCCTTAGCGGACCCTCGGTAGGGCCGGCCGCGCAGGATGACCAGATCGGGCCGGGACAGCACGGCCGCCCCGCCACGCGGGTCATCGGTGAAGCACACCAGGTCCGCGGGTGCGCCGTCGGCGAGCGCCGGGTAGCCCAGCCATCGACGGGCCTCCCAGCACGCCGCCCCCAGCGCCTCGGTGCCGGTCATGCCGATGCCGGTCAGCGCGTCGACCTCGTCGGCGATCCGCCCGTGCGCGATGGAGGCTCCCGCATCGCTGCCGGCGTAGATGGGCACCCCGGCTTCCCTCGCCGCGGCGATCCGCTGCCGGGAGTGGGTGTAGAGGTCACGCATGTGGGCCGCGTAGCGGGGATATTTCCCTGCCGCGTCGGCGAACCCGGGAAAGTTGTCGATGTTGATCAGTGTCGGGACCAGTACTGTGCCGTGCTCGGCCATCATCGCCACGGTGTCCTCGGTCAGACCCGTCCCGTGTTCGATGCAGTCGATTCCGGATTTGATCAGCCCGGGCAGGGAGTCCTCGCAGAACGCGTGCGCGGTCACCCGGGCGCCCTCGGCGTGCGCCGCGGCGACCGCCGCGGACAGCACGTCGTCGGACCACAACGGGGTCAGGTCGCCGACGCCGCGGTCGATCCAGTCACCGACCAACTTGACCCACCCGTCGCCACGACGGGCCTGCTCGGCAACCGCGTCCGGTAGCTGCCACTCGTCTTCGAGTTCGATGGCGAAACCCTGCGAGTAGCGCTTGGGTCTGGCCAGATGCCTTCCGGCCCTGATTATCTGAGGAAGATCGTGGTGGTTGTCAAGACTGCGGGTGTCGATCGGCGAACCGCAGTCCCGCAGCAGCAGGGCACCCGCGTCGCGTTCGGTCCCGGCCTGCTCGGCGGCTTCTTCGAGGTCGACCGGCCCGCTCGATCCCAGTCCGACGTGGCAGTGTGCGTCGACCAGTCCGGGAAGGATCCAGCCGCCGTCGAACACCGTCTCCGCACCGGCCACCGGATCGGCGCTCAGGACTCCGTCGGCGATCCACCACTGCACGGGTTCGCCGCCGGGAAGGCCGCGACCGCGGACGTGCAGAACCGGCACGCGCTACTTCTTGCCGGGGAACTTCAGCTTGGACAGATCGACGCCGGCCAGGCCGGGGGGCAGTTCGTTGAGACCGGCGGGCAGCTGGGACAGGTCCGGGAAGCCGTCAGGGGCCCCCGCACCGAGCAGCGGGTTGCGGTTCTTCGGCGGCGTCGGGCCCCTGCCCTTCTTGCCCTTCTTCTTGCTGTTCTTCGAGCTGCGCTTGGAGGAGCGCCGGGCGAAGGGCATCCCCATCGCGCCGGCCATCTGCGACATCATCTTGCGCGCCTCGAAGAAGCGGTCGACGAGTTGGTTGACCTCCGAGACCGATACTCCCGAACCGTTGGCGATCCGCAACCGACGGGACGCGTTGATGATCTTGGGGTCCGCCCGTTCCTCGGGCGTCATTCCCCGGATGATGGCCTGGACCCGGTCCAGGTGGCTGTCGTCGACGGCGGCGAGGGCGTCCTTCATCTGACCGGCGCCGGGCAGCATGCCCAGCAGGTTGCCGATCGGCCCCATCTTGCGGATCGCCAGCATCTGCTCGAGGAAGTCCTCCAAGGTGAGCTCGCCGGTGCCGATCTTGGCCGCGGCCTCCTCGGCCTTCTGGGCATCGAAGACCTGTTCGGCCTGTTCGATGAGGGAGAGCACATCCCCCATGCCCAGGATGCGGCTCGCCATCCGATCGGGGTGGAAGACGTCGAAGTCCTCCAGCTTCTCCCCGGTGGAGGCGAACAGGATCGGCACGCCGGTCACCTCGCGGACCGACAGCGCCGCGCCGCCACGGGCGTCGCCGTCGAGCTTGGTCAGGACGACCCCGGTGAAACCGACACCGGCGCCGAACGCCTCCGCGGTGGCCACGGCGTCCTGGCCGATCATGGCGTCGAGCACGAACAGCGTCTCATCGGGTGTGACCGCGTCGCGGATCGCGGAGGCCTGAGCCATCAGGACCTCGTCGATGCCCAACCGGCCGGCGGTGTCGATGATGACGACGTCGAAGTGCTTGGCCTTGGCCTCGGCCAGCCCGGCCGCGGCGACGGCGACCGGGTCGCCGGGTCCGGCGTCCGCGGTGTCCGGTGCGTCGGCGGCGGTGCCCGGGTGCGGCGCGAAGACTGTGACGCCGGCCCGTTCGCCGACGACGGTGAGCTGGTTGACCGCGCCGGGTCGCTGCAGGTCGCAGGCGACCAGCAGCGGGGTGTGGCCCTGACCTCGCAGCCACTTGGCGAGCTTGCCGGCCAGGGTGGTCTTTCCGGCGCCCTGCAAACCCGCGAGCATGATCACCGTCGGCGGTGTCTTGGCGAAGGACAGCTGACGGGTCTCGCCGCCCAGGATGCCGATGAGTTCGTCGTTGACGATCTTGACGACCTGCTGGGCCGGGTTCAGCGCACCGGAGACCTCCGCACCCTTGGCGCGATCCTTGATCCGG
Organism: uncultured Mycobacterium sp.; assembly: GCA_964447215.1. Taxonomy (GTDB): domain Bacteria; phylum Actinomycetota; class Actinomycetes; order Mycobacteriales; family Mycobacteriaceae; genus Mycobacterium. The sequence goes on from CAYURT010000064.1 coordinate 15,601, forward strand.
CCGATGAAGGCACGGACCACCGGCAACGAGACGTCGGCCTCCAGCAGTGCCAGGCGGATCTCGCGGGCGGTCGCGTCGATATCGGCGTCGGTCAGCCTGCCCTTCCCGCGCAGGCCGGCCAGCGCCCCGTTCAACCGGTCGGAAAGCGATTCGAACACGTGGGCCAGCCTAGCGGCAGCACGACGCCGGCCGCCGGGTACTCACCGGGCCCCTACCCGGCCTCCTGAACCGGCGTGGCCGGCGGCGGTGAGGGAAGGACGGCGAAGAGCGCGCGTTCCAGTGCCTCGCACGCGGCCGGCGAGCCGGGCTCGGAGACCGCGAACACATCGATCACCGACGTACCCAGGGTGGTGATCTTGGCCCAGT
>CAYURT010000065.1:0-15934 GCA_964447215.1 uncultured Mycobacterium sp.
GGCCCCGCGACGAGGCCCCCGGCCGGGAAGCCGGGCCGCGTCGCTTCGGTTCGTTACGTGAGCCGTCGGCCATCTCGGGTGCGCGCTACCGGTCAGTCGTTGCCGTCGAACCGCGGGAAGGCCAGATCGCCGGCGTAGCGGGCGGCGTCCCCGAGGGCTTCCTCGATACGCAGCAACTGGTTGTACTTGGCGACCCGTTCGCTGCGGGCCGGGGCACCGGTCTTGATCTGGCCGCTGCCCACCGCCACGGCCAGGTCGGCGATGGTGGTGTCCTCGGTCTCCCCGCTGCGGTGGCTCATCATCGTCCGGTAGCCGCTGTTGTGGGCCAGCGCCACCGCGTCGAGGGTCTCGGTCAGGGTTCCGATCTGGTTGACCTTCACCAGCAGCGCGTTGGCGGCACCCCGTTCGATGCCCTCCTCGAGACGTTCGGGGTTGGTGACGAACAGGTCGTCGCCGACGATCTGGACCCGGTCACCGATGGCGGCGGTCAGTGCGGCCCAGCCGTCCCAGTCGTCCTCGTCGAGCGGGTCCTCGATCGAGACCAGCGGGTAGGAGTCGAGCAGGCCGGCGTAGAACTCACCCATCTGCGCGGCGTCGCGGGTCTGCTTCTCGAAGCTGTAACCCTCACCGGCGGTGAAGAACTCGGTGGCGGCGACGTCGAGTGCGAGTGCGACGTCGGCCCCGGGCTTGAATCCCGCCGACTCGATCGCCGAGCAGATCAGGTCCAGTGCCGCCCGGGTTCCGGCGACGTCGGGGGCGAACCCGCCCTCGTCGCCGAGACCGGTGTTGAGGCCCTGCTTCTTGAGGACCGCCTTGAGCGCGTGGTAGACCTCGGCACCCCAGCGCAGAGCCTCCTTGAAATTCGGCGCTCCGATCGGGGCGACCATGAACTCCTGGACGTCGACACCGGTGTCGGCGTGCGCACCTCCGTTGAGGATGTTCATCATCGGGACCGGCAGGATGTGGGCGTTGGGCCCGCCCAGATACCGGAACAGCGGCAACGCGGCGGAGTCGGCAGCGGCCTTGGCCACCGCCAGCGATACCCCCAGGATCGCGTTGGCGCCCAGCCGGGACTTCCCCGGCGTCCCGTCCAGATCCAGCAGAGCCTGGTCGACGAGACGCTGGTCATCGGCCGACATTCCGATCACGGCCGGCGCGATCTCATCGAGAACCGCCTCGACGGCCTTCTGGACGCCCTTACCGCCGTAGCGCGACCCGCCGTCGCGAAGTTCGACGGCCTCGTGTTCGCCGGTGGATGCGCCGGAGGGGACGGCGGCACGGGCCATGGTCCCGTCGATCAGGGCCACCTCGACCTCGACCGTCGGATTGCCGCGCGAGTCGAGGATCTCCCGACCGGCGACCTGCTCGATGATGGGCACGGACTCCTCCTTGGCTATGCCCGCTCGACGCGGGCCCGGCTGACCATGAAGCCTGACCGCAAGGCCTGACCGCCCAAGCCTAAATGGGTCCGCGCCGTCTCGGGCCACCATCGGCCATCCGCTCAGCGCGGACGGCCGGCGGCGTAGGCGGTCGCCCAGTCGCGCACCGCGCGCGCGTACTGGCCGGAGTGGTTGTAGGCCCGCAGGGCGTTCATCCAGCCACGGGGAGTGGACAAGTCCTTGCCCCGGAAACACAGGTAGCCGGCCGCCGACAGGGCGGCATCGTCGATATTGTCCGGGCTGACCTGCCCGTCGTTGTTGGCGTCCACGCCGTAGAGCCGCCAGGTCTCCGGGATGAACTGCATCGGCCCCATCGCCCGCACGTAGATCGGGTCGCCGTCGGCGGAGGCCTCGTCGTCGAGGATTTCGAGGTTTCCATTGGAGCCGTCGAGCTCGACCCCCCGGATCGGGGGGCTGACGTCGCCGTTGGGGCCGATCGCCGCGCCGCGGTAGGTGCCGTGGTGGCTTTCCACCATCCCGATTCCGGCCAGCGTCGTCCAGTCCAGGTGACACCCGGGGTTGAGCACCTCGGCGACCCGGGCGGCGTATCCGTAGGCCTCCAGCGCCTCGGCGGGAATGCCCAGGGCCGGAGCACGCTCGGCGGCCCAGTCCCGGAGCTGGCCGGCGGGCCGCCCCGGGCCTCCCACGTCGACCGCCGGCACCGGGTCACCCGGTGGCGGGGGCACACCTTCGGGAATGGGGATGCCCGGGCTCCAGGAACAGCCCGAAACCAGCATCAACGCCGCCGCCGCTGTCGCGGCGACGGTCCGCAGTCGTCGCGCTGACACGAATCGTTGGATACCCATTCGACCTATCCATCGTCCCACGGCCCCGGAGGTGTTACCCGGCCCGCACGGCGCCGGGATGACCGGCCGGACCAGACCAGACCGCTTCCGGCCAGCCCAGGGCCGGGATCGCTAGCCCCAGTGGGCGCGCCACTGCTCGGCGGTGATCGGCGTGGCGGCCGGAACCCGTCGCCCACCGTCGGCCGCGGCGATCGAACGTTCGGCCTGCCGCACCGCGTCCATGAACTCCAGGACCGCTCCACGCAGCGCGTTCTCAGCGTCTCCCTGCGCCTCCAGGTGCACCGTGGTCAGGGCGGCCGGGATCAGGTCGGCGGGCACTCCGGCGGCACCGACCCGGGCCAGCACCTTCTGCGCCAGCGCGAGCGCGGGCTGGCCGGTCGGCACACCGTCGACACACGAGGACCGCTGCGCCGCGGTCTCCAGGGCTTTGCGCTGCTCCCACTGCGCCAGCTGGTCTTCCAGCGAGATCTGCTCTCCGGCCAGCACGGCGGGCACCCGGTTGCCGAGCTTGCGGATCAGGGCGTCCGCGACATCGTCGATGCTGAAGGGCCGTTCCGGGGCCTCCTCGGCGATGCGGGCGTGGAACAGCACCTGCAGCAGCACGTCGCCGAGTTCGTCGCGCAGATCCTCGGCGCAGCCGCTGCGTACGGCGTCGAAGAGTTCGTAGGTCTCCTCCAGCAGGTACCGGCGCAGCGAGTCATGGGTCTGTTCGCTCTCCCAGGGCCCCGCCGTGCGCAGGGTGTCCATGATCTGCACCGCGTCGATCAGACGCTCGCCGGCCTGTGGCGCCGGGGCGGCGATGAGCGGCTCACCGGCCTCCAAACGGGCCACCACGGCGGGGTGCCCGGGGTCTGAGGAGACCAGAACCGGGGCATCCGGCGCGTCCGCCGCCGGCCGGGCCGACCGCAGCGCGGCCACCGCTTCGACCGGCACTTCCTCGGTGTAGGCCACGCCGTGGCACAGCAGCGCGGCGGCCCCGATCGCCACCGTGCCGGGACGCCGCGGATCGAGCAGGACGACGGTCACCGGGCCCGCCCCCGCGCGCTGTCGGCGGGTTCGGGGGCCGGCCTCGGCGCGGCCTCGAGGGCACCCAGCAGGTTGGTGACCATTGCCAGCAACTCCAGGTCGCGCAACCGGGCCGCCCCGATACCTGAGCCCGCCCGCGGTATCGGAACCTGCACCGTCGAGGTCGTCGCGCGGTACCGGGCGGCCGGGTACATCCGCTTGAGCCGAACCTGGGCGGAGTCCGGGAGCGTCATCGGCGCGATGCGAAGGGTGGACGCATCGGCCCCGGTCGCGGCGACTTCGGTGATCCCGCGGCGGCGGCACAGCAACCGCAGCCGGGACACCGCCACCAACCGCTGCGCGGAGTCCGGCAGCGGGCCGTAGCGGTCGGTGAGTTCCTCGACCACGGCCTCGATCCCGGCCTCGTCGCCCGCGGCGGCCAGCCTTCGGTAGGCCTCCAGCCGCAGCCGGTCGCTGTTGATGTACTCCGGGGGCAGGTTGGCATCGACCGGCAGGTCGATGCGCACGTCCTTGGGCTCCTCAGCGCTGAGCACGGTCTTTCCGTCCGCCGCCGCCCGGTAGGCCTCGACGGCCTCGCCCACCAGCCGGACGTAGAGGTCGAACCCCACCCCGGCCACATGCCCGGACTGCTCAGCGCCCAACACGTTGCCGGCACCGCGAATCTCCAAGTCCTTCAACGCGACCGCCATACCCGCACCGAGTTCGTTGTTCTGCGCGATTGTCGCCAGCCGGTCATGCGCGGTCTCGGTCAGCGTGGTGTCGCGCGGGTAGAGGAAGTAGGCGTAGCCGCGTTCCCGGCTGCGGCCGACCCGGCCGCGAAGCTGATGGAGCTGGGACAGGCCGAGGGTGTCGGCGCGTTCCACGATCAGGGTGTTGGCGTTGGAGATGTCCAGGCCGGTCTCGACGATGGTGGTGCAGACCAGGACGTCGCACTCGCGGTTCCAGAACCCCTGAACGGTCGCTTCGAGAAGGTCCTCGGGCATCTGGCCGTGCGCGACGGCCACCCTGGCTTCGGGCACCAGCGCCCGGATACGGGCCGCCGCCTCGTCGATGCTGGAAACCCGGTTGTGGACGTAGAAGACCTGTCCGTCGCGCAGCAGTTCGCGGCGCAGCGCCGCGGCGACCTGCTTGTCGTCCTGAGGTCCGACATAGGTCAGCACCGGGTAGCGTTCCTCGGGCGGGGTCAGGATCGTCGACATCTCCCGGATACCGGCCAGACTCATCTCCAGGGTGCGCGGGATCGGCGTCGCGCTCATGGTGAGCACGTCGACGTGGGAGCGCAGCGCCTTGATGTGTTCCTTGTGCTCGACGCCGAAGCGCTGCTCCTCATCGACCACCACCAGGCCGAGGTCCTTCCACGCGACACCGGTCTGCAGCAGCCGGTGGGTGCCGATGACGATGTCCACGCTGCCGTCGGCCATGCCCTCGAGGACCTCGCGGGACTGGGCCGGGTCGGTGAACCGCGACAGGCCCCGGACGGTCACCGGGAAACCCGACATCCGCTCGGTGAAGGTCTGCAGATGCTGATCGGCCAGCAGTGTGGTGGGCACCAGCACCGCGACCTGTTTGCCGTCCTGGACCGCCTTGAACGCCGCCCGCACGGCGATTTCGGTCTTGCCGTAGCCGACGTCACCACAGATGACCCGGTCCATCGGGACCGGTTTCTCCATATCGGCCTTCACCTCGCCGATCGCGGTCATCTGGTCGACGGTCTCGGTGAATCCGAAGGCGTCCTCCATCTCGGCCTGCCACGGGCTGTCCGGGGCGAAGGCGTGCCCCGGGGCGGCCTGACGTTTGGCGTAGAGCGCGACCAGTTCACCGGCGATCTCCCGAACAGCCTTGCGCGCCTTGGTTTTCGTGTTGGACCAGTCGCTGCCGCCCAGCCGGCTCAGGCTGGGCTGTTCGCCGCCGACATAGCGGGAGAGCTGATCCAGGGAGTCCATCGGGACGAAGAGCCGGTCGGCTCCCTGGCCCCGCTTGGAGGCGGCGTACTCCAGGACCAGGTACTCGCGGCGAGCGCCGCCGACCGTGCGCTCGACCATCTCGACGAACCGGCCGATGCCGTGCTGGTCGTGCACGACCAGGTCACCGGCGGTCAGCGCCAACGGGTCGACGGTGTTGCGGCGCCGGGCGGCCAGCCGCTTGCCCTCCGGGCCGGTGGCCCGGTTCCCGGTGAGATCGGTTTCGGTGATCACCACCAGCCCGGCCTTGGGCACGACGATCCCGGTGTGCAGCGGCCCCTTGAGGACTCCGACCACGCCGGCCGAGGGTGCCGCGCCGGGCTCGAGCAGTGCGGCCGCGATATCTCGCTCGGCCAGTTGCTCGACCACCCGCTGGGCGGTGCCCGCGCCGGGTGCCACGACGGCGGCCAGACCGCCGGTGGCGACGTGGGCGCGCACCATGGCGAAGATCTCCTCGAGACCGGACTGCTGGCCGCGCGCCGATGGTGCCGCACGAACTCCGAGGTCGATGGCATCGGGTGCGCCGAGCTGGCTCAGCGTCCACCAGGGGTGACCGGCGGCGCGAGCGGCCCCGCGCACCTCGTCGAGTTCGCGGAAGCCCGAACCGCCGAGCTGACCCACGTCGATCGGGGACTCCGCGCCGACCGCCGCCACCGACCAGGACGCCTCGAGGAACTCCCGGCCGGTGTTGATCAGGTCGGCCGCGCGGGTGCGGACCTTCTCCGGGTCGCACACCAGCAGCGGGGCGCCCGCCGGAAGGTGGTCGACGAGCAGGCCCGGTGTCCCCGGCGCCAGCACCGTGGACAGCGCCTCCATCCCGTCGACCGGGATGCCCTGGGAGATCTTGGCCAGCATGTCCCCGACACCCCCGGTGACGCTGTTCGGGGCTCCGGGTGCACGGTCGGCCAATTGCGCTGCGCGGGAACGAACCTCGTCGGTGAGCAGCAGCTCACGGCACGGCACCGCGACGACCACCCCGGCGTCGAGTTCGGGGATCGAGCGCTGGTCGGCGACGGAGAACATCCGCATCTCGGCGATCTCGTCGCCCCAGAACTCGACACGCACCGGGTGTTCGGCGGTCGGGGCGAAGATGTCGAGGATGCCGCCCCGCACCGCGAACTCGCCGCGCCTCGCCACCATGTCGACCCTGGTGTAGGCCAACTCGACCAGCCGCCCCAGCAGCCACTCGAAATCGAATTCCGCGCCGATGGTGAGCACCACCGGTTCGATGCCGGCCAGGTCCGCGGCCAAGGGCTGCAACAACGAACGCACCGTGGTCACGACCACCTGCAGCGGCGGTCCCAGCCGATCGTCGTCGGGGTGGGCCAGCCTGCGCAGCAGCAGCATCCGCGAGCCGACGGTGTCCACACCCGGGGACAGCCGTTCGTGCGGCAGGGTCTCCCAGGAGCCGAACAGCGCCGCCGCCTCACCGTAGACCGCGCGCAACTCGGCGGTGAGGTCGTCGGCTTCCCGCCCGGTGGCGGTCACCACCAGCAGTGGGCCGCTGCGGGCCAGGGCGCCGGCCACGAACAGCCGGGCGGAGGCCGGTCCGGTGATCGCGACCTCGGCGGGCCGTTCTCCGGCGAGCCGGGTGAGTTCGGCGAAGCCGGGTGCCGACACCACGGAGTCGACGAGGCCGGCCAACGGGGCCCGGGCGCGGCTATGCCCCGAAGCGGTCATGGTGGCACCATCCTAGGAGTCCCCGGCGGTGCCGGCGCCCTGGGATGCTTCGCCGCACCCAACGGTCCGGTCGCTGCACTACAGTCAGGGTGGGCCGGGACAGTCCCCCGGGGGCTGTGGCTGCCTCGTCCGGACCATCCGCCGTGGTGTAATTGGCAGCACCTCTGATTTTGGTTCAGATAGTTCAGGTTCGAGTCCTGGCGGCGGAGCGGTGCCTGACGGCCCCCATTGCGCGGCTTCGCCGCGGCGGGCCTGATGCCAACGGTGCGCGAAACCGCACACTGGGAGGTCCGAGTGACAACACACAGCGACGCCGCGGTTGTGGTGCTGGCGGCCGGCGCGGGGACCCGGATGCGGTCGGACACCCCCAAGGTGCTGCACCCGCTGGGCGGACGCAGCATGATCGCGCACGTGTTGCGCGCGGTCGCCGGGGTGAGCCCCACCCACCTGGTGGTGGTGCTCGGCAAGGACCGGGACCGGATCGGGCCGGTGGTCGCCCAACTCGGCGACGCGCTCGGTCGCCGGGCCGAGGTGGCGGTACAGGACCAGCAGTTGGGCACCGGTCACGCCGTCCTGTGCGGCCTATCGGCTCTCCCCGAGGACTTCGACGGGGTCGTCGTGGTCACCTCCGGCGACATCCCGCTGCTGGACGCGGGGACGCTGACCGGTCTGATCGCCGCGCACCGCGCCGCCCCGGCCGCGGTCACCGTGCTCACCACCACCGTGCCCGACGCCCACGGCTACGGCCGGATCCTGCGGACCCAGGACGGCGAGGTGATCGCCATCGTCGAGGAGGCTGACGCCACCCCGCAGCAGCGGGCCATCCGCGAGGTCAACTCCGGGGTCTATGCGTTCGACATCTCCGCGCTGCGCTCGGCCCTGGCGCGGCTGTCCTCCGACAACGCCCAGCACGAGCTGTACCTCACCGACGTCATCGCGATCGTGCGTGCCGACGGCCACGCCGTGCACGCCCGCCATATCGCCGACCACATGCTGGTGGCGGGGGTCAACGACCGCGTGCAGCTCTCCGAGCTGGCCCGGGAGCTGAACCGGCGCGTGGTGACCGGCCATCAGCGGGCCGGCGTCACCGTACTGGACCCGGCGACCACCTGGATCGACGTCGACGTGACCATCGGCCGCGACAGCGTCGTGCACCCGGGCACCCAGTTGCTGGGCCCGACCAGGATCGGCGCACGGTGCCGGATCGGGCCGGACACCACTCTCGAGGATGTCGAGGTCGGCGACGCCGCGTCGGTGGTCCGCAGCCACGGGCAGGGCGCGATCATCGGCCCGGAAGCCCAGGTCGGACCGTTCAGCTATCTGCGCCCGGGCACCCGGCTGGGCACGGCGGGCAAGCTCGGCGCCTTCGTCGAGACCAAGAACGCGGTGATCGGGCGGGGCAGCAAGGTCCCGCACCTGACCTATGTCGGAGACGCCGATATCGGCGAGTACAGCAATATCGGGGCCTCCAGCGTGTTCGTCAACTACGACGGGGAGACCAAACGCCGGACCACGGTGGGCTCGCATGTGCGCACCGGCAGCGACACGATGTTCGTGGCGCCGGTCAGCGTCGGCGACGGCGCCTACACCGGCGCCGGGACTGTGTTGCGCGACGATGTGCCACCGGGTGCGCTGGCGGTCTCGGCCGGCGGGCAACGCAACATCGAGGACTGGGTACCGCGCAACCGGCCCGGCAGCGATTCGGCGCGGGCGGCCGAACGCGCCGCCCAGCGGGCCGGGGCGCGGCCCAAAACCGAGTCGGGCGATCCGCAGCAGAGCTGAATACGTACGATGAGGCCGGCACCGATTCGCCGACCGGCAGGGGAAGCGCAGTGGGCACGGACTGGACCGACAACCGCAAGAACCTGATGCTCTTCTCGGGTCGCGCCCACCCCGAACTCGCCGATCAGGTCGCCAAGGAACTCGACGTCCACGTCACCGCCCAGACCGCGCGGGACTTCGCCAACGGCGAGATCTTCGTGCGGTTCGACGAGTCGGTCCGCGGCTGCGACGCGTTCGTCCTGCAGTCCCACCCGGCACCGTTGAACACCTGGCTGATGGAGCAGTTGCTCATGATCGACGCCCTCAAAAGGGGCAGCGCCAAACGGATCACCGCAATCCTTCCCTTCTACCCCTACGCCCGGCAGGACAAGAAGCACCGCGGCCGGGAGCCGATCTCGGCGCGCCTGGTGGCCGATCTGCTCAAGACCGCCGGCGCCGACCGGATCGTGTCGGTGGATCTGCACACCGATCAGATCCAGGGATTCTTCGACGGGCCGGTCGACCACATGCGGGCGCAGAACCTGCTGACCGGCTACATCAAGGACAACTACCCGTGCGGGAACATCGTGGTGGTCTCACCGGACTCCGGGCGGGTCCGGGTGGCCGAGAAGTGGGCCGACGCGCTGGGCGGGGCGCCGCTGGCGTTCATCCACAAGACCCGCGACCCCAGAGTGCCCAACCAGGTGGTCTCCAACCGGGTCGTCGGTGAGGTCGAGGGCAAGACCTGTGTGCTCACCGACGACATGATCGACACCGGCGGCACCATCGCCGGAGCGGTCCAGCTGCTGCGCGACGACGGGGCCGCCGACGTGATCATCGCCGCCACCCACGGTGTGCTCTCCGACCCGGCCGCCGAGAGGCTGGCCTCCTGCGGTGCCCGCGAGGTGATCGTGACCAACACCCTGCCGATCGAGGAGGCCAAGCGGTTCCCCCAGCTGACCGTGCTGTCGATCGCCCCACTGCTGGCCAGTACCATCCGTGCCGTGTTCGAGAACGGCTCGGTGACAGGTCTTTTCGACGGAGACGCGTAGGCGGCCATGATCAGCGTCAGGCGATTCATCGCCGCCGTTGGTGCGCTGGTGTGCGCCGGGTGTGGCTCTCCCACCCCCGACTACGCCGTCATCCGGCCCGACGGGACCCCGGTCGTGGAGTCTCCGGTGGCCGCCGAGGATTCGGCAAGCACCTCCACCAGTCCCACACCGATCGCGGAATACCTGGAAGGCGTCGGCGTCACCGGCGAGCAGGTGCCCCTCGACGAACTCACCGATCTCGTGGTCACGCTGCCAAAACCCAAGGGCTGGACCGCCTACAACAACCCCAACTTCTCACCCGGCACCGAGGCGATCGCCAAAGACGGCACCTACCCCACCGCCATGGTCATGGTGTTCAGGCTGGACGGGAGTTTCGACGTCGCCCAGGCGCTCGAGCACGCCGATGACAGCGCCGAGATGTCGGAGAACTTCATCAAGCTCAACTATTCGAACGCCGACTTCAAAGGGTTCCCGTCCTCGATGATCGAAGGCAGCTACGACCTGGCCGACCTGCGGTTGCACAGCTACAACCGCGTGGTCATCCCGGTGACCCCGGAGTTCGACCGCTACCTGGTCCAGTTCACCGTGACCACCCTGGCAAACCAGGCGGAAGCCCAGGCACCCGAGGTCGAGGAGATCATCCGGGGATTCTCGGTCTCGGTGAAGTGACCGGCGAGGATTTCCGGTTGCCGCCGCGGATCGGCTAGCCTGTAGCGCGTCACGGCGAGGGTGGCCTGTCCACCGTTATCGACGAGGCCGCAGCGATCCGCGCCTTCGCCGTCCATGTCAGAAGGCAGGAGCACTGAAGATGGCCAAAGGCGCCACCACCAACAAACTCACCGTCGCCGAGCGCACCCGCACCGGCAAGGGCGCTTCCCGGCAGGCCCGCCGTGAGGGCAAGGTCCCTGCGGTGCTCTACGGCCACGGCGCCGAGCCTCGGCACCTGGAACTGAACGCCCACGACTACGCCGCCGTGCTGCGCAACTCCGGCACCAACGCGGTGCTGAGCCTGCAGATCGCCGGTGAGGAGCAGCTCGCTCTGACCAAGGCGATCGCGATGCACCCGATCAAGCGCACCATCATTCACGCCGACCTGCTGGTGGTCCGGCGCGGCGAAAAGGTGACCGTCGAGGTCCAGGTGGAACTGGAGGGCGATGCGGCCTCCGGCACCCTGGTGACCCAGGACGCCACCACCATCGAGATCGAGGCCGAGGCGCTGTCCATCCCGGAAGGCCTGACGGTGTCGATCGAGGGCGCCGAGGAGGGCACCCAGGTGCTCGCCGGGGAGATCGCCCTGCCGGCCGGCGTCACGCTGATCAGCGACCCGGAGATGCTCGTCGTCAACATCGTGGCCGCGCCGACCGCCGAGGATCTGGAGTCCGAGGGCGGCGGTGAGACCGCCGAGGCGGAGGCCGCTGAGGGCGCCGAGGCCGAGGGCGAATCCGCCGAGGCTGAGGGCGAGTAAGCGCGCGCCGTGGCCGAGCCGTTTCTGGTGGTCGGCCTGGGCAACCCTGGACCGCGGTACGCCTCGACCCGGCACAACATCGGCTTCATGGTGGCCGACGTGCTCGCCGGGCGAATGGGAGGCGCGTTCAAGGCGCACAAGCGGTCCGGAGCCGAGGTGCTCACCGGTCGGCTGGCGCACCGGCCGGTCGTGCTGGCCAAGCCGCGGGTCTACATGAACGAGTCCGGGCGCCAGGTGGGACCGCTGGCGAAGTTCTACTCGGTGCGGCCCGCCGACGTGATCGTCATCCACGACGACCTGGATATCGACTTCGGCCGGGTACGGCTGAAGACCGGCGGCGGCGAGGGCGGCCACAACGGACTGCGGTCGATCGCGGCCGCTCTGGGCACCAAGGAGTTCCAGCGGGTCCGGATCGGCATCGGCCGGCCCCCGGGCCGCAAGGATCCGGCGGCCTTCGTCCTGGAACCGTTCACCTCCGCCGAGCGCGGTGAGGTGCCGACGCTGTGCGAGCTGGCCGCCGACGCCACCGAACTGCTGATCGGCGCCGGACTCGAGGCGGCCCAGAACCAGGTGCACGCCTGGTAGCCGACCCCACCGGTGGTCAGGTGACCAGGGAGACCGAGTTGGCCCTGCGCAGCTTGCCCGACGGCGTCTTCGGAATGGTTCCGGGCCCGAGGACCACGACGTTGCGCGGCCGGACTCCGACCTCGCCGACGACCTCGTGGGCCACCTGCTGCTCGATCCGGCGCACCTCGGCCGGATCCTCGAACTCGTTGGACTCGACCGCCACCGCGAAGGTCTCCCGGGAATGCCCGGCGTCAAGCCGGACCGCGACCGCGCATCCCGGCCGCACTCCCTCGACACGGCCAGCGGCTCTTTCGATGTCGGTCGGATAGATGTTGCGGCCGGCCATGATGATGACGTCCTTGACCCGGCCGCAGACCACGACGTGGCCCTCTTCGGTCAGGTACCCGAGGTCACCGGTGTCATACCAGCCGTTCTCGTCCTGCGCGGCGACGAAACCGCCCATGGTCAGGTAGCCCGGGGTCAGTGACGCTCCGCGCAGTTCGATGATGCCCACGCCGCGGGGCGGCCGCACCCCGCCGTCCTCGTCAACGATGCGGGCCTCCAGGTCGGGCAGCAGCGGACCCAGCGAGGCCAGCCGACGCACATTGCCCTTGGCCGACGGAACCGCCTGCCGCAGAGCCGCCAGCAGGTCGGCGTCCACCTCGTCGACCACCAGGCCGGCGCCGCACTCGGAGAACGACACCGCCAGGGTGGTCTCGGCCATCCCATAGGCCGGCAGGATCGCCTCCGGCCTGAGGCCGAAGGGCTTACCCGCATCCAGCAGGTCCTCGACGTCGGCCGGTTCGACCGGCTCGGCCCCGGACAGCGCGAACCTGAGCGTGGACAGGTCGAAGTCACCCGGTTTCGCCTGCCGGCGAAGCCGTTTGGCCAGCAGCGCATAGGCGAAGTTGGGCGCCGCGGTCATCGTGCCCTGGTACTTGTCGATCAGCTTGGCCCACAGCAGGGTGTCCCGGAGGAAGTCCAACGGGGTCACCTTCACCAGTTCCGCGCCGAAGTACATGGGGATGGTCAGGAACCCGACCATCCCCATGTCGTGGAAGCAGGGCAGCCAGCTCACCATGACGTCGTTGTCGATGTCGTAGCGCGCGCCGATGAACATCGCCTCGGCGTTGGAGTAGATGTTGCCGTGGGTGATCACCACCGCTTTCGGGGAGCCGGTGGAACCCGACGTCAGCTGCATCAGCGCGACGTCGTCCTCACCGGTCTCGACCGGGTCGATGGGATCCGCGGCGAGCAGATCCTCGACGGTCAGCACCGTCACGCCCCGTTCGGCCAGTACCGGGGCCGCGGCCAGGAAGGGCTCGGAGATGATGACGGCCTTGGCCTCGATCATGTCGATCACGTTGGTGGTGTCCTGCGCCCACAGCGCGAGGTCGGTGCGCGGTGTGGGCTGGTGCAGCATGGTCAGGCTCGCACCGCGCATCCACAGTCCCTGGGCGGTCGGGGCGATCTCGACCGGCGCGCCGGCGAGTACGCCGACCGCGTCCCCCGGTCCCACCCCGGCGGCCGCCAGGCCGCCGGCGATACGCCGGGCGCGTTCGTGGACCTCTTTCCAGGTGTGCCGGACCGGGTCGGACGGCTCGCCGGTGACCATGCCCTTGATGCTGGTCCTGGCGTTGTGGAACATCTTCTCGGTGAATCGGCTCATGACGACCTCCTCAGCCTCCGGGGCGGCGTCGACGGTGGCGCGGCACCCGGAGCTTTCATTTTCCGCCTGTGGTGGGGCCGGGTTGCGGCGGCGCGCCCAGCCCGCCGGGCGACAATTCGGTTTCGACTCGGCGCAATGCCTGACTCCACCGCGACCATCTTAGACTTTCCTTAAGAAACTGCAACACCACGCGCCGATCACACGACCGGCACGACCCGGGCCCCGTGCACGGGTCCACTGGCCACGCGCACGGTGCGGCAGACCCCGGCCCCGGCCAGTTCGCTGCCGATCTCGACCGCGCCGTCCGCGGACGCGCAGAGGAATGCGCAAGTGGGTCCAGACCCCGACACCAGACCCGCCAGGGCTCCGGCCTCCGTCCCGGCGCGCAGGGTGCGCCGAAGATCCGGTTTGAGGCTCAGCGCGGCCGGTTGCAGGTCGTTGCCCAGCAGCGCGGCCAACTCGTGCGGGTCACCGGCGGACAGCGCGCTGATCAGCGGCTGCGGATCGGACAGCCGGGAGGGACCTCCGGATTGCCGTAGCCGGTCGATTTCGGCGTACACCGCGGCCGTCGACAATCCGCCGTCACCCAGCGCCAGCACCCAATGAAAGGTGCTGCGGGCCAGGACCGTGGTCAGTTCCTCGCCCCGGCCGGTGCCCAGGGCGGTCCCGCCATGCAGAGCGAACGGAACGTCGCTGCCCAGCCGGACCGCCATCGCGTGCAGGTCCCGGCGCGGCAGTCCAAGCTCCCACAGTTCGTTCATCCCGACCAGAACCGCGGCCGCGTCGGCGCTGCCGCCGGCCATGCCGCCGGCGACCGGGATGGCCTTCTCGACGGTGATCTCGACGTCCGGTGCGCGCCCCACGTGGGCGGCCATCAACTCCGCCGCTCGCCAGGCCAGGTTGGCCTGATCGGTGGGAACGACGTCGGCCCCCTCGCCGAGCACCCGCACCGAGAGCAGGTCGGACTCGCGCACGGTGACCTCGTCGGCCAGCGACACCGCGTGGAACACCGTGGTCAGGTCGTGGTAGCCGTCCGCGCGGCGGTCGCCGACACCGAGAAAGAGATTGACCTTGCCCGGCACCCGAACGGTCACCGAACCGGTCGGCACCCATTCGGCCGCGGCGCTGCCGTCGGCGTTAGACACCGCATGAGGGTATCGCTGCCCGCCCCGGCTCAGCCCGAACCGGCCGGCCGCGCGGTTCCCCCCTCCGCCCGGACCGGCGGGACCGCCCGGCCGGATCGCTGCAGCAGCCTGACGAAGTCGTCGATGGACAGGGTCTCGGCACGCCGCGCCGGGTCGATACTCGCGGCCAGCAGCAACTCCGCGGAAGCATTGCCGGACCCGGCCCATTCCAGGAAGGCGTTGCGGACGGTCTTGCGGCGCTGGGCGAAGCCGATGTCGATGAGCGCGAAGACCTGCCGGCGGAACTCGTCGTCGACCGGCCAGGGCGGACTCTCGTACCGGTCGATGCGTACCAGGCCCGAGTTCACCCGCGGGACCGGCCAGAAGACCGTAGGGGGGACACTCCCGCACCGGCGGACCGAACCGAAGAACCGGACTTTGGCGCTGGGCACGCCGTACTCCTTGGTCGAGGGTTCGGCGGCGAGCCGTTCGGCGACCTCGGCCTGAACCATCACCATCACCGCACGGATGCTGGGGAACTCGGCGAGCAGATGCAGCAGGGCGGGAACGGCGATGTTGTAGGGCAGGTTGGCCACCACCGCGGTCGGCTGCCGGGAGAGATCGGAGCGCCGCAATTCCAGGATGTCGGCGTTGATGACGGTGAGCCGCTGGACCTCGCTGTGCGAGTGGGAGGCCACGGTCTGCGGCAACCGCCCGGCCAGCACCGGGTCGATCTCCACCGCAGTCACGGCGGAACCGCGGTCGAGCAGGGCCAGCGTCAGCGAGCCCAGTCCGGGGCCGACTTCCAACACATGGTCGGACCGGGTGATCCCGGACGCCGTCGCCACCCGGCGCACAGTGTTGGCGTCGTGGACGAAGTTCTGGCCGAGCGACTTGCGCGGACGCAGGTCGAGTTCGCTTGCCAGATCTCTGATCTCAGTGCGCGTCAGCAGGCGGATGGTCATCGCGTTTCCCGGAAATCCGTCGTTGCCGGAGCCACAGGCGATCGCAGTCCGCCGGGCCGACCCGGGCGCGCGGCCGCGGGCAGACCGTAGACCCGCCGGGCGGTGGCGGTGGTCTCGTGCGCGATCTGCTCGGGGTCCCGGCCGAGCAGTTCGGCCAGCGCCCGGACCGTGTAAGGCAGGCAGTAGGGCTCATTGGGCGCACCCCGGAACGGGTGCGGGGTCAGAAACGGCGCGTCGGTTTCCACCAGCAGCTGACCCGGTGGGATCAGCGGCGCGGCCTCCCGGAGCCGACCGGCGTTGCGGAAGCTGACGGTGCCCGACAAGCTCAGCACCCAGCCGGCCTCCACACACCTGCGCGCCATCGCCGGGCCGGAGGAGAAACAGTGGAAGATCACCGTTTCCGGGGGGCCCTCGGCCAG
>CAYURT010000066.1:0-15887 GCA_964447215.1 uncultured Mycobacterium sp.
GGGGACTGAACCTCAGCGCAGCAGCGCCCGGCATCTCAGCGCAGCAGCGCCCGGCATCTCAGCGCAGCAGCGCCCGGCATCTCAGCGCAGCAGCGCCCGGCTCATCACCACGCGCTGGATCTGGTTGGTGCCCTCGTAGATCTGGGTGATCTTGGCGTCGCGCATCATCCGCTCGACCGGGAAGTCCACGGTGTAGCCGGCCCCACCGAACAGCTGCACGGCGTCGGTGGTGACCTCCATGGCGACATCGGAGGCGAAGCACTTCGAGGCCGCGGAGATGAACCCGAGGTCGGGTTCGCCGCGTTCGGCGCGGGCGGCCGCGGAGTAGACCATCAGCCGGGCGGCTTCGACCTTCATCGCCATGTCAGCGAGCATGAACTGCACGCCCTGGTTGTCGGCGACCGGGCGGCCGAACTGCTTGCGGTCCTTGGTGTACTCGATGGCGGCGTCCACCGCGCCCTGCGCGATCCCGACGGCCTGGGCGCCGATGGTGGGCCGGGTGTGGTCCAGGGTGGCCAGCGCGGTCTTGAAGCCGGTGCCGGGCTCGCCGATGATCCGGTCGCCGGGGATGCGGCAGTTCTCGAAGTACAGCTCGGTGGTGGGCGAGCCCTTGATGCCGAGCTTGCGTTCCTTGGGCCCGACGGTGAAACCCTCGTCGTTCTCGTGGACCATGAACGCCGAAATGCCGTTGGCGCCCTTGTCCGGATCCGAGACCGCCATCACGGTGTACCAGGAGGACTTGCCGCCGTTGGTGATCCAGCACTTGGCGCCGTTGAGGATCCAGTCGTCACCGTCGGCCTTGGCCCGGGTGCGCATGGCCGCGGCGTCGCTGCCGGCCTCGCGCTCGGAGAGCGCGTAGGAGGCCATCTTGCCGTCGGCGATCTCGGGCAGCACCTGCTTCTTCAGCTCGTCGGAGCCGCGCAGGATCAGGCCCATGGTGCCCAGCTTGTTGACCGCCGGGATCAGCGAGGCCGAGGCGTCGACCCGGGCGACCTCCTCGATGACGATGCAGGCGGCCACCGAATCCGCGCCCTGCCCACCGAACTCCTCGGGGACGTGGATGGCGTTGAAGCCCGAGGCGTTCAGCGCGTCGAGGGCCTCCTGCGGGAAGCGGGCCTCCTCGTCGACCGCCGCCGCGTAAGGGGCGATCTCCTTCTCGCACAGTGCCCTGATCGCGGCCCGCAGCTCCTCGTGCTCCTCGGGCAACTGGTACACATCGAACGTCGGATTACCGCCCCAACCAGCCATCTCAGCCTCCTCGTCGGACCCGATTTTACCCGTTTGCCCCGTCGCCGAGTAATCGCTCCCGAAGCGCCCGGTCCTTGGCCAGAACCTGGGTCTCCAGGCTGTCCTGGAAGTTCTCCATCCGGGCGCGCAGGTCCGCGTCGGCCGCGGCCAGGATCCGCACCGCCAGCAGACCAGCGTTGCGGGCCCCGCCGATCGACACGCAGGCCACCGGCACCCCGGCGGGCATCTGCACGATCGACAGCAGCGAGTCCAGGCCGTCGAGGCGCTCCAGCGGCACCGGGACGCCGATCACCGGCAGCGGGGTGGCCGCGGCGACCATTCCGGGCAGGTGCGCTGCCCCGCCGGCCCCGGCGATGATCACCGAGATCCCGCGTCCGGCCGCGCCGCGGGCGTAGTCGAGCATCCGTGCGGGGGTGCGGTGCGCGGAGACCACGCCGACCTCGAAGGGCACCTCGAACTCGGCCAGCGCCACCGCGGCGGCCTCCATGACCGGCCAGTCGCTGTCGCTGCCCATGATCACCCCGACCCGGGGCTGTTTGTCCGTCATCTCCACCCGTCCGCCGCCGTGCTCGTCACAACCACTGTGCGTGCGACAACCAGTGTGCCGCCCGTTCGGCGCGCTCGCGCACAACCCCGGCATCCTCGCCGAGCACGTTGACGTGGCCGATCTTGCGTCCGGGTCGCTCGGCTTTGCCGTAGAGGTGCACGCGGGCCTCGGGGATCCGGCCGAAGAGGTGATGCAGTCGCTCATCGAGGCTCATCGCCGGGGTCTGCGGTGCGCCGAGCACGTTGGCCATAACCGTCACCGGCGCGACCGCGCGGGTGTCGCCCAGCGGGTAGTCCAGCACCGCCCGCAGGTGCTGCTCGAACTGGCCGGTGACCGCGCCGTTCATGGTCCAGTGCCCGGAGTTGTGCGGCCGCATCGCCAACTCGTTGACCACCAGTGCGCCGTCGACGGTCTCGAACAGCTCGACGGCCAGCACACCGACCACGCCGAGTTCCTCGGCGATACCAAGCCCCAGCTGCTCGGCCTGCGCGCGGACGTCCTCGGCGAGATCCGGTGCCGGCGCCAACACGGTGACGCAGATCCCTTCCCGCTGAACGGTTTCCACCACCGGCCAGGCCGCTCCCTGCCCGTAGGGCGATCGGGCGACCAGCGCCGCGAGCTCACGGCGCATCGGGACCCGCTCCTCGGCCAGCACCGCCACCCCGTCGGCCAGATACCGGGACGCCGCCTCGCGGGCCGCCGCGAGGTCGTCGGCCAGCACCACCCCGCGCCCGTCGTAACCGCCGCGCACGGTCTTGATCACCAGCGGTCCGCCGACCTCGGCGGCGAAGTCATCGACGTCGGCCTGGCTGTTCACCTCGGTGAACCGGGGCACCGGTGCGCCGATCTGGGCCAGCCGGCGCCGCATGGCCAGCTTGTCCTGGGCGTAGACGAGCGCCTGCGGCGGGGGCAGCACCGCGACCCCCTCGGCGGCCAGTGCCTCCAGCAGTGCGGTGGGGACGTGCTCGTGGTCGAAGGTCAGAGCGGCCGCTCCGGCGGCGGCCCGGCGCAGCGCATCGGGGTCGGTATGCGACCCGATCACCACGTCGGGGCACACCTGGGCGGCCGGATCGTCAGCGCTGACGGCCAGCACCCGCAGGCTCATGCCCAGTGGGATCGCGGCCTGGTGGGTCATCCGGGCGAGTTGCCCGCCACCCACCATCGCCACGACGGGGTAGACCGGAGGTGTCTGCGGCACGGCCACCATGCTGCCATGCCGACCGGGAGCGAATTTAACTACTGTGACCAGCGCGTATTCGCGCGGATACCGGGATTTCCGTAGTATTGGCCGCTATGTCCTTCGCCGACGCCACGATCGCCCGGCTGCCGCGGCCGGTGCGGCCGTTTGCTGAGCGGCACCACGAGCTGATCAAGTTCGCGATCGTCGGCGCCACCACATTCGTCATCGACTCGGCGATCTTCTTCACGTTGAAGCTGACGATCCTGGAGCCGAAGCCGGTGACCGCGAAGGTGATCGCCGGGATCGTGGCGGTCATCGCCTCCTACATCCTCAACCGGGAATGGAGCTTCCGGGACCGCGGCGGACGTGAACGCCACCACGAGGCACTGCTGTTCTTCGGCGTCAGCGGGGTCGGCGTGCTGCTGAGCATGGCACCGCTGTGGTTCTCCCGCTATGTCCTGCACCTGCAGACCCCGTATGTGTCGCTCGCGCTGGAGAACGTGACCGATTTCCTCGCCGCCTACATCATCGGCAACCTGCTGCAGATGGCCTTCCGGTTCTGGGCGTTCCGCCGCTGGGTCTTCCCCGAGGACTTCGCCGGCCAGCCGGACACCGCGCTGGAGGCTCTCACCGCGGGCGGCCTGGCCGAGGTGCTCGAGGACGAGGTCGCCATCCGCCGTCGGCGGCGGATGGGGCGGACTCAGCTTTCCGACAGGGTGTCGAAGACTTCGTGATACAGCAGTGAGTGCACCTGCTCGACCTGCGGTATGTCGAAGAATTCCAGTGGATCCTGGGCGGCCGACTCGATCACCAGGGTTCCGGTGCGCATCATCCGGTCGAGCAGCCCGTGAGAGAACTCGACACTGCTGATCCGCGCCAGCGGGATGTCGATACCGGCCCGGGTCAACACCCCGTGGCGGTACATCACCCGCCGGTCGGTGATCACGAAATGTGTCGTCAGCCAGGCCAGGAACGGTCGTACCGTGAGCCACACCACCAGCAGCGCCCACGTCGCGGCGATGACCGCCGAGACCAGCGTGCGGGTGGCCGGCGCCCAGCCCGACCGGCTGACCAGCGCGGCGGCGAACGAGGCGAGCGCGGTGAGCACCAGCAAAACCAGCACCGGGACGATGAGCCGCTTGGTGTGCGGGTGCCGGTGCAGCACCACCTGCTCGCCCTCGGCGAGAACGTTGTCGGGGTAGCCCATGATGGTCTCCTGCGAGTCTTGAGAACGTCAGCCTAAGGACGGGCGCGATGAGCGACACACCCCTGTACGACGCCTTCCGACGGTTCCTGGCCAACCCCGGCGTCCCGTTCTCCACCCCGGGCCACAAACGCAACCCGGAGTTGATCGACGAGTTCCTGGCCCTGGACGTCCCGCACTACCTCGGGGTGGAGAACCGCCGGGTGTCCACCCGCCGGCTGGCCACCGCCGAGCGGCGGGCCGGGGAACTGTGGGGCGCGGACTGGTGCGGGTTCTCCGTGCAGGGCTCCACGCATGGCAACGAGGCGATCTGCCTGACCGTCGGCAAGCCCGGCGACAAGGTCGTCGTGGCCCGCACCATCCACAAGTCGGTGTTCTTCGGCCTGGTGCTGGCCGGGTTGGTCCCGGTCTGGATCCGGCCCGACATCGACGCCCGCACCGGCTTGACGGCGGGCGTGCCGGTCGACCGGGTCGCCGCGGCGCTGCGCGAGCACCCCGACGCCAGGGCCGTCATGCTGGTCGAGCCCAGCTACGTCGGCGGGGTCTCCGACGTCGCCGCGCACGCCGAACTGGCCCACTCGCACGGCATCCCGCTGGCCGTCGACGCCGCCTGGGGCGCCCATCTGGGATTCCACCCCGACCTGCCGCCGCACGCCATCGCCTGCGGGGCCGACGTGGTGGTCACCAGCATCCACAAGCAGGTGACCGGTTTCACCCAGTCCTCGATGGTGCTGGCCCAGGGCGAGCGGATCGACCTGGAAAGGATGGAGGCCGCCTTCGAGGGCCTGCACACCACCAGCCCGTCGGGGGGCATCTTCGCCAGCATCGACCTGACCCGGGATCTGCTGGCCGAACGCGGCGAGGAACTGCTGGGCCGGGCCATCGGGCTGGCGGAGTGGGCACGCGAGCGCTTCCGGGAGGTGCCCGGGCTCGGGGTGGTCGGCCCCGACATCGCCGCCCGGGCCCCCGGACTGCTGATGCACGACCCCACCAAGATCGTGCTGACGCTGACCGGCACCGGAGCCGACGGTCAGGTGGTGGCCGATGTGCTCGAGCAGCGCGGCCTGCACCTGGAGTTCGCCGACCGGGACACCTTCGCCCCGGTGATCACGATGGCCGACACACCCGCCACAGTGCAGTTCATGGTGACCGAGATCGTCCGGGCGATCGAGGAGCACCGGGGGCCGCCGCGGGACCTGGTCCCGATCACCGCCTGGACGTTGGAGCCGGACCCGGCGATGACGCCCCGCGACGCGTTCTTCGCCGACCACGAGCGGGTTCCGGCCGCCGAGGCGGTCGGCCGGATCGCCGCGGAGACCGCCGCGCCCTACCCGCCCGGCGTCCCGGCGCTGGCGCCCGGGGAGCGGATCCACGCCGCGACGCTGGCCGCCCTGCAGGCCGAGGCGCGCAGCGGTACCCGGATCGCCTACTGCGGGGATCCGATGCTGGAGACGGTGCTGGTCGTCCGGCAGTAGGCAACCGCGGGCCGGGCGATAGCATCGTCATCCATGACGACGACCGAACCGGACATCCACACCACGGCGGGCAAACTGGCCGACCTGCGCCGCCGGGCCGAGGAGACACTGCATCCGGTCGGCGAGGCCGCGGTCGAGAAGACCCACGCCCGGGGCAAGCTGACCGCCCGGGAGCGCATCCTGGCGCTGCTGGACGAGGATTCCTTCGTCGAACTCGACGCCCTGGCCCGGCACCGGGCGACCACCTTCAACCTGCAGGAGAACCGCCCCGTCGGCGATGGTGTGGTGACCGGTTTCGGCACCATCGACGGCCGAGAGGTGTGCATCTTCAGCCAGGACGCCACGGTGTTCGGCGGCAGTCTCGGCGAGGTGTACGGCGAGAAGATCGTCAAGGTCCAGGAACTGGCGATCAAGACCGGCCGCCCGCTGATCGGCATCAACGACGGTGCCGGCGCCCGCATCCAGGAGGGTGTGGTCTCCCTGGGCCTCTACAGCCGGATCTTCCTCAACAACATCAAGGCCTCCGGGGTGATCCCGCAGATCTCGCTGGTGATGGGCGCGGCCGCCGGCGGCCACGTCTACGGCCCGGCGCTGACCGACTTCGTGGTGATGGTCGACCAGACCTCGCAGATGTTCATCACCGGCCCCGACGTCATCAAAACCGTCACCGGCGAGGACGTCACCATGGAGGAACTCGGCGGCGCGCACACCCACATGGCCAAGTCCGGGACCGCGCACTACGTCGCCTCCGGCGAGCAGGACGCCTTCGACTACGTCCGCGACCTGCTCAGCTACCTGCCGCCGAACAACTACGCCGAGCCGCCCCGCTATCCCGCCCCGCCGCATCCGGGGGCGATCGAGGACAACCTCACCGACGAGGACCTCGAACTGGACACCCTGATCCCGGACTCGCCCAACCAGCCCTACGACATGCACGAGGTGATCACCCGGATCCTCGACGACGACGAGTTCCTGGAGATCCAGGCCGAGTACGCCGGGAACATCATCGTCGGGTTCGGCCGGATCGACGGCCGGACGGTCGGCATCGTGGCCAACCAGCCCACCCAGTTCGCCGGCTGCCTGGACATCAACGCCTCGGAGAAGGCCGCCCGGTTCGTGCGGACCTGCGACTGCTTCAACATCCCGATCGTGATGCTCGTCGACGTTCCCGGGTTCCTGCCCGGCACCGGCCAGGAGTACAACGGCATCATCCGGCGCGGCGCCAAACTGCTCTACGCCTACGGCGAGGCCACCGTCGCCAAGATCACCGTGATCACCCGCAAGGCCTACGGCGGCGCCTACTGCGTCATGGGCTCCAAGGACATGGGCTGCGACGTCAACGTCGCCTGGCCCACCGCCCAGATCGCGGTGATGGGCGCCTCCGGCGCGGTGGGGTTCGTCTACCGCAAACAGCTCGGCGAGGCCGCCCAGAAGGGCGAGGACGTCGAGGCGCTGCGGCTGGAGTTGCAGCAGGACTACGAGGACACCCTGGTCAACCCCTACATCGCCGCCGAGCGTGGGTTCCTCGACGCGGTGATCCCGCCGTCACACACCCGCGGCTACATCGCCAACGCGCTACGGCTCCTGGAACGCAAGATCGTCCAGACCCCGCCCAAGAAGCACGGGAACATTCCGCTGTGACCGGCGAGATCCGGGTCGTCAAGGGTTCACCCACCGACGCCGAGCTCGCGGCGGTGCTCACCGTGCTGACGGGCCTGCGCTCGGGCCCCGCACCCGGCGGCGCGCGCGATGTCGATCTGTGGGGCCATCCGGTGGACAAACTGCGCTACGGGGTGACCAGCTGGCAGCGCGTCACGCTGCTGGAGCGGACGCATATGCGCCGATGACCGGGCCTACGCCCGGGGGCCGCCGATGACCCGCGTCGTGCTGGGTTCGGCGTCGACCGGCCGGCGGCGGGTGCTGCGCGGCGCCGGGATCGACCCGCTGGTGGTCGTCTCCGGCGTCGACGAGGACGCCGTCATTGCCGGACTCGGCGGCGCGGCCGGCCCGGCCGAGGTGGTCAACGCGCTGGCCCGGGCCAAGGCCGAGGCGGTCTGCGGGGAACTGGACTACGCGGTGGCCGCGGACAGCGTGGTGATCGGCTGTGACTCGATGCTCTATGTCGACGGGGCACTGTGCGGCAAGCCGGGAACAGCCGAACGTGCACGCCGGCAATGGGATTCGATGGCCGGGAAGTCCGGGCAGCTGTTCACCGGGCACTGTGTGCTGCGGATCCGGGATGGCGTGGTCGTGGCCACCGAGACCGCCGCGGCGACGACGACGGTGCGGTTCAGCCGGCCCGAGCCGGGCGAGCTGGATGCCTATATCGCCAGTGGCGAACCGCTGGCGGTGGCCGGCGGCTTCACCATCGACGGGCTGGGCGGATGGTTCGTCGACGGCATCGACGGAGACCCGTCCAACGTGGTCGGGATCGGCCTGGCGCTGACCCGGCGGCTGCTGGAGTCGGCCGGGCTGACCCTCGGCGCTCTGTGGGCCGCCAACCCCGTTGATCGGTAGGCTTGCGGAGTGCCAGTGCCACCCGATCCCAGCCCCGCCCTGCAGGACTATGCCCACCCGGAGCGGCTGGTCACCACCGAATGGCTCTACGAGCACCTGGGAACACCCGGGCTGGCGGTCGTGGAGTCCGATGAGGACGTTCTGCTTTACGACGTCGGCCACATCCCCGGCGCGGTCAAGATCGACTGGCACACCGACCTCAACGACCCGCGTGTGCGCGACTACATCACCGGGGAGCATTTCGCCGAGCTGATGAACAGCAAGGGGATCTCGCGCGAGGACACCGTGGTGATCTACGGCGACAAGAGCAACTGGTGGGCGGCCTACGCGCTGTGGGTGTTCACCTTGTTCGGCCACCCGGACGTGCGGTTGCTCAACGGTGGACGGGACCTGTGGCTGGCCGAGGGCCGGGAGACCACCCTGGACGTGCCGACCGCGACCTCGACCGGCTATCCGGTCGTCGAACGCGACGACGCCCCGATCCGGGCCTACCAGGATGATGTGCTGGCCGCACTCGGCACGACCACCCTGATCGACGTGCGCTCCCCGCAGGAGTACACCGGGGAACGCACCCACATGCCGGACTACCCGGAGGAAGGCGCGCTGCGCGGCGGGCACATCCCCACCGCGGTGTCGGTGCCGTGGGCCAAAGCCGCCGAGGACAACGGGAAATTCCGCAGCCGGGCCGAACTAGAACAGGTGTACTCCTTCGTCACCCCCGACCGCGACACCATCGCCTACTGCCGCATCGGCGAGCGGTCCAGCCACACCTGGTTCGTGCTGACCCACCTGCTGGGGATTCCGAAGGTGCGCAACTACGACGGCTCCTGGACCGAGTGGGGCAACACCGTGCGAGTGCCGATCGTCGACGGCGAAGCGCCCGGGTCCGTTCCGGCATGAGCATGCCCGCGCCGCTGGCCGAGGTGGTGTCGGAGTTCGCCGAGGTCGACGGTCAGGACAAGCTGAAACTGCTGCTGGAGTTCGCCGAGGAGTTGCCGGCGCTTCCCGAGGATCTCGAGGAGGCGGCGATGGAACCGGTTCCGGAGTGCCAGTCGCCGCTGTTCCTGCATGTCGACGCCGAGGATCCCGCGAGCGTGCGACTGCACTTCAGCGCCCCGGCGGAGGCCCCGACCACCCGCGGGTTCGCCGCGATCCTCGCGGCCGGCCTCGACGGCCAGCCCGCCGAGGCGATCCTGGCGGTGCCCGACGACTTCTACGCCGAGTTGGGTCTGGCCAAGCTGATCAGCCCGCTGCGGCTGCGCGGTATGTCGGCGATGCTGACCCGGATCAAGCGCCGGGTGCGCGGCTGACACCTAGAAGGGCGGCGGGTCGGCGGCCCAGCGTTGTTCGTTGAGCCCGCGCTCCCAGCGGATGCGGGCCTGCCGTTCGGCGGCCCGGGACCGCCTCCGCTTCGGCATCATCCGGGTGCGCCCGTCGTCCCGCGGCGGCGCTGCCGACCGCGTCGTTATTTCGGCCCCGGGTGCGGACAGTTGCGGGAAGAACAGCGCCCCGGCCGGAGTCGTGGTGTACGTGCGCCCCGACGGAGAGGTCCACACGATCGTGCCATCGGCGAACTGCTTTTCCGCCCAGCCTTTTTCGCCCGCCCAGAAGGTCTTCAGCAGATGATGAGTCCGGCAGAGCAGGGCGCAGTTGGACGGGTGCGTCGGCCCGCCCGCCTCCCAGGGAATGGTGTGGTCGATATCGCAGACCTCGGCGGGCTTGTCGCAGCCGGGGAACCGGCAACACAGGTCGCGGGCCCGGATGAAGTCGGCCAGCGCCGCTGAGGGCCGGTAGCGAGGTTCGGACCGCAACTCCGCGACCGGGGTGAGCGGACGCAGCCGTGCCCGCCCGGCCAGTTCCCGGACGGCCTGCGGACTGAGAGCGCCGTAGCCCGCCAGGTAACCCGGGGTCTGAC
The DNA here is from genome assembly GCA_964447215.1 of uncultured Mycobacterium sp. Lineage (GTDB taxonomy): Bacteria > Actinomycetota > Actinomycetes > Mycobacteriales > Mycobacteriaceae > Mycobacterium. Next base: position 10,087 of record CAYURT010000066.1, read on the forward strand.
TCGTCCCGGACACGGTGCCGGCCTCGGCCAGGACGTGAATCACCACCGGAGCCTGACCACCGGACCGCTCACTGGCGGCGAGGCCGGCCAGCGCGTCGGCCCGGCGCTGAGCCTTGGTGCGCTCATCCTCCGGGCCGGCTTCAGCGGCCAACTGATCCAGCCGCCTATCGAGCACCATGGCGTCGGCGGCCCGCAGCGCGCCCCAGAACTCCACCATGCCGTTGCGGACATCGCCGAACTCGATGCGCCGGTCTTCCTCGGCGCTGCGCGCCGCGCGCAACGCGGCCGGGTCGAACCGAATCACCCATTGGTCGACCATCTCGGCAACCCGTCTGCGCGACAGCCGGTTCCACGCCACCGCACGCCGCGCCAGGGCCTTGTCGAGTTCGGCGAGCAGTTGGGGGTCGGTCATCAGCCCGGTGCGGTAGACCACCGCGGCCACCACCCGGAAGTCCACCTCCCCGGCGGCGAACACCTCGGCCAGCCGCGGCAGCCGTTCGAGCAGTTCGACGCCATAGTTCATCTGCACCGAGGCCCGGGCCCGGCTGATACTCAGTTCCGCCCCGACCTCGGCGGCGACCGCCTCCCAGTTGTCGATACACCACTGCGTCCGCTCCTCGGCGCCGACGGCGGCCATCCGCAACTGGCACAGCCGCCCGGCTGCCAGCAGTCGCCGCGCGACCGCGACCCGTTCGTCGCGCTGAGCGCCGGCCATCACCGCCAGCAGTTCGCCCTCACCAACGCCATCGAACATAGTTTCGATCATAGGAGGGGCCACCGACAGATTCTTCGCAGCGCCGACGTTCTAGACTGCCTGCGCACCTAGTATTTCGCAGGCCGGCATTTCGAGGCCCGGATCCGACCCAGCAGGAGGCGCAGTGCCCACCATCTCCAAGGTCCTCGTCGCCAATCGCGGCGAGATCGCGGTCCGCGTGATCCGGGCGGCCCGGGACGCCGGTCTGGGCAGCGTGGCCGTCTACGCCGAACCCGACGCCGACGCCCCGCACGTGCGGCTGGCCGACGAGGCCTTCGCCCTCGGCGGGCAGACCTCGGCGGAGTCCTACCTGGACTTCGGCAAGATCCTCGACGCCGCGGCCAAGTCCGGCGCCGACGCGATCCATCCCGGTTACGGGTTCCTCTCCGAAAACGCCGACTTCGCCCAGGCCGTCATCGACGCCGGGCTGATCTGGATCGGCCCGAGCCCGCAGGCCATCCGCGACCTCGGCGACAAGGTGACGGCGCGCCACATCGCCGCGCGCGCCAACGCGCCGCTGGTCCCGGGCACCCCCGACCCCGTCAAGGACGCCGACGAGGTGGTGGCCTTCGCCCGGGAGTACGGCGTGCCGATCGCCATCAAGGCGGCCTTCGGCGGCGGTGGGCGCGGAATGAAAGTCGCCCGCACCATCGAAGAGATTCCCGAACTGTTCGAGTCCGCCACCCGCGAGGCCGTCGCGGCCTTCGGCCGCGGGGAGTGCTTCGTCGAGCGCTACCTGGACAAGCCGCGCCACGTCGAGGCCCAGGTGATCGCCGACCAGCACGGCAACGTCGTCGTCGCCGGCACCCGGGATTGCTCGCTGCAGCGCCGATTCCAGAAACTCGTCGAGGAGGCGCCGGCGCCGTTCCTCTCCGAGTCCCAGCGCTCCGAGATCCACGAGTCGGCCAAGCGGATCTGCAAGGAGGCCGGCTACCACGGCGCCGGCACGGTCGAGTACCTGGTCGGCCAGGACGGGCTGATCTCGTTCCTGGAGGTCAACACCCGCCTGCAGGTCGAGCACCCGGTCACCGAGGAGACCTCCGGCATCGACCTCGTGCGCGAGCAGTTCCGTATCGCCAACGGCGAGAAGCTGGACATCACCGAGGATCCCGCCCCGCGCGGGCACTCCATCGAGTTCCGGATCAACGGTGAGGACGCCGGCCGCGGCTTCCTGCCCGCCCCCGGCCCGGTCACCCGCTTCCACCCGCCGACCGGTCCGGGCGTGCGGCTGGACTCCGGCGTCGAGACCGGTTCGGTGATCGGTGGGCAGTTCGACTCCATGCTGGCCAAGCTGATCGTGACCGGCGCCAGTCGTACCGAGGCGCTGCAACGGGCCCGCCGTGCGCTCGATGAGTTCGACGTCGAGGGTCTGGCCACCGTGATCCCGTTCCACCGGGCGATCGTGCGCGATCCGGCCTTCATCGGCGACGAGGACGGGTTCACCGTGCACACCCGGTGGATCGAGACCGAATGGGACAACACCGTCGAGCCCTTCACCGGCGGCGGCGCCGTGGACGAGGAGGAGACCCAACCGCGCCACACCGTCATCGTCGAGGTGGGTGGACGGCGGCTGGAGGTGTCCCTGCCCGGTGACCTGGCACTCGGGAACGGCGCCGCGGCAGAGTCCGGGGTGATCCGCAAGAAGCCCAAGGCGCGCAAGCGGGGCGCCTCGGCAGGGGCAGCGGCCTCCGGCGACGCGGTCACCGCACCCATGCAGGGCACCGTCGTCAAGGTCGCCGTCGAGGAGGGTCAGACCGTCACCGCCGGCGAACTGGTCGTGGTGCTGGAGGCGATGAAGATGGAGAACCCGGTGACCGCCCACAAGGACGGTGTCATCACCGGCCTGGCGGTCGAACCCGGCGCCGCGATCACCCAGGGCACGGTGCTCGCCGAGATCAAGTGAGCGACATCAACGCCGGCGCCTGGTATCTGCGCGAGGCCGGTCCCCAGAGCTGGCAGGTGTGCGAGCCGACCACCGGTGAGCCGCTGGCCTGGGTGCGGGTGGATCCCGTCACCGGCGAACCGTCCGGACAGGGCCAGGAGCCGGCCGCCACCGCCGGGACCGAGGCGGTGCGACGCTTCCTAGGCATGGCTTAGAACAACGAGCCGCAACTAGGGCAACTGCTCGCGCAGCCGGGCCAAAGACCTGGCCAGCAGCCGCGACACATGCATCTGCGATATCCCGACCCGTTCAGCGATCTGGGTCTGGGTCAGCGACCCGAAGAACCGCAGCATCAGCACGGTCCGCTCACGCTCGGGCAGCGCGGCGATCAACGGGCGCAACGCCTCCCGGTTCTCGATCTGCTCGAGGTTGAGGTCGGTCTCGCCGAGGGAGTCGACGATGGCCGGGGCGTCCTCCTCGCTGCCGCCGCTGTCGATCGACAGGGTGTTGTAGGAACTCCCGGCGATCAGGCCCTCCACCACCTCGTCGCGGTCCATCTCCAATTCGGCGGACAACTCAGTGGCGGTGGGCGCGCGGCCCAGCCGCTGGGAAAGCTCCGCGGTGGCGGCGCCCAACTGCAGGTGCAGTTCCTTCAGCCTCCTGGGAACTTTGACCGACCAGCTGTTGTCCCGGAAGTGCCGGCGCACCTCGCCCATGATGGTCGGGACGGCGAAAGCCACGAAGTCCGAACCGGTTTGGACGTCGTAGCGTTCGACCGCGTTCACCAGGCCGAGGCGGGCCACCTGAACCAGATCCTCGGAGGTCTCGCCGCGGCCGTGGAACCGGCGGGCGATGTGGTCGGCCAGCGGCAGACAGCGCTGGATGATCAGTTCGCGCTGGCGGAGAAACTCCGCCGAACCGGGGTCGAACCCGGCCAACTCGGTGAACATCGCGGGGACATCGGCATACTCCGAGGACGGCCGCGACGGCGGTCCGGTCACCGAGACGCGCCCGCCCGCCTCGCCGTCAGGGTGATGCCGATGACGCGTCCGTCGCCACTGGGCTCGTAGCCGTCCCGGAAGGTCTGCACGTCGTCGGTCAATGAGCTCAGGACCAGCCAACTGAACGAACCGGGGACGACGACCTCGTCGGTCCGACACTCGGCGGAGGCCTCCACGGTCACGTCCTCAGGGCCCGAGTCGATGACGATCACCAGCTGAGCCCCGGGCGCGGCGGAACCGATCAGCCGGGTGCAGGCCTCGTCGACGGCCAGTCTCAGGTCGGCGACCGCGTCGAAATCCAGATCGGCGTGGGTTCCCGCCGCGCCAACGAGGGTGCGCAACACGGCCAGGTTCTCCAGACGAGCGGCCACCCTCAGTTCGACGGAATCCGGGCCCAGCGGCCGGCGGCCATGGCGGCTTTCGCCGTCGGTCATTTTTGCCTCCCCGGCACTATCCCCCGCATTGACCCTATCCATACCCGAGCCGACCGCGAGGGAAACCGGCGGTAAGTTGGCGGTGATGAGCGAACATGATGTCCCCGACGAGGTTCCGGTCGCCGACGCGGTCGAGCAGGCCGCGCCGGCCGCGCCGACCGCCGATCTGGAGAGCGTCGACCCCGACGAGCGGGTGTCGATCGACGCCGCCCTCGATGACGAGCCGCCATTGGAGACCAGCGCCCCCGACTGGCAGGAACAACGGCAGGTTGTCGAAGGCGACCCCGACGACGACTTCCGTTAGCCGGTTTGGCGGCACACAAGGCCGGGTACTCCCCGCCCATGTTGGAGGATGTACGCCGGTTTCAGCCCAGTCGCCGTTGCGCATATGAGGGCTGGACCGTGATCGAACTCAGGAAGCGGGCCAAGCAGCTGGGGATCGCCGGGTACTCGGGCCTGAACAAGGATCGGCTGATTTCGCTGATCCGTAGCTGCTGATCGTTCCGGCGGTTCAGCGTGTCGACAGTTCCCACACGCTGGCCGACATCCGGTCGGCCAGCCTGGTGACCAGCTGCGCCCCGCCGTCATCACCCTGACAGGCCATGGCCTGCAGCACCGCGTTGTTGCGAAGCCTGGCCTCACCGTGACAGACCCAGGTCAGCGGGACGGCCAGTTGCTCCTTGCTCCAGCGCACCATGTCCGGGCCGCGGTCGCTGACGCTGAACCGCCAGGCCGCATCCCCACCGGCGCCCAGGGCCTGCTGGCCGTCGCAGGTGTGCACGTCACGGGTGCCGGACCCGAACGCCTCCGCAGCGGCCACCGCGTCGGGGTACACCGCAACGGCCTCAGCCACCACCTGGTCAGCGCCGCCGGTGAACAGCAGCACCCGGAAGCCGGACCAGTCCTGCCCGACGAAGGCCGCCATCCCGACGGCGTCCAGCGGCGAACATGCCGCGACCGCCGAACCGCCGGGGACTGGGCGGTGCCGGTCAGCGTCGACCTGCAGCACTCCGCCCACGACGGCGGAGATCTGATCCGGACTCAGCAACACCAGTGCGGTGTCGGCGGCCCGCAGCGGGAAGACCGATTCGTCGACCACGGCCACGGCCGCACCCGTCACACTGTGGGCACACCCCGACAGAAGCGCGGCACCCGCCATGACGGCGGCCCCCAGCACTCGACGCATGCCTCAGGATGCTAGACCGCCCCGGCGGGGGTCAGGGAAATCTCGCCAGAAGCTCGGCCTCGGACACCGAGAAGGCGGCGCCCTGGCCGGCGGGCTCGCGGCTGGTCAGCAGGATGGTGGTGTCCAGCAATGGCAACGAGTGGTCTGTGAGAACCACCAGATTCGCGGCGGCGAAGTCGCGGGCCTGGCTGAGGATCTTCGGAGGGTCGTCCAGGTAGTAGGCGACCACGGCGGGCCGGGGGTAGAAGGGCTGCAACCCGAGCAGGTATTCGAACGCGGCGTTGACACGGTAGAAGTCGTACGGGGCCGACAGCAGGGAGTCGTTGCCGACGCAGCGCAGGCGGTTGGCGATGTAGTAGTTGTCGACCCAGTTCCCACCCTCAGCGGTGCGCAGCCGCAGCGCGACCTGCATGCGGGCCCGGGTGAACTGGTCGATGGCGCGCTGGCACCAGGCGAGGTTGTGCTCGTCCAGGCGGTGGGCGACCTTGGCGAGGATGTACTCTAGGCCACCGCGGTAGCGGTCCCAGGCGAACTTGACCTCTTC
>CAYURT010000067.1:0-15728 GCA_964447215.1 uncultured Mycobacterium sp.
TCTGCTCCGCCGGGAGTGGTGGCCGCTGGGCTGGCTTGCGCTGATCGGTGCCCTCAGGTCCGGGCCCGGGCGTTTCGCCGCGGCAGCGATGATCATCCCGGTCGTCCGCGAGTGGCTGGACCGGCGGCCCGATATCGACCTGCCGCGCTACCTGGGTCTGCGGCTGGTGGAGGACGCCGCCTACGGCAGCGGTGTGATCGCCGGCGCGGTGGGCGGCCGTCGGCCCGCGGTGCTGCTCCCCCGGATCCGGCTGCCTTAGACCGGGTGCGGGTCTCAGCCCAGCCAGGCCCGGTTGCCGTACCCGTCCAGGTGGACGACTTCCTCCACCGGTTTGCGCGTGGTCGGGCCGTAGCGTCCCTTCGGCCAGCCCAGCGGGACCATGCAGACCGGGGTCACCGTCAGCGGCAGGTCCAGGATCCGGCGTGCGGAGGTCACGCTCCACAGCGGCAGGGTGATCAGCGAGGCACCCAGTCCCATGGCGCGGGCGGCCAGCAGCAGGTTCTGCACACTGGGGTAGATGGACCCGAAGAACGAGGACTCGCCGACGAACGGCGAGGGGAGATAGGGCGGGCGCATGGCGCCGCGCAGGCAGGGCACCACCAGCACCGGGATCTCGCTGAAGTGGTCGACCTGCCACTGCACAGCACGAAGGATCTTCTGCATCGACTCGTCCCCGGCGGCCATCCGCCGACCGAGAGCACCGTAGATCGCCCACGCCTGCCGGTAGCGCCTGGCGAAGCGGTCCTTGCGCTGCTGATCCTTGACGACGATGAACTCCCAGTTCTGACCGTTGGATCCGGTGGGCGCACGCAGGGCCAGTTCGATGCACTTCAGCACGACGGCGTCGTCGACCGGGTCGGGCCGCACCCGCCGGACCGCCCGCTGGGTCATCATCGCTTCGGCCAGTGGCATCTGCAGGCCCGCCGACGCCTCGTCGAAGGCCGGGATGGGGCGGGGGGCTTTTCGGGATGCTTCGTCGGCCATAGTCCGAGGCTACGCGCGGACCGGGCCGGGAAGATTCGGCCGAACTAAACTGGGGCCGTGCCGCTGACCCCGAGTCCGACGCCGGGTTCTGTGCGCCGCATCGTGGCTCGGCTCGGCGCCGTGACCGTGGTGCTGATCACCGGCTGCAGCCCTCAGCCGACCGTCGAGACGCCGAACGTCCCGACCGACCGGCCGATCGCCGCGTCGGCCCCCGGACCGGCGGTCCGGGTGGACGGGACCGTCGCCACCGGTTTGGATGTGCCGTGGGGCATCGCCTTCCTGCCCGACGGCACGGCGCTGGTCAGCGAACGCGACTCCGCGCGCATCCTGCTCCTCGACCAGGACCAGACCCGTCTTGCCGGCACCGTGGATGATGCGGTGCCAGCCGGTGAGGGCGGCCTGCTGGGCATCGCCTACGACGACGGTTGGGTCTACGCCTACTACACCGCCGAACAGGACAACCGCGTGGTGCGGATGTCCTGGGACGGCGGCACGCTGGGCGATGCCGAACCGGTCTTCACCGGCATTCCGAAGGCCGGTATCCACAATGGCGGGCGGATTCTGTTCGGGCCCGACGGCATGCTCTACATCGCCACCGGCGATGCCGCGAGCCCCGACTCGGCGCAGAACCCGTCATCGCCGGCCGGCAAGATCCTGCGGATCCGACCCGACGGGGGGATACCCCAGGACAATCCCAAGCCCGGCTCACCGGTGTTCTCGCTGGGCCACCGCAACGTGCAGGGGCTCGCCTTCGACGGCCGCGGACGGCTATGGGCCAGCGAGTTCGGTCAGGTCGACGTCGACGAGCTCAATCTCATCACCGCGGGATCGAACTACGGCTGGCCCGATTGCGAAGGTTCCTGCGCACGAGCACCTTTCACCGATCCCGTCGTGCAGTGGTCCCCGACGTCGATCGCCTCACCGAGCGGTATCGCGATCTCCGGCGACTACGCCTACGTGGCGTCGCTGCGCGGCCAGACAGTGTGGCAGGTGCCGCTGAAGGGATCCGGCGAGGCCACCCGGTTGGATCTGGGCGACCTCGGCCGGCTGCGCACGCTGAAAGCCGCGCCCGACGGCTCACTGTGGCTGTCGACGAGCAACACCGACGGCCGCGGCGATCCCCGCGACGGGGATGACCGGATCCTTCGGCTGACCCTTCCTTAGCTGCGTCCCTGGCCCGTGATCAGTCCTCGAGTTGGACGACGGTGCGGTCCTCCACGTTGGGCAGGATCATCTCGCTGAGGATGCGCTGATGTTCGGGGTGATCGCGGTAGGCCAGGAACGCCTCGCGGTCCTCGAACGTCCCGACCACGGCGAAGTCGTAGGCGGTCGGCGTCAGGCCGACATCGGCGCCGCACCGATAGCTGCGCACCCCGTCCAGGTCGCCGGTCAGCGCCCGCAGTGCCGCGGTGATCGCCGCGTCGTCGACCTCGGCCGCCCGCCACCGGAAGGTGACGATATGGGTGAACGTCACCGGACCGCCCTTCCCCGAGCTGTCGACACCTAGCTGTCGTGACCTAGCCCGCCGCGCAGCCGGAGACGAACAGCGCGGCGGGGATCTTCGCGTCGGCGGGCGGTGTCGTGGTGACCGGGTCGGTGCCGCACACCGCCGCCTTGTCCTGGTAGGCCCAGCGGTCGTCCTGCCGGCGGAAGACGAACGAGGTCGGCGCGCCCATGTCCGGATTGTCCTGGCTTGCCAGCAGACCGGCGGTGACCGCCCAGTCGTCGGCGCAGTTGACGGTATCGACGGTGTAGATGTTGTCCTCACCCAGTGATTCGGCCGCACGGCCGGCCGGACCGGCGAGCGCTTCTGCGGTGCAGTCCGGCGAGGACGAACGCTCCTGGCCGGGAGCACAGGCCGGGAGCCCGGTGAGCGCGGCCATGCTCGACACGGCGAGCACGACGCGGAGGTCGGGACGGTACACGGCTCTCCTGGGGGCGGTGAGGGCATCCGAGCGGCGGCCCCACCATAGCCCGGACGGCGCGGGACGGTCGGGCGGAACCTCCGCGCAGCACGCCCGTAATCGGGGCGAAATCCAGGTGGAACACCCCGAATTGTGCTAGAGACTCTCTATGCTGCGTCGGGGCGGGTGGGGACTCATGTACCGCGCGCGCTGCGTGCACGTTCTTTTTTCCGTACCCGCACCCCTCGGTGCGGCCATCTCGCCGCGGGTATCAACCCCCGGTCGCGGTGTCTCAGGCCCTTCAGGAGGACGTTCTCATGTGCGCGGATAACACACCCGCTCTGCGGTCATCTCGCCCCGGGCCGCGCCATCGCAGCAACGTCGGCCGACAGCGCCCTCTGCTTGGGGTCACGTGGTTGTTCGCCGGCCGGCCGGAGAGCCGGGGGGCGTTCCCTTCGGCGCGCTCGACCGACTATGTCGGCCGGGTCGGAGCACTGGCGGTCGCGCTCGGGGTGGGCGCCGCGGTCGCCGGCGTCGGTGGGGTCGCCGCCGCGGATACCGGTGACGACAGCGGGGCCGGCCGCGGGGCGGCCCGTTCGGGGGATTCGGAGTCCTCAAGCCGCGCGCCGCGGAGCGGCGAGCGCCGCACCGGGTCCGCTGCCCGCTCAGTGGACTCCCCCTCGCCCGCGCAGGCGGTTGAGGTTCCCACCGCGGCGGCGCCGGCGGGCGACTCGAGTCGCCGCAGCGCCAACCCGGGACGCCGGGCGTCGACCGGTCTGCGATCCGGTGCCGCGGTGACGGTCCCGCAGGGAACCGACGCGGGCCTGTCCGCGCGCCTTGGCGGCCAAACCTCGGTGAACACCTCGTCACCGCTCGGCGCGCTGCTCACCCCGGGTGGCCTGACCGGCCTCCTGCAGCAGTCGGTGGCGTCGTTGATCGGTGACCTGCTGTTCGCGGCGCCGGGTTCCGGGGCGGTTCCCGACGCCGCGCCGGCACCTGAACTCACGGCTCCTCCGCAGACCACGGCCCCGGCGGTCGACGGGGCGCCGTCGATGACCGCCGCCGCACCGGCCGCCGCGCTGTCGGAGTCCGAGGTGGGCCTGCTGGACGCACTGGGAGGGAACAACGGCGGCCTACCCGCCGCCGCGACGCTGGCCTGGGCCGCCGCGGCCGTGGCCCGCCGGGACGAACTGACCGGCGCGAGCCCCGAGGTGGCCCCGGCGGCGGCCGAGGACACCGGCGCGCCGGTCGATCCCTCCGCTGACGCCACCGCCACCGACGGGAGCGAGGACCTCACGGCGACCACAGCGTCGATCACCTCGTTCAGCCCCGGATCGGGCGTCGTCGGCGACACCGTCACGATCACCGGGGTGGATTTCCCGGTCAAGGGAACGTCCAAAGGCCAACTCAAGCAGATCGATATCGGCAGCGGCTCGACCACCGACTTCACCCGGGTCTCCGACACCGAGATCACGGTGACAGTTCCGGGCGGCGCGACCACCGGGAAAATCACGCTGGAAATAGCTTCTGGGCTTGTCTCTCCCACAAAAGTCTCCAGCAGCCAGAACTTCACGGTCGTCGCGCCCGCGATCACCTCGTTCAGCCCCGGATCGGGCGTCGTCGGCGACACCGTGACGATCACCGGCGCGGGTTTCCCGCCCGCGGGCACGACCAAGGGCCTCATCAAGGAGATCGACTTCGGAAACGGAAAGGTCAACTATCCCGACTTCACCCGGGTCTCCGATACCGAGATCACGGTGGCCGTCCCGGACGGTGCCACCACCGGAAAGATCACGCTGTACATCGCGTCGGGGAGCTCAATCACACCCGCCACCAAGGTGTCCAGCACTCAGGACTTCACCGTCACCTACGACGGGCAGGCGTATCCGGAAGCGCCGGACTGCGATAACGCGGTGTGCAAGCAACTGATCGAGGTCAACCTAGGCTTTTTAGGGACGGTCCAAACCAGACCCCTCATTGTCAACCAGCTCTCCAAGACCATCGAGACGGCCCTCCCGACATCGGGTCCGGCCCTCACGTGCGTCAAAGCCGGGTGCCCCTACCCGCCCGGGGAGACCACGACCTCGGTCGCCAACACCATCGGGATGTATGCCTTCAACGTGATCGACGCGCTCGCCGGCAACGCTTCCGACGAGGTCGTGGGGCAGCAGGTTGTCAACCTGGTCACCCAGCCCAATGTGCTCACGTTCATCTCGCAGACCGTCGCCTCCCAGCTCACGCTCATCGGCGCGCCGACCGCGGCGGTTCCCGAGGACGTCGCGAACACCATCGGCAACACGGTGGCCGTCTTCGTCGAGAAGTCGTTCGGCAACCTCGAGGTCGCGACCGCGTTCGCCCCGTTCCTCAAAACACTGGGTGTTCCGACCACCGACGGCCAGGTGTTCGACCTCGCGACGAAGTACCTCATCGTTGGCAAGTCCATCAACGACTACATCCTGGACAAGTGGAACACCCAGGCAGGGGCCACCGCTCTGACTTCGTTGTTCAGTGATCCCACCGTTCAGCAGGATCTGGAAGCCGCCGTCACCGACTCGATCGAGGTGCTGCTGGGGCAGGCGAGCCCGACATGGGACGGGGCGCCGCAGGTTCCCAGCACCGCGGTCTCCAGCTATCTGGGCCAGACGGCCGCCGAACTCGTGCTGGGCCCGGACAACATCGGGACGGCCGCGCTGGCAGCGACCATCGGCACCGCGGCGCAGAACCTGTTCGGCAGCATCGGCGACATCGTCGCCACCGAGGCGGGGGCCGCCCTGGGCACCCTCGTCAACGCCCCCGGCCAGAACATCCCCACCACCCTGGCCGACTTCACGGTCAACGCTCTATTCGGGTTCCTACAGGGTGCCGACGGAACCAAGCCGCTGCCCTACCCCGACCTGCCGCCCCTGGGGGAAGCACTCGCGGGCCCGTCCGGCCTCGCAGTCGCCGGGCTGGTGAACGCCCTGTTCAACCAGGACAACGCCGCAGCCGTCAAAGCGGGGCTGAGTTCCTTCATCGCCGAGGTGATCCCCGGAGCGCTGAGCAACCCGGGAGTCGAGGCCCTGATCGGCGAGGAGATTGCCAAGACGGTGACCACGCTGCTGCCCGGCCCGCTGGGCACGGTCGTGAGTGCTCAGGTCGCGGCCGCGGTGACCGGCCTGCTCAGCCAGCCGGTGATCAGCGGCGCCCTGACCACGCTGGTGAACGGCGTGCTGATCGGCGTCCTCGACGCGCCGGGGGTGGTACCCGCGCTGGCGACGGCAGCCGGAACCCTGACCTCCGCGGCCCTGACCGGGACGCTGGACCAGGCGCTGAAGGATGTGACCGCGGCGCTGCGGGCCAACGCCAGCATCCAGCAAGGGGTGCAGACGGCCGTCACCACCTCGGTGGCGCAGCTGCTGAACAACACCGGTGTGTGGACCGCGGTCGACGCGACGTTGGTGGAGCTGCTTTCCGGTTTGCTCGGCAACCAGGACGTCCAGGACGCCGTCCTCACCTTCTTCGAGGACGGACCCCTCGGGCCCCTGGGTACACCGATCGGCGAGGCCGTGGTGGCCCTGATGAGGTCTCCCGACATCGGCCAGTTGCTCACCGAGGTGGTCGACACCGTCACGTTCGACTTCTTCACCACCGACGGAGTGGTGGAGACGCTGTCCAACGCCGCCGGGATTCTGGCCAAGGCGGCGGTGGCCGGGAATCTCGACGAGGTTCTCCCCGAGGTGCAGCAGCAACTGCGCGTCGACCCGGCCATCGACGCCGGCATCCAGCGCGCCGTCGGCGACGCGGTGACCGAGCTGATCAGCAATCCCGCGCTGGCCGATGCGCTGGATGCCGCGGTGGTGGCGCTGGCCACCAGCCTGATCGAGGATCCGCAGGTCCAGCAGGAAATCAGCACGCAGGTGGCCAATCAGGTCTCCACGCTGCTCGGCGGTGGTGATCTCGGCGACCTGGTGGGAGCCCAGGTCGGTACCGCGGTGCTGGATCTGATCACCGATCCGGTGGTCAACGGCGCCCTGATCGCGGTGGTCGACACGCTGATCGGGGACTTCCTGCGCTCGCCGGGGGTTGCCGCCGCCTTCGGTGATGCCGCCGGGGAACTGGCCGTGTCGGCACTGGTCACCGGCAACCTGGTGCTCGCCCTGCAAGCCGCCGAGGACGAACTCCGCGCCAACACCGACATCCAGCAGGCCGTGCAGACCTCGGTCGCCGCCGCGGTGACCGAACTGCTCGACGACGCTGCCGTGTGGCAGGCCGTCGACGGCCAGGTCGTCACCCTCATCGATGAGATCCTGGCCGACCAGCCCGTCCAGGACGCGGTCTACGATGCGGTGGCCGCGCAGGTCTCCGCTCTGCTCGGCGGCGGGGGCGTCGGGATGCTGGTCGGGGCGCAGGTCGGCGAGGCCGTCGTCGACCTGATGACCAACCCGGCCCTCAGCGGCGCACTGATCGAGCTGTTCGACACGGTGACCTACGACTTCTTCACCACCGAGGGTGTGGTGCCGGCGCTGTCCAACGCCGCCGGCGAACTGGCCGCCGCGGCGGTGGCGGGCACCTACCCCGAGGTGAGCCAGCGTGTGCAGGAAGAACTGCGGACCAATCCAGCGATCGACACCGGGGTGCAGCGCGCCGTCGGCGACGCGGTCACCGAATTCCTCACCGACACCGACCTGTGGCAGGCCGTCGACGGCGAGGTCGCCACCCTGATCGAGGAGATCCTCGCCGACCCGCCCGTTCAGGCTGCCGTGGCCGCGCAGGTGGCCGACCTGGTCTCCACCGCTCTCGGTGGCGGCGACCTCGGCGAGACGGTCGGCGCCCAGTTCGGCGCTGCCGCAGTGGCTCTGATGCAGGATCAAGTCGTCGCCGAGGCGCTGATCGAATTGTTCGACACCCTCGTCGGGGACTTCTTCAGGGCCCAGGGCGTTGTTCCGGCCTTCGCCACCGTGGCCGAAGGACTGGCGCTTGGCGCGCTGACCACACCGCCGTGGGAGGGCTTCAACTGGGAACTCGCCCTGGCCGGGGCCGAAGCCCAACTGCGGGCCGACACCGCCATCCAGAACGGCGCGAAGATCACCGTGACCGCCGCGGTGTACGAACTGCTCGATGACACCGACCTGTGGCAGGCCGTCGACGGCCAGTTCGTGACCCTGGTCGACGAGATCCTCGGCGACGCGCCCGTCCAAGCCGCCGTCGGCGCGGCGGTCGCCGCCCAGGTCGCCGCCGCTCTCGGCGGCGGTGAAATCGGCGGCATCGGCGCGACGGTCGGCGCCCAGGTCGGAGACGCCGTCGTCGCCCTGATGAAGTCCGACGCGGTCAGCGACGCGGTGATCGAGTTGGTCAACACAGTCCTGAGTGACTTCTTCGGCACGGCCGGGGTGGTGGCGGCGCTGTCCAACGCCGCCGGCGATCTGGCCGCCGCGGCGGTGGCGGGCACCTACGCCGAGGTGAGCCCGGTGATTCAGGAGGCGTTGCGCACCAGCCCGCCGGTAGAGACCGGGGTGCAGCGGGCCGTCGGCGACGCGGTCACCGAGTTCCTCACCGACACCGACCTGTGGCAGGCCGTCGACGGCCAGGTCGCCACCCTGATCGAGGAGATCCTCAAGGACGCGCCCGTTCAGGCCGCGGTCTACGACAGCGTGTACGCCACGGTCTTCGACCAGCTCGGCGGCACTGCGGTGGCCCAGGAGCTGGCCGGCCAGATCGGCGACGCGGCAGTGGCGCTGATGAACGACCAGGTCGTCAGCCAGGCGCTGATCGACGTGGTCAACACCCTCGTCGGGGACTTCTTCACGACCCCGGGAGTGGTGCCGTCCTTCTCCATCGTCGCCCAGCAGCTGGCCCTCGAGGCGCTGACCACCCCACCGTGGGAGGGCTTCAACTGGGTACTCGCCCTGGCCTCGGCCGAAGCCGAACTGCGCTCCAGCCCCTACATCCTCGAAGGGGTGGATCTGGCCATCTACGAGACGGTGGCCGAACTGCTCAACGACACCAACCTGTGGGGAGCCGTCGACGCTCAGGTCGCGACCCTGATCGGCGAGGCGCTCGCCGACCAGCCCCTCGAGGACGCCGTCGGCGAGGCGGTCGCCGCCCAGGTCGCCGCACTGCTCGGCGGTGGCGACCTCGGCGGCCTTGGCGCGGCGGTCGGCGCCCAGGTCGGGGACGCCGTCGAGAACCTGATGCGCGACCCGGTGGTCGGTGACACCCTCGTCGAGTTGGTCAACACGGTGTTCGGTGACTTCTTCGGGACCAACGGAGTGGTGGAGGCGCTGTCCAGCGCCGCCGGCGATCTGGCCATGGCCGCGGTGGCCGGAAACCTCGACGAAGTGGGTCCGGCCATTCAGGAGAAACTGCGCACCAACCCCGCGGTCGACACCGGGGTGCAACGCGCGGTCGGCGACGCGGTCACCGAACTGCTCACCGACGCCACGCTGTGGCAAGCCGTCGACGGCGAGTTCTCATCCCTGGTCACCAACGTGCTCGCCGATACGGCCATCCAGGACGCGGCCTACGGCGTGGTCGCCGCACAGGTTTCGGTCTTGGTCGGCGGCGGCGACCTCGGTCAGGTGGTCGGCGCCCAGGTCGGCGACGCCGTGGTGTCGCTGATGCGCGATCCCGAGGTCGGCCAGGCACTCATCGGCGCCGTCAACACCCTCTTCGGGGACTTCTTCGGCGCCCCGGGGGTGGTCCCGACCTTCGCCATCGTCGCCGACGAGCTGGCTCTCAGCGCGCTGACCACCCCACCCGGGGAAGGCTTCAACTGGGTGCTCGCCCTGGCCGCGGCCGAAGCCGCACTGCGGTCCAGCCCCAACATCCAGGTGGGAGCCGACCTGGCCGTCTACGACGCGGCCACCAAACTGCTCGACGACACCCAACTGTGGCAGGACGTGGGCACGACGCTGGGCACCCTGACCACCAACCTGATCGAGTCGACTGTGGTCCAGCAGGCGGTCGGCGCGCAGGTTGCGACAACGGTTTCCGACGCTCTCGGCGGCGGGGCCTTCGGCGCGGTGGTGGGCCAGGACGTCGGCGACGCGGTCCAGCAGTTCCTGGCCGTCCCCGACGTGGCGACCGGACTCGGCGCGGTCATCGGCGCGGCACTGCCCGACCTCTTCAGCAAGCCGGGGGTCGACACCGCCCTGGCCGAGGCGGCCGGCCAGATCGCCGCGGCGGAAATCGCCGGAGCCCTGCCGGCCGTGCTGCCCGAAATCGAGCAGCGGCTGCTGACGGCGGTCCGGCCGGCGCTGGAGGCGACGATCGCCGACACCCTGAACCTGCTCGACACCGACGTGTTGAGCGACCCTGCCGTTCAGCAGGCGGCGGGTGAGGTCGTCACCACGCTGGTCGAACAACTCGCCGATGATCCGGCGGTCCGCAGCGAGATCGAACAGCAGCTCGGCAGCGCGGTGGGTCCCGCCGTGGCCGAACTGCTGGCCGACACCACCGTGGTCGACAACATCGCCACGGCACTCGGTGCGGCGGTGACCGAGGTTCTGGGCTACCCCGGTTTCACCACGACCCTGACCGACACCATCAACCAGTTCGCCGACCAGGTGCTGGACGGGACGGAAACCTCGCAGGCTCTGCAGAACGCCCTGGCGACACTGGAATCCAGCCCGGACTACCGCGCCGCCCTCGGGGTTGCGGTACCGCAGGTCGTCGGGGAGGTGCTGGGCAACGTGGATGACCGCACAGCCTTCGGTGAGGCCGCGCGACAGATCGTCGTCGCCGAGTTGGGGATCCGGAACCGGTTCCTGCAGAACCTCGTCGGGCAGGTGACCGAAGGCACCGTGGTGGCTTTCCTGGCCGATCAGGACTCCTGGCCACTGATCAGCCAACTCGGCATCGACGCCCTCACCGGGACACCGGCCGGCCAACTGCCCAGGGTCGCCATCGACCTTGTCCTCGACGACCCGCAGATGCCGCGGGTGATCGGCTTCGCCATCGGTCAGGGAATCGGTTCGCTGTTCGGCCAGAACATCATCGGGGCCGCCATCGGCGGCGTGGTCGGCATCGGCGCCACGGTGGTGCTCGGACTCACCTTCGGTGTCATCAACATATTCCGGGCGCTGACCGGCCGGGATTCGAATGTCCCGGGCGCTGCGGCGGCGACAGTGGTAAGCACCGCGGACGGTGATGACTTCGTCGGGCGGGTTCCCGCCCCCGGCGACCTCTATGCGATGAAGGCGATCGTCGAGGACTGGTCCGATGTCGAGCTACTCCACCAGGGAGCCACCGGCGACGGCGGGCTGGTGCTCACCAAACTGGATGTGACCGAGGTGGATCAGGCCGACCAGGTCGACCAGTTCCTCGACATCACCATGCTCCTGACCGACGGGAGCCGGGAAAGCGCCCAGGAGCAGGCCCCCGGCCCACGACTGGTGGCCCGATTCCGGTTCGATGGGATCGTGCCCCTGCAGGCGTAATCCCCCGGACCGAAGGTGCGCGGGAGGTCAGCCGCGATCAGGATTCCCAGCCGCGGATTCCTGCCGTTTGGCCAGCGCCAGCTTTCGGATCCTGGCGAGGTCGTCGTCGGTGTAGACCCCGTTGATCCCGGAGATCGCAGCGAGTTTCATACCGTGCTTGAGTCCGAGCCGATAGATCTCCTTGACCTTCTCCCACTCGATGTTGCGCCCGACGGTGAACGTCTCGTAGCGGCCCTCGAGCGCCAAGACGATGGTCTCGGCGAGACAGGCGTAGGCAACGCCCCTGGGCAGCCCGATTCCCTTCATCTGCGGATCGCCGGGCAGTTCGATCTCCCCGGACTCGATGACCAGCACATCGGGCCGCTTGGCGACGTCCTCGGCCGAAAGGTCGAGCGGCCGGGCGACGTCGGTGATGACCGCACCGGGCTTGACCTTCATGATGTCGAGCACCTTCTTGCCGGCTCCCGAGGTGGCCGTGACGATGACATCCATGTCGGCGATGTGCTCGTCGGCGCCGGCAGCCACATGAATCACCGCCCGGGGATTCTCCCGCTCGATATCCTCTTTCAGCGCCAGAAGCTTGGCCGGTTCGATGGAGACCAGCCACAGCTCGTCGGCGGCCATGGCGAGTAGTCGCGCACACACCGAACCGATGGCGCCGGTCGCGCCGACCACCATCGCCTTGCCCTTGATGTGGCCCTTCTTGTCCACTTCGGCGATGCCGAGTCGCCGAACCGCGTCGTGGGCGGCCCACAGGGCACCCGAGGCGCTGTAGGAGTTTCCCGTGGTGATGGGAAGCGATGCCCGCTTGGCCACGGTGACCCCGGCGTCCCCGACGACCTTAGTGAACGCGCCGAGACCCATGATCTGGGCGCCCATCTTCTGGGCCATGTCGGCCGCTGCCAGCAGCCGTGAGTAGGTGAATTCGGGATCGTGCGCCATCAGTTCCTTGGGCGTGCCGCCGACGGTGATAAGCCAGCCTTCGACCTCAGCGCCCGTCGGCGAGGCGATCCCGGTGACATGGCTGTAGACGAACGGCGGTGCGTGCGCCATCAGCTTCTCCACACCGTCCATCAGGATTCCCGGCGCCACGTCGGCGACGGCATCGAGCGCCTTGACGTTGCGGAAGTACTCCTGGGACAGCGGGTGGATCACGAAGGCGAACCGCGACCTTCGCTTGAACCCGCTCGGGTAGAGGATCCTCGGCTGCAGTTCCGCCGACTGGATCATCTCGAGCAGGTCGTCGTCGGACAGGCGCGACTCCTCGGCTTCGCCGGCCACCAGCATCAGCGCCTCAAGCGTCGCCTCGTTGACGACCACGTCGTCGAAAGGCTGCGGCACGTCGTCGAGGATCAGGTCAATACCGCGCTCCCGCAGGCTGTTCAGCCGCTCGGAGCCGACAGAGGTCGAAATCAGGGTCTTACCCTTGAGGTCGTCCAACTCGAACTGAGCGAGTTCGGGGAACGTGGCCACCACGACGTCGCAGTCCTGCAGGGCCTTGCGCACTCGGGAGTCGAGGACAAACCGGGCCGGGGCGGTGGCGGCCGACACCACCGTGGAGGGCAACCTCTGGAGGAGCCAACCCGAGGCGGACACCATGCGCTCGAAGACCTCGAACGGAGTGTGAATGTCATCGAGGCCGTACTCCACGGCGGGGTCGGCGAAGCTGAGGTTCGCCGTGCTCTCCGAGAGCACCCGGGTGGAGCGGTAGTGATTGCGCCCGCCGAGCACGACCACTCTCGCATTCGAGAAATAGCCGGGCATCTCACCGGCCAGATGCCGGATGGTCCACTCCTGCAGAACGTTACGCAACCGATGACCATCGGTGACCGACGACCCGGCGGTCTTGTCCGCAGCCTTCCTCAGCTTTCCCGGGTCCCCCTTCAGGGTTCCGGTGACCTGCGCGTCGTGGACTCCGCTGATCCCGACGGCCGCGGCGTCACCGGACCACTTGCGCAGTTCTTCTATCGCCCGTTTGACGCTGCCGCCTGTTCCCACTCTGACGAGTCGGAAGTCTCGTCCCAGGAACTCCACGGACCTGTCGTAGTCCCGCCCGGGGCCGCTGAGGCTGATGTTGACGACCAGCGATCGGCTGCGTTCGGCCATCTGGCTTCAGACCATCGCCTGCGAGTCGAACTCAGGGTGGGCCGCCATGAAATCGAGCAACGTGTCGGCGTAATCGCGGAAACGCGGACAGGAGACCCCGGTGCCGTCGAGGTCAGCCGTCGCGTGCGCCGTGCCGTAGGTGGTGGGGAACGCGAAATAATCCAGGGTCTCCGCAGGCAGACCCGTGAGCAGTTCCATCCCGGGAACGGTGTCGAGCAGACCCCGCACGACCGAGACCGGGATCGGCAGCCAGACCAGCCTCCTGCCGAGGTGTTTGCCGAATATCTCAGCCACCTCGCGGGCCGATGGCGGATCGGGGTCGGTCAACTGGTAGGTCCTGCCCTCCGAACGATCCAGGACGCTCAGGGCGTCCATGGCGGCGATGACATAGTCCCGCGGAACCAGCGATGCCATGACCGACTTGTCGACGTTCGGCAGGAACGCCACCGCGGGCAAACGCTTCATGTAGTCGGCGACGAAGTAGGGCCCGTCGTATTTCTGGGTTTCACCGGTGCGCGAGTCCCCAACGACGATGCCGGGCCGGTAGATGGTCGCCGGCAGCCCCTCAGCGATGGCCGCCCGCACGAGTCGCTCGGCTTCGTATTTGGTTTCTTCGTAGTGGTTTTGGAACTTCTGGCCCGCCTCGAGCATGTCCTCGGTGAACTCGCCGTCGTAGGCGCCGGAGACGTAGCAGGTGCTCACGTACTGCAGTCGGCGAAAGTTCGAGCGCTCGCGGCAGAACTTCAGGACGTGAGCGGTGCCACCGATGTTGACCTGCTTGGCGACGTCCTCAGGTACGGACAGGTCGTAAACGGCAGCCAGGTGCCAGACCTCGTCGACGTCATCCACCGCGACGGACTCGGGAAGCCCGAGGCCCGGCTTGGTGATGTCACCCTCGACGAGCTGGACCCGGTCGACGGTGTGGGGATGGGCCCCCTGGATCTCGGCCAGTCTGGCCTTCGCGGTGTCCATGTGCCGGGCCTGTACGACGCAGATGACCCGGGCGCCGTCCCGCTTGTCGAGGATCCCGGGCAGCAGGGCAGATCCGAGGAAACCCGGGAACCCGGTCATCAGCACTGAACTCATTCGTCCCTCGCGTCGCGTTGCCGGGTTCGGTCAGCGCCAGGCGCCTGAGGCCGGCGTCTGTCCTCAGCCGCCATGATCCCAGAACGTGCCGGGGAGCGACCGGGAACGCCGGCAATGCCGCACGAGATGGTTGCCGCTACCCCTGCCCGAGTCGGGGGGTGATCAGCCGGCAGGGCCTTGCCGTCGCGGTGTCACGGCCGGCAGGCGTGGCTGATAGCACCGACGACCTGGCCGGCCGACCGCACCCGGCAAGCGACTATATTTCGCGGATGCCCGTCGCACGGTCCGGCCACCTTCTGGCGCTGAGCGTTTTCCTGGCGTGCGTCATGGTGTTGTGCGGCGTGCCGGCACCGGTGTCGGCGGCTCCGGCCTCCGCCGGCGTGGTTCCGGGCATCGAGGTCTTCCTGGCTGACGTGCCTGATGGCCTGCGCGGCAAACGGGTCGGGTTGATCACCAACAACACCGGCATCGACCGGTCAGGCACCTCGGATATCGATCTGATCGCCGCCAGCGACGACCTGACTTTGGTGGCCCTGCTGGCCCCGGAACACGGTATCCGTGGCACCGCCGAGGCGGGTGTCACCGTCGGTGACGCCATCGACGCGAAGACCGGCGTGCCGGTCTACTCCCTGTATGGGGCGCAAGGGCACAGCCCGACGCCGGCGATGCTCAAGGATGTCGACGTCCTGGTCTATGACCTTCAGGAGGTCGGCGGCCGCACCTGGACCTATGTGTCGACCATGGCGCTGTCGATGCAGGCCGCCGCACGCAAGGGCATCCCGTTCGTCGTTTTGGACCGGCCGAACCCGATCGGCGGCCAGATCGTGGAAGGCGCCCTGCTGAACCCGGCGTTCGCGTCGTTCATCGGCATGTACCCCATCCCCGCCCGGCACGGCATGACCGTCGGCGAACTGGCCACGCTGTTCAACACCCAACAGGGGATCGGCGCGGACCTGACCGTCGTTCCGGCCCAAGGGTGGCGCCGCGCGCAGTGGTTCGACCAGACGGGTCTGCCCTGGGTGAACCCGTCACCCAACCTCCGGTCGCTGGCGGCCGTCGCGAGTTACCCCGGCACGGTGTACTTCGAGGGCACCAACATCTCGGAGGGCCGCGGCACCGACCGGCCCTTCGAGCAGATCGGGGCGCCGTGGCTGGATGCGACGGCGGTGGCCGCGACGATGAACGCGATGGGCCTGCCGGGCATCGCCTTCCAGGCCGTCACCGTCCCGGT
>CAYURT010000068.1:0-15100 GCA_964447215.1 uncultured Mycobacterium sp.
CGGAGGCGTTGTCCCCGATCAGCAGTTCGTAGGAGTGCCCGAGTTCCCCGATATTCGCGCTGAGGTCGGCGAGCAGTGAGTCGAGATAACGCGCCCGGTTGAAGGTGGGCACGCAGATGCTCAGGACCGGCGGGGAAGGGGTCGACGGGTTCACGGCCGCGCCAGTATGTCACGGAAGAACGCCCGCACGTCCTCGACGAACAGCCCGGGCTGTTCGAAGGCCGCGAAGTGCCCGCCCCGCGGCATCTCCGTCCACCGCACGATGTTGTAGCCGCCCTCACACCAAGTGCGCGGAGCCTTGAGGATCTCCTTGGGGAAACTGGCTACTCCGGTGGGGACCTCGACGCGGCCGGCGCCCATCCTGGTGAAGCTCTCCCAGTACAGCCGGGCCGAGGAGGTCGCCGAGTTGGGGGCCCAATACGTCATCACGTTGTCGAGAAGTTCATCGCGGCCCAGCACGTTCTCCGGGTGGCCGTCACAGTCGGTCCAGGCCCAGAACTTCTCCATGATCCAGGCCAGTTGCCCGGCCGGGGAGTCGGCCAGGCCGTATCCCAGCGTCTGCGGCCGGGTGGACTGTTGTTTGGAGTAGCCGGAGTCCCACTGCTGGTAGTGGGACAGCGCCGCCAGTGCGTCGGACTCCTCCGGTGTCGGGTCGCCCAGAGTGCCCGGAGGCCTGCCCAACGGCATGTTGGTGTGGATCCCGACGCATCCCCCGCCGTTCCGCCCGATCGCGGTGGTGACCACAGCGCCCCAGTCCCCGCCCTGGGCGCCGTAGCGGTCGTAGCCCAGCCGCCGCATCAGGGTGTCCCAGGCCGCGGCGATCCTCTCGACGCCCCAGCCCGGGGCGGCTGGCTTGGCGGAGAAGCCGTAGCCCGGTAGGGATGGACAAACCACGTGGAAATCCTCGGCCAGCGGTCTGATCACCTTGGTGAACTCCACGATCGAACCCGGCCAGCCGTGGGTGATCACCAGCGGCAGCGCGTCGGGGTCGGCACTGCGCTGGTGGATGAAATGGATATCCAGCCCGTCGATCTCGGTGACGAACTGCGGGAAGGAGTTCAGCCGGGCCTCCCGTTCGCGCCAGTCGTACTGTTCGGCCCAGTAGCCGGCCAGTTCGCGGGTGTAGTCCAGCGGGATTCCCTGGGACCAGTCGTCCACGCATTCACGTTCCGGCCAGCGCGTGCGGCGCAGCCGGTCGCGCAGGTCGGCGAGGTCCTCATCGGGAACCTGGATGCGGAACGGGCGGATGTCGGGCATACCCGGAGACTATTCGCACTACTGTGGGAACCCATGCGACTGGTTGTCGATCTCAACAAGTGCCAGGGCTACGCGCAGTGCGTTCCGCTGGCCCCCCGGGTCCTCCAACTCCTCGGCGAGGAGGCCCTGGCCTATGACCCGAATCCGGATGAATCGCAGCGCCAGCACGTACTGCGGGCGGCAGCATCCTGCCCGGTACAGGCCATCATCGTCGAACTCGACCCGCCAGCCGACCGGGATACCCTGTGAGCGGCAAATACTCCTTCGACGAGATCCTCGCCAAGTTCCGCGCCGAGGGCAGCATCGTCATCGTCGGCGCCTCCCTTGCCGGCCTGCGCGCGGCCGAGGCGTTGCGGGACAAGGGTTTCGAGGGTTCGCTGACGATCATCGGCGACGAGGCCCACGAACCCTATGACCGGCCACCGCTGTCCAAGCAGGTGCTCAAGGGCTGGGTTCCCGCCGACCACACCAAGCTGCCGCGGCTGCGCCGAGTGGATGCCGACTGGAAGCTGGGCGTGGCGGCAGTCGCGCTGGACCGGATCAACCACCTGGTCAAACTGGGCAACGGCGAAGCGGTCGAGTACGACCGGCTGCTGATCGCCACCGGAACCCGGGCCAGGCCCTGGCCCAACCCGGCGGAGGCCGCCCTGCAGGGCGTGTTCACCGTACGGACGGTGGAAGACGCCGCCGGGCTGTCCGCGGCGCTGCGGGCCGGCCCACGCCGGGTGCTGATCATCGGATCGGGGTTCGTCGGCTCGGAGATCGCCTCAGTCTGCCGGGACCTGGATCTGGCGGTGACGGTGACCGAACGGGGCAGCGGTCCACTCAAGGGGGCGCTGGGCGGCGTGGTCAGCGAGATCGCCGCCGGCATGATGCGCGATGCCGGGGTGGACCTTCGCACCGGGGTGTCGGTGGCGTCGCTGCACGGCGACGAGACTGGCCACGTGCGTTCCGCGACACTGTCCGACGGCACGGTGCTGGAGGCCGACGTGGTGATCCCCTCACTGGGCTCGGTCCGCAACGTGGAGTGGCTGGAGGGATCGGGTCTGGCCGCCGGGCCCTGGGGGGTGGGCTGCGACGCCGGCTGCCGGGCCTTCGACATCAACGGGGTGGTGACCGACCACATCTTCGTCGCCGGTGACGTGGCCCGCGCCCCGCACGTGCTCTACGGCTACGAGTACCTGGCTCTGGAGCACTGGGACAACGCGGTGTCCGGCGCCGAGGTCGCCGCCAACAACATGCTGCATCTGGAGGTCGGCCGCCGCGCGCACCTGCCGTTGCCGTCGTTCTGGTCCGGGCAGTTCGGGGTGAACATCAAAAGTGTCGGGGTGTGCTCCTTCGGTGACGAGATCGTCTTCACCCAGGGCTCCCCGAAGGACCGCCGGTTCGCCGCCGCCTACGGAAAGAACGGGCGCATCGTCGGTGCGGTGACGTTCAACCACGGCAAGTGGCTGCCGTATTACGCCGAACTGATCGAGAAGTCCGCCCCCTTCCCGCCTCCCCCGCCCGGCTATGACCGGCCGGTCGACACTTCCGCCTACTCCGGGGTGATGCCGGCCCGCTTCCCTGACCCCCGTGAGCCTTCCGGCAACCCCGACGTGGTGCTCACCGGACACGACCCGACCGACCGCAACGCCGAGTACCGGCCGCGCAGCCACTGACGACTCAGGGAGCCCGCTGATGGACGCCGCAACCGCCTGGGCCGAGGCGATGAAGTTCGCCAACCGCCCCAACCCGTATCCGTTCTACGAGGAACTGCGCAAGACCCCGGTGGCCAAGGTCTCAGAGAAGACCTTTGTGGTCACCGGCTACCCGGAAGCCCTTGCGCTGGCGCATGATCCGCGGATCAGCTCCGATATGAGCCGCAGCCCGTCGGGGTTGTTCGGCGAGCAGCAGGCCCAGGCCGACGCCACCCGACTCGACCCGGTCGAGGCGGCCCAGGCCCGGGACTGGAGCATGCTGGTCTCCGACCCGCCCGAACACGACACCATGCGCCGTCAGTTCATGCGGCACTTCGGCCCACCCCACACCCCCGACCTGATACCGAGCATGGAGGCCATGGTCGTCGACCTGGCGAACTCGCTGCTGGACAAGGTCGCTGAAAGGGCCTCGGAAAGCGGCTCGAATCGCATGGATGTCGTCGAGGACTTCTCCTACCCGATCCCGGTGTCGGTGATCTTCCGGGTGATGGGCGCACCGATCGCCGACGAACCGCGGTTTCACGGCTGGGTGATGGATTTCATGCAGGGCGCCGACGTCGGCCCGGAGGCCCGCACCGCAGAGGGCCAAGCCGCCGCCGCCAGGGCGGCCGCCAGTATGGCCGAGCTGGGCGTCTGGGTGCACGATCTGGTCGAACGGCTGGACCGCGAGCCCGGACCCGGCCTGCTGTCGGCGGCGCTGCACGACGACGGACCGGACGGCCCGGTATCCAAGCCGGTGGCCGAGGCCAACGCGCTGCTTCTGATGATCGCCGGGCACGACTCGACGGTGAACACCATCAGCAACTGCATCATGACGCTGCTGCGCAACCCGGGATCGTGGGATCTGGTGCGGGACAACCCGGAATTGATCCCGCGCACCGTCGAGGAGGTGCAGCGACTGCAGGGCTCGGTGCAGTTCTTCCCGAGCCGGTGGGCCACTGCGGACATCGAGATCGGCGGGACCCGGATCCCGGCGGGTTCGGCGGTGTTCCTGGTGTGGGGCGCGGCCAACCGCGACCCTCGCAAGTTCCCCGACCCGGACCGCTTCGACCCGATGCGGGAGGACAACGAACACCTGGGTTTCGGCAGCGGGATCCACACCTGCTTCGGGGGGCCGCTGGCCCGGCTGGAGATCAACGCCGCCCTGGAGGTTTTCCTGCGCCGGGTGAAGGCCCCTCGCCTGGTCGTGGACCCCCCGCCCTACCGGCACAACCAGGTGTTCCGCGGGCCGCGGCACCTGTGGGTGGACTTCGCCGAGATCACCGGCTGAACTGGGCGGGTGAGTCTCGGCCGCTTCTCCCCGCTGACCCGGCGCTGGTTCGAGGGCACCTTCCCCGCCCCCACCCCCGCGCAGGCCCAGGCCTGGGAGGCCATCGCCGACGGCGAGCACACCCTGGTGATCGCGCCGACCGGGTCGGGAAAGACGCTGGCGGCGTTCCTGTGGGCGATCGACCGGCTGGCCCACGAGCCCGCACCCGAAGCCGGCACCCGGGTGCTCTACATCTCCCCACTCAAGGCTCTGGCCATCGACGTCGAGCGCAACCTGCGGACCCCGCTGGCCGGCATCGCCCGCATCGCCGAGCACGACGGCCTGACCGCCCCACGGATCAGCGTCGGGGTGCGCTCCGGGGACACCACACCCGCCCAGCGCCGCGAGCTCGTCGCCCGGCCGCCCGACATCCTCATCACCACGCCTGAGTCGCTGTTCCTGATGCTGACCTCCGCGGCCGGCGAGACGCTGGCCGGGGTGCAGACCGTGATCGTCGACGAGGTGCACGCGGTGGCGGGCACCAAACGCGGCACCCACCTGGCGCTGTCGCTGGAGCGGCTCGACGCGATGCTGGAACGGCCGGCCCAGCGCATCGGGCTCTCGGCCACGGTGCGGCCGGCCGAGGAGGTGGCCCGCTTCCTCACCGGCGGCGGTGCCAATCCCCGAGTCGCTTCGCTCCTGCCCGCCGGATCGGCGCGTATCGTCAACCCGCCCGCCGCCAAGACCTTCGAACTGGCCGTACAGGTTCCCGTCGCGGACATGACGAACCTGGAGAACAACACCATCTGGCCCGAGGTGGAGAACCGGATCGTCGACCTCATCGAGGCGAACACCTCCACGATCGTGTTCGCCAACTCCCGGCGGCTGACTGAGCGGCTCACCAACCGCATCAACGAGATTCACGCCGAACGCTCCGGGCAGGATGAACAGCTGGCCCGCACCCACCACGGCTCGATGTCCCGCGAGCAGCGCTCAGGCGTGGAGGAGGACCTCAAGAGTGGGCGGCTCAAGGCGGTGGTGGCGACCTCCAGCCTGGAACTGGGTATCGACATGGGCGCGGTCGACCTGGTGGTCCAGGTCGAGGCGCCGCCGTCGGTGGCCAGCGGTCTGCAGCGGGTCGGCCGGGCCGGCCACCAGGTCGGCGAGATCTCCCGCGGGGTGCTGCTGCCCAAGCACCGCACCGACCTGATCGGCTGCGCGGTCACCGCCCAGCGGATGCGCAGCACGACGATCGAGACCCTGCGGATACCTGCCAACCCGCTCGACGTGCTGGCCCAGCAGACCGTCGCGGCCTGCGCTTTGCACCCGCTCAACGCCGACGAGTGGTTCGACACCGTGCGCCGCAGCGCGCCGTTCGCCACCCTGCCGCGCGCGGCGTTCGAGGCCACCCTGGACCTGCTGGCTGGCAAGTACCCGTCGACCGACTTCGCCGAACTGCGCCCGCGGCTGGTCTATGACCGCGACACCGGAACGCTGACCGGCCGCCCGGGAGCGCAGCGGCTGGCCGTCACCTCCGGGGGCGCGATTCCCGACCGCGGGCTGTTCGCCGTGTACCTGGCCTCCGAAGCCGAGAAGCCCTCCCGGGTCGGCGAACTCGACGAGGAAATGGTCTACGAGTCCCGGCCCGGGGACGTGATCTCCCTGGGCGCGACCAGCTGGCGGATCACCGATATCACCCACGACCGGGTGCTCGTGGTGCCCGCCCCCGGCCAGTCGGCCCGGTTGCCGTTCTGGCGTGGCGACGACGCCGGCCGGCCCGCCGAACTGGGCGCGGCGATCGGCCGGTTCACCGGCGAACTGGCCGGACTCGACCGGGAGGCGTTCGCCGACCGCTGCAGGGACCTCGGTTTCGACGAGTTCGCCACCGACAACCTTCGGCGGCTGATCGACGAGCAGCGCGAGGCCACCTCCGCGGTGCCCAGCGACACCACGCTGATGGTCGAGCGGTTCCGCGACGAACTCGGCGACTGGCGGATCATCCTGCACTCCCCCTACGGCCTGAAGGTGCACGGCCCGCTGGCGCTGGCGGTCGGTCATCGGCTGGCCGAGCGCTACGACATCGATGAGAAGCCGACCGCCAACGATGACGGCATCATCGTCCGGTTGCCCGACAACGGCGACACCCCGCCCGGGGCGGAGCTGTTCGTTTTCGAGCCGAACGAGATCGAGCCGATCGTCACCGAACAGGTCGGCGGTTCAGCGCTGTTCGCCTCCCGGTTCCGGGAGTGCGCGGCCCGGGCGCTGCTGCTACCGCGACGCAATCCGGGCAAACGCTCCCCGCTGTGGCACCAGCGCCAGCGCGCGGCCCGACTGCTCGACGTCGCGCGCCGCTACCCGGACTTCCCGATCGTGCTGGAGACCGTCCGGGAATGCCTGCAGGACGTCTACGACGTTCCGGCGCTGACCGACCTGATGGCCGGGATCGCCGGGCGCCGGGTGCGGCTGCTGGAGGTCGAGACCGCCACCCCGTCGCCGTTCGCCGCATCGCTGTTGTTCGGCTATGTCGGGGCCTTCATCTACGAGGGCGACAGTCCCCTCGCCGAACGGCGCGCAGCGGCGCTGTCGCTGGACACCGCTCTGCTGGCCGAACTGATGGGCCGGGTGGAGCTGCGCGAACTGCTCGACCCGGAGGTCATCGCCGCCACCGAACGGCAGCTACAGCACCTCGCTGAGGACCGGCTGGCCCGCGACGCCGAGGGCGTGGCGGACCTGCTGCGCCTGTTGGGCCCGCTCACCGAGGACGAGATCGCCGCGCGGTCAACGGCATCCGATGTGCTGTCCTGGCTGCACGGGCTGCACGAGAACCGCCGGGTGCTGCCGCTGTCCTACGCCGGCCGGCAGTGGTGGGTGGCGATCGAGGACGTCGGCCGGCTCCGGGATGCGGTCGGGGTGGCGGTGCCGATGGGGGTGCCGGCCGCCTTCACCCAGCCGGTGGCCGACCCCCTCGGTGAGCTGCTGGCGCGCTACGCCCGCACGCGCGGACCGTTCGATACCGCACACGCCGCCGAACGTTTCGGACTGGGGCTGCGGGTGGCTGCCGATGCGCTCGGGCGGATGGCAGCTGACGGCAGGCTGGTTCGCGGCGAGTTCACCGAGCCCGAGCAGTGGTGCGATGCCGGGGTGCTGCGCATCCTGCGCCGCCGGTCGCTGGCCGCGCTGCGCGCCCAGGTGGAGCCGGTCAGCACCGCCGCCTACGCACGCTTCCTGCCCGACTGGCAGCAGGTGGGTACCGGCTCGCTGTCCGGCGCCGACGGCCTGCTCGCCGTCATCGAACAGCTCGCCGGTGCGGTCGTCCCGGCCTCGGCGGTGGAGAACCTGGTGTTCGCCTCCCGGGTCCGCGACTACCAGCCCGGCATGCTCGACGAACTGCTCGCTTCCGGAGAGGTGACATGGTCGGGGGCGGGCACAATCGCCGGCAACGACGGCTGGGTGGCGTTCCACCTCGCCGACACCGCACCGCTGACGCTGGCGGCGCCCGCCGACATCGAACTCGGCGACGCGCACCGCGCGATACTCGACCTACTGGGCCGCCCCGGGGACTCCCGCGGCGCGTTCTTCTTCCGGCAACTCGCCGAACCGGGGGCTGAGGCCGCGGTGAAGGCGGCGCTGTGGGAGCTGATCTGGGGGGGCTGGGTGACCGGGGATACGTTCGCACCGGTCCGGGCCCTGCTGAGCGGAGGCCGCCGCCCGCCGGCGCACCGGCAGCGCCGGGCACCCCGGCTGACCCGCTACGCGCTGACCACCCCGGGTTCCCGCGCGGTCGACCCGGCCGTGGCGGGCCGCTGGTCGGCGCTGCCGTCCCCCGAACCGGACTCCACCCTGCGGGCGCACCACACCGCCGAGTCGCTGATGAGCCGTCATGGCGTACTCACCAAGGCTGCCGTCACGGCCGAGGGTGTTCCCGGCGGCTTCGCCCACCTCTACAAGGTGCTCTCCGCCTTCGAGGAGGCCGGACGCTGCCAGCGCGGCTACTTCGTCGAGTCCCTCGGCGGCGCCCAGTTCGCCCAGGCCGCCACCGTCGACCGGTTGAGAACCTTCGCCGACAGCGTGGATGCCGGGGCCCCCGTAGCCCACCGGGCCGTGGTGCTGGCCGCCGCCGATCCTGCTAACCCCTACGGCGCCGCTCTGGGCTGGCCTTCGCGGCCGGACGACAGCGGCCACCGGCCGGGCCGCAAGGCCGGCGCCCTGGTGGTGCTTGTCGACGGTGAGCTGGTGTGGTTCCTGGAGCGCGGCGGCCGGTCGCTGCTGACCTTCCCAGCAGAAACGGAGGCGCAGTCCGCGGCGGCTGCCGCACTGGCCGAACTCGTGGCCCGCGGCCGGGTTGCGGGGCTGCTCGTGGAGAGACTGGACGGCGTGCCCATTCTGCAGGTCTCGGATTCCGCGGCAAGCGCGGTGGAGGCATTGCTGGACGCGGGCTTCACTCGGACACCGCGGGGATTGAGAATGCGTTCGTTGTCGTAGCGGCCGCTGAGTTGCTGTGCGCGCAGCGCGGCTCCGAGGCCGACTGGTACGCCGCGCTCGGCGACATGGAGGCCGCCT
Source organism: uncultured Mycobacterium sp. (assembly GCA_964447215.1). Taxonomy (GTDB): domain Bacteria; phylum Actinomycetota; class Actinomycetes; order Mycobacteriales; family Mycobacteriaceae; genus Mycobacterium. Next base: position 8,767 of record CAYURT010000068.1, read on the forward strand.
GCCGGGGTCAGCGCTGAATCCGTCAGCCGAAGGCCGCTTAGCCATCGATGGAGAGCGATTCCCTGCGACGAACCGCCATGTGACATGATTTCACGTCGATGAAAGCAGTGTTGCTGGCGGGAGGCTTGGGGACCCGGCTCAGCGAGGAAACCTCAACCCGGCCGAAGCCCATGGTGGAGATCGGCGGCCGTCCGATCCTGTGGCACATCATGAAGCTGTATTCCCACCATGACATCCATGACTTCGTCATCTGCTGTGGGTACAAGGGCTACGTGATCAAGGAGTACTTCGCCAACTACTTCCTGCACATGTCCGATGTCACCTTCGACATCTGCCACAACACCATGGAAGTCCACGAACGCCACGCGGAGCCGTGGCGGGTCACGCTGGTGGACACCGGGGACGACACCCTCACCGGTGGGCGCCTCAAGCGCGTCGAGGCTTACGTCCGAGACGAGGAGGCGTTCTGCTTCACCTACGGCGACGGCCTCAGCGACGTCGACATCAGTGCCAGCATCGCCTTCCACCGAGAGCACGGCCGGCATGCCACCCTTACGGCGGTGCGGCCACCGGGCAGGTATGGGGCCATTGAACGAGCCGGGGATCAGGTGACCCGGTTCGTCGAGAAACCACCTGGCGACGGGGGTTTGATCAACGGCGGGTTCTTCGTCCTGTCGCCCGCCGCGCTGGACTACATTGAGGCGGATCGAACCTCCTGGGAGGCCGATTCCCTCGGCTGGCTGGCCGCCGACGGCCAACTTATGGCGTTCGAGCATTTCGGGTTCTGGCAGCCGATGGACACGTTGCGGGAAAAGAACCTGCTCGAGGAACTCTGGGACAGCGGCGCCGCGCCATGGAAATGCTGGAACTGAACGACTTCGGCGCCGTCTACCGGGGGCGCAGGGTGCTGGTGACCGGACACACCGGCTTCAAGGGCAGCTGGCTGTGCCTGTGGCTCAAGGCCCTCGGCGCGGAGGTCAGCGGGCTGGCCTTGGCACCCCCGTCCCAGCCGAACCACTGGGAGCTGCTGGACCTCGCAGTCGAGGACAATCGGGACGACGTGCGAGACGAGGTGGCCGTCGGCAGGATTTTCGCCGCCGCCCAACCCGAGATCGTCTTCCACCTGGCCGCCCAGCCCCTGGTGCGCCGTTCCTACCGCGAGCCGGTCACGACCTGGGCCACGAACGTGATGGGCACCGCGCACGTCCTCGAAGCGGTCCGTCAGACCCCTGGGGTCCGGGCCGCGGTTGTCGTGACGACCGACAAGTGCTACGAGAATCGCGAATGGCCGTGGGCCTACCGCGAAGAGGACCGCCTGGGCGGCCATGATCCCTACAGCGCGTCCAAAGCCGGCGCCGAGCTGGTGGCCGCCAGCTACCGGACCGCATTCCTGCAGGATCCGAACTCTCCCCTGGTCGCCACCGCTCGCGGCGGCAACGTCATCGGCGGCGGCGACTGGTCCGAGGACCGCCTGATTCCCGATCTGGTCCGTTCACTGGCGGCCGGAGAGCCGCTGGTCATCCGGTCACCGCATGCGACCCGCCCCTGGCAGCACGTCCTCGACTGCCTCAGCGGCTACCTGCTGGTCGGCCAGCGCATCCTGGCCGGTGACCCCGACTGTGCCCAGGCCTGGAACTTCGGGCCCGACCAGCAGGGAAGCCGCACCGTGGAGCAGGTCCTCACCGACTTTGCCCGAGACTGGCCGCAGGTGATCTGGTCGGTGACTGAAACTTCCCACCCCCACGAAGCGGGGCTGCTGCAACTCGACAGCGCCAAGGCCAGAGCCCAGCTGGGGTGGCGTCCGGTCTGGGACTATGACCGGACGATTCGCCGCACCGCGGACTGGTACCGGGCATGGCTGGACCGCGGGGAGGTCAACAGCACCGAGGATCTGCGCGCCTATGCCGCCGATGCGGCAGCCTTGGGGAGGGGCTGGGCCGTCTCATGAGAATCCTCGACACCGGGCTGGCCGGCCTGAAAGTGATCGAGTCGGCGCCCCACCACGACGCCCGGGGCGCCTTCGTCCGGCTGTTCTGCGCCCGGGAACTCCACCCCCTGCTAGGCGGGCGCACTATCGCCCAGATCAACCAGTCGGTGACTCGGCGAATCGGGGCGGTACGCGGCATGCACTTCCAGTACCCACCACACGCGGAGATGAAGATGGTCCGCTGCCTGCGCGGCCGGGTGTGGGACGTCGCGGTGGACCTGAGGTCCGGCTCGTCGACGTTTCTGCACTGGTACGCGGAGGAACTGAGCCCGGACACGACCCGGATGCTCGTCATCCCGGAAGGTTTCGCGCACGGGTTCCAGGTTCTGGAGCCCGACAGCGAGTTGCTGTACCTGCACACCGAGTTCTATCACCCCCCCTCCGAGGGCGGAGTCCGCTACGACGACCCTCGCCTTGCGATTTCATGGCCCCTTGTTCCGCAGGATCTTTCGGACCGCGACACCCGCCATGCGCTACTCGACGACGATTTCAACGGAGTGACTCTATGAAGTGCCGACATTGTGGTGCCCCTTTGGAACACAGTTTCATCGACCTGGGATTCGCGCCGCCTTCGAACGCCTATCTGCGGGCCGAGGATCTGAGCCGGCCCGAGGTCCACTATCCGCTGCGAGTGAAGGTGTGCGACCGGTGCTGGCTGGTGCAGACCGAGGACTACGCAAGCTCAGAGGAGTTGTTCAGCGCCGACTACGCCTATTTCTCGGCGACCTCGACCAGTTGGCTTGACCACGCCGCCCGCTACTCGGCCATGATCACCGATCGCCTCGGCCTCGGGCCTGAAAGCTTGGTCATCGAGGTCGCCGCCAATGACGGCTACTTGCTGAAGAACTTCGTCGCGGCGGGCATCCCCTGCCTCGGGATCGAACCCACCGCGAGCACCGCAGCCGCAGCCGAGGCCCTGGGTATTCCGATGCTGCAGGAATTCTTCGGCGAGGACCTCGGGCGGCGGTTGGCCACGGCCGGCCGACAGGCGGACCTGATCGCGGGCAACAACGTCTACGCCCATGTGCCTGACATCAACGACTTCACCCTCGGCCTCGCCGCAGCGCTCAAGCCCGAAGGCACTATCACCCTCGAGTTTCCCCATCTGCTGCCGCTGATCGAGCACACCCAGTTCGACACCATCTACCACGAGCACTTCTCGTATCTGTCGCTGACAGCGGTCTCGGCGATCTTCGCCGCCGCCGGACTTCGGATCTGGGATGTCGAGGAGCTGCCGACCCATGGCGGCAGCCTGCGGGTGTACGGCTGCCACGCGAACGCCAGGATCGCCACGAGCCCCTCCGTGGGGGCGCTGCTTGAGCGCGAGAACCGGTTCGGCATCACGCGCCTTGAGACCTATACGGCATTCCAGGCGCGTGCCGACCGGGTCAAGGACGACTTCGTGGCGTTCCTGATCGAGCAGAAGCGCTCAGGCCGGAAGGTGGCGGCCTACGGCGCCGCCGCCAAGGGGAATACCCTGCTGAACTACGCGGGAGTGCGACCCGACCTGCTGCCCTACGTCTGCGACGCGGCGCCCTCAAAACAGGGAAAGTTCATGCCCGGAAGCCACATTCCCATACGACCTCCCAAAGTTCTCGACAAGGAAAGGCCGGATTCCGTGCTCGTCCTGCCTTGGAATATCGCTGCAGAAGTCCGGTCCCAGCTGGCCGACATCGTCGAAACAGGAACTGCCCTTTTTGCGGCCGTCCCCGAATTGAGGATTCTGTGAACCGCCGAATCCCCTACACCAAGCCTTCGATCACCGACCTCGAAGTCAGTTACGCCACCGACGCTGCCGCGAACGGCTGGGGCGAGAAGTGCTACGAGTACATCGACCGATTCGAAAACGATTTCAAGAAGCATTTGGGAGTCAAACACGCAATCGCGACATCGAGTTGCACGGGGGCTCTGCACATGGGCATGTCGGCACTCGGAATCGGTCTCGGCGACGAGGTCATCATGGCCGACACAAACTGGATCGCTACAGCCGCTCCGATCGTCCACTTGGGAGCAAAACCAGTTTTTGTCGACATCCTGCCCGACAGCTGGTGCATCGACCCAGACTTGGCCGAGGCTGCCATCACCCCGCGCACGAAAGCAATTATTGCCGTGCACCTTTACGGAAACCTTTGCGCCATGGACAAAATCCTGACCATTGGTCGAAATCACGGCATACCGGTGATTGAGGACGCAGCGGAGGCGATCGGGTCGATCTACCGAGGAGAGCGGGCCGGCTCCATGGGGCGCTTTGGGACCTTCTCGTTCCACGGAACCAAGACACTCACCACTGGTGAAGGTGGCATTTTCGTCACGGACGATGACGACCTCTACGAAACAGTCCTTACGTTGAGCAACCATGGCCGGGCGCGTGGCCAGAAGAAGCAGTTTTGGCCTGACCTCGTGGGCTTCAAATACAAGATGTCAAATATTCAGGCGGCGATCGGATGTGCGCAATTAGAGCGCGTCGACGAACTAATCTCGCGCAAAAGAGCGATTTTTCATCAATACAGAGAAGGCTTGGGTGACATACCCGGCATCACCATGAATCCTGAGCCCGCTGGCACGAGCAATGGTTTCTGGATGCCCACCGTCGTATTTGACACGTCAAGAAATGTCAACAGCGATATGCTAACGGCAGCTTTCGAAGAACAGGAAATCGATGCTCGAATCTTTTTCCACCCTCTTTCCGCGACTCCCCCATTTCGGGGATCCACGGGAGGCGCTCGGTCTGCCGATATTCATCGACGCGCGATAAACCTACCGAGCTTCCATGAGATCAACGATGAGGAGCAGGATCGCGTAATGCAAGTCATTAGGCAGGCCGGCGATGGCTGAGGCTGAGTTCGTGCTATGGGGAAGCTCGGGGCACGCGAAGGTACTGGCAGGCGTCATCGCCCGGTTGGGTGGAAAGATCGTGGCGACTTTCGACAACGACCCTACGGCCAAGCCGCTGAGGGGAATCCCTCTCCACATCGGTGAAACTGGTTTCGAACAATGGGTCCGATCGCGAGATAACCTTGAGAGCGTCCGAGGGCTGGTAGCGATCGGGGGAAGCCGTGGCATCGACAGGTTGCGGTATCTGGCCCTCATGACAGCATCGGGTCTCGGATCGGCACCTCTGATCGACCCGAGCGCAACACTTGATGAAACGGCTAGCCTCGGCGAAGGCTGCCAACTGCTGCCTGGCTCCATTGTGTCGGCCGAGGCCGAGTTGGCCGAAGGTTGCATCATCAACCACAAGGCCTCCGTCGACCACGAATGCCGAATCGGCGCGGGAGTGCATATCGCGCCGGGCGCGACGCTCTGCGGCCTCGTTTCGGTAGGAGACCGAGCGTTTATCGGAACCAACGCCACCATCCCACCTCGACGGAAAATCGGCCGCGGAGCGATAGTCGGATCGGGAGCGGTCGTCACCAAGGACATTCCCGACTACGCAGTCGCCGTCGGAAACCCAGCTCGCGTTATTCGGATCGAACACCCTGAGCAGGAGAAGGAATAATGACCGATCAACAAACCCACGACAAAGTGGTAGCAAAAAACCTTGAGGCGCTCGCAAAAGACGTGGAACTCGCTCGGCTGACGTCAGAATGGTTCAACCGCAGCGCCCTGAGCGGCTACTCTTACAACTTCGAGTGGCTCGGCAGGCCCGTCATTCAATACCCGCAGGACATCGTGGGGCTTCAGGAACTGATTTGGAAAGTCAAGCCCGAAGTTGTCGTCGAAACAGGAATCGCCCATGGGGGCTCGCTTATCCTCAGCGCTTCCATTCTGGCCCTGCTCGATTTATGTGATGCCATAGCGGACGGCAGACCGCTGGACGTGAGCCAGAGCAGTCGCCGTGTGATCGGGATCGACATCGACATCCGTTCGCACAACAGAAAGGCGATCGAAGCCCACCCCCTCTCCCGCTACATCACGATGATCGAGGGATCCAGCACTGATCCGGACGTGATCCAGAGGGTCGCCGACGCCGCGCAAACCAGCGATGCGACGCTTGTGTGTCTGGACAGCAACCACACTCACGAGCACGTCCTCGCGGAACTTGACGCCTACGCTCGGCTAGTGACACCGAACAGTTATTGCGTGGTTTTCGATACGATCGTCGAGGACATGGGGGCCGAAATGTTTCCTGACCGGCCGTGGGGACCCGGCAACAACCCGAAGACGGCTGTCTGGGAGTTCCTGCGCTCTCATCCCGAGTTTGAGATCGATCGTCTCCTGCAGGACAAGTTGCAGATCACCGTTGCCCCGGACGGGTACCTGCGTCGCGTCGGTTGACAGAGCGATGTGACCTGACGTGCCCGAGGGCGACACCATCTTCCGCACCGCCGCCGCCCTGCGCACCGC
>CAYURT010000069.1:0-14630 GCA_964447215.1 uncultured Mycobacterium sp.
AGGGGGTAGTCGCAGCGGCCGGCCAGCATCTCGTAGGCCGCCACCATCACCACCGGGTCGTTGTGCTTGACGCTGATCTTGATGTCGCCGAACCCGTGCTCCTCGAACAGCGAGGCCTCCCACAGCGCGGACTCCACCAGGGCCTCCGGCGTGGCCTTGCCGTACTTCGCCAAAAAACGCTTGTCCAGGGACCCGGCGTTGACCCCGATGCGGATCGGGATCCCCGCGGCGCCGGCGGCCTTGGCGACCTCGCCGACCCGGCCGTCGAACTCCTTGATGTTGCCGGGGTTGACGCGCACGCCGGCGCACCCGGCGTCGATCGCGGCGAAGATGTACTTGGGCTGGAAGTGGATGTCGGCGACCACCGGCAACTTGCTCTTGCGCGCGATCTCGGCCAGCGCGTCGGCGTCCTCCTGCCGCGGGCAGGCCACCCGCACGATGTCGCAACCCGCGGCGGTCAGCTCGGCGATCTGCTGGAGGGTGGCGTTGACGTCGTGGGTCTTGGTGGTGCACATCGACTGCACCGAGATCGGGAAATCGCTGCCCACCCCGACGTCCCGGAGCTTGATCTGGCGGGTCGGCCTGCGCGGTGCCAGCGTCGGCGCCGGCGGTGCCGGCATGCCCAATCCGACGGCCGGTCCCGAGGGAGCCCCTCCCGAAGCGATGGTCATAAGAATCTCCTACTGGAACAACCGGATCGGGTTCACCAGGTCGGCGGTGACGGTCAGGGCCATGTAACTGACCACGACGATCAGAATCAGGTACGTCGCGGGCATCAGTTTGTTGTAGTTGACCGGCGCGCCCGGCAGCAGTCCGCGGGCGGCCCGGATCATGTTGCGGATCTTCTCGTAGACCGCGACCGCGATGTGGCCGCCGTCGAACGGCAGCAACGGGACGAGGTTGATCGCGCCGAGCACGAAGTTCAGCTGGGCCAGGAAGAACCAGAAGGCCACCCACAGGCCGGCGTCGACGGTGTCACCGCCGATGATGCTGGCCCCCACCACGCTGATTGGGGTCTCCGGGTCGCGTTCGCCGCCGCCGATGGCGTGCACCAGCGCCCCGACCTTGGTGGGAATCGCGGCCAGCGACTTGCCCAGTTCCACGGCCAGTTCGCCGGTGAAGACGAACGTGCCGGGGATCGCCGACAGCACGGTGTACTGGGTGGGCCCGAACTGGGCGGCGCTGATGCCGATCGCACCGACGTCCGACGGGCCGGTTGCCGGGCTCCCGTCGGGGCCGGGCACCCACCGCTTCGTCGTGGTCACGTCGATGACGGTGTCGACCTTGCCGGTAGTGCCGTCGGGCAGGGTCCGCTCGACCACGAACGGCGTGGGACCGGAGGACTCCTGCACGGCGGTCACCATCTCCGGGAAGGTCGTCACCGGCGTGCCGCCCACGGCGACCACGACGTCGCCGGGTTTGAGTCCGGCCTGGGCGGCCGGCCCGGTACCGGTGCAGTCGCCCAGTTCGCCCCGAACGACCTCCGGCTTGACGCAGGTGGTCTCACCGACCATGGCGGTGGTGGGCGGATGCAGCTGGGGAAGGCCCCAGGCGACCGCGATCGCGTAGATGAGGACCAGACCGATCAGGAAGTTCATCCCGGGGCCGGCGAACAGCACCGCGACCCGCTTCCAGGTCTTCTGCTTGTACATCGCGTGCGGCTCGTCCTGCGGGGGCAGTTCCTCCGCCGATGTCATCCCGGCGATATCGCAGAAGCCGCCCAGCGGTACCGCCTTGACGCCGTACTCGGTGGACCCCAGCCGGTTGGGGCGGGTGGTCGACCACAGGGTGGGGCCGAAGCCGACGAAGTAGCGGCGCACCTTCATCCCGGTGGCGCGGGCCACCCACATGTGGCCGCACTCGTGCAGTGCCACCGAGACCAGAATGGCGACCGCGAACAGCACGATGCCGATCACGAACATCATGGGATGACGGTGACCTCCTGTGCGGCACCCCCGAGGATGTCGCGGGCGCGTTGCCGGGCCCAGAGCTGGGCATCCAGTACGTCCTCCACGGTAGCCGGTTCGGCGCGCCACTGGTCGGCGGCGTGCAGGACGTCAGCGATTGTTCGCACGATGGCCGGGAAGCGGATATCCCCGGCCAGGAACGCCGCGGCGGCCTCCTCGTTGGCGGCGTTGTACACCGCGGTCATGCAACCGCCGGCGAGCCCGGCCTGACGAGCCAGGTCGACGGCCGGGAAGACGGCGCTGTCCAGCGGCTCGAAATCCCAGCTCGCGGGGCTGCTGAAGTCGCAGGAGGCCGCCGCGCCCGCAACCCGGTCCGGCCAGCCCAGGGCCAGCGCGATGGGCAGTTTCATATCGGGCGGGCTGGCCTGGGCGATGGTGGAGCCGTCGGCGAAGGTGACCATCGAGTGCACGATCGACTGCGGGTGCACCACGACGTCGATGCGCTCGTAGGGAACACCGAAGAGCAGGTGGGTCTCGATCAGCTCCAGTCCCTTGTTGACCAGCGAGGCCGAGTTCAGCGTGTTCATCGGCCCCATGTCCCAGGTGGGATGCGCACCGGCCTGGGCCGGGGTGACCGCCTCCAGATCCTCGGCCGGCCAGCCCCGGAACGGCCCGCCCGAGGCGGTCAGCACCAGCCTGGAGACCTCCTCGGCCCGACCGGCGCGCAGGCACTGCGCCAGCGCGGAGTGCTCTGAGTCAACCGGCACGATCTGGCCGGGCCGGGCCGCCCGCAGCACTAGTGGCCCCCCCGCGACCAGAGACTCCTTGTTGGCCAGCGCCAGCCTGGCTCCACTGGCCAACGCGGCCAGGGTCGGTTGCAGGCCGAGCGCGCCGACCAGCGCGTTGAGAACCACGTCGGCCTCGGTCTCCTGCACCAAGCGGGTAGCGGCGTCAGGACCGACGTAGGCGGTCTCACCGATCGCCGCGGCGGCAGCCGGGTCCGCGACCGCAACGCAGCGCACTCCGGTCTCGGCGCGCTGGCGGGCCAGCAGCTGCGGGTCGGCACCGCCTGCCGCCAGCCCGACGACCTCGAAACGGTCCGGGTTGGCGGCGATCACCTCGAGGGCCTGGGTTCCGATCGAACCGGTGCTGCCCAGAATCAGCACACGCACGCGCGACGTCACAGCTCTATTGTCGGCTATTCGGCGGCCATCACCGGACCCGGTGCGCCGGTTCGGGCGGGGGCTCTCAACAGGCTGTGATCGCCGTCACATTTGCCTATCCGGGCGCAGGACGGCAACGTATAGGGGGTGTGGCCGGGCTAGGCCGCGCCGTAATACGGAAAAGCTACAAGGAGAAAAACACCACATGTACGTTCACCGTTCCGTCCTCACCACCGCCGGAGTGGTCGCGGCCGCGGCGCTCGCGCTCTCGGCGTGTTCGACCGCGACCAAAGATGACGCGGCCACCACGACCTCCGAGATGACCACCTCCGCCACCAGTGCGATGGCGGCTCCGGCGGGTGCGCTGGTCGGCGCGGGCTGCGCCGCCTACGCCGAGGCCAACCCGACCGGCCCGGCCTCCGTCGAGGGCCTGGCCAAGGACCCGGTGACCGTGGCCGCATCCAACAGCCCGGTGCTGACCACGCTGGCCGGCGCCCTGTCGGGCAAGCTCAACCCCAACGTCAACCTGGTCGAGACCCTCGACAGCGGCGAGTTCACCGTGTTCGCGCCGACCGATGACGCGTTCGCCAAGATCGACTCGGCCACCATCGAGACGCTCAAGACCGACTCCGATCTGCTGACCTCGATCCTGACCTACCACGTCGTGCCCGGCCAGGCCGGCCCCGCCGACGTCGTGGGCGAGCACACCACAGTCCAGGGTGCGCCGCTGACCGTGACCGGTTCCGGTGACGACATCAAGATCAACGACGCGGGGCTGGTCTGCGGCGGCATCAAGACCGCCAACGCCACGCTCTACCTGATCGACACCGTGCTGATGCCGCCGGCTTCCCCCGAGCAGCCGACCGGTGAGGCCACCACCTCGGCTGAGGCCACCTCTGAGATGACCTCTCCCGAGATGACCACTGAGATGACCTCTCCGGAGGAGACCACCGCGACGCCGACCCCCTAGTCGACGACGCATCGAAACAGGCGCGGCCCCACCGGTTTTCCGGTGGGGCCGTGCCTTTTTCGTGATCGGGCCTGTTTCGTGATCGGGCCTGTTTCGTGATCGGGAGCGGCGGGTGGGTGACACAGATCACCCACCCGCGCCCATCCGTTCGGGCCGCGGTGACGAATGACTTTCGACAGTGCCGCCGGGGCCACTCCGTCCCGGCCGGCTCCCGGACCTAGAAGGGCTCCCGACCATGCATCCGACCTCACCGCGCCTCGCATCCAGGGTGCTGACCCTGACCGCATCCAGCGCCCTGGCGGCCGGCTTGGCCTTGGCCGCCGCCCCGGCCGCCGCCGCCGATCACCACCTCGTAGGACCCGGCTGCGCGGCCTACGCCGAACAGAACCCGACCGGACCCGGTTCGGTGGCGGGCATGGCCGGCTCTCCGCTCACCGTGGCGGCCTCCAACAGCCCGGTGCTCACCACGCTTGCCGCGGCGGTGTCCGGTGGGCTCAACCCGAACGTGAATCTCGTCCAGACCCTCGACGGCGGTCAGTTCACCGTGTTCGCGCCGACCAACGATGCCTTCGCCAAGATCGACGCCGCCACCATCGAGACGCTCAAGACCGACGCCGCGCTGCTGACATCGATCCTGACCTACCACGTGGTGCCCGGGCGCGCCGCACCCGACCAGGTCGTGGGAACCCACACCACCGTCCAGGGCGCCGATCTGACGGTCAGCGGTGGCGGCGACCACCTGATGGTCAACAACGCCAACGTGGTCTGCGGGGGCATCAACACCACCAACGCCACGGTCTACCTGATCGATTCGGTGCTGCTGCCGCCCGCCGGCTGACCCGGAGACCCCGGGCGGGGCACGACCCCGCACCCGCCCGGACCCGGCGCCGGTGAGTGAGCGCGCACCGAACCCGGTCGGCCGTGGCGGCGTGCTTCTCCTTCACGCCGCCACGGCCGGCACCTCTTACCGGCGTACCGGTGACCAGCCCCCTCAAAGCGCGACCCCGCGCCGGGCATCAAGGCAGCATGAGGACCATGTCCGCCGCCCTGATGTGGTTTCGCCGCGACCTACGACTGCATGACCTGCCCGCCTTGCTTCAGGCGTGTTCCGACGGAACCGAGGTCCTCGGCTGCTTCGTCCTGGACCCCCGGCTGGAGGCCTCGGCAGGCCCACGACGATTGCAGTTCCTCGGCGACTCCCTGCGGGAGCTGCATGCGGAACTGAACGGCAGACTGCTGATCACCCGTGGACTCCCGCACACCATCATCCCGCAGCTCTGCGCCGCCGTCGGCACCACCGCGGTCCACGTCTCGGCTGATTTCAGCCCGTACGGGGTACGCCGAGACCATGAGGTCGCCGAGGCGCTGGCCGCCGTGGGAGCTTCGTTGATCGCCACCGGATCGCCCTACCTGGTCTCCCCCGGCCGGGTCACCAAGGACGACGGCACCCCCTACAAGGTCTTCACGCCGTTCTTCCGTCGCTGGCGGGAGGTCGGCTGGCGGGCCCCCGCCCGCTCGGATCCCCGGGCAGTCTCGTGGATCGACCCCGGGGAGGTCGCCGGAATACCCGACCCGGTCGACGCCCCGGATCACGCAGCGGCGCTGACGTCACCGGCCGGAGAGAAGGCGGCGCGCGCCCGGTGGGCGGAGTTCCTCGCCGAGGGCGTCGAGGATTACGCCGAGCAGCGCGACCGTCCGGACCGACCGGGGACCAGCCTGATGTCGGCGCACCTGAAGTTCGGCACGATCCACCCCCGGACGATGGCGGACGGCCTGGACCACCGCCGGCCTGGACCCGCCGCCTATCTCCGGGAACTGGCCTTCCGCGACTTCTACGCCGACGTGCTGCACCAGTGGCCGGGAAGCGCCTGGCGAAACTTCAACCCCGCCTTCGACGCTATCGAGGTGGACACCGGGCCGGACGCCGAGGAGGCGTTCGCGGCCTGGCGGGAGGGGCGAACCGGATTCCCGATCGTCGACGCCGGGATGCGCCAACTGAGCCAGAGCGGTTTCATGCACAACCGGGTCCGGATGATCACAGCATCGTTCCTGGTCAAAGACCTGCATCTGCCGTGGCAGTGGGGGGCACGCTGGTTCCTCGAGCAACTCGTCGACGGCGATGTGGCCAGCAACCAGCACGGCTGGCAGTGGTGCGCGGGCACCGGAACCGATGCCGCCCCCTACTTCCGGGTGTTCAACCCGACCGCCCAGGGCGAGAAGTTCGACCCCGATGGGGATTACGTGCGGCGCTGGGTCCCCGAACTCGCGGGGGTCTCCGATGTGCACCGGCTCAAGGGAGGCCGGCCTGCCGGGTACCCCGAGCCGATCGTCGACCATGGCGCCGAGCGCACCGAGGCGCTGCGCCGGTTCAAGCTGATCGGCTGAGCCGCATGTGCCACAATCAGAGCACCCCACGCGGGTACCCCGGCACGGACAGCGACAGGAGCCACGATGGTCAGCACTGAAGTCGAGCGCCACACCGAGGTCGACCCCGCCGAGGTGCCCTCGGCCGCATGGGGCTGGAGCAATATCACCTACCGCACGTGGTACGGGCTGGGAATCTTCATCGTGCTCTTCCTGCTCGCGATGATCCACGGCAACCACACCGGCCGTGTCGAGGACTGGTTCCTCGTCGCCTTCGCCGCGTTGACCGCCTTCGTCATGATCCGCGACTACGTCCTGCGCAAGCGCGGCCTGTTGCGCTGAGCCGGATCGCCAGCGCTCCAGCTACCCGCCCTCGGCGGCCAGCTGTCCGCAGGCCCCACCCGATCGCCAGCGCTCCAGCTACCCGCCCTCGGCGGCCAGCTGTCCGCAGGCGGCTGCAATCTCCCGGCCGCGGGTGTCACGAACCGTGCACGTGACGCCCTGAGCCCGAACCCGGCGCACGAACTCGCGTTCCACCGCCTTCGGGCTGGCGTCCCACTTGCTGCCCGGGGTCGGGTTGAGCGGGATCAGGTTGACATGGACCAGCGGACCCAGTGCCCGATGCAGCAAGGAGCCGAGCAGGTCGGCTCGCCAACCCTGGTCATTGACGTCGCGGATCAGCGCGTACTCGATGGACACCCGGCGGCCGGTGGTCTCGGCGAAGTAGCGGGCAGCGTCGATCACCTCGCTGACCTTCCAGCGGTCGTTCACCGGCACCAGGGTGTCGCGCAGTTCGTCGTCGGGGGTGTGCAGTGACAGCGCCAGGGTCACCCCCAGTCCCTCGTCGGCCAGCTTCCGGATCGCCGGAGCCAAACCGACCGTCGAGACCGTCACCGAACGCGCCGAGATGCCGAAACCCGAAGGGGGCGCGGTCGTGATGCGCCGGACCGCCTCGACCACCCGGGCGTAGTTGGCCAGCGGCTCGCCCATACCCATGAACACCACATTGGACAGCCGGCCGCCATAACGGTCCCGGACGGTGACCGCGGCGGCGCGGACCTGCTCGACGATCTCGGCGGTGCTGAGATTGCGGGTCAGCCCGCCCTGCCCGGTCGCGCAGAACGGGCAGGCCATCCCACAGCCGGCCTGCGAGGAGATGCACACCGTGCTGCGGTCCGGGTAGCGCATCAACACGCTCTCGAAACGTGCGCCGTCGTGCCCGCGCCAGACCGTCTTCCGGGTCTCCCCCGCGTCACAGTCGACCTCGCGCACCGCAGTCAGCAGTGGTGGAAACAGCGCCGCCGCCACCGCGTCGCGCAACCCGGCCGGAAGGTCGGTCATCTGTCGAGGGTCAGCCACCAACCGTCCGTAGTACTGGGTGGCCAACTGGGTGGCGCGATAGGCCGGCAAACCGAGGTCGGCCACCGCGGAACGCCGCTGCTCGGGGTCGAGGTCGGCGAAGTGGCGTGGCGGCAAACCCCGGCGCGGCGCCTCGAACACCAACTCCTGCTTCACGGCGCCCTCACGCCAGCAGGCTCAGCACGATCCAGGTCGCCACCGCCGATGGCAGGGCGCCGTCGATCCGGTCCATCAACCCGCCGTGTCCGGGCAGCAGCGTGCCCATGTCCTTGATACCCAGGTCCCGCTTCACCTGTGACTCGACCAGGTCGCCCAGCGTGGCGGTGACGACCAGCATCAGACCCATGGCCACCCCCACCCACCACGGTTTGTGCATGAGGAACACCACCGCCAGCACCGCCGCGGTGGTGCCGCACAGCAGCGACCCGGCCAGGCCCTCCCAGGACTTCTTGGGGCTGATGGCCGGAACCATCCGGTGCTTACCGAACAGCACGCCGGCGGTGTAGCCACCGATGTCGGAGAACACCACGCCGAGCATCAGGGCGAACACCCGGGCCGAGCCGTCCTCGGGATAGACCAGCAACGCTCCGAACGCGCCGAACAACGGGATCCAGGTGGCCAGGAAGATGGTGACCGCGACGTCGCGCAGGTAGTTGACCGGCTGGCTCTGCAGGCCCTGGCTCAGCAGCCGCCAGATCAGGCAGACCAGGACCGTGCCGCCGTAGGCCCCGAGCGCGCCCGCCGCCCCGAACGGCCAGGTCAGCCAGATCATGGCCTGCCCTCCCAGCAGCAGCGGGATGAGCGGGATGGAATAGCCGCCCTCGCGGAGCCTGCGGACGACCTCGTGGGTTGCCACCGCCATGGCCACCGACAGGATCACGACCCAGCCGCGCGGGGCGAAGATCAGGGTGGCGATCACCATGCCGCCCAGCAGCAGGCTCACCGCGATGGCGGCGGGCAGATTACGGCCGGCTCGGGAGGTTTTGCTGGCGGTTGTCGACACGGGCGGTGTGGTTGTCGGCGGCTCTCAGACCTCCAGCAACTCGCCTTCCTTGTGCTTGACCAGTTCCTCGATCTGCCCGACGTACTGGGCGGTGGTCTTGTCGAGGTCCTTCTCGGCCCTTCCGACCTCGTCCTCGCCGGCCTCGCCGTCCTTGCGGATCCGGTGCAGTTCCTCCATCGCGCGGCGGCGGACGTTGCGCACCGATACCTTGGCGTCCTCCCCCTTGGCCTTGGCCTGCTTGACCAGGTCACGGCGGCGTTCCTCGGTGAGCTGCGGGATGGCCACCCGGATCACGTTTCCGTCGTTACCCGGGTTGACACCCAGGTCGGAGTTGCGAATGGCGTCCTCGATGGGCCGCAGCTGCGCCGCCTCATAGGGCTTGATCACCACCAGACGGGCCTCGGGCACGTTGATGCTGGCCAGTTGGGTGATCGGGGTGGGCGATCCGTAGTAGTCGATGGCGATGCGAGCGAACATGCCGGGGTTGGCCCGTCCGGTGCGAATGGACATCAGGTCGTCACGGGCCACCGCGACGGCCTTCTCCATTTTCTCCTCGGCATCGAAGAGAGCTTCTTCAATCATCCTCGCCGCTTCTCCCTCAGGACGTAACCAGTGTTCCGATCTTCTCACCTGCCACCGCACGCGCGATATTGCCATCGGTCAGCAGGTTGAAGACCAGGATCGGCATCCCGTTGTCCATGCACAGGCTGAACGCCGTCGCGTCGGCGACCCGCAAGCCGCGGTCGATGACCTCGCGGTGGCTGATCTCGGTCAGCAGTTCGGCGTGCGGATTGCTCCGCGGGTCGTCAGTGAACACTCCGTCGACGGCCTTGGCCATCAGCACAACCTCCGCGCCGATCTCCAGTGCGCGCTGCGCCGCAGTGGTGTCGGTGGAGAAATAGGGCAGGCCCATGCCGGCCCCGAAGATCACCACCCGGCCCTTCTCCAGGTGCCGGCGGGCCCGAAGCGGGATGTAGGGTTCGGCGACCTGACCCATGGTGATGGAGGTCTGCACGCGGGTGTCGATACCTTCCTTCTCCAGAAAGTCCTGCAGGGCAAGGCTGTTCATGACGGTGCCGAGCATGCCCATGTAGTCCGAGCGGGTGCGCTCCAGACCGCGCTGCTGCAACTGGGCTCCGCGGAAGAAGTTGCCGCCGCCGATCACCACGGCGACCTGAACTCCGCTGCGCACCACCTCGGCGATCTGCCGGGCCACCTGATGCACCACGTCGGGGTCCAGGCCGACCGCCCCACCGCCGAACATCTCACCGCCGAGCTTGAGCAACACCCGCGAATACCCCGGCCGCAGCTGCGGTACGGCGCCGTTCGCCGTCGGCTCGCCCATCGGACTCCTCATCACCTCGCACACCGCTGCCGCCGGACCCGTGACCCGCGATCCCGCCGTGGCGTTCCCATCCTGCCTCATCGGATGCCGGCCAACACCGCGGGGCTGGCTCTCAGTCTGAGGACTAGGATCAAGGTGCCGAAGGTTTTCAACCCAGGAGGTCTGTTCGCCGGTGGTTCGGTCGCAGGCCTCGGAAAGGCACGAACGTGGTAGTCCAGGCCCGAGCCGTCGCTACCCGCCAGCGGATTCTTGAGGCGGCAGTCGACATGTTCGCCGAACAGGGGTACGGCGAGACCGGACTGGCCGACGTCTTGGAGCGGGCCAACGTCAGCAAAGGGGCCTTCTACTATCACTTCGAGTCGAAGGAGAGCCTGGCCGAGGCCATCATCGAGGCTTTCGACCAGCGGGCAATCGCATCTGTCGATCAGAACTTCGACCCGGCCGCGCCGACCCTGGAGGGGCTGATCAGGGCGACGTTCGAGGTTCAGACTCTGATGCGCTACGACCGGACGGTCCAGGTCGGACAACAGCTCGCCCAGGCACTCACCCAGGTCAGCGATGCCGGGGCGGGCGTCTACCGAAGGTGGACCGATCGGTTCGTCGAGATGGTCTCGATGGTGATCAAGACCGGCGAACTTCATGAGGACGTCGATGTTGACGAGGTCGCGGAGGCGATCTGGGTCGCGGTCCTGGGTTGTCACCTCATCTCCGCGGCGGTGGGCGATGACTGTTACGGCAGACTCGCCAGATCGTGGCGGGTGGTGATGCGGTCTGCCGTTCCGGCGTCCTCAAGCGCGGAGATCAGCGATCTGCTGGAACGTATCTCCGACGACTACCGCAAGGCCGCCCCGGCCTGAATCCGCGGCCAGGGCCGGGCCTCCTCGAGCTCGTAGGCCAGCCCTAACAGTCGTCGCTCGTGGCCGATCGGTGCGGCCAGCATCATCCCCATCGGCATCCCGTCGGCCGATTGCCCCAGCGGCAGTGAGACAGCCGGCTCCCCCGTCGCGTTCTGCAGCGGGGTGAACGCCGCCCAGTCCACCAACCGGTCGATGACCTGCTCGTAGTCGGCGGTGGGATCGAGGTGGCCGATCGGCGGGGTCTCCTCGGCCAGCGTCGGTGTCAGCAACACGTCGTAGTCCTGGAAGAAGCGGGCGGTGACCTTGCGGGTCCGGCCCAACCGACTGATGGCCAGCGGAAGCCGGTGCAGATTGCGCGTTGCGTGTCGGTCCAGGCCCAGTGTCAGGTTGTCCAGCTTGCTGCGGTCGAAGCTCGACCCGAAGGTGCGCCGTCCACTCTTGACCAGCGCCATGGCCAGCGAAGCCCAGTACAGGACGAAGTCGTCAGCGAACTTCGCCGGGATCGGGTGGCCATCCAGGTAGTCGACCCGGTGGCCGAGATCCTCCAGCAGCGCGGCGGTCCGTAGGGTCTGGTCTCGAACCCCGGGGCTGCAGTCGCGCTTCAGCGAGCGGGTGACCACGGCCACCCGCAAGCGGTCGGTCGACGCGCCGGTTACCGCGCCGATCGGTGGCAGCGCGCGGTTGCGCCAGATCCGCTCGGCTTCCCGGTAGAAGGCGGCGGTGTCACGCACCGACCGGGTCAGCACGCCGTCGTTGACGATCCGCACCGGCATCTGTCGCGACATCTTGTCCAGCGGCAGCCGGCCCCGGGAGGGCTTGAGACCGACCAGCCCGTTGCAGGCCGCCGGGATGCGGATGGACCCGCCGCCGTCGTTGGCGTGGGCCATCGGGACGACCCCGGCCGCGACGAAGGCACCCGATCCCGACGAGGACGCGCCGGCGGTGTAGTCGGTGTCCCAGGGGTTTCGGACCGCTCCGATCCTCGGATGCTCGGCGGAGGCGCTGAAGCCGAACTCCGAGAGCTGCGTCTTCCCGAGTGGGACCAGCCCGGTGGCCAGGAAGAACCGGGCGAAGTCGCCGTGGCGCGGATGCGGCCGCGGCTCCCAGGCGTCGGTGCCCTGCATGGTCGGCATGCCCTCGACGTCGACGTTGTCCTTGATGTAAGTCGGCACCCCGTCGAAGTAGCCGGTCCGGCCGGCGGCCGCGGCGGCCAGCGCCCGGGCACGGTCGAAGGTTTCGTGCGCCAAGCCGTTGAGCTGTGGGTTCACCGCTTCCGTACGGCCGATCGCGGCGTCGACCAGTTCACCGGCCGACACCGCCCCGCTGCGCAGGGCATCGACCATGCCGACGGCGTCGAGCTCGCCGAGCGCGTCGTCGGTGAATGCGTGGACGTGGCGCATGATGACCGGGCCCGCCGGCTAGGTCTGCCCGACCTCGAACCGGGTGAAACGGGTGACGGTGACTCCGGCGTCGTCGAGCAACGCCTTCACCGTCTTCTTGCTGTCGGCCACCGACGGCTGGTCGAGCAGCACCACATCCTTGAAGAACCCGGTGAGCCTGCCTTCGACGATCTTGGGCAGCGCGCCCTCGGGCTTGCCCTCGGCCTTGGCGGTCTCCTCGGCGATGCGGCGCTCGTTGGCGATGATGTCCTCGGGCACATCCTCACGGCTCAGGTACTTGGCTTTCAGCGCGGCTATCTGCAGCGCGACCGAGTGCGCGGCGCTGTTGTCGGCACCTTCGAACTCGACAAGCACACCCACCGCCGGCGGCAGGTCGGCGGCCCGCTTGTGCAGGTAGGTCTCCACGTTGCCGTCGAAGTACTGCACCCGACGCAGTTCCAGCTTCTCGCCGATCTTGGCCGACAGAGCGGCGATCGCCTCCTCGACGGTCGTGTCGCCGATCGTGGCCGCCTTGAGCGCGTCGACGTCGGTGGCCCCGGACGCCAGCGCGGCGTCGAGGATCTGATCGGCCAGCTGCTGGAACTCGGCGTTCTTGGCGACGAAGTCGGTCTCGGAGTTCAGCTCGATCAGGGCACCGTCCCGGGCGGCGACCAGCCCCTCGGCGGTGGCCCGCTCGGCGCGTTTCCCGACGTCCTTGGCACCCTTGATCCGCAGCGCCTCGACGGCCTTGTCGAAGTCGCCCCCTGCGTCGCTCAGAGCGTTCTTGCAATCCAGCATCCCAGCGCCGGTGAGCTCACGCAGGCGCTTGACATCGGCGGCGGTGTAGTCGGCCATCTCAGCCCTCCTCGACGGTGACGGTGGTGGTGACGGATTCGTCGGCGACCGGTCCGGCCGCCGTGGGAGCGGCCTCGATCGCCGCTCCGGCCAGGAGCTCCTGCTCCCACTCGGCCAACGGCTCGGCCTCGGTCCCGGCATCGGACTTGTCCGAGCTTCCGGCGCCGGAGCGCGCCTGAAGGCCCTCGGCGACCGCCGAAGCGATCACCTTGGTCAGCAGCGCCGCCGAGCGGATCGCGTCGTCGTTGCCCGGGATCGGGTAGTCCACCAGGTCAGGGTCGCAGTTGGTGTCCAGGATCGCGATGACCGGGATTCCCAGCTTGCGGGCCTCGCCGACGGCGATGTGCTCCTTGTTGGTGTCGACCACCCAGACCGCGCTGGGCACCTTGCTCATGTCGCGGATACCGCCGAGGCTGCGCTCCAACTTGGTCTTCTCGCGGGTCAGCATCAGGATTTCCTTCTTGGTGCGCCCCTCGAAGCCGCCGGTCTGCTCCATGGCCTCGAGTTCCTTGAGCCGCTGCAGCCGCTTGTGGACGGTGGAGAAGTTGGTGAGCATGCCGCCCAGCCAACGCTGGTTGACATACGGCATGCCGACCCGGGTGGCCTCCTCGGCGATGGACTCCTGCGCCTGCTTCTTGGTGCCGACGAACATCACCGAACCGCCGTGGGCGACGGTCTCCTTGACGAACTCGTAGGCCTTGTCGATGAAGGTCAGGGTCTGCTGCAGGTCGATGATGTAGATGCCGTTGCGGTCGGTGAAGATGAACCGCTTCATCTTGGGATTCCACCGGCGGGTCTGATGCCCGAAGTGGGTGCCGCTGTCGAGCAGCTGTTTCATGGTGACTACGGCCATGCTGGTGCCTTAACTGTGTCGGTTGCTGCCCCGCGGCGGGTGCCGCCGGGCCCTGGCGCCTGCGCGCACACCGACCCGGGCTAACGGGACCAACCGGCGTGCGCGGCACGTGTCGACGTGGCGACGGTGCCAAACAGGCGCGCGAAGTCGACCCGCTCGCGCGGGCCGCGCCGCAAAGTTTACACAGCGGCAGGCGGATCCCCAACCGGCCGGCCCAGCGCGGCCAGGCCGGCGGCAGGCCTGCTGAACTCGGGAAATGCGGTTGCTCCTGGTGACTGCGGCGCTTCTGGCCGCAACGCCGGTCTGCGCGGCCGAGACCCCACGGCTGGACTGGCCGCTGCGGCCGGGCACCCCGGCGCTGACCCGGGGGTTCGACGCGCCGGCGCCGGACTGGCTGCGCGGGCACCGCGGCGTCGACCTGGCCGGCTCCCCCGGCCGGGCGGTGTACGCCGCGGGACCGGGCACCGTCGTCTTCGCCGGATCGCTGGCCGGCCGGCCGGTGGTGTCGGTGGCCCACCCCGGGGGTCTGCGCACCTCCTACGAGCCGGTCGAACCGTCGGTACGGGCGGGCCAGC
>CAYURT010000070.1:0-7227 GCA_964447215.1 uncultured Mycobacterium sp.
GTTGTCCTGGTATCCATCACAGCAACGAGAAGCGATCGCGTCCAACGATTAATTTCGATCTAATCTATTAACTTTATTGATAGTTTGATCGAAGCCTCAGGACCTCCTTGCCGGCACCCGAGTTATGGCACTGTCCACCGCCGGCACGTTCATGCTGGCCGGTGTCTACTACAAGGCCGACGGACGGCTCGCCTGCGAGCACGTCCGCGTCATCACCGACGGCGAGAACATCGCCGTGGCCGACCGCCTGCCACGACAAGGCCGACAACCGTCACCGTTGTCCTGAGACATCACACCACCGACACGGAGGCTATGCTTCGCCGCCCGGCTCCAGAGTCAGCGAGATCGAGTTGATGCAGTAGCGCTGGTCGGTCGGGGTGGGGTAGCCCTCGCCGGTGAACACGTGTCCGAGATGGCTGTGGCAGCCCGCGCACAGCACCTCGACCCGGTGCATGCCCAGCGAGTCGTCCGGACGCAGGATCACCGCATCCGAGCGCGCCGGGTCGAAGAACGACGGCCATCCGCAGTGCGACGCGAATTTCTCGGTGCTGCGGAACAATTCGGCACCGCACGCCCGGCAGTTGTACACGCCCTCGGTCTTGGTGTCGGTGTACTCGCCGGTGAAGGGCGGTTCGGTGCCGGCCTCGCGGAGTACGTGGTACTCGGCCGGATTGAGCCGCTCCCGCCACTGTGATTCGGAGAGTTGTACCTTCGGGGGGTTCATGACCCAACGCTAGCGCGTTCGCGGGCGGCTTCGGCCATCCACGGCGGGTCGATCCCCGCCTCGGGGTCGGAGTCCAGCCGCCCGTCGGCTCTGGCGTCGAGATAGCGGAAGTACAGCACGCAGAACACCACCACCAGCATGAGCGACCAACCGTAGGTGATCTTCATGTACTCCAGGAACCGCCCGGTGGTGGGCCAGCGCCACATCAGCCAGCGGTCCAGCGTCAGGAACCCGTAGACGGCCAGCCAGGCCGGCCAGTTGCGCAGCACGGAGTTCGGCAGGACCACTGTCATCAGGAACGGGAACAGCATCATCGAGTAGTAGCCCTGCGCCAGAGAGAGCACCAGCCAGGAGGCGATCAGCAGCACCCCGGAGGAGGTGAGCATCCAGAAGAACGGGTCCCGGTGGCGGTAGTAGCGGTAGAGCAGCCAGAGGCTGGCTACGGCCAGAGCCAGGAACAGCAGGCGCAGCGCGACGATGAGCCACATCGGAAGTCCGTAGTACACGCCGTTGCCCAGCACCGAGGAGTTGAAGTAGTCGCGGGTGGACAGGATGTAGGGCAGGGTGCGGTTGACGAAGTTCATCCGGTCGGACACCAGCGGCCAGGCGACCGCGTTGAAGGCCAGTGGCACCGCCAGCGCGGCGGCCAGTGCCCGCCACTGGCGGTTGAGCAGTGGGAGCAGCAACAGCACCGCCAGGACGGGTTTGACCACCAGGGACAGCCCGATCGCCGCCCCGGCCAGCCATTCCCGGCTCGAGCGGCCGTCGAGCAGCCAGCGGAAGAAGAGCACTTCGGCGAGCAGGATGACCCCGTTGATGTTGGTGAAGACCAGCGTGTTGGTCACCGATTCGGTGACGAACATCGCGGTCAGCACGGCGGGAAGCGCCACCGAGGTCAGCGGGAACTTGAACAGGCGCACCAGCAGGCAGCCTGCGGCGATGATGGCCAGGGTGTTGAGCAGGATGAACCAGTTCCGGGCGGCGAACTCGCTGTCGATGTAGCCGAACGGGGCCATCAACAGGGTCCCGCCCGGCGGGTAGAGGTAGTGCGGGTCGACCTGGTCGAAATTCTCGTTGTAGATGTCGACGCCGGCCCGGAAGTTGCGCGCCGCCCGGTAGACGGGCGCCCAGTCGTCGGTGATGTAGCCGTTGGAGGTCAGGACGTAGCTGCGGTGGATGATCGACATGATCGCGATCGGCCAGAGGGCCGAACGCAGGATCGACGCGGTGCTGGGTGGGCTGGTGCGGGTGCGGAACGCGGCCAGCAACCCGGCGCTCGGATCAGCGGCTGCCACGTCCGCACCGTACACCGGACCGCGCCGCGCGTCGGTCAGGCAGGGCAGAAGGTGTCGGTTGGCGGCGGCTCGCCGCTGTCGAGGTAGCTCAAAACCGGGGGAAGGGCGCATGAGCTGTACACGAGCGCTCCGTGGCCGGTGCCCTGCCACATCACCCGCTTGGCCGCGACCCCGGCGTTGAGGACGGCGGCCGAGGCCGCAGCCACTCCGGCCGAGCCGACGATGGGGTCGTTCTGCACGCCGAGCAGCAGCACGTCGACCTTGAGATCCGCCGGTTCCCTGGGTTCTGACCCACTGGGCCAGTTGAGGCACTTCACCAGGTTCAGCGCGGCCACCGACCCGAACTGGGGGTACTGCTTGCCCCAGGCGACGACCAACTCCCGGACCCGGTCGGGGGTGGGGCGGTTGAGGGCGTCGCTGCAGGTGTTGACGAACTGCCCGTCGGTGTCGCGGACGGCCTCGGACAGGTTGATCAGGCTGTTGAGCTGGTTGGTGTCGCCGGTGCGGGCCGCGGCAAGGGTGTCGGCGAGCTTGATGGTGCTGTCGATGCGGTCGCCGCTCGGGTAGCCCAGCGCGGTGGTGATCGCCGTGGCCAGCACCGCCACCGAGGCCCTGGCCGGGCCGCGGCCGGCCCGGGCCGCGTCGAGGAGGGCGCCCACGGCGCCCTTCGGGTCGGGGCCCAGCGCGCAATTGACCGCCACGCACTGTGCGGCGAACGCGTCCAGGGCCGCCTGCTGGCCCTTGACCCGGTCCTCGGCGGCTGTCTCCGCACCGATACCGGGCGGGATCGGGGAGTCCAGAACCAGGCGCGCCACCTTGTCGGGGTGCGATCCGGCGTAGGACAGCGCCACCGCCGCGCCGTTGCCGACGCCGATGATCGCCAGCGCCGGTACGTCCCAGGTGCTGCGGAGCCGCTCGAGATCCTCAGCGGCGCGGGCGTTGTCGTAGGCGGAGTCACCCGGCGCGATGGTGTCGGTGCACATCGTCGTGGCGTTGACGGTGATCTCGCCGAGGTTGGCCACCGGGTCGTCGCCCGGTTCGAACTGGGCCTGTTCCCGCATCTGCTCGCGGTCGAACGCATCGCGGCAGGAAATAGGGCTCGATCGGCCCATGCCGCGCCGGTCCACCGCCACGATCGGGTGGGTCTTGAGAACGTCCGCCCCGGACCTCGCCAGCCACACCGGCAGTTGTAGGGACGACGGCAGGTCGGTGCCGGTGGTGAACACCACGGGCCCGGCGTCGGACGGTGTCTGCACCGAGCGGGCCCGCACCGCGCCGATGGTCAGAGTTCCGGTCGCGCCGCTGATCGGGTCGAGGTCGGCGTCGTAGTCAGCGCACTCCAAGACCACTCCGGGCACCGCGTCGGTGCCGGCATCACGGAACAGCTCGGCGGTGCAGTCCCGCCAGGACAGGTCATTGTTGGGTGTGGCGATGGCGGGGGGGCCATCGGCCGCCGCACTGGTGGTCGGCGCGTCGCCGGGGTTGCGGGCGGCGTCGGTGGCAAACCGTGGATTGGCCGCCAGCCAGGGGGCGCACCCTGTCAGCAACACCGCCGTCGAGGTCAGGCTGACGGCGACCCTCAGCCAACCCGGGCGGCGCATGCCCACCACAGTAGCGACCCGGCCCGACGGCGCCCGGCGGCCGGTCAGCGCGCGCGGGCGTAGCGCAGATACAGGTAGCCCCCGCCGTCGGTGATGGCATGCGCGGGACGCATGCGGGCGAAGTTGTCGACGCCGCCGGTCGCGATCCGCACCGCCGCGCCGCCGACGACCACCGGCGCGTAGGTGAGGCATAACTCGTCGAGCAAATCACGGTCCATGAATGCGCCCAGCAGCGTTGGGCCACCCTCGGTGAGCACCTTGGTCAAACCGCGCTCGGCAAGCCGTTCGATCGCCATGGTGAGGTCGACCTGGTGCGGGTCGGACCGCGAGCAGTCCAGCACCACCGCGGCCGCGCCCAGCCGGTTGCGGGCCGCCGGCGCCGCCTCGGCTGAGGTGAGCACCAGTGGGGGGGTCTCGTTGTCGGTCAGCACCGGAAGGTCCCGTTCCACTGTCCCGGTCCGGGTCACCAGCGCGATCGGGGGGACCTCGTCCTGACCCCGCATCCGGCGGCGCTGCCGCTGCGCCGCGTTCAGCCGGACACCGCCGTAGTTCTCCGCGCGGACCGTGCCCATGCCGACGACGACGACGTCGGCGAGTTCGCGCTGCACCGCGAACAGCCGCCGGTCGCCGGGGCCACCAAGCCCACCTGAGGTGCCCGCCGCGGTGGTGGCGGCGCCATCCAGGCTGGCGATCGCGTTGGCGCGCACCAGCGGTCGGGCCCGTTCCGGATAGGCGTAGAGGTCGTAGAGTCGGTCCTCGTCGACCGTCTCCCCGCCGAGCAGGGTGAACCGCACCGCGTCGGCATCGTCCATGCCTCGATTGCAGCACGCCGGGTCCGTGTCCGTCGATACAGTGCGTGCCATGCCCGGGCGCCTCGTGGACCGTCGTCCCACGGTCTCCCCCGAGCGGCTCGTCGCCCAGCTCGTACCGCCGCCCACCTTCGCCGACGTCAGTTTCGACAGCTACCGGCCCGACCCGGCCGAGCCGTCCCAGGCCGCCGCGCTGGCCTCCTGCCGGACGTTCTGCGACGAGGCGGTGCGGCGTCGCGCGGGTCGGCGCAGACTTTTCGGCCGCCGCGAGACCCTTCCAGGGGTCGGTATCTACCTCGACGGCGGTTTCGGGGTCGGGAAGACCCACCTGCTGGCCTCGGCCTATCGCCGGCTGCCCGACGGCCCGGAGCATCCGAAGGCCTTCGCCGCGTTCGGCGAGCTGACCCAGCTGGCCGGGGTGTTCGGCTTCGCCGAGTGCGTCGAGATGCTGGCCGGATACACGGTGGTCTGTATCGACGAGTTCGAACTCGACGACCCCGGCAACACCACGCTGATCTCGCGCCTGCTGTCACAACTGGTGGAGCGCGGGGTGTCGGTCGCCGCGACCTCCAACACCCTGCCCGAACAACTCGGCGAGGGCCGGTTCGCCGCTCAGGACTTCCTGCGGGAGATCAACACGTTGGCCGCCATTTTCACCACCGTGCGCATCGACGGGCCGGACTACCGCCACCGCGGGCTTCCCCCGGCCACTGATCCGCCGTCCGACTCGGCGGTGTCCGAACGGGCCGGGCAGACGCCGGGCGCCACGCTGGACGACTTCGACGCGCTGTGCGCCCACCTGGCGACCATGCACCCGTCCCGCTACCTCACCCTGATCGAGGGGGTGACGGCGGTGTACCTGACCGGGGTGCACCCGCTGGACGACCAGAACGTGGCGCTGCGGCTGGTATCGCTGATCGACCGGCTGTACGACGCGGGAATCCCGGTGATGGCGTCCGGGGCCCGGCTGGACACGATTTTCTCCGAGGAGATGCTCGCCGGCGGGTATCGCAAGAAGTACCTGCGGGCCACGTCGCGACTGTTGGCTCTATCTCACCCGGCGGCGCCGGGCTAGAGGCGGCGCACCATCACGAAGTCGTTCTCGATGGTCGGGCCGAGCTGGAAGGTCCGGGTGCCGGTGACGACGAACCCGTGCTTGCGGTAGAAGCGCTGGGCGCGCTCGTTGCCCTGATTGACACCCAGCCAGACGGTCGCAGCCCCGATCTGCGCGGCCCAGTCCAGGCAGGCCTGCATCAGGGCGCCGGCCGCACCGTCGCCGTGGTGGGCCGGTGCAACGTACATCTTGGACAGTTCGACGGTGTCGGTCCCACGGATCGCCATCGCGTAACCGATGATCTGGCCGTCAATGCGGGCGGCCAGCACCACTCGGTCCGGCGCACACAGGTATTCGTCGAACCGCTCCCGGGACAGATTGCCGGCGATGTGGGCGGCGATGTGCGCGGGGTCCGCCGAGGCCGGGCAGGCCAGCGGGAACGTCACCGCCGCCACCGTGGCAAGTTCGGCGGCGTCGCCCGTGTCCGCAGCAGCGACTGAGACGACCATCGCCCGGAATGATCGCACGAGTGGAGATGCAGGAAAGATCGCCAGGAAACGCTCCGCGCTACGTCTGCCAGTATCGCTAGGGTTCGTCAATCGTCGTTGAAAACGAAGAGCTCAATGTCCTACACGTGAGCCCGTCGAGCTTTTCGGCCTGGTTGGCCAGCGTGGTCAGGGTGTGGGCGAGTTCGAGGGCCTGGGTTGGTGTGAGGTCGGTAGTGATTGCCGGGTTCGGGTGGTCGGGGATTACGGTGCCCTGGATGCGTAGGGCTACGCCGCTGACGGTGGTCCCATTGTGGCTTTGGATGCCGGTGAGCAGAGCGGCGGTGCCGCCGATCGCTACGGGGTCGGTGCCGTACACGCGGTCCCCGTATTCGGTGTTCCATTCGCCGGTCCATGTCGTTCCGGGCGGCGGGGCGGGAGTGCCGTTCATGCGTGCATTCTCTACCCAGGCGACCACGACATCGACACGGCTCTGGCACGCCCCCCGGAGTCGCTGCGCCGCAGACCGTATTGCTGCCTCCCTATTAGGCTGAAGTCCTCAGTGAAGGAGTGGCCGATGCGAACCAGAGCGGCCATCAGCGGAATTCCCCGGGCCGATCTGCAGAGCCGCGGGCCTTGGCGGCGGCGGCTGTGGTGGCTGGCCGGCGGCGGTCCGTTGTTCATCAGTAAGCCCGTTTTGGAACTCTGGCGCAGGTATGCAGCCCCGGTTGAGGCTCGGGTGGTTGATGCGAGCGGTGGCCGCCTGAAACTCAACCCGGCCGTGCCGATCGTCGTGCTTACGACGACGGGGGCGAAGACCGGACAGCGTCGCGACGTCCCGCTGGCCTACTTCACCGACGGAGACGACGTCATCCTCATCGCGTCGAACTACGGCAGCGGCCGTCACCCCGGGTGGTACCACAACCTGCGTGCGCACCCCGAGTGCGAGCTGCGGATCGGACCCCGGGGTGGCGCATTCACGGCTACGGAGGCGCACGGCGCAGACCGTGACCGGCTCTACCAGCTCGCGGCGGACCGGCTCAACCACGTTTTCGCCCTGCACGACAGACGAAGCGGCGCCGACTGGACCATTCCGGTGATGCGGCTGGCGCCCGCGGCCGGCTCTGGCTGAGACGCCCCGGCAGACCGCTGGCCGGCATGAGTGAATTTCCGGTGCTGCCTCCACCGCTGCGTCTAACGTCCGGCGGTCCTGTTCCGGTCGTGTCGTTGCATCTCCTAGGTCGTTGCATCTCCTAGGT
>CAYURT010000070.1:7327-14108 GCA_964447215.1 uncultured Mycobacterium sp.
AACGCACGGTTGCCGGTGAGCCTCCCCGCCCAGCGCCACGCCCGGCGATAGCATCGGTGCCAGTCGCTGATCAGGAGAGCCGATGACCACCAAGAACGGGACCAGAACCGCAATCCGGCAGGCGTTGCTGGCCGCCGCGACGGGAGCGGGTGCCCTGCTGGTGCCGGCCGCGCCCGCGGCGGCGGCGGATGGCTGCCCGCCCGGTCAGATCGAGGACGCCCAGACGCCTGGATTCCAGTGTGTGTGGGACTGCCCGCCCGGAACTCTGATGGACGGGGTCAGCGGAACTTGTGTGACCGCGCCGGGCCTGCCGCCGCCCCCGCTTCCCTGACCCGCTCCCGCCTAATCGGGATTCCGTTGCAGCGGCGGCCGGTCGATTTCATACACTCGTAACATGGCAGGCCTGAGCAAGTCCCAAGAGCGCTTCGACCTCGGCAAGATCGAGAATCGCCCCGCATCGGTGCCGAGGATGTTCCTCGACCGGGTGGCGGCCACCCCGGGGTACGAGGCCTTCCGGTTCCCCACCGACGGCGGATGGGCCAGTGTGACCTGGCAGCAGGTGGGCGAACGGGTCGAGCGCATCGCGGCCGGTCTGATCGCGCTGGGCATCAAGCCCGAGGACCGGGTCGCCCTGGCATCGGGCACCCGATACGAGTGGGCGGTCGTGGACTTCGGGATCCTGGCGGCCGGCGCGGCCACCACCACCGTCTATCCGACGACCAACGCCGCGGACGTCGCCTTCATCGTCGCCAACTCCGACAGCCGGGTGGTCATCGCCGAGGACCAGGAACAGGTCGACAAGCTGGTCGAACGCCGGGCCGAGATCCCCGAGGTCGAGAAGGTCGTGGTCATCGACGGTCCCGGTGACGGGGACTGGGTGATCACCCTGGACGATCTGGAGCAGCTGGGCAAGCAGTTGCTGACCGATTCGCCCACCGCGGTCACCGACCGCATCGACGACATCAGCCCCGAGCGGCTGGCCACCCTGATCTACACCTCGGGAACCACCGGAAAGCCGAAGGGGGTGCGGCTCACCCACGAGTCGTGGACGTACACCGCGGCCGCGATGGATGCGCTCGGGGTGCTCTCCGACCGGGATCTGAACTATCTTTGGCTGCCACTGGCCCATGCGTTCGGCAAGGTGATGCTGGCGCTTCCGCTGGTCGTCGGCTTCCCCACGGTGATCGACGGTCGGGTCGACAAGATCGTCGAGAACCTGGCCGTGATCCGGCCCACGATCATGGGTGCGGTGCCGCGGATCTTCGAGAAGGTGCACGCCAGGATCTCCGAGGTGATGGCTCAGGAGTCCGGGCTGAAGAAGCACATCGTGGACTGGGCGCTCGACGTCGGGCTGCAGATGTCGCGGGTCAGACAGGCCGGGGAACGGCCCTCGGCACTGCTGGCCGCACAGTACAAGGCCGCCGACCGGCTGGTGTTCGCCAAGATCAGGGAGCGTTTCGGCGGACGGCTGCGGTTCTTCATCTCAGGGTCAGCCGCACTGGACCGCAACATCGCGCAGTGGTTCGACGCGATCGGCGTCGTCGTCCTGGAGGGGTACGGCCTGACCGAGACCTCGGCGGCGTCATCGCTGAACCGACCGGGCGCCTACCGGTTCGGCACGGTCGGGTGGACCTTCCCGCAGACCGACGTCAAGATCGCCGAGGACGGCGAGATCCTGCTCAAGGGCCCGGGCATCATGAACGGCTACCACAACATGCCCGAGGCGACCGCCGAGGCCATCGACGCCGAGGGCTGGTTCCACACTGGTGACATCGGCGAGGTCGACGCCGAGGGATTCCTGCGGATCACCGACCGCAAGAAGGACATGTTCAAGACCTCCCAGGGCAAGTACGTTGCGCCGTCGGCGATTTCGGCGCACTTCAAAGCGATCTGCCCGTACGCGAGCGAGATCATCGTCTACGGGGAGGGCAAGCCGTACTGCGTGGCGCTGGTCAGCCTGGAGGGGGAGGGCCTCCGGGAGTGGGCCGCGAACAACGGCCTGGGCGGCAAGTCGTTCACTGAGATCGCCCGCGACGAGAAGACCCGCGAAATGGTCGGTGGCTACGTCGAGGAGCTCAACAAGCACCTCAACCGCTGGGAGCAGGTCAAGCGGTTCGCGATCATCGACCGCGAGCTGACCGTCGAGGCGGGGGATCTCACGCCGAGCCTGAAGCTCAAGCGCAAGGTCGTCGTCGACAGCTTCCACGACAAGATCGACAATCTCTACGCCTGAGGCTGAGGTGCCCGCCGAACTCGATCGGTGGGATCCCGCCCTGACCCGGCGGGTGATGGATCTGCTGCGACCGACCCTCAAGGTCTACCACCGCAGCGAGGTCCGGCGGCTGGAGAACATCCCCGACGGCCGCTGTCTGCTGGTCGGAAACCATTCCGGCGGGCTGACCACCCCCGACTTCGCTGTTTTCGCTGTGGATTTTTACCGGCACTTCGGGTATCGCCGGCCGCTGTATGTGCTGGCCCACGACTCCTTCTTCTCGGTTCCGGCAAGCCCGATATCCGGCGTACTTCGCCGTCTCGGGGTGCTGCGGGCCAACCCGGAAAACGCGGCGGCCGCGCTGGCTTCCGATGCGGCGGTGCTGCTGTTTCCCGGCGGTGACCTCGATGTCTACCGGCCCAGCCTGGTGGAGAACGTCATCGACTTCGGTGGCCGCACCGGGTACGTGGAAGCGGCGGTGGCCGCCGGGGCCCCGATCGTTCCGGTGGTCTCCATCGGCGGTCAGGAGACCCAGCTGTTCCTCAGCCGTGGCAGGCGGCTGGCGCGTGCGCTGGGACTGGCCCGGCTGGAGCGTCGACTGTTCCGCACCGACATCCTGCCGGTGTCGATCGGCCTGCCGTTCGGGTTGAGCGTGCTGCTCCCGGTCAACGTTCCGTTGCCGTCGAAGATCGTCGTGGAGGTGCTCCCGCCGATCGACGTGGTGGCCGACTGGGCCGCGGATCCTAACGTGAAACGGATCGACGGGCGGATCCGGCGGGCGATGCAGGCCACGCTCGACCGGCTGGCCCGCCAGCGCCGGCTGCCGGTCATCGGATAACAACCAGGCAGCGGCAACCGATACTGATGATGTGAGCACAACCAACCGACTGGTGATGTCGATCGTGGGGGCGTCGGTGCTGGTGGCGTCCGCGGCGACCGCCCACGCCGAGCCGGCCTACCCGCGGCTGGGTGCGGACTGTGCGCCGGACTTCATCGGCGCGATGACCTTGCTGCCTGACGAGGTGACTTACGCGGCGTGCCGGGACGTCGACGGCAGTCCGGTATGGGCGGCGGTCCAGACACCTTTCGAACCCAACGACACCTGGATCAGCTACGGCCCGGAGATCACCGTGCACGGCCAGGGTATGCGCAATCCCAACGTCACATCCGGCCGTTGGCTGGCCACCCCGACCGAGCCGCCGACCGACCCGCCGACCGTCTGCCGGGCCGAGCAGGAAACCGTGGTCGAAGCCGGCGTCCTCTCCGAGCCTCAGGTCTCGGAGTCCGACCCGGGCTCGGAGTTGCCGGTGGAGTTTCTGCCGAGGCTGTTCTACCTGACGTTGAGCGGCAACTGCCTGTGGACCAGGGAGGGCTGACCCGGCAAGGAGGCCCGCCTGCCTACGACGCCTGTCGAATTGAACCGACCGGTGCTCGCCAGCGGCTACTGAGGATGGTTGGCCAGGTAGGCGGCGACCGGTATCCGGGAGCCTTCGGCGTAGCCGAGGGGGAGCAGCACGTCACCGGCCGTCGTCCGGTAATAGATGTCCCAGAGGTAGTAGTGGCCGAAGGCGGCCGGGTCGACCGCCATCACCGCCGCGTAATCGGACACCGCTCGCACGTAGTAGTTCGCGTTGTTGTACCGAAAGATCGCGCGGTCGCGATTGGTCGCGAACCCGCTCGCGGCGAGATACCGGCCAGCGGCCATGATGGCGTCGCGGGGTGAGTTGACGTCGCCCTGGCCGTAGGCCGCCCAGGTGGCGGGCATGAACTGCATGGGTCCTTGCGCCCCGGCGGTGCTCAGGCCGGCGATCCGCCCGAAGCCGGTCTCGATCAGGTTGATCGCGGCGAGATAATTCCAGGGCACGCCGGTGGCCGTTTCCGCCTCCCGGTAGTAGCCCAGCAGCTGCTCGGGCGGGGCCGCGGCAATGATCCGCCAGGCCGGAAGCGTGTCTCGGACCTCGGCCAGCGCGCCGAGTTGACGGCGGGCGTCGACGTTGAGGTCGAAGACCTCGGTCAGTTCCGGTGGGATCCGGGGACGGATGACCGGGTCCCACTGCGGATTGCGGCCGATGGCGCGATAGGCCACCTGCTGGCGGCGGGCAGCGGCGGCGACGGCCGGCTGCGGTGTCGCGGGGTCGCGCAGCGCTCGTTCGTCGGCGACCAGATCATCGGCGATCTGGACGGGGTCGGATGCCAGCCGCGGCTGGGCGCCGGCAGGCGTGGCGGCCGCCGCAGGCTGGGTGGTGGGCGGCGGTTCGGCCGGGTGGGGCGGCGGGGCCGCAGCGGAGGGGGAGCAGCCGGTGCCGAGCACAGCAATGCTGATCAGGGCGGCGGCGAGGTTCGGGCGTGTCATGATCGGCGCGGCTCAGCCCTGGGGCAGTGTGTCATCGAGCCAACTGCGCAGCGCCGCCACCGGCGCCGCTCCGGCACGCCGGTCGAGGACCTGGCCGTCGCGGGTGATCATCAGGGTCGGGACCGCCTGCACCTGGAACCGGTTGGAGACCTGCGGAGCGGTGTCGACGTTCACCTTGACCAGCTTCAATGCCCCGGCCCTTTCGGTGGCCAGCTGTTCGAGGGCCGGCGAGACCGTCCTGCACGGGCCGCACCACGGTGCCCAGAGGTCGACGAGCACCGGGACCGGGGACTTTTCGACGATGTCGGCGAAATCCGCATCGGCGGCATCGACGATCCAGGGGAGCCACTGCTGACATTTGGCGCAGCGTGGCTTGCCTGATCCCGAAGTGGGCACGCGGTTGCGTTGGCCGCACTGCGCGCAGGTGACGACGTCGCTCATAGCGGCGTTTCCGGGGGCAGGCCCGGCTCAGCCGGGCGGCATGGTGGTGGTGCCCGGTGCGCCATCGGCACCATCAGCACCGTCCGCGCCATCGGCGCCGTCGGCACCGTCCTGGCCGAAGATCCCGCCCTGGCCGCCTTGGCCGCCCTTGCCGCCCTGGCCGCCCTTACCGCCCTGGCCGCCTTGACCACCCTGGCCGCCTTGACCGCCCTTACCGCCTTGGCCGCCTTGGCCGCCTTGACCGCCGTTCACCGGGTCTCCCATCTCGGTCGTGGACACGCTTGGTGTTTGCTGCGGGGCAGGGTCCGCCTTGGGTGCACCGGTGGTGGTCGTGTTACAGGCCGCCACGGTCACCGCCATTCCGGCGAGGGCCACTGACCCGATCACGGCCGCGATCCGGCGCGGCAGCTCGTTTGAGTTCATCTCTTCCATCCTTCCCGGACGACTACAGCTTAGGCGTCCGGCATCGACTGCCGGGTAACCGGCCCGTCATCGCTACCGGTCGCCGGCCGCCTGGAGGATTTCGATGAGGAGCCAGACCGGCAGCCACAGGCCGCACGTGAGGAACGTCAGCAGCAGGTGCAGGCCCGCCAGACCTGAGCCGCCGTTGTTGACGACGACCGGTGGAGCGACGACGTTCTGCTGGACGTAGATCGGCGGGGCGGGGTAGGGCTGCCTTTGCTGTGAACGCTGCATCGGGGCCCGGTGCTCGGTCCACTCCACGCCGTCGAAGTACCGCAGTCCGGGGATGCTCCCGTAGCGAGGGCCGGCCGTGTTGTCCGGGTCGGGATACCATCCGGCGGGCACTGCCGGGGGCGGTGGCGGGACCTCGGCGGGGATCTGCCCGCCCGGCAGAGACCGCCTGATTTCGGCAATCAGTGCGTCGAACTTCTCGTCGTCAGCAGTCATCGAAAATCCCCCCGTAAGCAGCACAAACGCTGGTAGCGGACGAGGATATCGAACGCCACTGACGAACGGGTCTGGGAGTTCTGTGCGACGATCGAACATGAACGAGTTCGCTGTGGCAGTCCGGGCGGGCGTCACGGAAGGATCGGGTCGGATTCATGAATCACCTGGGAAAAGGCGTCCTCAGCTGCCTGGCGGCCGTCGGTGCCGCGCTGTCCGGGGCGGCTTCAGCCCCGGCGGATCCGACCGATCCTGCTCCGGCCCCGGTCACGGTCGTTCCGGACACGCCGCCGGCACCCCCACCGCCGCTGCCGGTAGCGAAGAATCCGATGACCCCGCATCAGCCGGCGGTCCCCATCGCTGCCGCGCCACCACCGCCCGCCGCTGCTCCGGATGCTCCGGCAGGGGATGCCCCGGCCGCCCCGCCTCCAGCCATACCCCGGCCGACCGTTCCGAACACCGTGCCGCCCCCGGGCAGCAATAACGGCGGGGGCATCCTCGGCTCCCTCATCGACCTGTGGCACGAGGCGAAGAACCCGTTCGCTCCCTCCAACGGAGGCGGGGGCTCCGGAGCGGTGCCGGCAGTGCCGGCCGGTGCAGGGCCGCCACCGCCCCTGCCGCCCGGTTACGTGTCGATCAATGCGCCGCGTCCGGAAACCCCGTCCGGAGCGCCGGCCGACGGTTCGACGGCTGGCAGGCCGCAGTTGCCTCCCGGCTACTACCCCCTCGACGGACCGCCCCCGCCCTGGTTGGCCGATCCCGCAGCGGCGCCTGATGACGCGCAACCTGTTCCAGGCTTCTGATGGAGTTCGCCGGCGTCGGTCGCCGGCTAAAGCAGCTCAATACTGGTGCGCGATACTGGGATTGAA
>CAYURT010000071.1:0-13982 GCA_964447215.1 uncultured Mycobacterium sp.
CGTACACCGACAGCGAACCGATCAGGCCGATGTTCGGGCCTTCCGGGGTCTCGATCGGGCACATCCGGCCGTAGTGGCTGGAGTGCACGTCGCGCACCTCCAGTCCGGCCCGCTCCCGGGACAGGCCGCCCGGGCCGAGGGCGGACAGCCGACGTTTGTGGGTCAGCCCGGACAGGGGGTTGTTCTGGTCCATGAACTGCGACAGCTGGCTGGTTCCGAAGAACTCTTTGATCGCGGCCACCACCGGGCGGATGTTGATCAGGGTCTGCGGGGTGATCGCCTCCACATCCTGGGTGGTCATCCGCTCGCGCACGACGCGCTCCATGCGGCTCAGCCCGACCCGGATCTGGTTTTGGATCAGCTCGCCCACCGTACGCAGCCGGCGGTTGCCGAAGTGGTCGATGTCATCGACCTCGACGGGCACCTCGACGCCCCCGGGAGCCGTCATGGTCTCGGCAACGCCGGTCTCGGCGGCGTGATGCAGCCGGACCAGGTACTCGATGGTGGCGACGATGTCCTGTTCGGTCAGCGTCGAGTTGGTGATCGGCTCGCCGGGATTGAGACCCAGTTTCTTGTTGACCTTATAGCGGCCGACCCGGGCCAGGTCGTAGCGCTTCTCCTTGAAGAACAGGTTCTCCAGCAGGGTCTGCGCGGATTCCTTGGTGGGCGGCTCGCCCGGACGCAGTTTGCGGTAGATGTCCAGCAGCGCCTCGTCGGTCCCGGCGTTCTGGTCCTTCTCCAGGGTCGCCATCATGATCTCGGAGAACCCGAACCGCTCCCGGATCTGCTCGCTGGTCCAGCCCAGCGCCTTGAGCAGTGTGGTCACCGGCTGACGGCGCTTGCGATCGATGCGCACCCCGACGGAGTCGCGCTTGTCGACGTCGAATTCCAGCCAGGCGCCGCGGCCGGGAATCACCTTGGCGCTGTGCAACGTCTTCTCGGTGGACTTGTCGATGGAGGCGTCGAAGTAGACACCGGGCGAGCGGACCAGCTGGCTGACCACCACGCGCTCGGTGCCGTTGATGATGAAGGTGCCCTTGTCGGTCATCATCGGGAAGTCGCCCATGAAGACCGTCTGGCTCTTGATCTCGCCGCTTTCGGCGTTCATGAACTCCGCGGTGACGAACAGCGGCGCGGCGTAGGTGACGTCCTTGTCCTTGCACTCCTCGATGGAGGCCTTGACCTCGTCGAAGCGCGGGTCGGAGAAGGTGAGCGACAGGTTCCCGGAGAAGTCCTCGATCGGGGACAGCTCCTCGAGAACCTCCTCGAGGCCGCCCTTGGGACCGACCTCTCCGCGTGCCTCCGCGGCGGCCTTCCAGCGCGGCGACCCGATCAGCCAGTCGAAGGACTCGGTCTGAACGTCGAGCAGACCCGGAACCTCCAGCGGCTCGCGCAGCTTGGCGAACGAGACCCGCCGCGGTGCGCCGGGAACGGAGTTGGTGATCGAGTTGCTCTGGCTAGAGACTGCCAAGATGCATCCTTCCAGCACTTATGCGGGACGGGGTCCGGACGTGGGCCCTGCACCGCTGTTCTGCGTCGGTTCGGCTGGCGTACACCTGTCCGGTACGCACGACACGAACAGCGTCTTCTGAGCTCTGCACGGCTCAGAACGGACGACGGTGTCTTGGTGCGGATCAAGGATGGGCAGGGGGCAGCCAGCGCAACGTCCAACGATAGCGCAGATTGACCGCACGTTCAAATAGGGCGTTCCCGGGTTGGCGCTGGCTGGCGCCCAACTGCTCCGCCGGGTCACGCGTGTTGGAAAACAGCGTGAACCGTCAGCGTCGTTCCGTCAAGCGTTTCCGCCGGTTTTGGTGCGAAAAGTCCCTCAGCGGGCCCTCCGCGGCAGCCCTCAGACCGTGACGGCGGTGGGCAGTTCGGCAGGCCCCGGCAGCTGTACGCCCGCGGCGGGGTCGGTCGCCGGGAACTGGCTGGTCCGCAAGATCGGGCCCCGGATGCCCAGGAGTTGCGCGCGGTCCAGCAGGGCGTCATAGGCGGCCGCGTCGATGATCTTGTCGCGGGTCAGGATGTAGCCGCTGAAAAGGTTCGGGTCGCTGACGATCGCCCACGAGTAGTCCGGCGCGTAGTCGAGGATCCAGTAGTTGCCCGGCTCGCTGTCGCTCGGCTCTCCGAAGAAGAAGCCGACGTTGAGCCGGGTGTTGAAGGCGTTCACCGGCACCGCCGAGCCGGTGATGGACGACTGCGGGCCGTTGTTGAAGAAGTAGTTGCCGGAGTTCTCCACCTTGACCGAGCCGTCCGGGTTGAGGCTGTAGGTCGCGGTGGTGTTGACCAGCCCGATGGAGAAGAACTGCGGGACGCTGCCCTGCTCGTACCAGGTGCCCAGGTAGGTCTGGTCCGGCGGCAGTGCGGCGTCGATCACCACCGGCGGCGGCGCCGGCAGCGTGGCGGCGGTGGCCTGCCCCATCGCGATGAACTGATTACCTCCCGAATAGTCCTGCGGCCCTTCGCCGTTGGGCCCGTACACGCCGTACAGCGGCGCGGCCGGGTTGGTCCGGTAGGTGGTGTTCCCGGCGTAGATGTCGTTGACCCAGCCGGTGGCCAGGGTGCGCACCGCGGCCTTGCCGCCCGGCGGGGACGGCTTGACGATGATGTCGCTGAGGATCTCGGCCAGGTCGGCGAACAGGTTGTCGCCTTCGATGACGTCGGTGTGGCTGCCGTTGATGATCTGCAGGCCGTTGAACCGGTCCGGGTAGGTGGCGACCATCAGTTCGGTGGCCACATCCCAGGCGTTCCACTGCTGCGGGGGTGCGGCGATCTGGTAGTCCGGGATCTGGGTGGCGTCCAGCGCGGCCAACGAGTCGGTGAACAGCGGTGCGCGCGAGACGCCGTCGAACATCACCACCCCGAGCAGGTCGTCGACCGCCGCGGTCTCGGTGACCAGGGCGCCGACCCCGGTGGCGAAGTTCCCGCCCGCGGAGTGTCCGGTGAGCACGAAGGTCTCCGGCAGGGTGCCCTGGAAGATGCCGGTGAGCCGGGCGCTGTTGTTCAGCTGTTCGCGGCCGTCGAGGAACATCGACGCCGCTCCCTCGCGGATCAGCGGGGAACTGAGGTAGCAGCCCGGGCAGAACGGGGTGTCGAACCAGAAGATGTTGGGCGCCACCACGATGCTGTTCGTCTCCTGGGCCAGCGCCTGGGCCATGTCCGAATACCAGTCGTTGAAGCCCAGGAACCCGTGCTGGAGCCAGATGACGCCGTTGGCCTCGATGGTGCCGTCGGCCTGGGTCGGGAAGTACCAGTTGGCCGGGGCGGCGTAGAAGTTGTCGTCCCCGCACGGGATCTCCAGGACCGCCGAGCCTGACCGGACCCCGCTGACGCCGTTGCCGACCCGGGTGACCGGGGTGGCCGGGTTCAGTCCGTTGTCGCCGGTGTTGACCTGGGTGGGCAGCTGGAAGCCGATCAGCCCGCCGATCGCGTCGATCACCGAGTACACAACGCTGTCGATCAGCCCCATCTGGTTGGCCACCACGCTGGGCAGGCCGTAGGCGAAAGTCGGCCCCATCGCGATCTGCTGGTTGGACGCCGCGTACAGGCCGTACTGCGGGGCCTCGGGGGTTGCGCCGGCATACATGTCGTTGATCCAGCCCGAGCTCAGGGTGTACACCCCGGCGGTGTTGCCGGCCGGCACCCGCTGGGTCACCAGCTGGAGCACGAGGTCGAACAGCGGGTTGACCCCCAGCATGGAGTCGACGTGCGAACCGTCCTGCATGACCACGCCGACGAACTCCCCGCTGCGGGCGGCCGACAGGACGTTGGTGGTGGCGCCGAAGGCGTTCCAGGACTGGGCGGGGGCGGCGATCTGGTAGATCGGCTTGTCGGCGGCGGCCAGCAGCGCCACCTCCTCGGCGAAGCCGCCGCCGAACGCGCCGTTGGAGACCCCGTCGAACATGACCACGCCGACCAGGTTGGCGTCCTGCTCGGTGCTGCCCTCGCCGATGTAGTCGGCGGCCACCGCCGAGGCGAACCCACCGCCGGCGGAGTGCCCGGTCAGCACGAACCTGCCCTTGAGTTCCTCGACGTCACCGGTGTAACCGGCGGCCAGCGCGCTGTCGATCAGGGTGGTGCGGTTGGGGTCCAGGAATGCCGCGGCGGCAGCCTGCTGGGTGGTGTCACAGATCAGGCAACCTCCGGAGAGGGTGAACGGGATCGACGACAGCGTCGGCGCCACCACGATGCTGTTGGTCCGCTGGGCGAGGTCGGTGGCCAGCGCGGAGTAGAAGGTGTTGGAGGCCCCGAAGCCGTGCTGCAGCCAGATGACGCCCTGGGCGTCGATGGTGCCGTCGGCCTGGGTCGGGAAGTACCAGTCGGCGGCGACGGTGTCGCCGAAAAAAGCACCCG
Source organism: uncultured Mycobacterium sp. (assembly GCA_964447215.1). Classification (GTDB taxonomy): domain Bacteria; phylum Actinomycetota; class Actinomycetes; order Mycobacteriales; family Mycobacteriaceae; genus Mycobacterium. The sequence goes on from CAYURT010000071.1 coordinate 4,357, forward strand.
GGATGGCCAGCCGGGAGTGGCCGGTCTGGACCCCGGTGACGCCGTTGGGATCGTTGGGCAGCAGCGGGTCGGCCAAAGCGGCCGCGGCCGCGGTGACGGCCGCGGTGACGGTCTCGGCCACCGTTTCGGGGTCGGCCACCGCAGCACCTTCGGCGGTCGGGTCCGGGGGTGCGCCGGCGGCCACGGCCGCGGTGCCGGTGACGGCGGTGGCCGCCGCGCCGGCACGCTGCCCCGTGAAGGCCGCCAGCGCCGGGGCGCCGATGACCGCCCCGCCACCCGGGCCCCAGCCCAGCGCGGCGATCGCGGTGTCCAGCAGGGCGGTGACCGGAGCCGCCGCAGGGTCTGCCGCTGGGTCTGCCGCAGCGGCGACCGGTGCCGACGCGGCGCCCGAGATCCGGGCGACGCTCTGGATCAGGCGGCCGCGCACGGTGGTGACCACCTCGGGCGTCGGCACGGTGGCGGTGTGGAGTGCCACCGCCGGCTCCGGGGCCGGGGCCGGAACGGGCTCGACGGGGAGCGCGGAAGAGGGTGCCGCGACGGCGGCCGCGGGAGCGGTGTCCGAGGAGGGGCGGGCGCGGTCGATGCTGACGGCCGCCCGGGATTGCCGGGCCCGGGCCGGCGGCCCGGTGGGGGCGGCGGATGCCGGGGCTGCGGTCTCGGGGCCGTCTTTCCGGGGGTCCGCCTCGGCTGTGGTGGCGTTCTGCGCCGCGGGGCGGGTGCGCGCGGCTCCCCGGTGCGACGGGGAGGCGGCGGACGATGACTGCGCGGCCGGACCGGCCTCAGCGCCATCGGCGTCGGTGGTGTCGGCGTGCGCGGCCGCGGTGCCTGACAGCAGCGCACCACCCATACCCAGAACCACCGCGCCGGTCCCCAGCAATACCCGTCGTTCCGCCATGTGAACTCCTCAGCTTTCCCTCAGGGCAAACCTATCCGACGTTTACCCGCGGGCATAGCAGACCGAAGAAAGCGGACGACCGCGTCACGAATTGGTCAGGGCGGAACGCCTAAGCGGAGTTGAGAGCGCACGAAGCGCTGTGACGTGAGTGAAGCGCCGGAGGGGCTGCCCGGGAGGCTCAGTCGCCGTAGTCGGGCGCGGGGTCTCCGGCCACCGAGCTCATGGACTGGCTGCTCTCGAGATCTTCGAGGATCGCCTCCTGGGCCTTCGGCGGGAGGGTGGGCAGGAGCTCCCGGACCCGCGCCTGCCGCCGGGCGACGCCCTTGCGCTCCGGCATGCCCGGGGTCGCCTTGATCTGCGGCGGCACCCCCTCGATCTCCTCCACCCCGCCGTCGCTGTGGCCGGCTTCCAGCATGGCCTGCTCGGCGGCGGCGGTGGCCTGGTCCTTCTCCTCGGACATGCCGATCGGCCCGATCCGCCGGCCGTTGAGGAACTGTTTGACCGCCGGCTCGTCGCTGGTCAGCAGCACCTCGCGCGGGCCGAACATGACCAGGTGCTTGCGGTAGAGCATGCCGATGTTGTCCGGCACGGTGCGCACGATGTTGATGTTGTGCGTCACGATCAGGATGGTGGCGTCGATCTGGGCGTTGATGTCGATCAGCAACTGGGACAGATAGGCCGTGCGCACCGGGTCCAGGCCGGAGTCCGGCTCGTCGACCAGGATGATCTCCGGGTCCAGAACCAGTGCGCGGGCCAGGCCGGCACGCTTGCGCATACCGCCGGAGATCTCGCCGGGGAACTTGTGCCCGTCGTTGGGCATACCCACGATGTCGAGCTTCTCCATGACGATCTTGTTGATCTCGCTCTCACTCTTCTTGGTGTGCTCGCGGAGCGGGAAGGCGGTGTTGTCATAGATGTTCATCGAGCCGAACAGCGCGCCGTCCTGGAACAGCACTCCGAACAGCGTCCGGATCTCGTAGAGCTCCTTGGCCGAGCACTGGATGATGTCGGTGCCGTCGATGACGATCGAGCCCCGCTCCGGTCGCAGCAGGCCGATCAGCGACTTGAGGAACACCGACTTGCCGGTGCCGGAGGGCCCCAGGATGACGCTGAGCTCACCGGACGGGATGGTCATGGAGACGTCTTCCCAGATGACCGAGGATCCGAATGACTTGGACAGCCCATTCACTTCGATCGCGACGCCCATGTGTGTTCCTTCCTGCACCAGGTGATGACCTGTGGATTCCGTCACTGTAGCGCACGCCCACTGAGCGCCGTCGCGATTGCGCCGGGCGGGCCCGGAAACGGGAAATCCCCCGCCGACCCGGTAGGGCGGCGGGGGATTTCCGAACGCGCCGAAGCGCGAGGGACTACTTGACGGTGACCTTGGCGCCGGCGGCCTCCAGCTTGGCCTTGGCCTCCTCGGCGGCCTCCTTCTTGGCCTTCTCCAGGACGGGCTTGGGGGCGCCGTCGACGAGGTCCTTGGCCTCCTTGAGGCCCAGGCCGGAGACGATCTCGCGGACCACCTTGATGACGCCGATCTTCTTGTCGCCGGCGTCCTCGAGGATCACGTCGAACTCGTCCTGCTCCTCGGCGGCCTCGGCGGCACCGCCACCGGCGGCCGGGGCGGCCGCGACGGCGACCGGGGCGGCCGCAGTGACCTCGAAGACCTCCTCGAACTTCTTCACGAACTCGGACAGCTCGAGCAGCGTCATTTCCTTGAACGCCTCGAGCAGATCGTCGGTGCTCATCTTTGCCATGGTGTGTTCCTTCCTTATATGGGTCTGGGGGGTGTGGGTCTGGGGTTAGGCGGCGGTCTCGCCGGACTTCTTCTCCTGCAGGGCAGCGGCCAGTCGGGCCACCTGCGAGGCGGGGGCGACGAACAGGCCGGCGGCCTTGGTCATGTTGCCCTTCATCGCGCCGGCCAGCTTGGCCAGCAGCACCTCACGGGATTCCAGGTCGGCGATGCGGTTGACCTCGTCGACGGACAGCGGCGCGCCGTCCATGTAGCCGCCCTTGATCACCAGGGCCTTGTTGTCCTTGGCGAACTTCTTCAGCGCCTTGGCGGCGTCGACGGCCTCGCCGGTGACGAACGCGATCGCGGTGGGGCCGCTGAACAACTCGTCGAGGCCCTCGACACCGGCCTCCGCGGCAGCCCTCTTGACGAGGGTGTTCTTGGCGACGCTGTAGGTCGCCACCCCACTCAGCGAGCGCCGCAGTTCGGCGAGGTTGGCCACGGTAAGACCGCGGTACTCGGTGACCACGGTGGCCGTGGACCCTTTGAACTGCTCCACGATCTCGGCGACGGCGGTGGCTTTTTCGGCCTTGGCCATGCGGTATCTCCTTCGGTGGTTCGTGTGCACCACCGCCCCGCGGGCCCGCCCGGAAAACACGAGCGCCCCGGCGCAGAGCGGCCGGGGCGCGATCAGAATCCGCCGATCAATCAGCGGTCGAGCCTCGTCCTCCTGCGTGGGCCGCCGGGAACTCCCGGACCTTCAACCAGAAAGGTGACCAACGGTCTTCGGTGGAACGGCGAAAGGTTACCACTCCGCGCGCGAACCGCCCAAAAGGGCGGCGGCGCCGACCAGGCCGGCCTGCCCGCCCAGCGCGGCGGGCAGCACCGCCAGTCCGCGGATGAAGTCCAGCCCGAGGTAATCGGCCAACGCGGCCCGCAGCGGGTCGAACAGCACCGGCCCGGCGCCGGCCACTCCCCCTCCGATGACCACCCGGTCCAGGTCGCACACAGCGGCCACGGAGGCGATCAGCGCGGCGACGGCCCGCGCTCCGCGGTCGAAGGCCCGCGCCGCGACCGGTTCCCCGACGGCCGCGGCGGCAGCCAACTCCTTGGCGTCGTCGCCCTCCCACCCCTGCTCGCGGGCCCAGGAGACCAGCCGCGGCCCGCTGGCGATCGCCTCGGCGCACCCCCGGCCGCCGCACGCGCAGGGCGGCCCGTCGAGCTCGACGACGACGTGCCCGACGTGCCCGGCGTTGCCGGTGCGGCCGTCGTAGGGCTCACCGTCGAGGACCAGCCCGCCGCCGATCCCGGTGGAAACCACCATGCCGAGCAGGAATGACGCCCCTCGGCCCGCTCCGCGCCGGTGCTCGCCCAGCGCCATGCACAGCCCGTCACCGGCGAGCCGCACGGGCACACCGGGCACCGCGCCGGTGACCCGCTCGACCACCGGGAATTCGCGCCAGGCCCCGATGTTCAGCGGGCTGATCGCGCCGGCGGACAGGTCGATGGGCCCGGCTGAGGAGATGCCCACCCCGCGCACCGGACCGCACTCGAGTGCCTCGCCGATGGCGCGAGAGGCCGCCGCCCACACCTGTTCGGCGTCGTCGATGCGAGGGGTGGGCTGCCGGAACTCCCGCAGCAGTACACCGTCGCCGTCCACGAGCCCGGCGGCGATCTTCGTGCCGCCGATGTCGAGTGCGAGGACCGGAGCCGGTTCGCCCATCAGTGCCGGTGGGTGTTGTCGGGCTGGCGGGGGTCGCCGGGATGTTCGTAGCCCGGAGCCAGCCACACCAGCGCCGCGCGCCGCTGCTCCAGCCAGATCCGGAAGGCGCGACGCCGCGCCGCGCCGCGCAGCATCTCCGCTACCGCCGCGTCCGGGTCTTCACTGTCATCGAAGCGACCCGGGTTGCGGCGGCGGTAGTCGGCAACGGCGGCATCGGGGACGTCGACACCCGCGGTCACACCGGCGTAGAGCGCGCGGGCCACCGGGGCGGCGAGCGCGGCGGCGGCGATGCTGCCGATCTCCAGACGGGCGGTCAGATCCGGCAGCACGTCCTCCAGTTCCGGCGCGCCCTGGGCGCCGACACCCGACGACCGGGCCTCGTGAGCGACCACACGTTCGGTGACCACGATCTGGGTCAGCCAGCGCCGCAGCTGGCGACCCTCGCTGGTACCCGGCCGGGGCAGTGCCGCGGTCTGCGGGGAGGCCCGCAGCGCCGCCTCACGGGCGTCGACCTCGGCGATCGGGACCGGTTGCCCGGCCACGGTGGCGGCCACACTCATCGCACCGTCACCGCCACCGCCGGGGTATAGAGCAACCGGCCCGCGCAGCCGATCCGGATCAACGCCCACCACCGGCCCGGGTTGACCCACGGCGGAGGGGTGACGTCGAAGCCCACCTCGACCTGCGATCGGGCCGGCAGTTCCGCCCCGAGAGCCGCCGGCCCCATCCACTCCCAGGTGCCCCACGGGCTGATCAGATGGGCCTCCAGAGCCAGGTCGCCGCGGGCCGCGCTGGCGACGACGGCCGTGAGCCGGGCCCGTTCACCGCGGCCGAGGACGACCTCGGACGGTTTGCCGACCAGATGCACCAGGTCGTCCCCCACCTCACCGACGCTGACCACGCACACGTCCTCGACCTCCTGACTCCAGGCCGGCGGCACCTTCCCGGGCAGCGAGAGCACCGCGCGGACCGGGTACAGACCGGGTTCGGCGTCGCCGGGCACGGTCAGGGTGATCTCGGTTTCGACATGCCCGCGGGGCGCAAGCTCGAACCGGCGCCCGCCCCGGGCCGCGAACATCGCGACTCCGACCTCACCGGCCTGCCAGCCTGCTGGGGCCTCGATCCGCACGTGCGCGTCCAGTTCGGCGTCGCTGCAGTCGCTGGCCACCGTCAGCCGCAACCGGACGGTCTGACCGGGAGCGGCGCTGACCGTCTGGGGGTGCAGGTGGGCGACGGCGGGCAGCCCGCCCAGCGGAGCGGGCCCACGGTTGTGCAGCCAGTATCGGGAATACAGCGGCTGCGCCGTTTCGGCATCGGGGGCGAGCACGGCGGCGTCGAGTACCGGTTCGGCCTGTAGTCGGGCCACCACCGTGGCTATCTGGTAGCCGTGCAGGGACAGCGGATCGTCTCCGGCCCGCGGGGCTTCAAGGAGATCGGCAGGGGCGATGTCGGCGATCGCTGCGACGGGGCTGGAAAGTCTCACATCGGCCGGCGAACCCAGGGTCTCGACCAACCGAAGAGTGACCGCGGCGGGGTCGACCTGCTCGATGCTGCCCACCGCGGTGGGATTGCCGCGCGCCTTGAGCGCCCCGACCGCCACCGCACCGGCGGGCTCCACCCGCAGCAGCGCGCCGTCGGCCGGGAGCGGACCACCGGCGGTCCCGGGCACGCAGACCATGGGGTGGTTGAACTCCGCGCCGCGGCGGGGCATCCCGACCTCGCGCCAGTCCCCTTCCCCTGCGATCAACGCGAAGTCGAAGGTGTGGCTCCAGTGCTGCAACTGGAAGTTCGACCCGTCCGGAGCGGTGCGCCTGGGCGGGTCGATCCAGGTCCCGGACGGCCAGCCGGTACAGGACCGCATCAGCGAGGCGTGCAAGGTCCCGTCGGGGTCTACGGCGAAGCCGGGCACCCCACGGTTCACCAGCGCCATGGTGCGCGGCTCGAACTCACCGCAGTCCGCGGGCGCGTCCTGGGTGACGACGACCTCCGCGTCGGCCAGATCCTCGACCAACCCGGCCAGCGCCCGGTCCCCTGCCACGATCAGCACCGGCAGATCGCCCACCCCGCGCAGGTCGGCGTCGGGCCGCCACACATCGGTGAGCGCCACGGCGGCGGGCACGTACACCCGGGCCGAGCCGTGCGCGGCGAGTTGGCGTTCCACCTCCGCGGCGTACACCGGGGAGGCAGCGGCCAGCACGGCGGCGGTGAACGCGTTGTCGGCCGGTCCGCCGATGGCGATGCGGGCGTCGGGCAGATTCGAGTCCACCTCGAGGTGGCCGTAGCGGGGCGCGTCGGCGGCGCTGCAGGTGGCGGTGACTCCCGCACGCACCAATGCCACCATCAGTTCGCGCACCCCGGCCAGCCCTGGCGGTGCGACCACCTCCGCCACCGCCACGGCTCGCGTCTGCGAGCCGGTGCGGATCCGCGCGCAGGAAGACAGCCCGAACCAGCCGTGGGCCGGGTTGTCCAGTGTCCAGGGGTGTGCGGCGGTGTCCACCGCCCGGTGCGGGTCGCGGTCGTGCATCAGCCCGAAACCGCGGCCCACCACCGCGTCGCCGACCTCGCTGACCGGCAGCGCGCCAGCCACCGGACACGGCCAGCGCAGGCGCACGAGCCGGTCGGCGCCGGTGAAGTCGTCGATGCTGACGTTGCAGTCCAGCCGGTCGATACCGTCCCAGACGGTGAGGGTCTGGGTGTAGCGCAGCACGGCGCCGTCGTCATCGGACACCGTCCCGGTGACGACCAGCCGCTGACCCAGCGGGCTGCGGCAGGCGCGCACCGATTCCGCCGGCGCCGACGCCGAGGTCCACACGGGGCCGGTAGGCAACAGGTGCCACGGACCCTCGCCGGCCTCGGGGTGGGCCGGGTATTCCTGGTAGACGGCGATTTCGTTGCCGGCTGCGCCCTCAGCGATCAACTCCCGACCGGAGGTAACCTCAACCAGTGAGGAGACCGCCCCACCGCGGGCCGGATCGACCTCGACTCGCAGATAGTCGTTGCCGATACCGTTGCCCTCCAACGGCTCCCACCCCGCCGGCGACGCAGTCGCTTCCAGCCGGTAGCTGCGCCAGCCCACGGACTCCACGCCCGAGGCCAGGAAGCTCACGGTGTGGCCGCCGTCGTCGACCAGCGCGGCCACCTCGGCGCCGTCGGCGCCGCGCACCCGCACCCCGGAACCGAACGGCTCGTCAAGACGCACGGTGACGATGTCGGTGCGGCTGTGCGCCAACGGGTTCCACACCACCACGGACGCTTCTCCAGCGACCTCCCCGGCGTCCACCCCCGCGGTCAGCGCACCCAGGGCTCCGTCGCGTGCGGCCCGACCCAGCTCCCAGGCATCGCGCCAGCCGGTGAGCAGGTCCAGGTACACCTGGTCGGACTCGCTTCCGGTGATGGCGTCGTGGTGGGCGCCCCAGGCCAGCTGGACCCAGGCCTTGGCCAGCGCGGCCTCCGGGTAGGCCCCCCCGCCCAGCAGGGCGGCGAAGGTGGCGAACCGTTCGGCGCCCAGCACGGCGTCCTCGGCGGCCCGGTTGGCCTGCTTGGTGTCGATGTAGGAGACGTCCTTGCCGGTGTAGATCGGGTTCATGTCCCGGGTCTGCGGCGAGGCCCCGTCGCCCCGTCCGGCCAACTCGGCACGCACCGCGCCGAAGAACTCCGAAGGCACCGCACAGACGAACCGCGGCCAGACGTAGCGGTCGTTCCAGTCTCGGTGGATCTCGGTGACCCAGGTGTTGGGCGGGGTGTAGTCGGTGCCCACTGGCAGCAGCACGTTGCGGGTCAGCGCGACGGACTTGAGCTTGGAGAACAATTCATAGGTGGCGGCCTCGGCCTGTTCCAGCGAGGTCGATGAGTCCATCCACCACCCCGCCGCGTAGTGCGCCGGCATGTAGTGGGTCAGCAGGCCCACCCCCGACGGGGAGATCCACTCGAACTCGCTGGCGAACTGCATCCGGCGCGGATCCCCGCTCCGTCCATTTTTTTGGCCGGCGATCGGCCCCCACTGGTGGTAAGGGCCGCGCGCCCACGACGAGGAGGTCAGCCCAGCATCGGCGGCCATCCCCGGGAACTGCGGGTCGTGGCCGAAGACGTCGAGCTGCCAGGCGGTGGACGGGTCCGCGCCGAGGACGTCGCGCTGAAAGCCGATGCCGTGGACGAAGTTGCGGATGGAGGTCTCCGGACCGGTGAGGTTGGTGTTGGGCTCGTTGTAGGTGCCGCCCATCACCTCCACCCGCCGGTCGGCGATCAAGCGCAGCAGATCGGCGCGGTCCTCGGGGTGGGCGTCGAAGTAGGGCTTGAGGTAGTCCACCTCTGCCAGCACGAATTTGTAGTCGGGGTCTCTGCGGGCCATCTCGAGGTGGGCGGCCACCAACGCGAAGGCGTTGTTCTGCTTGCACTGCCCCGGAGGGTCCTCGGTCCACACGCTGGTGTAGGCGCCCTGGGTGTTCCACCAGACCGGGTCGTAGTGGAAGTGGCTGACCATGTACATGGTCCAACCGGGTTCGGCGACGACGAAGTCGAACGGGTGGGCCAGGGTCTCGGCGGTCAGCACCTGCGCGGGGCGCACCTGCCCCGGCGTCGGGCGCTCCACCCAGACGGCCACCTCCACGGAGCCCTCCCCCGCGGGCGCGGTCACGGCGACCGGAGTACTGAGCCCCTCCCCGGTCACGCTGACCTGGGTGGGCGCGGCGGCGTGGGTGTAATCCACCCGAACCACCTGCAGCGGGTCCGCGTCCGGATCGCGGGGGTCGCCGACGAAGAGATCGCAGGACTCTGCCGCGCTGATCTGCACCTGGCAAATCTACGTGGGGCGCCGTGGACGAGCCATGATTCGGGCCGAAACGACAGCCGCCGGACTCCCGAGGGAGCCCGGCGGCTGTGTGGTGGTTGCTGTGTGATGGTTCCGCGCTACGCGGCGACCTTCTCGTTGTGGTGGGAGTGACCCTCCTCCGCGGCGAACGCGGGATCGTCCGCGAAGGACTTCAGGCGGGCGATCTTGTAGATCAGCAGACCGTAGAGGCACTTGGCAAGGATGTCTGCCAGTGAGTAGCCGATCTGCATGCCCACCCATCCCGACGCTCCCGACCCGGGGAAGTAGAGCGGGAGGATGTAGGCGATCGGGTAGACGCCCCAGGTCGCGAACAGCAGGATCCGCATCTGGCTGACGGTGGCGCGCACCGATTCGGGCTGGCGGTCCAGCGATTTGGTCAGCTCGACGAACAGCACGTAGAGGATGTAGAGGAACGGGATCGTCGAGAGCAGGCCGAAGACGTTGC
>CAYURT010000072.1:0-13806 GCA_964447215.1 uncultured Mycobacterium sp.
TTGACGGTCGCCAGGGTGGCCGGCGTGGCCATGACCTTGTAGCCCACCCCGGCGGCCTCGATCACCACATGGTCCAGGGCGATGTCGAGCACCTCACCACGGATCGAGGCGATCACCGCAGCGCCTTGAGCCGGGCCTGATATGCCTTGCGCTGCGCGGCGGCCATCGCCTCCGCCTCGGCCATCCGGGCGATCATCGGCGCCCGCCAGCAGTGGCAGATCGCCAGCGCCAGCGCGTCCGCGGCATCGGCGGGGGTCGGTTTCTGCTGGAGTTCGAGGATCCGGGTGACCATCGTGGTGACCTGGGCCTTGTCGGCGCGTCCGTTCCCGGTGACGGCGGCCTTGACCTCGCTGGGGGTGTGAAAGTGCACCGAGATATCCCGGCGGGCGGCGGCCAGCGCGATCACCCCGCCGGCCTGCGCGGTGCCCATGGCGGTGTTGGCGTTGGCGTTGGAGAACACCCGCTCGATGGCGATGACGTCGGGCAGATGGGTGTCCATCCAGTGTTCGACGGCCTCGCTGATGGCCAGCAGCCGGCGGGCCAGCGGCTCGCCGGAGGGGGTGCGCACGACGTCGACGTCCAGGGCCGTCACCGCCCGTCCCCGGCCGCTCTGGATCACCGACAGCCCACATCGGGTCAAGCCGGGGTCGACGCCCATAACCCGCACTCCCGAGCCTCCCGCCCTACGAACAGTTGTTCGATAGCTTAGGACACGGCGAGCGTGCGCTGCGGTACACCGGCTACGGCGTGTCGCGTACCGGCCGGCACGGTCGGCCGCGTGCGGCGGGGCTCAGTCCTCGTCGAGCAGTGCCGCGACGTCGTCGGGGATGTCGATGTTGGTGTAGACGTCCTGCACGTCGTCGCTGTCCTCCAGCGCGTCGACGAGCTTGAACACCTTGCGGGCGCCGTCGAGATCGACCGGCACGGTCACCGACGGCTGAAAAGTGGCCTCGGCGGAGTCATAGTCGATGCCGGCCTCCTGCAGGGCGGTGCGCACCGCCACGAGGTCGCCCGGCTCGCAGATCACCTCGAAGCTGTCACCGAGGTCGTTGACCTCCTCGGCGCCGGCGTCGAGTACGGCCAGCAGCACCTCGTCCTCGCTCACCCCGTTCTTTTCCAGAGTGATCATCCCCTTGCGGGAGAACAGGTAGGCCACCGATCCGGGGTCGGCCATGTTGCCGCCGTTGCGGGTCATCGCCACCCGCACTTCCCCGGCGGCCCGGTTGCGGTTGTCGGTGAGGCACTCGATCAGCACCGCGACCCCGTTGGGCCCGTAGCCCTCGTAGGTGATCGTCTGCCAGTCCGCCCCGCCGGCCTCCTCGCCGGCGCCGCGCTTGCGGGCCCGCTCGATGTTGTCGTTGGGGACCGACGACTTCTTGGCCTTCTGGATGGCGTCGTAGAGGGTGGGGTTGCCGTCCGGATCGCCGCCGCCCACCCGTGCGGCCACCTCGACGTTCTTGATGAGCTTGGCGAACAGCTTGCCGCGCTTGGCATCGATGACGGCTTTCTTGTGCTTGGTGGTGGCCCATTTGGAGTGGCCGCTCATGGTGTCCGTCCTCGTCCGTGCTGAAACGTGCGCCGCTGAGTCTACTGTGAGCCCACCCGGGGTTCCGCCCGGCTCAGGCGCGGCCTGCGACGATGTCGACGAACAGCGCGTGCACCCGGCGGTCCCCGGTCACCTCGGGGTGGAAGGCGGTGGCCAGCGAAGCCCCCTGCCGGACGGCCACGGCATGCCCGCCGGCCCGGGCCAGCACCTGCACCTGCGGTCCGATCCGCTCCACCCAGGGGGCCCGGATGAATACCGCGTGCACAGGGGCGTCGAGCCCCTGGAACTCGAGATCCTCCTCGAAGGAGTCCACCTGCCGGCCGAATGCGTTGCGCCGCACCGCCATGTCGATCGCGCCGAGCGGACGGGCCCGGCGGCCGGGTTCACCGGCGTCGAGGATCTCGCCGGCCAGCAGGATCATCCCGGCGCAGGATCCGTAGGCCGGCATCCCCGCCGCGAGCCGCTCCCGCAGGGGCTCCACCAGGTCGAACTCCTCCAACAGCAGGGTCATTGTGGTCGACTCCCCGCCCGGTAGGACGAGTGCGTCCACGGCGTCGAGTTCGGCGCGGCGGCGCACGGTGATGGCCGTGGCGCCGGCCTCGCGCAGCGCCGCCAGGTGCTCTCGGGTGTCCCCCTGCAGTGCGAGCACGCCGATGTTCGGAACGCTCACCTCGGCGAGTAGCCGCGCTGGTAGCGGGTCAGGCCCTCCTGCACGACGGCGGCGACCATCTCCCCGCGATGGTTGTAGATCTGGCCCTGGGTCAGCGCGCGTCCGCCGCCCGCCGACGGCGAGGACTGGTCGTAGAGCAGCCACTCGTCGGCGCGGAACGGGCGCATGAACCACATGGCGTGGTCGAGCGAGGCCACCATCAGGTGCGGCCGCTCCTCGGGGTGGGTCACCTGCGCCGACCCCAGCAGGGTCATATCACTCATGTAGGCCAACGCGCAGATGTGCAGCAGCGGATCATCGGGCAGGGGGTCGATGTGTTTGAACCAGACCTGCTGCTGGGAGACCTTTCCCGGCAGCCGGTTCAGCGTGTCCGGAGGAACCCGCCTGATGTCCCATTCGGCGAACTGGGCGATGCCGCCCTCGGAGTGGAACTCGGGAAGATCCTCGGGGGCCGGGGTGACGGGCATGACGTCCTGGTGTTCGATGCCGTCCTGGGCGGTCTGGAAAGACGCGCCCATCGAGAAGATGACCTCGCCGTTCTGCACCGCGTTGACCCGCCGGGTGCAGAACGAGCCGCCATCGCGAGGCCTGTCGACCAGGTAGACGGCGGGTTTGGTGGCGTCACCGGGTCGCAGGAAATAACCGTGCAGGGAGTGCACATGGAACTTGGGATCCACGGTGCGCACCGCCGAGACCAGCGCCTGTCCGGCGATGTGACCGCCGAAAGTTCTTGACAGGAAACCTGATTCGGGAACGAACACCGCACCGCGATAGATGTTGACCTCGAGCTTCTCCAGCCCGAGGATCCTCTCGATCGACATCGCCGCGGGTTACCAGCCGCGTTCGGCCAGCCGGTGCGGCTGGGGAATCTCCTCGACATTGATCCCGACCATCGGCTCGCCCAGACCCCGGGAGACCTTGGCCAGCACGTCGGGGTCGTCATAGAAGGTGGTGGCCTTGACGATCGCCGCGGCCCGCACCGCGGGGTCACCGGACTTGAAGATGCCCGAGCCGACGAACACGCCCTCGGCCCCCAGTTGCATCATCATCGCCGCATCTGCGGGGGTGGCGATGCCACCGGCGGTGAACAGCGTGACCGGAAGTTTGCCCGCCCGGGCCACTTCGACGACGAGGTCGTAGGGCGCCTGCAGATCCTTGGCGGCGACGTACAGCTCATCGTCGGTCAGGGATGCCAGCCGGCGGATCTCGGCGGTGATCGTGCGGATGTGCATGGTGGCGTTGGAGACGTCGCCGGTGCCGGCCTCACCCTTGGAACGGATCATCGCCGCTCCCTCGGTGATCCGCCGAAGCGCCTCCCCGAGATTGGTCGCACCGCACACGAACGGAACGGTGAATCGCCACTTGTCGATGTGGTTGGCGTAGTCCGCCGGCGTCAGAACCTCGGACTCGTCGACGTAGTCGACCCCGAGGCTCTGCAGAACCTGGGCCTCCACGAAGTGCCCGATCCGGGCCTTGGCCATCACCGGGACGCTGACCGCCTCGATGATCCCCTCGATCAGGTCCGGGTCGCTCATCCGGGCCACTCCGCCCTGGGCCCGGATGTCGGCGGGCACCCGCTCCAGGGCCATCACCGCGACCGCCCCGGCCCCCTCGGCGATCCGGGCCTGCTCAGGGGTGACCACGTCCATGATCACGCCGCCCTTGAGCATCTCGGCCATCCCGCGTTTGACCCGGGCCGTACCGGTCTGCGCCGGATTCGTCGAGCCGTTGGCTCCCGCTGCGGTTTCCACTGTGGTGCTCCTTCTGTGCGGCTCCCAGTCTAGATTGCGCCCTGCGGCGGGGCAGCGCGGCGGTCAGCTGATGACCAGCGGCGCCGGCGGCGGCTCCGACGCGGGCCGGCCGGCCAGTTCGCGGGCATCTGTGAGCAACTCGCCGAGCTGCACCGGGTAGACCCGCTGTCCGCGCCGGACCAACTCGGCGATGGCCGCCGGATCGCACCAGCGGTGGCCGTGGATGTAGCGAAGTTCCAGCGGGGTCCGCCCGGACGGCGAGGGCTCGAAGCGCCGGGTTCGGTGGACGAAGTAGAACTCCCGGCTGTCCATGACCGTGCCGTTGAAGTGGATCGCCGATTGCCGGCGCCAAACCGGGCCGCGCAACTGTCCGGGATCCACCCGCAGCCCGGTCTCCTCGGCCAGTTCACGGGACGCGGTGTGCGCCAGGGACTCCCCGGGCCGGGCCTGACCGCCGACGGTGAACCACCACCTCGGGGCAGCGGCGATCGCCGGGTCGGATCCGCAGAGCAGCAGTACCGCGCCGGTGTCGTCGAGCAGGACCACCCGCGCGGAGGTCCGTGGCGAGCTCACCGCTGCGCCTGCTCGGCGATTTCGAAGTAGCTCGGCAGCGGGGCTCTGCCGCCCAGGTGCAGCCAGCCGACGACCCGGCGGTCCCGCAAGGCCAGGGTGTCCCGGACGGCGTCGTTGTGGAACCGGCGGGCCAGCAGCACCCTGGCCTCGGCGTCGGCGAGTTCGGCGACCAGAGCCACGCGCACCGACTCCGGGTTCACCGCGGCCAGCGCGGTGGACAGTTCGTTCTCGCAGGCCTCCCTCGCCGAGCGGGGCGCACGTTCGGCCGCCCCGGCCAGCGCCATCAGCGTCCTGCCCTCCGGGGCGTCGGGGTAGGCGTCGGCGGCCACCGCCCTGGCCACCACCGCCCGGCGTGCCAGCGCGGCGTCGAGCGCCTGCCAGGACAGATCGCAGCGCACGTGCAGCCGATCCAGCCGGTTGGCGGTCTGGTAGGCCCACACCGCCAGCCCGATCAGCACCGCCACCAGAACCGCGGTCAGCGACCAGTACAGCCCGGGGGCCACTACCGCACCGCCTCGACCTTGACCCCGGGAGCGGCCACCGTCTCGTAGACCCGGAGGATGTCGTCGGCGACCACCTCCCAGTCGTAGCGGGCGACCTCGGCCTTGGCGGCCCGCACGTAGCGGGATCGCGCATCGTCATCGGAGAGAACCTCGACCAGCGCCGTCGCCAGCGCACCGGGGTCCTCCACCGGGACCAGGCGGCCGGCTCTGCCGTCGTCGAGCACCCGCCGGAAGGCGTCGAGGTCGCTGGCCACCACGGCGGTGCCGGCCGCCATCGCCTCCACCAGCACGATGCCGAAGCTCTCTCCGCCGGTGTTGGGGGCGCAGTAGACGTCGGCGCCGCGCAGGGCCGAGGCCTTGGCGGTGTCGTCGACCTGTCCGAGGAACTTCAGGTGCCCGGCCAGTTCACCGGCACGTTCACACAGTTCGTCCTCATCTCCCCGGCCGACGACGAGGATCTCGATGTCGGGGAATCGCTGCGCCAGGGCCGGCAACGCGGCCAGCAGCACCGACATGCCCTTGCGCGGCTCGTCGAAGCGGCCCAGGAAGAGCACGGTCCTGCCGGGCCGTGGGTAGCCGGGAAACAGCGGCGCCGACGCGATCGCCGAGACGTCAACCCCGTTGGGGATCTGCACCGCATCCGAGCCCAGAGCCTCCATCTGCCAGCGGCGGGCCAGATCGGAGACCGCGATGCGGCCGACGATCTTCTCGTGCCAGGGACGCAGGATCCCCTGAAAGACGCTGAGCGTCAGCGACTTCGTCGTCGAGGTGTGGAATGTCGCCACGATCGGCCCCTCGGCGATCATCAACGCCAGCATCGACAGGCTGGGGGCGTTGGGCTCGTGCAGGTGCAGGACGTCGAAGTCGCCGGCTTCGATCCACTTCTTGACCAGCCGGTGGGTGGCCGGGCCGAATCGGAGCCGGGCCACCGAGCCGTTGTAGGGGATCGGGACCGCCTTACCGCCGGACACCACGTAGTCGGGTAGGTCCGCATGGGGTGACGAGGGGGCCAGCACACTGACCTGATGCCCCCGCTGACGCATTACCGCCGCGAGTTGAAGGACGTGGGACTGCACCCCGCCGGGGACGTCGAAGGAGTACGGACAGACCATGCCGATGCGCATCAGGGCGACTCTTCGCCGAGCGCCGCCCGCCGCCGCTCGGGCAGGTCGGCCAGCCACTGGGGTTGCAGCATGTGCCAATCCTCGGGCCGACGCGCGATGTTGGCGGCGAACCGGTCGGCCAGAGCCTGGGTGATGGCGGCGACGTCTTCGCCCGAGCAGTCCATCGGTTCGAACAACTCACAGCCCCAGCCGTCGGGCTCGAACCAGCAGTGCGCCGGTATCAGCATCGCCCCGGTCTCCAGCGCGAGCTTCGCCGGCCCCGCCGGCATCCGGGTGGGTTCACCGAAGAAGTCGACCTGAACCCCGGACCGGGTCAGGTCGCGTTCGGCCATCAGGCACACCAGCCCGTTGGCCCGCAGTCGCTCGGCGAGCACCTCGAAGGGTGGCCGCCGGCCGCCGGTGAGTGGCAGCACCTCGAAACCGAGGCCTTGCCGGTAGTCGATGAACCTCCGGTACAGCGACTCAGGCTTGAGCCGCTCGGCGACGGTGGAGAAGCCGCCGTGCTTGTAGACCAGCCACACCCCGGCCATATCCCAGTTCCCACTGTGCGGAAGGGCGAAAACCGCGCCTCGTCCGGCCTCCAGCGCGGCGGTGATGTGGTGCTGGCCGCGAACCCCGGGATCGAGTCGCGCACCCAGCCGGGTGTGGTCCATCGAGGGCAGCCGGAAGGCCTCCCGCCAGTACCGCGCGTAGGACGCCAGCGAGGCCCGCATCAGCGACTCCGGCACCTCCGCCGGCGGCGTGCCGGTCACCCGGGCGAGGTTCCGGCGCAACTGTTCGGGCCCGCCGCCCCTGGCCGCGTAACGGGCACCGGCACCGAACAGTCCGCGCGCCAACGCATCCGGCATGGCCCGCACCACCCGCCATCCGGTGGCGTAGCCGAGGTCGCTGAGGGATTCACCCCCGATCACGACTCAGCACCGCCTGACGTGGAATCCGGATGCTCGATGAGGTCAACCGACCCGGGCGAGGAGCGAACGGCGTGCAAACGCTGGCCGACGGTCACGACGCTGGCAACGGCGAGGAGCCACATCGCAACGTCGAGCACCGCCGGGATCGGAAAGAACGGCAGGTCCGACAGTCCGGCACCGCCCAGAGCGATGATCAGCCGCTCGGGACGCTCGATCAGCCCCCCGCCGCCGTCGAGGCCGCTGGCCTCCGCGCGAGCCTTGACGTAGGAGATCACCTGGGAAGTCACCAGACAGATCAGGGTTGCCACGGTCAACGATGCACTGCCGAGACCGAACGCGGCCCACCACAGCAAGCCGCAGAAGACCGCGCCGTCGCTGATCCGGTCACAGGCGGCGTCGAGAACGGCCCCGAACCGGGTGCCGCCGCCCCGTTCACGGGCCATGGCGCCGTCGAGCATGTCGGCGAGCACGAAAAACCAGATCACCAACCAGCCCGCGAACAGGTGCCCGGCGGGAAACAGCGTCAGGGCGGCCAGAACCGAGCCTGCGGTCCCGATGATCGTGACGGCGTCGGGAGTCAGGCCCGCCCGCAACGCCGCCCGAGCCAGCGGAGCGCTGAGCTTGGCGTAGGCAGCCCGAGTCATCAGGTAGAAGTCGCTCACGGCTGGCCGGCCCATTCTCCGGCCAGCAGCGCGCGGGTGTCGCGCAGCAACTGCGGGATGACCTTGGTGCCGGCTACCACGGTGATGAAGTTTGCGTCCCCCGACCAGCGCGGCACCACATGCATGTGCAGGTGCTGGGCCAGCGACCCGCCCGCCGACTTGCCCAGGTTGAGTCCCACGTTGAAACCGTCGGGGTGCGACACCGCTTTGATGACCCGGATCGACTTCTGGGTGAAGGCCATCAGTTCGGCGCTCTCGGTGTCGGTGAGGTCCTCCAGCTCGGCGACCCGCCGGTAGGGCACGACCATGAGGTGACCGGGGTTGTAGGGGTACAGGTTGAGAACCGCGTAGACCTCGGCCCCCCGGGCGATCACCAGGCCCTCCTCATCGGACATCTTGGGGATCTGCGAGAAGGGTTCGGGCGGGCCCGCCGACCCACCCATCCGGGGCGATTCGACGATGTAGCTCATCCGGTGCGGTGTCCACAGCCGCTCCAGCCGGTCGGCGTCGCCCACGCCCGAGTCCACCACGCGGGCCGGCTCGTTGCCCGGCTTATCCACCGCCGGCCTTCAGCAGTTCCGCGGTCGGCACGGCGTTGTTGCGTTCGTCCACCCATCGACGGATCGCCGCCACCGCTTTTTCGCGGGGAACCCCGTTGACCTGTGTGCGGTCGGCGAACCGGAAGCTGACGGCGCCGGCCTCGACGTCGCGGTCCCCGGCCAGCAGCATGAACGGAACCTTCTGATTGGTGTGGTTGACGATCTTCTTGGCCATCCGGTCGTCGCTGGTGTCGACCTCGGCTCGCAGCCGGTGGCCGCGCAGGTCGGCCACCACCTCCTCGAGGTAGCCGACGTGCTCGGCGGCCACTGGGATTCCGACCACCTGAACCGGTGCCAGCCACGCGGGGAAGGCGCCGGCATAGTGCTCGGTGAGGATCGCGAAAAACCGTTCGATGGACCCGAACAGCGCGCGGTGGATGAGTACCGGCCGCTGCCTGCTCGCGTCGGCGGCGGTGTAGTGCAGATCGAAACGCTCCGGCATGGTGAAGTCCAACTGGATTGTCGACATCTGCCAACTCCGGCCCAGAGCGTCACGCACCTGCACTGAGATCTTCGGCCCGTAGAACGCCGCCCCACCGGGATCGGGAACCAGATGCAGACCGCTGGACTCGGCCACCTCCCGCAGGGTCTCGGTGGCCTCATCCCAGATCTCATCTGAGCCGACGTACTTGTCGGGGTCCTTGGTGGACAACTCCAGGTAGTAGTCGTCCAGCCCGTAGTCGGCGAGCAGTTCGAGGACGAAGCGCAACAGCGAGGCGAGTTCGTCGCGCATCTGCTCACGCGTGCAGTAGATGTGCGAGTCGTCCTGCGTCATGCCGCGCACCCGCGTCAGGCCGTGCACCACCCCGGACTTCTCGTAGCGGTAGACCGAACCGAACTCGAAGAGCCGCAGTGGGAGCTCCCGGTAGGAACGTCCGCGGGCCCGGTAGATCAGGTGGTGCATCGGACAGTTCATCGGCTTGAGGTAGTAGTCCTGCCCCGGCTTGCGCAGCGCACCGTCCTCGGCGTACTCCGCGTCGATGTGCATCGGCGGGAACATCCCGTCGGCGTACCACTCCAGGTGCCCGGAGGTGACGTACAGCTGCTCTTTGGTGATGTGCGGGGTGTTGACGAACTCATAGCCGGCCTCGATGTGCTTGCGGCGGGAGTACTCCTCCATCTCGCGCCGCACGATGCCCCCCTTGGGGTGGAAAACCGCCAGCCCCGAGCCGATCTCGTCGGGAAAGCTGAACAGGTCCAGCTCGACGCCCAGCTTGCGGTGGTCGCGGCGTTGGGCTTCCTCCAACAGCTCCAGGTGACGGTCCAGCGCCTCCTGCGACTCCCACGCGGTGCCGTAGATCCGCTGCAGGCTGGCGTTGTTCTGGTCGCCACGCCAGTAGGCCGCCGAACTTCGGGTGAGCTTGACCGCCGGGATGTAGCGCGTGGTCGGGATGTGCGGACCCCGGCACAGGTCGCCCCACACCCGTTCCCGGGTCCGCGGGTTGAGATTGTCGTAGGCGGTCAGCTCGTCACCGCCAACCTCCATGATGTCGGCGTCACCGGACTTGTCGTCGACCAGTTCGAGCTTGTACGGCTCCCCGGCAAGGTCGGCGCGCGCCTGCTCCTTCGATTCGTACACCCGGCGGGAGAACAGCTGCCCGTCCTTGATGATCTGGCGCATCCGTTTCTCGAGCTTCTCGAGGTCCTCGGGCGTGAACGCCTCGGGCACGTCGAAGTCGTAGTAGAAGCCGTCGGTGATCGGCGGACCGATGCCCAGCTTGGTGCCCGGGAACATCTCCTGAACCGCCTGTGCCAGCACGTGGGCCGCCGAATGCCGGATGACGCTGCGGCCCTCCTCGGTGTCTGCGGCCACCGGCGTGACCTGGCAGTCGGACTCCGGGGTCCAGCTGAGGTCGCGCAACGCGCCGGTGGCGTCGCGGACGACCACCACGGCGTCGGGTTCGCCGCGGCCGGGCAGACCGGCCTCCCGCACCGCGGCGCCCGCCGTCGTCCCGGCCGCGACCCTGATCGGGGGGGCCGGTGCGGGTTCTGGGAGGGCGCTCATCATCGTCTCTCTCGGCGGGCCGGGACATCACGGAATACGACCGCAGACCTGCGCGGCCGGTCGCGACAATGCTAACGGCAGGCCTGATCAGCTCCCGGTCAAGCCCCGAGTCCGAGGGGACTGTCCAGGGTGGGGTGGTAGAGGCCGACCAGCCGCGCCGACCAGGCCAGTGCGCCGAGCATCCACAACGTCAGCACCACGACCCCGGCGGTGAACAGGGCACTCAAGGCCTGCACCCACCACCTCTGCGAACGCAACCAGGTCATGGCGCTGTCATAACGCCGCCGGGTGAACGTCAACGTTCGATGCGCCCAGTAGAACTCCGAGGCCAGAATCGCCAGGCCGACAAAAACGATGGCCCACCCCGGGCCCGGGTACGGGATAGCGGCGATGCCGATGGCCAGCACGGTGAAGCCGACGATGCCGACCAGCACCCGGTAGGCGAAATCGGCGACCGGGCGGTCCCGCAACCGGTCGCGGTGGTGGTTGAGGCGATGCTTCAGCCCGGGCACATCTTCAGAGATTACGGCCTCTGATGCCAAGCTGGACCGATGCGACTCAGCGATTTGGATGGCCGGGTCCTGACCTATGCGGAGATCGGGGCGACAGCCGGCGACCTGCCGCCCGGGTACCGGCACGTGCGCGCCACCAAAATCATCGGAGCCGGGCGCGAGCGATTCGACCGGGCCGCTGCGGCGGTAATGCGGTACGGAATGCTGCGCGGCGCGGGCCTGCGGGTGGCCGCCACCGCTGAGCCCGCCGAGGTCGGCGCCGATGTGCTGGGCCGGCTGGGACCGTTCGCCGCGCCGTGCCGGGTGGTGTACGTCATCGACGAGCCGGATCGGCGCGGATTCGCCTATGGCAGCCTTCCCGGACACGCGGTGCGCGGCGAGGAGATGTTCGCCGTCCGCTACGACCCCTGCGATGACCGGGTCTATGCCGAGGTGGTGGCGTTCTCCCGGCCGGCGGCCTGGTGGAGCCGGCTGGGCGGACCGATCCTGGCCGCAGTTCAGCGGAGCGTCACCCGACGCTATCTGGATGCGGTGTAGGCAGGCACGCTCAGAGCGTCCAGCCGAAACCGGGCCACCATGCGCGGGCCGCGGTCCAGGGCCATCCTTACGTCGAGGAACTGATCCGTACGGTCGGCTCGGTCCACCTCGTTCACTGCGACGTCGGTGAGAACCAGGCGGGTGTCGGCGGGGATCCCCCGGCGCAGTACCTCGGCATCGTCCCAGTCACCGATGACCGCCCTCATCAGGTAGAAGTCACCGTCATTCGGCACCCTTCCGAGGAAGTCGTCCCCGACCGTGGTGGCGATGACAGCAGCCGCGGTACGCGGAGCAGTCGCCACGTTCCCGGTGAAGGCGCGGACGATGTTGACGACACCGAAGGCCAGCGCGATCAGCACCGTGGCACCGATTCCGATGGCATCGCCGATGACCGCACCAACGATGTTCTGTCCGAACAGCGAACCTATTCCGCGGCCGACGGCGAGTCCGAGCGCCCGCGGCATCAGCGGGTCGGCGAGAACGAGGTCGATGGCCAGGCCGGCCAGATCGCCTACCGGTGTTCCGGTGAGGGCGTCCACGCCCAGTCGGCTCACCAGACGCCACGACGTCGGGTCGGCCAGGAAGGAAACCACCGCGCCCTCGGTCACCTGCCCGACGACCGCCCCGAGGAACCCGTTCTGGATGCCCAGGAGGCCGATGACCGCCTCTCGAGCCGCCCGGCCCAGCGCCTGCCGGTCCTGGGGGTCGCCCAGGACGGCGTCGACAGCGCCGGGAACGATGACACCGACCGCGGACCGGAAGGCCGCGTCGGACTGGAGTGAGGAGAGCGCGGCTCCGAGCGCGTCCGCCACGCCCGTCCCGTTCACTACGGCAGTGCCGAACTGCGCGACCGTATCGGTCAGAGCGGTGCTGACGCCGGGGAAGCTCAGCAGGCCGGTGACCGCGGTTCCGAGGGTGCCCGCCACGCTGCCCACGAACACGGCGTCGGCCAGCAGCCCTTCCACCACGGCCGCCAGTGGCGGCCCGAGCAGCTGACCGACGAGTTCCCGCACCCCTGGATCGCCGGCCAGGCGGATGATCACGCCGGCCGCGGTCGTGCCGAGCGCTTGTTGGACCGCGGGGTCGCTCAGCACGGCGGTATCGACCACCTGCAGTGTGGCGGTGATGGTCGAACCCAGTGCCGCCAGCACGGTCGGATCCGCCGCGAGTCCCTGCAGCAGGGTCTGGAGTTCGGTTGCCGTATCGGCGCCGGCCACCAGGCTCCTGGCGAATTCACCGGATGCGTCGCCGAGTACGGCGCCGAGTTCGGGGTAGTCCAGGAGGGTGACAATCGCCGTGCTGACCGCGGCTCCCAGGCCGGTGACCAGGCCTGGGGTGGCCAGCAGGGAGACGAGGGCATCGCCGATGGTGGCACCGATGACGGTGGCTGCCGAGGTATCGCTCAACGCCCCGGCCGCCGCCGCGGCCAACTGCCGCACCGATTCCGCCCCCAGGTCCGAGGCCGCGATAAAACTCACCGCGGCTTCACTGAAAGCCATTGCCGCCGCGGTGTTTTCTGAACCACCGCCCAGCACCGAAGAAACCAGTTCCGCGACAAGCCCTCCGATCAACGATCGCACCTCGGCATCATCGAGAAGATCGACGATGACGGTGTCGACGGTCGCAGCGAAGGCCCTGACGGTGTCGGGTTCGGATAGCAGCGCGGTAGCGACATCGGCGATGGTGGCGCCGACCGCGTTCTGGATTGCGGCATCGGCACGCAGTCCGGCGATGAGGTCTTCGACAGTCACCAAGATGTCGTCGCCGGCTACGACCGCGGTCGCGAACCGACCGGCTGCGCCGGCCAGCGCCGCAGTCACCCCGGGGAAGTCCAGGACTCCGGTGAACACCGCCTCGAGGATTCCGGCGACCCCGGTGTCGAAGTCGCGGTTGGCCAGAAGGCTGACCAACTCGCCGGCCAGAATCCTGCCCACCGCCTGCGCGCCGGCACTACCCCCCAGCAACCCCGCCACCAACGCCTCAACCTGATCGCCCACCAACCCCCGGATCGCCGCATCACCACCAACCCCGACGACCACCTCCTGAACCACCCCGACCACCGCCGCCACCAGGGCCTCATCAGAGAGCAACCCGGTCACCGCATCACTGACCGTCTGCCCCACCGCCGCCCGCACCGGCCCACTGGCCTGCAACCCCGCCACCGCCGCCGACAGCGCCGCACCCAGATCCCCACCACCAACCACCGCACTGGCCAACTGCCCGGCCACCGAGGCCACCACCTCAACCACCCCGGCAGCACCCACCAACTCCGGCACCGCCGCACCCAACACCCCGGCCAACCCCGCACCCACCGCCGGATCAGCCAACAACCCCATCACCGCCCCGGCGACCACACCCCCCACCGCCTGCGCGCCGGCACTACCCCCCAGCAACCCCGCCACCAACGCCTCAA
>CAYURT010000073.1:0-12742 GCA_964447215.1 uncultured Mycobacterium sp.
CATGCCGATCGCCACGCCAGAGGTCTACGCGGAGATGCTCGACCGCGCCAAGGAGCACTCATTCGCCTTTCCTGCCATCAACTGCACGTCCTCGGAGACCGTCAACGCGGCGCTCAAGGGCTTCGCCGATGCCGGCAGCGACGGCATCATCCAGTTCTCGACCGGCGGAGCGGAATTCGCCTCCGGACTGGGTGTTAAGGACATGGTCACCGGAGCGGTCGCACTGGCGGAGTTCGCCCACGTGGTCGCCGAGAAGTACCCGATCACCGTTGCCCTGCACACCGACCACTGCCCCAAGGACAAGCTGGACACCTACGTACGCCCGCTGCTGGCCATCTCCACCGAACGGGTCGGCCGGGGGGAGAACCCGCTGTTCCAGTCGCACATGTGGGACGGCTCGGCGGTCCCGATCGGCGAGAACCTCTCCATCGCCGCCGAACTGCTCAAACTCGCCGCCGCCGCCAAGATCGTGCTGGAGGTCGAGATCGGTGTGGTGGGCGGCGAGGAGGACGGCGTCGAGGCCGAGATCAACGAGAAGCTCTACACCAGCCCGGAGGATTTCGAGCGGACCGTCGACGCGCTCGGCGCGGGGGAGAACGGCCGGTACCTGCTGGCGGCGACCTTCGGCAACGTGCACGGGGTTTACAAGCCGGGCAACGTGGTGCTCAAACCCGAGGTGCTGGCCGAGGGCCAGCGGGTGGCGGCCGCCAAGCTGGGCCTGGCCGACGGCGCCAAGCCGTTCGACTTCGTGTTCCACGGCGGCTCTGGGTCACTGAAGTCCGAGATCGAGGACTCGCTGCGCTACGGGGTGGTGAAGATGAACGTCGACACCGACACCCAGTACGCCTTCACCCGGCCGCTGGCCGGGCACATGTTCACCAACTACGACGGTGTGCTCAAGATCGACGGCGAGGTGGGCAACAAGAAGGTCTACGACCCGCGCAGCTATCTCAAGAAGTCGGAGGCGGGGATGTCCGAACGGATCGTGGAGGCCTGCACCGACCTGCGCAGCTGCGGCCGCAGCGTCTCGGCTTAGCGTCTCGGCGCTGCGGGCCGGCTTCAGGAGGCCTGGCAGATCCTCCATTGTCCGTCGCGCAACTGGAGATCGAAGCTGCGCGTCGAGCGGGTGTTCGGGTCGATGGCCAGGTAGGACGTGACGTTGGCCTCCGCGTGGTCACCGTCGATCACCACCTCGTCGATGCTGGCGACCACCGGGTACTGGCCGGCCGCCATCACCTTCGAGTAGGTCTCGGTCCACTCCTGGTCGTCGTAGTCCAGGTAGTTCTGCTGGGTCTGGCCGCAGGTGATGGTGCGCAGCGTCGCCAGGTCGCCCTCGGCGAGGGCCTCGTCGAAGGCCGTGATGGTGGCCTGCACCCGCTGCTGCTGGGAGGCCTTGCGGGCCTTGTCCCACTGAAGAAGCCCGATGGCCACCGCCGCCAGCACCACCACCGCGACCGCCGCCAGCGCGAGGGTGCGCCGCCGCCGGCCGGGTGGGCGCGCCGGAATCGCCTGTGGGGCGGCCGTGCGCGGCGCACCGTCCCCGGTCTGGGCGGAGGCCGAGTGGGACCCGGAATCCTCCCCGGCATCGTTATCGACATCCTCACCGACGTCGATGAGCTCGGTGGGGGGATCCGGCACCCGGTCGATGATCTGAGTGGATCCGGCATCGAAACCCGGTGCGGTGTAACGACGTTCGCCGGTCTCTGGCTCGTCGGGGTCGGCACGTTCGATCGCGTCGGTCGCCGGATCGGCCTCGCTCGGCGGCTGTGCCGAGCCGGCCCGGCCGTCGGTGGGCTCAACAGACCGGTTTTGCTCGTCGCGGTCGGTCCCGTCCGGGTTTGACATGGGGTGTTGCGGTCCTCCTGGCATGGGGGGTCGATCTGCCGTTTGACCCTAGCGGGTGATTCGGCGCGCGGGCCGCAACAAACCCGGTCGGCGCCGGGGCACAATGGCGGGCATGACTTCCTTTGGTGATCTTCTCGGTCCGCCACCTGTACTGCTCCCCGGCGACGAGGAGGCCGAGACCGCGCTCGCCGCCGGCGAGACCCCGGCGATCGTGGCCGCCGCCCACCCCGCGGCGTCGGTGGCCTGGGCCCAGCTCGCCGAGGACGCGCTGGCCGATGACAAAGCCGTCACCGCCTACGCCTACGCGCGCACCGGCTACCACCGCGGCCTGGATCAGCTGCGCCGCAACGGGTGGAAGGGATTCGGGCCGGTGCCCTACAGCCATGAGCCGAACCGCGGGTTCCTGCGCTGCGTCGCCGCCCTGGCGCGGGCCGCGGACACCATCGGCGAAACCGAGGAGTTCGCCCGGTGCAACGACCTGCTCGACGACTGCGACCCGGCCGCCCGCGGCGAACTGGGCCTGGCCTGAGGGCTCTCAGAGGCCGGTCTGAACCTGGCAGTCATCCGCCGCACCGGGCGGCTCGATCTGGACCGTCGCGTGGTCCAGACCGCGGGCGGTCAGCACCGCGCGGGCGTCGTCGAGCACCCGATCGGAGCCGCCGTCGCTGCGCAGGTGGGCGGTGACCATGTCCTTGCCCGGCACCAGCGTCCAGACGTGCAGGTCGTGGACCTCGGTCACCCCCGGCACGGCTGCCAGCGCGGACCGGAGTTCGTCGACGTCGATGTGTTTCGGGGAGGCCTCCGAAAGGATCCGCAGCGCCGCCCGGGCAAGGCTGATCGCCCGGGGCAACACCCACAGCGCCACCAGGATGGCCACCACGGTGTCGGCATAGGGCCAGCCGGTGGTCAGTGTGACGATTCCGGCGATCAACACCCCGACGCTGCTCACCGCGTCGGCCAGCACCTCCATGTAGGCGCCCTTGACGGCCAGGCTGCTCTCCGACTGCGACCGCAGCAGCAGGATCACCACTAGGTTGGCGGCCAGGCCCGCCGCGGCCACCGCGATCATCGGCCCACCGGGGATCTCCGGGGCCTCGCCGAGGCGGTCGATCGCCTCGTAGAAGATGAATACCGCCACCCCCAGCAGCAGGGCGGCGTTGGCAACCGCGGTGAACACCTCGGCTCGGTGCCAGCCGTAGGTGCGGGCCGGGGAGGACGATCCGCGCCGGGCCAGCAGCACTGCCGTCAGCCCCATGAACAGCGCCACCAGATCGGTCAGCATGTGGGTGGCGTCGGCCAGCAGCGCCAGCGAGGAGATCAGCACCGCGGTGGTCAGCTCGACGACGAAGAACACACCCAGGATCACCGAGGCGGTGACCATCCGGCCGACCCGCGAGTCGGCGCCGCCGTGGCTGTGGCTGTGTCCGGCGCCCATACCGGGAATCTATAACCCGGCTTCCCGCTAGAGCCAGGCCGACCAGAACCGGGTCAGTTCGGCCCCGACCATGGCCAGCCGGCCCGGAACGCCGGAGGCATCGAAGAACCAGAACACCGCCGAGAAGAACCAGCGGTTGGGCGTCGGTGCGATGAGCACCACCAGCAGGATCAGGAAGCCGAACTGCTTGGCCGGCTCCAGGGCCCGCCGGGTCGCCGCGCTCAGATGCGGCTCCAGGGCGCCGAAGCCGTCCAGGCCCGGGATCGGCAGCAGGTTCAGCAGTAGCGCGGTGATCTGCAGGAAGCCCAGGAATGCCACGCCCGCCCAGAACACCGAGTGCGCGGGGTCGTAGAACAGCCGGGTGGCGCCCAGCAGCAGCACTGCGAGCACCAGGTTGGCCAGCGGGCCGGCCAGGCTGACCGCGGTGCGTTGCCGTGGCGTCATGAACCCGGTGTGCACGTACACCGCCCCGCCGGGAAGCCCGATCCCGCCCAGGGCGATGAACAGCAGCGGCAGCCCCAGCGAGAGCATCGGGTGGGTGTACTTCAGCGGATTGAGGGTGAGGTAGCCGCGGGCCTCGGCCTCGTGGTCGCCGAACCGCCAGGCGGTGTAGGCGTGGCCGAACTCGTGCAGACACAGCGATACCAGCCAGCCGCCGATCACGAAGACGAACACCCCGACGTAGGCCAGTGGCCGCGGTGTCGCCGCGGCGGCCCAGGCCAGCGCCCCGCCCAGCGCGGTGATGCCCACCAGGACCAGGAACACCGGGCTGGGGCGCACCGACTGGTGCAGCGGCCGCACGCTCATGCCATGAAGGTACTTGCCGGTCGGGTCAGGCGAAGTCGTCGACGACGACCGTGCTGTAGCCGACGCCGATGTAGGCGATGACGGCCACGATCATCACGGCGGCCAGCACCGTGTCGGCGCGGCCGCTGCGCACCAGTAGTCCACTGAGCGCACCGGCGACGATGAGCACCTGGAACAAAAGGTCGACGTCCCAGCCCTGCTGCCCGATCAGGAATCCGTGCGCCAGGTTGACCGCGATCATCACGATGAGCACCCCGAAGAAAACGGCGCGCACCCGGTTGAAGGCCCAGGCGGCCGTTTCCGGATCCGACCCCGTCTCCGGCAGCAGGAAGGTCATGATCATGATCCCGGCGGGCACGATCAGGAAGGCCGCCATCTCCAGGATCGAGACCTCGGTGACGGCCTCCCGGTAGTAGGTCACGGCCAGCCAGACCTGGATGATCAGGATCAGCAGGAAGATCCGCCACAGCATGATCGGGAAGAACGGCCGTTGGGCGGCATCGCGGGTCCAGTCCCGGACCTCGACCGCCAGCTCCTCGAGGATCTTGCCGAACGCCATGCCCAGCACGACGGTGTAGAACCACCACACCCCGGCGATGATGCCACGCCCGGGCGGTGCGCGGGTTCAGCCGACCCGCAGCCAACCGGTGGTGTGCCGGTAGAACGTCGACCGGCGCACCTCCCGCGGGGCAGGGACACCGTCGCGCACCAGCCGGGCCCCGGTGGTGCCCAGTTGGACGGCCCGCCCCGGCAGCCACCGGCGGCGCCGTCCAGAGAGCACCGAGGCCCGCACACCGGGCAGCGTTGCGGTCGGCTCGATGCGCACCCCGGCCACCTCGCCGTCGAACAGCACCGCGTCGTCGACCACCGCCTCGCCCAGGATCACCTCCGAGCCTGCCGGCGGCAGCCAGGACGCCGCCCCGACCAGGGCTGTTCCGGTGTCGTCCCGGATCAGGGGGACCCGTCGGGCCGGCGCGGTCCGGGCGCGCCGGACCCCGCGCCAGCCGCGTACCCTGGCCACCTCGACGTCGAGCATCCCGGTGCGCAGCAGCCGGCTCAACACGGTGGCGAGGTCGGCATCGTCGCCGACGACCACCGCCCGGCGCATCCCGCGCACCGCCTCGTCCACCGCCGCCGGCTCCGCTATCCGGGTGACCGCCAGGTCGGTCAGCCCGCGCGGCACCGGACCGGCGCCGAAGCGCAGCACGGCGATCTCGCTTTTCGTCAAGGCCACTCCTGCCGCCGCGCTCGGATAGGGTATTGCACCGGCTGGACACATTAGGCCAGGAGTGAAACGGGGTCAGGCCATGCCGGCAGTAGTCCTCATCGGCGCCCAGTGGGGCGACGAGGGCAAGGGGAAGGCCACCGATCTGCTCGGTGGCCGGGTGCAGTGGGTGGTGCGCTATCAGGGCGGCAACAACGCCGGGCACACCGTGGTGCTGCCGACGGGGGAGAATTTCGCGCTGCACCTGATCCCGTCGGGCATCCTCACTCCCGGGGTCACCAATGTCATCGGCAACGGTGTCGTCGTCGACCCGGGTGTGCTGCTGACCGAGCTGAGCGGTCTCGACGAACGGGGGGTCGACACCTCCCGGCTGTTGATCTCCGCCGACGCCCACCTGCTGATGCCCTACCACGTCGCCATCGACAAGGTCACCGAGCGCTACCTCGGCAACAAGAAGATCGGCACCACCGGGCGCGGGATCGGGCCCTGCTACCAGGACAAGATCGCCCGGATCGGAATCCGGGTCGCCGACGTCCTCGATCCCGACCTGTTGGCCGCAAAGATCTCCGCGGCGCTGGAGTTCAAGAACCAGGTTCTGGTCAAGATCTACAACCGCAAGGCTCTCGACGCCGACGAGATCACCGAGGCCCTGCTGGCCCAGGCCGCGGGGTTCGCCCACCGCATCGCCGATACCCGGCTGCTGCTCGGCCGCGCGCTGGAGTCCGGACAGACCGTGCTGCTGGAGGGCTCCCAGGGCACCCTGCTCGACGTTGACCACGGCACCTATCCCTACGTCACCTCGTCCAACCCCACCGCCGGCGGAGCGGCGGTCGGCTCGGGAATCGGGCCCACCAGGATCACCGCCGTGCTGGGGATCCTCAAGGCCTACACCACCCGGGTCGGATCCGGTCCGTTCCCCACCGAGTTGTTCGACGAGCACGGCGAGTATCTGGCCAAGACCGGCGGCGAGGTGGGGGTGACGACCGGGCGCCGGCGGCGCTGCGGCTGGTTCGACGCCGTGATCGCCCGCTACGCCACCCGGGTCAACGGCATCACCGACTTCTTCCTGACCAAGCTGGACGTGCTGTCCAGTCTGCAGACCGTGCCGGTGTGCGTCGGCTACACCGTCGACGGCAGGCGCACCGACGACATGCCGATGACCCAGAGCGAGATCGCCAGGGCGGTCCCGGTGTACGAGGAGCTGCCCGGCTGGTGGGAGGACGTCTCCGGGGCCCGGGAGTTCGACGATCTGCCCGCCAAGGCGCGTGACTATGTGCAGCGGCTGGAAGAGCTTGCCGGAGCACATGTTTCGTGTATCGGGGTAGGTCCCGGCCGGGAGCAGACGATCGTGCGGCGCGACGTGCTGGCACAGCGGCGGTGACCGACCCCGGGCCTGGTGAGGTCGATCCCGATCGCGAGGAGCGCGGCGGGTTTCCCCGGTTCCAGGTCCTCGACGAGCCTGCCGGTTTCGGGCGGTTCGTTGCGGCGATGCGCCGTGCCCAGGATCTCGCGGTGTCGGCGGATGCACCTGACTGGAATGTCGCCGCCGACCGCGTCGAGGACCTGATCGACTATCTCGCCGCGCACGCGGATCCCGGCGGGTCCGCGCCGGCCGGACGGGTGGCCACCTTGCCCGGTGCCGGCAGCGTGCTGATGCCGCCCTGGCAGATCCGGGACTTCGGCCCCGACGAGGTCCGGGTCGGCGTGCAGTTCAGCCGCTACCACGTGGGCGGCAACAACGCGGTGCACGGCGGTGTGGTGGCGATGATGTTCGACGTGATGTTCGGGATCGTCATCCATGCCATCGGAAGGCCCATCAGCCGGACCGCGTTCCTGCACGTCGACTACCGCAACATCACTCCGATCGGGGTGCCGTTGACGATGCGCGGCCGGTCGCCGAAGGTCGAGGGCCGCAAGACCTTCGTCAGCGCGGAGCTCACCGGCCCGGACGGGACGCTGCTCGCCGAGGCCAACGGCCTGATGGTGCAGCTGCTGCCCGGGCAGCCCTGAGGTCTGAAAACATGGCGGGATGCCGGAAAACCCAACGACGCTGCACCGCCTGACCACCCCGCGCGCCGCCGCCCTGGCCGGAGTGCTCTTCGCCCTGCTGCTCGGCACCGTGATCGTGCTGATCCGCTCATCGCTGCCGGAGGGGGCCGAGCCCGGGTCGCAGTGGCTCGAGGTAGGCAACACCAAGCTCACGGTCGCCGCCACCCTGATGCCCTTCGCCGGCATTTGCTTCCTGTGGTTCGTCGGCGTGATCCGGACCAATCTCGGCCAATACGAGGACCGGTTCTTCGCCACGGTGTTCCTCGGCAGCGGGCTGCTCTTCCTGGCGATGATGTTCGCCACCTCCGCGGTGGGGGCGGCCCTGGTGATGGCCAACAACGCGACCGGCGGCGGGCTGGCCGGCTCCGAGATCGGCGTCTTCGGCCAGATGCTGGTGCTGAAGCTGTCGAAGACCTATGCGGTGCGGATGGCGGCGGTGTTCATGATGTCGCTGGCCGTGATCTGGTGGCGCACCAGGCTGCTGCCGCGCTGGCTGGCGGTCCTGAGCTACCTGATGGCGTTGGCCCTCATCATCGCCGCCGACACCAGCATGTGGCTGACCCTGGTGCTGCCAACCTGGGTGCTGATCGTCAGCGTCTTCTACCTGGTTCGGAACGGGGCGTTGGGCAAGCGTCATTACAGCGTGTCGGGGTAGGCCGCTATCATTCGAACATGAGTTCGATACAGGATCGTGAGGCGCTGCTCGGCGTGGTGGAGGCCCTCGAAGCCGACGCCGAGCGCGCCTGCGGTCTGGAGTTCGACGCACTGACCAGCCCCGAACGGTTGGCGGTACTGCGCCGGCTGGAGCGGGTGGCCCGGCGGCTGGCGGTGCCTCAGCAGGCGGTGGTCCAGCAGTTGGCGGAGCAGGCGTCGCCGCGGGAACTGGGCGGCAAGGACCTCGCCGAGGTGCTCTGCTTCGGTTTGTCGATCAGCCGCGCCGAAGCGCGCCGCCGGATCGGCCTGGCAGCCGACCTGGCGCCGCGGCGGGCGCTGGACGGCCAACCGCTCGGGCCGCGGCTGGCGGCCACCGCCGCCGCCCAGCGCGACGGTGAGATCGGACCCGAGCACATCACCGTGATCCGCGGATTCCTGTCCGATCTGCCCGGCGACGTCGATCCGGGCACCCGGGAGGCTGCCGAACGGCAACTGGCCGGCCTCGGCCGCGGTCTGCTCCCGGAGGGGTTGCGCAAATGCGCTGACCGGCTTACCGCGTTGATCAACGCGGACGGCCATTTCAGCGATGCCGACCGCGCCCGCCGGCGCGGGTTGAACCTGGGCCGCCAGCGCGCCGACGGGCTCAGCCCGGTCACCGGAATGCTGGATCCCGAGGCCCGCTCGTATCTGGAGGCGGTCCTGGGCGCGTGGGCGGCACCGGGAATGTGCAATCCCGAGGACGACCGTCCACGGGTCGACGGCGAGCCCACCGACGCGGCGGCCGCCCGGGACACCCGCGGTCCCCTGCAGCGCAACCACGACGCCGTCAAAGCGGCGCTGCGGGCTGTCCTGGCTGCCGGCAAGCTCGGACGGCATCGTGGCCTTCCCGTGTCGGTGGTGGTGTCGACCACGTTGGCCGAGTTGCGGTCCGGGGCCGGAAAGGCCGTCACCGGCGCAGGTTCGCTGGTGCCGATGCGGGATCTGATCCGGATGGCCGGCCACGCTTGGCACTACCTGTGCGTGTTCGACGGCCACAGTTCCCGGCCGCTGTACCTCGGCCGGGCCAAGCGGATCGCCTCAGCGGATCAGCGCATCGTGTTGCACGCTCTGGACCGCGGCTGCAGCTTCCCCGGCTGCGATGTGCCCGGCTACCTCTGCGAGGTCCATCACGTCACCGACTGGGCGAAAGACGGCAACACCGACATCGACGAGCTGACCTTCGGCTGCGGGCCCCACCATGACCTTGTCACCACCGGCGGGTGGACCACCCGCAAGGACCGGCTCGGCCGGACCGAATGGATCCCGCCGCCGCAGTTGCCGGTCAAGCCCGGCACCAACGACTACCATCACCCCGACCGGCTGCTCGCCGATCCGGATCCGGGCCCCGGCCACCCCGGTCGGCAGGCTGAACCCGGCCGGGAGTCAGCCGGGCAGGCCGGGGCCGCTTAGCGGTCCGGTGTTCTCGAG
Source organism: uncultured Mycobacterium sp. (assembly GCA_964447215.1). Taxonomy (GTDB): domain Bacteria; phylum Actinomycetota; class Actinomycetes; order Mycobacteriales; family Mycobacteriaceae; genus Mycobacterium. Next base: position 9,483 of record CAYURT010000073.1, read on the forward strand.
GTCGGCCGCCCGGAAGGCCGGCCACCAGATCCGGGGCCCGATCAGGGTGAACAGTGCCGGGATCACCACGGTGCGCACCACGAAGGTGTCCAACAGGATGCCCAACCCGACGATGATGCCCAACTGGGTCAGTGCGATCAGCGGCAGGACCCCCAGCACGGCGAACACCGCCGCCAGCACGATGCCGGCACTGGTGATCACCGCGCCGGTGGCCGACACCGCCCGGACGATCCCGCCCCGGGTGCCGTACATCGGGGTCTCCTCCCGGGCCCGGGTGACCAGGAAGATGGTGTAGTCCACCCCCAGGGCGACCAGGAACAGGAAGGCGAACAGCGGGGTGGTGATGTCCAGCGCCGGGAACCCCAGCACGTGAACGCTGACCCACCCGCCCAGCCCCAGGGCGGCCAAGGTCGACAGGGCGGTCGCCGCGACCAGCACCAGCGGGGCCAGCACCGCGCGCAGCAGCACGTAGAGCACCGCGAGCACGACCACCAGGATCGCCGGGATCACCACCCAGCGGTCCCGGATCGCGGTGTCGCGGGCGTCGAGGGCCTGGGCGTCGGTTCCGCCGACCAGAGCCCCGGGGTCAGCGCCGCGGACCGAATTCCGCAGGGCGGCAATGGTGTCGAAAGCCGCATCGGATGCCGGTGCGGCGTCGATCACCACCTGGAACTGGGTCAGCCCGGTGTCGGACACCCCGGCCGGGGTGACCGAGTCGACCCCGGGCGTCGCGGCGGCCGCCGCGGCCACCGCGTCGGCGCGTCCGCTGTCGGCGATCACCCGGGTCGGGTCGGTCACCCCACTGGGGAAGTGCGCCGAGAGGGTCTTGAAGCCGTCGACGGAGTCGGCCTGGACCCGGAACTGGTCGACCAGCGACAGCCCGACCGGGGTGGCGAACAGCCCGGTGGTCAGCGCGGCCAGCGTCAGGATGGACGCCGCCGCCACCCGTCCGGCGTGCCCGGAGGTCCAGTCCGCCACGCGGTGCCACGCGCCCGTACTCGCGATCTCGCCGCTGCCCGGCTGGGGGATGAAGGGCCAGAACAGCTTCCGGCCGAACAGCGCGAGCAGCGGCGGCAGGACCAGCAGGACGAACACCGCGGCGATCACCAGACCCGAAGCTGCCTGCACGCCCAGGCTGCGGGTGGTCGGGGACTCGGCCAGCAGCAGCGCCAGCAGGGCCAGCACCACGGTGGCGTTGCTGGCGGCGATGGCCGGGCCGGCATGACGCACGGCGGTGTGCAGCGCCCGGCGGTGGTCCCCGGGCGGTTCCTCGCGCCGCAGTTCCTCCCGGTAGCGGGAGATCAGCAGCAGCGCGTAGTTGGTGCCCGCGCCGAACACCAGGACGCTGGTGATCCCCGAGGTAGATCCGTCCCCGCCCATCCCGGTCGCCTCGGCGACCGCCATCCCGGTCACCGCGGCCACCCGGTCGGCGAAGGCGATCACCAGCAGCGGCACCAGCCACAGCACCGGAGATCGGTAGGTGATGATCAGCAGCACGGCGACCACCGCGACGGTGACCCCCAGCAGGGTGAAGTTGGCCCCGGAGAAGGAGTTGGCGATATCGGCGCCGAAGGCGGGACCGCCCGTCACGTTGACCACCAGTCCGGCGGGCAACCCGTCGCGGGCCGCCGTGCGGAGTTCGGCCACCTCGTCGCTGAGCCCGAAGCCGGTCAGGTCCGGGCTCAGCGCTACCGGGGCCAGCGCCGCCTCACCATCGGCGGACGGCACGACCGGGATGGGTGGCCCGCCGCCCGCCCCGGTGTCTCCGGCCACCGCCAGCATCCGGGCGCGGGCCTGTTCTGCGGCGGCCAGGTCCTGCGGCGACAGCGTCCCGCCGTCGGCGCGGGTGACCAGCATGATCACCGGGGCGGTGTCGCCGCCGGGGAACTGGGCGAGAAGTGCGTTGACCCGTGCCGACTCCGCCGTCGCCGGCAGAACCACCGGGGACTGCTCGGCCGCCCCGGTGTCGGCCACCAGCCCCAGTACCGCCCCACCCGCCAGCGTCACCACCAGGGCGACGACCCAGGACAACCGGCCGGAGACCAGTTCACCGAACCGGTCCCAGAACGTGCGGTGGACGGCGGGCGCTCGGTGCATGGCCCAATCCTGCCGTGCGGGTAGGTTATTGCGGTGATCGACACCCTCGCGGTGGCGAACTACCGTTCCCTTCGCTCGCTGGCGATTCCGCTGGCGCGCTGCACGGTGGTGACCGGCCCCAACGGCAGCGGGAAGTCCAGCCTGTACCGGGCGCTGCGGCTGCTCGCCGACATGGCCCGCAACGGCGCGGTCAGAGCACTGGCCCGCGAGGGCGGGCTGGACTCCACGATGTGGGCCGGGCCCGGGCGGCCCGGACCGGTCAGCCTCAAACTCGGTTTCGCCGGCGAGGAGTTCGGCTACGCCGCCGATCTGGGTCTTCCGCAGGAGAGGCGGACCGCGTTCGCGCTGGATCCCGAGATCAAGTCCGAAGCGGTCTGGGCCGGCCCGGTGCTGCGACCGTCCACCCTCACCGCCGAACGTGCCGGCCCGCTGGCGCGGGTGCGCGACGACGCCGGGGAGTGGCACACCGTGTCGACCACCCTTCGGCCCTACGACAGCATGGTCAGCGAGGTCGCCGACCCGCGCGACGCGCCGGAACTGCTGGCGCTGCGTGAGCGGATGCGGTCCTGGCGTTTCTACGACCATGTGCGCACCGATGCCGGCGCACCGGCCCGCCAGCCGCGGATCGGCACCCGCACCACGATCGTCAGTCACGACGGTGCGGATCTCGCCGCCGCGCTGCAGACCATCGCCGAGATCGGTGACGCGGCGGCACTGGCTGACTCGGTCGAGGACGCATTCCCGGGCAGCCGGATCGAGATCGCCGTGGCCGGATCCCGTTTCGAGACCACACTGCGCCAGCCGGGCCTGCGCCGGCCGTTGACCGCCGCTGAACTCTCCGACGGCACGCTGCGTTACCTGCTGTGGCTGGCCGCGCTGCTGACCCCGCGGCCGGCCGAGCTGACGGTGCTCAACGAGCCGGAGGCCAGCCTGCATCCCGACCTGCTTCCGGCACTGGCCGGGCTTGTCGTCCGGGCGTGCGAACGCACCCAGATCGTCATCGTCACCCACTCGGCGGCGTTGGTCGACGCCCTGCGGAACGGCGGTCTCGGCGCCGATCTGCGCCTGCTCGGCCTCGCCAAGGCCGAGGGGGAGACCCGCATCGAGGGTCAGGGTCTGCTCGACGAGCCGGCCTGGCACTGGCCGGGACGCGGCTGAGCCGC
>CAYURT010000074.1:0-12373 GCA_964447215.1 uncultured Mycobacterium sp.
GACGGCATCGTCTCGGTCGCCGGCATCGTGATCGGGGTGGCCGCCGCCACCGTCGACCGCGGGCACATCCTGACCGCCGGGGTGGCCGGCCTGACCGCGGGCGCGCTCTCGATGGCGCTCGGCGAGTACGTCTCGGTGAGCACCCAGCGCGACACCGAACGGGCGCTGCTGGCCAAGGAACGCCGCGAGCTCGCCGAGGAACCCGAGGCGGAGTTCGCCGAGCTCGTCGGGCTCTACCAGGCCAAGGGACTCTCCCCGGAAACCGCCCGCGCGGTGGCCGAGGAGCTCACCGAGCGGGACGCCTTCGCCGCGCACATCGACATTGAACTGGGCATCGACCCCGACGAGCTCACCAATCCCTGGCATGCGGCGATCTCCTCGGCGATCTCGTTCACCGTCGGTGCGCTGCTGCCGATCCTGGCGATCCTGCTGCCGCCGCCGGCGGCGCGGATACCGGTGACCTTCGTCGCCGTTCTGATCGCACTGGCCATCACCGGCTGGATGAGCGCGCGGCTCGGCGGCGCGGACCCGGTCCGGGCGACCAAACGGGTGGTGATCGGCGGGGCGTTGGCGATGGCGATCACCTACGGCATCGGGCGCCTGGTCGGCGGCGTGGTCTGACGCCCGGCGTATCCGCTCATGGTTCCCGAGATCCCGAGATGAGGTACAACTGGGGAACCGACCGGCTGGCGGCCTTCAGCGACGGCGTCTTCGCCATCGCGATCACCCTGCTGATTCTCGAGATCGACGTTCCGGACAGCAGTTTCGACAACCTGTGGAAGGGCATTCTCGACCAGTGGCCGTCCTACCTGGCCTACGTGACGAGCTTCCTGACCATCGGCGCCACATGGCTCCACCATCACCTGGTTTTCCGCCAGATAGCCTGGGCCAACAGCGCTCTGCTGCGCCTGAACATCCTGTTGCTGATGCTTGTCTCGTTCCTGCCGTTCCCGACCAAGCTGATGGCCAAGGCGCTGACCCAGACCGATACCGCCGAGCGGGTGGCCGTCTTCTTCTACGGCGTCGTGCTGTTGACCATCTCGGCCACAATGGCCCTCATCTGGCATCAGGCGGTTGCCAACGACCAGCTCAAACCAGAGGTGACAGCCACGGAGATCACCACGATCAACCGGCTGACCAGACCGTTCGTCGCTCTCAACGTTCTCGTCATCTCCAGCGCCTTGGTGGTGCCGAAGGCCGCGGTCTTCGGATACCTGCTGATCGCGGCAATGGCCCTGCTCCGCCGGCACCACCCGCAGCAGTCGCGGGCCGATCCGCACTGACGGCGCGGGCGGAAGTTCACCACGGGCGCGGATTCGGCCGCACAAACCCGCTCGACAGGGCACTCTATGGGGCATGGACCTTTCTCGATCCCGGGCCGTCCTGGGAAGCGTCGTCGCAGCGCTGGTCGCCGTCGTGCTGGCCGGCTGTGGCGGCATGCCCAAGCCCAACGAGCGCACCATGACGCTGACGCTGATCCGGACCGCGGAGTCACTGGCCAACGAGGACGGCGCTTTGGAGACCGCCCCACCCGGCCCGCCGCTGTCTCCGACCGGCCAGCAGCAGGCGGACTCGCTGGCCAACCGGCTCAAGGGCAACGACTACGACGGGGTGTACGCCTCGGACCTGCTGCGCACCCAGCAGACCGCCAGGCCGATGGCGCGGGAACTCAACGAGCAGGTCACCGTGCTCAAGGGCCTCGACGAGATCCCGGCCGGCTGGTTCGAGGGCGTGCCGGAGAACATCGCCGCGATCACCTACCGGGAGCCACTGCGCGCGTGGCTGCGGAGCAATCGCAGTTTCACGATCCCGGGGTCGATCGACGGGACACAGTTCAACAGCCTGTTCACCGCCGCAGTCCAGAAGATCTACGACAACGGCGACGACAAGCCGATCGCGTTCTCCAGCGGCAACGCCATCATGACGTGGATCCTGATGAACGTCGTCAACCCCAAGGACAGCCTGCTCGACGACCATCCGCTGCCCAACACCGGCAGGGTGGTGGTCCGGGGTAACCCGGTGACCGGGTGGACGTTGCTGGAGTGGGACGGGATCACCGACTTCTCCCCCGACACCGACTGAATTCGACTGGGTCCCGGTGAGCGCCGACGCGCACGCCGCGATGCCGCTTCGGGTGCGCTACGTCGAGTGCGACATGCAGGGCCGGGTGTTCAACGCCCACTACCTGACCTGGATCGACATGGCCCACACCGAGGCGCTGAGGACGTTGTTCGGCGGATATCAGCTGCTGCTGGACCGTGGGATCGACCTGGTGGTCGCCGCGGCGGAGGTGCAGTTCCGCGCACCGGCCCGATTCGAGGACGACCTCGTCGTCGACGCGACCCTCGACCAGCCCGGCCGCACATCGCTGCGCAGCCGGTTCGTGATCACCAGGGAGGGCGAGCGCATTGCCGAGGCGACCATGACCCACGTCTGCGTGGACGCCGCTGACTATCTGAAGCGGCCGTGGCCGGACTGGTTCCGCGAGCGCCTGAGGTGACCGGCCCGGCGCTGCCGGTGTTCGCCGACGTCGACACCGGGGTCGACGACGCACTCGCCCTGGTCTACCTCCTTGCCAGTCCCGAGGCGCGGCTGGTGGGGATCGCCTCGACCGGCGGGAACGTCGGCGTCGATCAGGTCTGCCGCAACAACCTCGGGCTGCTCACGGTCTGCGCGACGACTGGTATCCCGGTGTCGCGGGGTTCGGACCGGCCGTTGGCCGCGCCGATGCGCACCGCTGAAGACACCCACGGCCCCGCCGGCCTGGGGTACGCCGAGCTACCCGTGCCGCGGGGCGAGATCACCCACTACGACGCCGCCGAGGCCTGGGTCCGGGCCGCACGCGCCCATCCCGGGGAGCTGGTCGCGCTGGCCTGCGGGCCGCTGACCAACCTGGCGCTGGCGCTGCGCGCCGAACCCGGGCTGCCGGCCCTGCTGGGGCGACTGATCATCATGGGCGGCTCGTTCGACTACCGCGGAAACACCACCCCGGTCGCGGAGTGGAACACCAGCGTCGACCCGGAGGCCGCCGCCGAGGTCTACGCCGCCTGGTCACGGGCCGAGCAGGCGGGAAGCATTGGGCCCGAGCAGCTTCCGATCGTCTGTGGGCTCAATGTCACCGAGAACGCGGTGCTGACCCCACAGATTCTGGCCCGGCTGGCCGCGGCGGCGGGATCACCGGACAACCCGCTGGTCCGCGTCCTCGCCGACGCGCTGCGGTTCTACTTCGAGTTCCACCGCGATCAGGGCGAGGGATACCTGGCGCATGTGCATGATCCGCTGGCCGCGGCGGTCGCCCTGGACCCCGGGCTGATCCGGACCCGGGCGGCTGCCGTCGACGTCGAGCTGACCGGAACGCTGACCCGGGGAATGACGATCGCGGACTGGAGCCGACGCTGGAATCGGGCTCCCAACGCCAGGGTCGGCGTCGGGGTGGATGCCGCGGAGTTCTTCGAGCGGTTCATCGCACGGATCGGTGAGTTCGCCCGACGGCTGGATGCTCAGCAGCATCACTCGTAACGGCCCTCGCAGTACCACCGCCGCTTTCGGTAGCACAGCAGAAGCGCCCGCGGCGGATCATCGCCGATGACCACCTGGACACGCGCGGTGCGCCCGGCCACGCCGCCCTGATCCGGATCCCACCAGCGTTCGTCGACCGGCCACGGCCCGGACCACCAGGCCAGTTCACCGCGGTGGGGTCCGGCGCCGTCCAGGCGGGCCGGCTCGGCGCTGAACATGCCGCGGCCGTTGACCCGCACGGGGTCGCCGTGGACGTCGAGAAGTTCCACCGGGTCCTCGAGCACAACGGTCGGCGAGGGGTCCGGCAGCCGGCCGGGCCAGGGCAGGTCGGGCACACTGTGCGGCACCGGTTCATCGCCGAACGGTGTCAGGGTGATCCGCTCGGCGGGACCGCGGCCACCGCTGAGCACCGGTGAGCACACGGCGTCGGAACCCAGCAGGCCCTGCACCCGGACCAGCGCGCGGCGGGCCCGTATCCGGTCCTGGTCACCGTGGCCGCCCCACAGTGACAGCTGGAGCGCCGCGGCGGAGATCACCTCCACCGGTTCCAGCCGCAGCATCGTCACCGGACCGACGGGACCGCCACCGGATCGCCGGTCGTTGAGCCAACCGTCAAGCTGCCAGCGCACCCGGTCGGCGGTGGCGTCCTCGGTCAGCGGCTCCGCGCACCGCCACACCCGGCTGCGCTCACCGGCGGGAGTGCCGGCGTGAATGGCCAGCCGGGTGCAACCGACCCCGGCCGTCGCCAGGCTGCGGTGCAGGGCGGCCGCCAGGGTGCGCCCGGCGAACGCGGCGGCGTCCACCCGGTCGATCGGCGGATCGCAGTGCAGCACCGCGTCCAGATCCGGCGGCGGCTCCCGCCCGCCCGGACCACGCCCCGGCTCGCCGCAGGCCACCCGGTGGGCCACCAGAGCATCGGAGCCGAACCGGGATCCCACATCCGCGCGGGGAAGTGCGGCGAAATCGCCGAACGTGCGGATTCCCATGCGCCACAACAGATCGACCAGACCATCCCGGTCCGGGCCGGACAGGCTCGGTTCGCCGGCCAACTGCCTGATCGGAAATCCCGACAGGAACGCCGCATCCCCGCCGGGCCGCAGCACCTGTCCGGTCCGGGCGGCATACACCGCGGTGGCAAGCTGGTCGGCGATCCCCACCTGACACTCGGCCCCGGCTGCGGCGACGGCATCGACCAGCCGCTCGGCGGCAGCCCGCTCGGACCCGAAATAGCGGGCCGTACCTCGGGCCGGCAGGACCAGCAGCCCGGGACGCAGCACCTCGGCCCGGGGTACCACGTCGTCGACCGCGGCCGTCACCGCTTCGAAGAAGCGCGCGTCACGGGCCGGGTCGGCGACGGCGACCTGCAGCCGCGGACAGCGCGACTGCGCCTCCCGGCGGCGCAGCCCGCGGCGCACCCCGGCCTCGCGGGCCGCGGCCGAGCAGGCGACCACCCGGTTGGCGAAAGTGACCGCGACCGGCGCGGTGGCCGGCAGCCCAGCCGCCACGGCCGCGGCGACGGCCGGCCAGTCCATGCACCAGATCGCCATGATCCGGGTGTTCATCGGCGATTGCGGGACCGCGCCGCCACCCGGACCCCGCTGATCCGCCCGCAGCCGGGCGCCGGCACCCCGTTCGGGTCGCCCGGCCCGGCGGTGATCTCGTACCCGCACACCCGGGCCTCCACCCGCATCGAGGCCCCCTGCCACTGCCCCTGGGTCACCAGCAGGGTGCAACCGCGCTGGCGGACCCGGGCCACCACCGCCCGCGCCCGGGTGGCCGGCACCGAACGGCCGGCCAGGCCGAGCACCACCAGATCCATGCCGTCGGCCAGCACCGCGGCCACCTCGACGGGGTCGGAACCCGGGCTGGGGATCACCGCCAGCCGACTGAGATCCGCACCCATCTCCGCGGCGGCCAGCAGACCGAAGTCCGGCAGGCCGACGACGGCGACGTGGCCGCCGGCGGCGGTCACCGCAGCGGTCATGCCGACCACCGGCGACCGGGCCCCCGACACCACCGCCACCGCCCCCCTGGGCAACCCGCGCGGGAGCACCCCGGCCAGCGAATCGGGGACCGGCAGCAAACTTTCCACCCCGGGCAGGACATCCTGAGCCCGATGGTCGGACGACCCCTGCCCCGTCGTCCTGGAGGACACCGCCGCCATCTGCCGGCGTAGCTGTCGCAGCTGTTCAGCGCGCTCCGGCTGGTCTTTTTCGAGGGCCACCGCCGCCACCATCACGCACCTCCCGACATACCCGGAAGAACCGGTGTTCGAAAATATGTTCGATAATAGGAGTAAACCCGCCTGCGGGTCGCCCGTCAAGGGCGTCGAGGACTCAGACCGCCCGACGCTCCCCCGAGCCAGACCCGCGGGCGTTTACTCCCACTCGATGGTGCCGGGGGGCTTGCTGGTCACGTCGAGCACCACCCGGTTGACCTCGGGCACCTCGTTGGTGATCCGGGTCGAAATACGCTCCAGCACGTCATAGGGAACCCGGGTCCAGTCGGCGGTCATCGCGTCCTCACTGGAGACCGGGCGCAACACGATCGGATGGCCGTAAGTGCGCCCGTCGCCCTGCACGCCAACCGATCGGATGTCGGCCAGCAGCACCACCGGGCACTGCCAGATCTGAGCGTCCAGACCGGCCGAGGTCAGTTCCTCGCGGACGATGGAGTCGGCGCGGCGCAGGATGTCCAGCCGGTCGGCGGTGACCTCGCCGACGACCCGGATCCCCAGACCCGGTCCGGGGAAGGGCTGGCGGGAGACGATGTCCTCGGGCAGGCCCAGTTCCCGCCCGACCGCGCGCACCTCGTCCTTGAACAACAGCCGAAGCGGTTCGACGAGCCGGAACTTCAGGTCCGGCGGCAGTCCCCCGACGTTGTGGTGGCTCTTGATGTTGGCGGTTCCGGTGCCGCCGCCGGACTCGACGACGTCGGGGTAGAGGGTGCCCTGCACCAGGAACTCGATGGGGGAACCGCCGCCGTCATCGGAATCCGCACCCTCTTCGGTGTCGGCTTCAGCGCCGGCTTCGGTGCCGGCCAGCAGTTCGCGGACCGCTCCCTCGAAACTGCGGATGAACTCCCGGCCGATGATCTTGCGTTTGCCCTCCGGGTTGCCGACCCCGCTCAGCGCCTCCAGGAACCGGTCGGCGGCGTCGACGGTCACCAGACGGGCGCCGGTCGCGGCCACGAAATCCCGCTGCACCTGGGCGCGTTCCCCGGCACGCAGCAGTCCGTGGTCGACGAACACGCAGGTCAGGCGGTCCCCGATGGCACGCTGCACCAGCGCGGCGGCCACCGCGGAATCCACCCCGCCGGAGAGCCCGCAAATCGCCCGGCCATCACCGATCTGCTCGCGAACCCCGGCCACCAGGCTTTCGGCGATATTGGCCGGGGTCCAGGTCGCGTCGATGCCGGCGAACTCGTGCAGGAACCGGCTCAGGATCTGCTGACCGTGCGGGGTGTGGATCACCTCCGGGTGGTACTGAACCCCGGCCAGCCGCCGGGCCCGGTTCTCGAAGGCTGCCACCGGCGCACCGGCGCTGGCGGCGACCACCTCGAAACCCGGCGGCGCTGCGGTGACCGCGTCGCCGTGGCTCATCCAGACCGGCTGGCTCTCCGGTAGATCCGAATGGAGCTGACCGCCAACGACTTTCAGGTCAGTGCGGCCGTATTCACTGGTGCCGGTCCGGGCCACTGTGCCGCCGAGGGCCTGGGCCATGGCCTGAAATCCGTAGCAGATGCCGAAGACCGGGAGATCCAGCTCGAACAACGCGGGGTCCAACTGCGGGGCGCCGTCGGCGTAGACGCTCGCCGGGCCGCCGGACAGCACGATCGCCAGCGGGTCCCTGGCCTTGATCTCCTCGATACCGGCGGTGTGCGGAATGACTTCGGAGAACACCCGGGCCTCGCGGACCCGGCGGGCGATCAACTGGGCGTACTGAGCGCCGAAGTCGACCACCAGGACGGGACGGGGTGACTCAACAACCGGGAGCACCGACCCATTCTAGGGGGGAGAGCTAGCCCGAACGGACCGGGATGATCGGCAGATTGCGCAGCGCACCCGGGGCGTCGGCGGGCACGACGGGATGCCTCGGCGCCACCGGGGACAGCCGCCGGTAGGGCTCGCCCTGGGCCGGACGCTGGTCCTGCTCCCCTTTGTTGGGCCACAGCGCAGCCGCACGTTCGGCCTGGGCGGTAATCGACAGTGACGGGTTGACCCCGAGATTGGCCGAGATCGCCGCGCCGTCGGTGATGTAGAGCGTGGGGTAGCCGTAAACCCGGTGGTAGGGGTCGATGACCCCGGTCTCGGCGCTGTCGCCGATGGCGGCGCCGCCGAGGAAGTGCGCGGTCATCGGAATGTTGAACAACTCGCCCCAACTGCCAGCCGCCACACCGTCGATCTTCTCGGCGATCCGCCGGGTAGCCCGGTTGGCCACCGGAATCCAGGTCGGGTTCGGATCCCCGTGGCCCTGCTTGCTGGTCATCCGCCGGCCGAAGAGCCCACGCTTGGTGAAGGTGGTGATCGAGTTGTCGAGGTTCTGCATCACCAGTGCGATGACGGTCCGTTCGCTCCAGCGCCGCGGGATCAGCACCTTCGCGGTCACGATCGGGTGGCGAACAGCTTTGGCCAGCATCTGCTTCCAGCGGGGCACGTCGGTGCCCTCCGGCCCGGTTCCATCGGTCATCAACGTCTGGAGCAACCCCATGGCGTTGGACCCCTTGCCGTAGCGGCACGGCTCGATGTGGGTGTCCCCGGTCGGATGGATCGAGGAGGTGATGGCCACCCCGCGGGTCAGGTCCAGGTCGGGCCTGACCTTGAGCGTCTGAGCCCCGACGATGGATTCCGAGTTGGTCCGGGTCAGCACGCCGAGTCGCGGCGAGAGACGCAACGTGCCGGCGTCGCGCATCTTGAACAGCAGCTTCTGGGTGCCGTAGGTGCCGGCGGCCAACACGACATGCCGGGCGGTGTAGGTCGTGGCGCCGCCGGGGAACCGCCGGCCGGTGCGCCTGGTGCGCACCTCCCACACGCCGTCGCCGCGTTGACCGAACCCGGTGACCGTGGTCATCGGAATCACCTGCGCACCGGCCTTTTCGGCGAGCGCCAGGTAGTTCTTGACCAGAGTGTTCTTGGCCCCGTGCCGGCACCCGGTCATGCACTCACCGCATTCGATGCAGCCGGTGCGCGCCGGGCCGACCCCGCCGAAGAAGGGGTCGGGCACCGTCTGGCCGGGTTGCTTGCAGCCGTCGGCGCCGAAGAACACCCCGACCGGGGTGGCGGTGAAGGTGTCGCCGACGCCCATATCCTCGGCGAGGTCGCGCATGATCCGGTCGGCGTCGGTCAGGGTCGGGTTCTTGACCACGCCGAGCATGCGGGTCGCCTGGTCGTAGTGCGGCATCAACTCGGCGCGCCAGTCGGTGATGTGGGCCCACTGCTTGTCGTTGAAGAAGGGGTCCGGAGGCACGTAGAGGGTGTTGGCATAGTTCAGCGACCCGCCGCCGACGCCGGCACCGGCCAGGATCATCGCGTTGCGCAGCAAGTGGAGACGCTGGATCCCGAAACAGCCCAGCGCTGGTGCCCAGACGAAATCCCGCAACCGCCAGGATGTCCTGGCGAAGTCCTGGTCGGCGAACCGTCGGCCGGCTTCCAGGACCGCCACGCGGTAGCCCTTCTCGGTCAGCCGCAGCGCGCTGACGCTGCCGCCGAAACCCGAACCGATGATGACGACGTCGTAGTCGGTGTCGCTGTCGGTGTCCATCCGGCAATTATGGTCCGGTCAGCTGCCGACCGTCAGCCCGACCTTCTGAAACTCTTTGAGGTCGCAGTAGCCGGCCTTGGCCATCGCCCTTCGCAGACCACCGACCAGGTTCAGTGAGCCGAACGGGTCGTCGGAGGGGCCGTTGAGCACCTGGGCCAGGGACGGCCGCTCCCCCACCGCGACCTGGAGCAGCGCGCCCCGGGGCAGCGACGGGTGAGCGGCGGCGGACGGCCAGAACCAGCCTCCGCCCAGAGCCTCGGCGGCCGCTGCCAGCGGCGTGCCCAGCAAGACCGCGTCGGCGCCGCAGGCGATCGCCTTGGCCAGGTCGCCGGACGTGTGGATGTCGCCGTCGGCCAGCACGTGCACGTAGCGCCCGCCGGTCTCGTCGAGGTACTCACGGCGGGCGGCGGCGGCATCGGCGATCGCGGTGGCCATCGGCACGCTGATGCCGAGAACCTCATCGCTGGTCGTCACCCCGGCGGTGGATCCGTAGCCGACGATCACCCCCGCCGCACCCGTGCGCATCAGGTGCAGGGCGGTTCGCTGGTCGAGCACCCCACCGGCGACCACGGGGACATCGAGTTCGGAGATGAAGGTCTTGAGGTTCAACGGTTCCCCGGTACCGTCGCGCCCCTGGTCAACCCGCTCGGCCGAGATGATGCTGCCTTGGACCACCAGCAGGTCGATGCCGGCCGCCACCAGAGCCGGGGTGAGCGCCCGGGCGTTCTGAGGACTGACCCGCACCGCGGTGGTCACGCCGGCGTCGCGGACCCTCGCCACCGCCGCACCGAGCAGATCGGGGTCCAGGGGGGCGGCGTGCAGCCGCTGCAGCAGCCGGATGGAGGCCGCCGGGTCGGTCTCGGTCTCAGCGGCCGCGATCACCCGGGCGATCGCGCCCTCGACATCGGCATGCCGGCCGATCAGGCCTTCACCGTTGAGCACTCCGAGCCCGCCCAGCCGGCCGATCTCGATGGCGAACTCCGGCGACACCAGCGCGTCGGTGGGATGCGCCACGACCGGGACCTCGAACCGGTAGGCGTCCAGTTGCCAGGCCGTCGATACATCCTTGGACGAACGGGTACGCCGCGACGGGACGATGTTGATGTCGCCGAGCTCGTAGGTGCGGCGCGCGGTCCTGCCCACACCGATCTCCACCATGTCACGCACCGGACAAACCTAGCGGGCGGTGTAGTTCGGCGCTTCGGCGATCATCTGGATGTCGTGCGGATGGCTCTCCTTGAGCCCCGCGGCGGTGATCTGCACGAACTGGGCGCGATGCAACTGGTCGATGGTGGCTGAGCCGGTGTAGCCCATCGCCGCGCGCAGCCCGCCGGTGAGCTGGTGGATCACCGTGACCAGCGGCCCTCTGAAGGGCACCCGGCCTTCGATCCCCTCCGGTACCAGCTTGTCCTCGGAGAGCACGTCGTCCTGGAAATAGCGGTCTTTGGAGTAACTGCGCCCAGCCGCTCCGGCCGCCCCGCGGCCCTGCATGGCCCCCAGCGAACCCATCCCGCGGTAGCTCTTGAACTGTTTGCCGTTGACCAGTATCAGCTCTCCGGGCGACTCGGCGGTTCCGGCCAGCAGCGATCCGAGCATGGCCGTGGACGCCCCTGCCGCCAGCGCCTTGGCGATGTCACCGGAGTACTGAAGACCGCCGTCGGCGATCACCGGCACGCCGGCCGGCGCGCAGGCCGCTACCGCCTCCAGGATCGCGGTGATCTGCGGGGCCCCCACCCCGGCCACCACCCGGGTGGTGCAGATCGAACCCGGGCCGACACCCACCTTCACCGCGTCCGCACCAGCCTCGACCAGAGCCGCCGCGGCGGTCCGGGTGGCGACATTGCCCCCGACCACCTCGACCCTGTGGCCGACCTCTCCCTTGAGCTTGCCGACCATGTCGAGCACCCGGCGGTTGTGCGCGTGGGCGGTGTCGACGACCAGCACGTCCACGCCCGCGTCAACCAGCGCCATGGCCCGATCCCAGGCGTCGTCGCCCACACCGACCGCGGCGCCGACCAGCAGCCGGCCGTCGCTGTCCTTGGTCGCGTTCGGATGCTGCTCGGTCTTGACGAAGTCTTTGACGGTGATCAGTCCGGTCAGCCGGCCGTGTCCATCGACGACCGGAAGCTTCTCGATCTTGTTGCGGCGCAGCAGGCCCAGTGCGGCGTCCGCCGTGACGCCCTCCTGGGCGGTGATCAGCGGAGCCTTCGTCATGACCTCCGCGACCTGCTTGCCCATGTCCACTTCGAAGCGCATGTCGCGGTTGGTGATGATGCCGACCAGCTCACCGTCGGAGCCGACCACGGGCAGTCCGGAGATGCGGAAACGGGCGCACAGCGCGTCGACCTCGGCCAGGGTGTTCTCCGGGGAGCAGGTCACCGGGTCGGTGACCATCCCGGCCTCGGAGCGTTTGACCATCTCGACCTGGCCGGCCTGGTCGGCGATCGACAGGTTGCGGTGCAGAACACCCATCCCGCCGGCCCGGGCCATCGCGATCGCCATCCGGGCCTCGGTCACGCTGTCCATCGCCGAGGAGACCAGCGGCACCTTCAGCCGGATCTTGCGGGTCAGCTTGCTGGAGGTGTCGGCTGCGGCGGGGACAACGTCGGAAGCGGCCGGCAGCAGCAGCACATCATCGAAGGTCAGGCCCAGCATGGCGATCTTGTGCGGGTCGTCACCACCGGTGCGCACCGGGACGCTGCCTTGGGCTGTGGACATTCGGGGCGGCCTCCATCGGTTGAGAGGCTTCATCCTATCGGCTCGCGGTGAGGTTCCCTGGCGAGATACCTGGGTGCTGCGTAGGGTGTATCCGTGCGCGACCACCTGCCACCCGGCCTTCCGCCGGATCCGTTCGCCGACGACCCCGATGATCCGTCGGCGGCCTTGGACGCTCTGGACCCCGGTCAACCGCTGGACCCTCAGGAGCGTTCGGCCGTCGAAGCCGACTTGGCTGATCTCGCGGTCTACGAGGCGCTCCTCGCGCACCGCGGCGTCCGCGGCTTGGTGGTTTCCTGCGAGGACTGCCAGCAGGACCACTACCACGACTGGGACATGTTGCGCGCCAACCTTCTCCAGCTTCTGGTCGACGGCACCGT
>CAYURT010000075.1:0-12370 GCA_964447215.1 uncultured Mycobacterium sp.
GGTGGTGGTGGTGTCGTCCACTGTCAGCCCCTTCACGGATTCCTGCTCAGCTTGCCGTCCCGGCGGGCCCGGGCGATGTTGGCCATCACGTGCTCGATCAGGTCGCCGTAGGCGGCGCCGTCGTTGAGGATGTCCTCGCGCTGCAGGTTGCGCAGGTAGGCGTCGATCCGTCGTTCGAGCGGGGAGTCCCAGTACTCGCGGCCGGCGTAGGTCGAACAGAGGAACTTCCAGGCGATCGACTCCAGCTCGTCAGCGGTTCCCGCCGCCATCTGTTCCCCTCACTCCCCAGCCGATGTGAATTCCATCCGACTGCGGGCGCGGGCGTTAGAGCCGAAAGTCACCAGGGGTCTAGAGGCCGTGCACCCCTTTGTAGAGCACCGCGATCCCGATCACGACGATGATCACCCCGACCAGGGCGGAGTGGTTGGCCTCCATCCAGGTCTTCAGCCGGTTCAGTGGCTCGTCGAGTCGTTCGCCGATGACCAGATAGGCCAGCACGGGGATCGCCACCGAGGAGGCGGCGACGGCGGTGAAGGCGGCCACCGATATCCAGGACTGCGTCACACCCAGACCGGCGGTCGCGATGGAAAGGCCGGCGGCCGCACACATCAGCAGAACCTTCGGGTTGACCACCGTCAGGACGGCGGCGGTCCCGAACGCCCGGCCGGGCCCCAGCGAGGTCATCGAGCTCAGCCATTTCGGGGTGTGCCCGGAACGGTTGCGGGTGAACCAGCGGTACAGGCCGAAGGCGATCAGGGCGGCGCCGATGACGATCCGCACGTAGGGTGCCGCGCTGGACTGCCGGTCCAGACCGCCGGCGAGGTCGGAGGCGAGCACGAAGGCGGCCGTCACCACGGCGATGCCCAGAGTCCAGCCGGCCAGGAACGCCAGACTGGCCGGGCGTGGCCGCGGGGTGTGCAGCATCAGGATGCCCGGGATGATCGACAGCGGCGAGAGCGCTATGACCAGCGCCAGCGGGATCAGTTCGGCAAGCGCGCCGGCCATCGAGGTCACCACGGCAACCTAGTCCGTCGCGGGGGATGGCGTCTATGGCCGTCCCCGGCGACGTTGACCGTGTCCGAGCGGTCTACCGGCCAGCGCGGACGGCCCGGGTCCGTGCGGGGGAGTCGTCGGCGTCCTTCTCAGCGGCTGCTGCGGTGGCTTCGCCCCGCACGGGTGTAGCTGCGGCGGGTGCGCGGACGGCGCGAGATTGCCTGACTGCCCGGACTTCGGAGACCGCTGAGGGTGCTTCGGCTGCGGGTTCCGCGGTCACCGCCGCCACGGCTGTCGGTGCCGGGTCGGCGACCGCTTCAGCGGTGACAGACTCGGCGGTGGCGGCCGAACTCGGCGCGGGCGCTGGGGCCGCCACCGGCGGGGTCACCGCGGCGGTCGGTGTGCAGCCCACGCAGGGCGCCGGCTCGATGATCCCGAAGAACGGCTTGGCCAACTGCTGGGTGATGCCGGTGACGAGCGCGTTGAGGACGTCACCGGGCACCTGCAGCATTTCCTGGGGGGTGAGGTTGCCCATCAGGCTGAACTCGGTCGGGGTCTGGGCGAAGGTACGGTCGTAACACACCCCGCCCAGCGCGCAGTAACCCCTGCTGACAAGGGTGGGGTCGTTGGCGACGTCAGTGGGCGTCACCACATCGGGGTAGGCGATGTTGACGAGGATCTTCAGGGCGGGCTGCAAAATGTCGGCGATAGGCGTACCCAGCCGGAACGGCAGTCCGGCGCTGCCGAGCGGAGCGAATGCGGCAGCGAGACCGTCCAGCGCGGCGTTGATGGGCTGGGCGGGCAGCCGCAGCGGCGCCAAGATCGGCAGGTCATTGTTCTGCAGGGTCAAGAACAGCTGTGGCGGAGTGCCGAGGTTCAATGGCGCGGCGAGCAACAACGTGCCGATGGTCGCAAGCAGGGACTGCGTGTTCGGGAAGGGCGGGAGTGTTCCCGGGGCGTTGTAGACGCCTTGAATCCCGGCTGTGAGATTGATGTCGTTGAAGATCTCACTCACCGGTGTGGTGAGCAGGTAGCTGGGCGGTAGCAGCCCCAGAAGCGAATTCACCAATGCGAAAGGGTTAGCTGTCGCCGGGCTGCGCGGATCCGGGCGTGACCTCAGCTGTGCGGTGATCGCCAAGTCCGAGGGGGCGCGGCGCTAGGTCGGCTAGGTCGAGAGTTCAAGCGATACAACGGAAAACGCCCGGCCCCGCGTTCGGATGCGGAGCCGGGCGCCTTGCGGTCAGTGCGTTGGGATCAGCGGGCGCCCCGCTGTCCGCGGTGCGTCGCGCGACCGCTGTCGCCGTCGGCCCGGGTCTCGGCCGCGGCAGTGGCGGCTGATTTCCGGGCCGCCCGTGTGGTGGCCGCGCTGGTGTCGGCGGCGGGGGTCGCGGCACCTGTCTCCGCCGCGGACTCGGCGGCACCCGGTGCCGCCGCGCTGGTTGCGGCGGTTTTCTCGCCGGCACGGGCTCTCGCGGCGGTCTCGGCGACGGCGGCCGTGACCTCAACACCGTCCAGGGTGGGTGCCTCTTCGGCCGGATCCGGTTCGACGGCCGCTGCGACCTCAGTGGCCGCTGGCGCTGCCGGCGGGGTGACCAGCAGCTCCTCACTGAGGAACTGGCCCATCCCGATCAGCGAACCGATCGGACCGGTGGGCAGACCGGGGGCATTGATGCCGGCCGCCGTCGCTCCGAAGAGCGTGTCGGCGTAGAGCGAGGTGTAGAGATTGCCCCCCGAGAACTCGGTGGGTGGGTCGGCGGGGTCCAGTGAGCCGTTCATGGGAACGGGTCCGGTGATCAGGCCGCCGAGGTTCAAACCGATCGGACCCTTGAAGAGCCCGGGCGCAAGGAGGTTGGCGATCGGTTCCAGGTCGAGGACCGCGCCGTTGAGGAAGCCGTTGACCAGGTTGGCCGGGATGTTGACCAGCTCGTTGAGCGCACCGATGACGTCGCTCTGACCGATGAAGTCGACGATCGCGGTCACACTGTTGATGACGGCCGCTATCGGTGACAACACCGGCCCGAGCAGACCCAAAACTACGCCCGGGCCGTAGGGGGAGGCGATCGTGGTCGCCTGCGCGAGCGCCGCGATGTTGGTTCCATTGACGTCGTTGCAGATCCCCTCTGTCGAACACGGCGGAGTTTGCGTGCCGCCGGCAACGAGTTGGACCAACAGAAGGTTGAGGTCGAACGCATTCTGGGGTGTACCAGTAGGGCTGGGTACGGCAGGGAACGAGAACGTGGAGAGTTGGGGATTCGTGGGGTTCGTGACGACCAGTGCGTTCCCCGAAGCCGGAGGCCCGATCTCGAGGGCGAAGGTCTCTCCCGGGTTCCACGGCGCGGTGAAGAGCTTCTCGATGTTGCCGAGGATCTGCCCGGGGATCAGTCCTGCGTTGCCGGAGGTGAGTTCGCCGAAGTAGGTGCCCAGGTTGGCGATGATGGTCTGGGCGATGGGGAACGGCTTCTCCAGGGCGAACCCGATGAGTGCGCCGATGTTGTCGATCGAGGTGGTGATGGTGTCGACCCAGGGGGTGATCGGGTCGAACGAGGACGCCAGCAGCGTTGTGCTCAGACCGCTGACGACCCGGGGCGGGAGGGCTGTCGCGTGTTCGGGAAGTGGATGTACCGGCGCCAGGCCGACGGCGCTTACACCGAGAGCGGCGACCCCGGCGGTGAGATACGAGCGCGGTGACAACTGCATTTTTCTGATGCCGATCATGGGACCCCTCCGGTTGTGGCCTCGGAATTCGGACGGAAGTCGGATTCCGTTTTGCGGACGCTAGCAAACCCGCCGAGGCTGCTGCGTTGTTTCGCGGCAAATCTCGAAGATTCCGACAATAATCCTGGTAGCTCCGATGTTTCGGCGAAATTTAGTCGCCAATGTTCGGTTGAACCGCAGTTCCGGGTTGCCCCTCACACCCTTGAGTGGCGGTTTAGGCAATGATCCGTTCGGATCCGTCGGCAACCAGTGGTGACGGCCGCCCACCGGGGCCGCAAGCCTCTATCGCCGCCGCGGGTCCATTCAGTAGAGTTGAGCGGAACAGACTCAAGGTCGCTGATGTTGAATAGGCAGACAAGCTTTTATCAGGAGAAATGGAGGACGTCGGAGCGTGGACTCTTTCAATCCGACCACCAAGACCCAGGCGGCGCTGACGGCGGCGCTGCAGGCCGCCAGCGCGGCCGGTAACCCGGAGATCCGGCCCGCCCATCTGCTGATGGCGCTGCTGACCCAGACCGACGGCATCGCCGGCCCGCTGCTGGAGGCCGTCGGCGTCAACCCGGCCACCATCCGGACTGAGGCCCAGGGCCTGGTCGACCGGCTGCCGACCAGCAGTGGCGCGACCTCGCAGCCGCAGCTGAGCCGGGAGTCACTGGCCGCGATCAACACCGCCCAGCAACTGGCCACCGAGATGGGCGATGAGTACGTCTCCACCGAGCATCTGCTGGTCGGCCTGGCCACCGGCGACTCGGACGTCGCCAAACTGCTCACCGGTGCCGGCGCCTCCCCGCAGGCGCTGCGCGACGCCTTCGCCAAGGTGCGCGGCAGCGCCCGGGTCACCAGCCCCGACCCCGAGGCCCAGTATCAAGCGCTGGAGAAGTACTCCACCGACCTGACCGCCCGCGCCCGGGAGGGCAAGCTCGACCCGGTCATCGGCCGCGACAACGAGATCCGCCGCGTCATCCAGGTCTTGAGCCGGCGCACCAAGAACAACCCGGTGCTCATCGGCGAGCCCGGTGTTGGCAAGACCGCCATCGTCGAGGGCCTGGCACAGCGCATCATCGACGGCGACGTGCCGGAGAGCCTGCGCGACAAGACCGTCATCTCCTTGGACCTGGGATCGATGGTGGCCGGGGCGAAGTACCGCGGCGAGTTCGAGGAACGTCTCAAGGCCGTCCTCGACGAGATCAAGGACTCCGCCGGGCAGATCATCACCTTCATCGACGAGTTGCACACCATCGTCGGCGCCGGCGCGACCGGCGAGGGAGCGATGGACGCCGGCAACATGATCAAGCCGATGCTGGCCCGCGGCGAGCTGCGCCTGGTCGGCGCGACCACCCTCGACGAGTACCGCAAGTACATCGAGAAGGACGCCGCCCTGGAACGCCGCTTCCAGCAGGTGTTCGTCGGCGAGCCGTCGGTGGAGGACACCGTCGGCATCCTGCGCGGCCTGAAGGACCGCTACGAGGTGCACCACGGCGTGCAGATCACCGACTCCGCCCTGGTCGCCGCGGCAACCCTGTCGGACCGCTACATCACCAGCCGGTTCCTGCCGGACAAGGCCATCGACCTGGTCGACGAGGCCGCCTCCCGGCTGCGCATGGAGATCGACTCCCGCCCCGTCGAGGTCGACGAGGTCGAGCGCTTGGTGCGTCGGCTGGAGATCGAGGAGATGGCGCTGGAGAAGGAGGAGGACGAGGCCTCCAAGGACCGGCTGGAGAAGCTGCGCGCCGAACTGGCCGACTACAAGGAGAAGCTGGCCGAGCTGACCACCCGGTGGCAGAACGAGAAGAACGCCATCGACGTGGTCCGCGAGTTCAAGGAACAGCTGGAGGACCTGCGCGGCGAGGCCGACCGGGCCGAGCGCGACGGCGACCTGGCCAAGGCCGCCGAGCTGCGCTACGGGCGCATCCCCGAGGTGGAGAAGAAGCTCGACGCCGCGCTGCCCCAGGCCCAGGCCAGCGAGGCCGTCATGCTCAAAGAGCAGGTCAGTCCCGACGACATCGCCGACGTGGTCTCCTCCTGGACCGGAATCCCGGCCGGCCGGCTGATGGAGGGCGAGACCGCCAAGCTCCTGCGCATGGAGGACGAACTCGGCAAACGGGTCATCGGGCAGCGCAAGGCCGTCGCCGCGGTATCCGATGCGGTGCGCCGCACCCGGGCGGGGGTGGCCGACCCCAACCGGCCGACCGGATCATTCCTGTTCCTCGGCCCGACCGGGGTGGGCAAGACCGAGCTGGCCAAGGCGCTGGCCGACTTCCTCTTCGACGACGAGCGGGCGATGGTCCGCATCGACATGAGCGAGTACGGCGAAAAGCATTCGGTGGCAAGGCTCGTCGGAGCGCCCCCCGGCTACATCGGGTACGACCAGGGTGGCCAGCTCACCGAGGCGGTGCGCCGCCGGCCCTATACGGTGGTGCTCTTCGACGAGGTGGAGAAGGCCCACCCGGACGTCTTCGACGTGCTGTTGCAGGTGCTCGACGAGGGTCGGCTGACCGACGGTCAGGGCCGCACGGTGGACTTCCGCAACACCATCCTGATCCTCACCTCGAACCTGGGATCCGGCGGTGACGAGGAGCAGGTGATGGCGGCGGTGCGGGCGGCGTTCAAGCCGGAGTTCATCAACCGCCTCGACGACGTGCTGATCTTCGACGCGCTCTCCGCCGACGAACTGGTCGAGATCGTCGACATCCAGCTGGCGCAGCTGCAGAAGCGGCTGTCGCAGCGGCGCCTGGAACTGCAGGTGTCGCTGGCGGCCAAGGAATGGCTGGCCGAGCGCGGTTTCGATCCGGTCTACGGGGCCCGGCCGCTGCGCCGCCTGGTCCAGCAGGCCATCGGCGACCAGCTGGCCAAGATGCTGCTGGCCGGCGAGGTGCACGACGGTGACACCGTGCCGGTCAACGTCTCCGAGGACGGCGACTCGCTGGTCCTGGGGTAGCCCGCACACCGCGAGCAGACCCACGAGCAGACGCAGAGGTCACCACGCGCACGGCGTGTCGGGGACCTGTGCGTCTGCTCGGCGAGTAATGGTGACCCTGTTGTGACCTGCTCGGCATCTGAGCCCGAGCCGGTCAGCGGCTAGGCTGTGCCCCGATGGTCCCGTTATGGTTCACGCTGTCCGCGCTGTGCTTCGTCGGCGCGGCCGTGCTGCTCTACATCGACACCGGCCGCCGGCGCGGACATGGCCGGCGGCGCA
The DNA here is from genome assembly GCA_964447215.1 of uncultured Mycobacterium sp. Lineage (GTDB taxonomy): Bacteria > Actinomycetota > Actinomycetes > Mycobacteriales > Mycobacteriaceae > Mycobacterium. The sequence continues at coordinate 6,905 of CAYURT010000075.1, forward strand.
AGTCGTGGGCGCGTGCCCACGGCTTCGACTACGAGTCCCAGTCCTCTGAGATCGTCGGCCGCTGGAAGCGCGGGGTGATGTCCACGGTCGGCGATGCCGCCGCCCGCAATGTGGTGCTCGGCCAGATCCGGGGCGAGGCGGTTTACGTCTTCGACCTCGAGGACGTCGCGACGGTGATCGCACTGCACCGCAAGGTTGGCACCAACGTGGTGGTCGACCTTCGCATTAAAGGTGTCAAGGAGCCGCGGGAGAACGATGTCTGGTTGCTCGGCGCCATCGGGCCGCGGCTGCTGTACTCCAACAACCTCGACGCCGCACGGCGGGCCTGCGACCGCCGGATGGTGACATTCGCCCACACCGCTCCTGACTGCGCCGAGATCATGTGGAACGAACAGAACTGGACCCTGGTCGCCATGCCGGTCACCGCAACCCGGGCCCAGTGGGACGACGGCCTTCGCACGGTACGCCAATTCAACGACCTGCTCCGGGTGCTTCCGCCGCTGCCGGCCCAGGCTGCCCCGGCCGCGTCGCGAACGGCCGCCAACCCGGGTCGCCCGCATGCCGGACCGGTCCAGGCCGAACTGCCGCCGGGACACACCGACGCCCCGCCGTCGGTGCTGCGCCCCCAGCCGCCACGAACCGGCACCCAGGCGCCTAACTACCAGGTTTGACCGCCTGGCGCGGCCGATAGGGTGGCGGGGTGCCCCGCCCCGTCGCCCTCGTCACCGGACCCACCTCAGGACTGGGAGCCGGATACGCCCGTCGCCTGGCCCGCGACGGTTACGACCTGGTGCTGGTCGCCCGCGATATTGAGCGGCTCGACGCTCTGGCCGCCGAACTGCGCGCGGGCCACGGCGTCGAGGCCGAGACGCTGCCCGCGGATCTGTCCGAGGCCGCCGGCCGCGAGGCGGTGGCCGAACGTCTGGGAGCCGGGGTGCGCATCCTGGTGAACAACGCCGGCTTCGGTACCTCGGGGGAGTTCTGGAGCGCCGACCCGGCGTTGCTGCAGCGCCAACTCGACGTCAACGTCACCGCCGTGATGCACCTGACCCGGGCGGCCCTCCCGCCGATGCTGGCCGCCGCGGCCGGAACGGTCATCAACGTCGCCAGCGTCGCCGGACTGCTCTCCGGGCGTGGGTCGACGTACTCGGCATCCAAGGCGTGGGTGGTGTCCTTCAGCGAAGGACTGGCCAACGGGTTGGCCGGGACCGGGGTGGGGGTCCACGCGGTCTGCCCCGGGTTCGTGCGCACCGAGTTCCACCAGCGGGCGGGCCTCGAGATGTCCTCCATCCCCGCGCCGATGTGGCTGACCGTCGACGGCGTCGTCGACGAGAGTCTGGCCGACATCGCCAAGGGCAAGGTGATCAGCGTTCCCGGTATCCAGTACAAGGTTCTGACCACCGCTGGCCGGCTGGTTCCGCGCGGCGTCGTCCGCGCACTGACGACAAGGATCGGACGTGGCCGTGACCGTACCTGAGATGGACGCCGTCGAGCGGGCCGAGTTGGCGGCGCTGGTGCGCGACCTGTCGGTGGTGTTCGGCAGGGTCACCCTGTCCTCCGGGAAGGAGGCCGACTATTACGTCGACCTGCGCCGGGCCACCCTGCACCACCGGGCCGCGCCGCTGATCGGGCGGTTGATGCGGCAATTGACCGCGGACTGGGACTACGTCGCCGCCGGGGGCCTGACAATGGGCGCCGACCCGGTCGCGTGCGCGATCATGCACGCACCGGGCCGTCCGATCGACGCCTTCGTCGTGCGGAAGTCCACCAAGACCCATGGGATGCAACGCCTCATCGAGGGAGCCGAGGTCGGGGAGCGACGGGTGCTGGTGGTCGAGGACACCAGCACCACCGGCGGCTCGGCGCTGACCGCGGTCCGTGCGGTCCGCGACGCCGGGGCCATCGTGGTGGGGGTCGCGACGGTGGTCGACCGGGACACCGGCGCCGCTGAGGCCATCGAGGCCGAAGGAGTTCCCTACCGAAGCATTCTTGCGCTGGGCGACCTCGGGCTGTCCGGCGGCTGAGATGCCCGAGTCCGGGGTGCCCGAGCCGGGTCCCACCGAGTGGTCGACCGCAGGCCCCGGGGTGGGCCCGTGGGCCCAAGCCCGGCAGGGCCCGGCGCCCCAGGACGCCCGCTTTGACCCGGAACTGCTCCGCGACGGCGACACCCGCAATGTCGTTGACGCCTATCGGTATTGGACCCGTGAGGCGATCATCGGCGACATCGACCGCCGACGGCACCCACTGCACGTCGCGATCGAGAACTTCGGCAACGACGCCAACATCGGGGCGGTGGTCCGCACCGCCAATGCCTTCGCGGTGGACACCGTGCACATCGTCGGCAGAAGGCGCTGGAACCGTCGCGGCGCCATGGTCACCGACCGGTACCAGCGGCTGGTCCACCACGACGACACCGCGGGATTGCTGGACTTCGCCGCCCGCGCCGGGCTGGCCGTGGTGGCCGTCGACAACATCCCCGGGTCGGTGCGCCTGGAGGAGACCGAACTGCCGCGCCGCGCACTGATGGTGTTCGGGCAGGAAGGGCCGGGGATCTCCGCCGAGGCCCGGGCCGGCGCCGAGATGACCGTCTCGATCGCCCAGTTCGGTTCGACCCGCAGCATCAACGCCGCCGTGGCCGCCGGTATCGCGATGCACTCCTGGATCCGGCGATGGGCCGATCTGACCCAGGCCTGGTAGGGCAGGATCACCTTTCATGAAGCCCGCCCCCGCGCAGGAATGGGCCAAGCGCGCGGCCGCTGCCGAGCGCGCGGTCGCCGACCGCCACCTGCGCCGGCTGTGGCAGTTGCCGGGCACCCAACTCGGCGTGGTCGGCTGGCCGCCCACCGCGCGCGACCGGGCGTTCGGGTCGTGGCACTACTGGTGGCAGGCGCACCTGCTGGACACCCTCGTCGACGCGCATCTTCGCGACCCGCAACCCGCCCGGGTGCAACGTATCCGGCGACAGATCCGGGGTCACCTGATCCGCAACGCCGGCCGGTGGACCAACCAGTACTACGACGACATGGCCTGGCTGGCGCTGGCCCTGGAGCGGGCCGGGCGGCTGGTCGGGATCGAACGTCCGCGGGCCCTGAAGACTCTGGCCGGGGAATTGTTCGACTCCTGGGTCCCGGAGGACGGCGGCGGTATCCCGTGGCGCAAGCAGGACCAGTTCTTCAACGCGCCCGCGAACGGTCCGGCCGGGATCTTCCTGGCCCGCTACGGCGACCGGCTGCGCCGCGCCGAGCAGATGGCCGACTGGATCGAGGCCACCCTGATCGACCCCGACACGAAATTGGTGTTCGACGGCATCCGGGGCGGCTCACTGGTGCGTGCCCAGTACACCTACTGCCAGGGTGTGGTGGTCGGGCTGGAGACCGAACTGGCCGTCCGCACCGGCGACGACCGCCACAACCGGCGGGTGCGACGGCTGGTGACCGCTATCGCCGGTCATATCGCGCCACACGGGGTGCTGCGCGGCGCCGGCGGCGGCGACGGCGGCCTGTTCGCCGGGATCACCGCCCGCTACCTCGCGCTGGCGGCCGCCGCCCTGCCCGGCCGTTCCGCCGCCGACGCTGAGGCCAGGGACACCGCGCGCGGCCTGGTGCTGACCTCTGCCCAGTCCGCCTGGGACAACCGGGCGGTCGTCGACGGGCTGCCGCTGTTCGGGGCGTCCTGGGCCCAGCCGGCCGAAGTCCCGGCGGGGAACGGGGCGCGGGCCCGCTCGGCCGACGGCGCCGTGCACGGCTCCGAGGCAGCCGAGCGCGATATGTCGGTGCAGATCTCGGGCTGGATGCTGATGGAGGCGGCAAGCGCGGTGCATCCGGTCTCCCCTCCGGGATGAGGCTGCTAGCCTCGCCGCAGGGCTTCCGTCGCGAGGAGGATGTGGCCGATGAGGACGATCACGACGGCGGTGGCCGGAATCGCCGCCGCGGCGTTGGCTCTGGCGCTGGCCGGCTGTGCCAGCAAGACCGACACCGCGACGTCAGAGGGAACCACGAGCGCCGCGGCCGCCGCGGGCTCCGGTGACGGTCTGACGCTCAACCAGTACATCGTCGACAACGACATCGCCGAGTATCCCGTGAAGGACGGCGACCCGGGCACTCCCGATTTCGAGTTCCCGTTCCCGCCAGACTGGAGACCGGCCGGCGATCTGACGCCGAGTTGGGCGTTCGGCGCCATCATCTACGACAAGGCGCAGGATCCCGACGACCCGCCGTTCATGTACGCGATCGCCTCCAAACTGGTCGGCGATGTCGATCCGGCGAAGATCCTCGAACTGGCGCCCGCGCAGCTCAACGTCCTACCGGAGTTCAACCCGGTCGGCGAGCCGACAAAGGACACCCTCGGCGGCTTCGACGCCATCAACTACGTCGGCACCTACGTGGAGGAGGGTGAGTCCCGGTCGGTGGGGCAGCAGACCGTCGTCGTCCCCGGCAAGGACGCGCTGTTCGTGCTCCAGCTCAACGCCGAAGCCCCCGAAGGCCAGGAGGATGTCGTGATCGAGGCCTTCAACCTCATTTCGGAGAAGACGACCATCACCCTCCCGTCCTGACCGGACGATCGCCAGAATCCACCGGAGAACACCATGACCACACGAATCACCCGCCTGCTGACCGTCGCGCTGTGCGGCGGGGCGCTGGCCGTCGCCCCGGTGCTTACCGCGCCGGAGGCCGCCGCGGCCTGCCCGGCCGGGACGGTGCTGGACGGCCGCACCGGCATCTGCTGGGACGCGACCTCCACCGGGACGAACGTGATCACCGGGACCGGCGGTGTGTGCCTGCCCGGCCGGATCGGTCTGTGCATGGCGGGTCTGCAGAACTCGACGCTCCCCGGAGCGGCGCTCAAACCGCCCGTCGCTGTCGGCCCCAACCGCGTATCGCCGTCCGGTTCCTGGCCGTGATGACTCGCTAGGGTGCTCAGCACAGTCACCAACCTCGTTCGTGGTGCGCTGATCGGGGTCGCGGAAGTCATCCCGGGCGTGAGTGGGGGAACCGTCGCCCTCATCGTCGGCATCTACGAGTCGCTGATCGACGCCATCGCCAGGGGCGTTCTCGCGGTACGCCAACTGTTCGGACTCGGCACCGGGAAACCCTCGTCGAGAGCCTTTGCCGCCACCCTTCGCGGCCTGCCCTGGCCACTGCTCATTCCGGTGGCCGCGGGTATGGCCATTGCGTTCGTCGCCGGAGCGCGTTTTATCGAGCCACTGCTGGAGGAACACCCGGTCCGGATGCGGGCGCTGTTTTTCGGTCTCGTGCTCGCCGGCGTGTTCGTGCCCGCGCACATGGTGACCCGCCTTGCGCCCGGCGGGTGGCGACCCCGCGACCTGGCCGTTGGGGGGGCCGCGGCGGGTTTCCTCTTCTGGCTGACTGGTCTGCCGCCGGGCAACATCAGCGATCCGGGTCCGCTGGTTATCGTTGCCTCGGCGGCCGTGGCTATCTGCGCGTTGGTGCTGCCCGGGGTTTCCGG
>CAYURT010000076.1:0-12182 GCA_964447215.1 uncultured Mycobacterium sp.
GAGCGCTGCCTTTGCAAGGCAGATGTCAGGAGTTCGAATCTCCTAGGCTCCACAGGTTCTGTGCGCGGGTTGCCCGCTCCTGAGGGCGTCCGCGGTCCGGCCGCCCGTGGTGACCCTGGCGGAGTCGCCCTGCGGCGCGGGTGGCACACTGAGCGCCGTGACGACAAGCCCCATTCAGACCGCGACCGCCACCCTGCACACCAACCGCGGCGACATCAAAGTCGCCCTGTTCGGCAACCATGCTCCCAAGACCGTCGGCAACTTCGTCGGCCTCTCCCAGGGCACCAAGGAGTACTCCAGCCAGAACGCCTCGGGCGGCAGCTCCGGCCCGTTCTACGACGGCGCGATCTTCCACCGGGTCATCGACGGTTTCATGATCCAGGGCGGGGACCCCACCGGCACCGGACGCGGCGGGCCCGGCTACCAGTTCGCCGACGAGTTCCATCCCGAACTGCAGTTCGACCGGCCCTATCTGCTGGCCATGGCCAACGCCGGACCGGGGACCAACGGTTCGCAGTTCTTCATCACCGTCGGCGCGACCCCGCATCTCAACCGCCGGCACACCATCTTCGGCGAGGTCGTCGACCCCGAGTCTCAGAAGGTGGTCGACGCGATCGCCACCACCGCGACCGACCGTGGCGACCGGCCCACCGAGGACGTCGTGATCGAATCGGTCACGATCTCCTGAACTCCTCCGGGTAGCCCGCGGCGACCAGTGCGTCGAGCACCGCGCCCGGATCGCCGCCCAGATCCCAGCGGCTGAGCACCAGAAGCGTGTCGTCGACGGTCTCGATCTCCAGCAGCCGGACCTTTCGGCCCAGCCGACGGAATTCGGTGGTCCGCACCGACTCCACCTCGGCGGGCCGGAACCGGCGGGTGGTCAGCCAGCCTCGGTAGGTCAGCCCGTCCCCGGAGAGGGCCAGGCGTGGGCGGGCGCGCCAGGAGCCGGCCGCGAACACCAACAGGCCGACCGCCGCGATTCCGCTGAGAATCCGCCCGGGCGGGTCGGAGGCCACCGCCGCGAACGCCGCCGCCATAGCCAGCCCGGCCACCGCAACGCCCGCGACCGCAGCCGGCCGGGGACCCCACGACCCGAAGTTATTCACAACGTTTATTCACAGTGGGGATGAATCACATCGGTGTGATTGAGCTCTCAGCGCCACCGCATGGTCAGCAGCAGGCCGGTGATCATGAACCCGAAGGCGATGGCGTAATTCCACGGACCCAGGTCATACATCCACTCCAGCGCCGCCGGGGTGTTGAATCCGGAGGCTGCGAGTTGGAACACCAGCAGCCAGGCCAGCCCGAACAGCATCAGTCCGATGAACAGCACCACGAACCAGACACTGGAAGGTCCCGCGCTGACCTTGACCGGGGTGCGGCTGACCGAGCCCGCAGCGAAGTCGTTCTTCTTGCGAACCTTGGACTTGGGCATGACCAACCTTCCGTGATGTGCCCTGGTGACGGAGCGTTTCGGGGCCAGATGCGAGATTAGCCTAGCCAGCTGCGTCGGCGTTAGCCTGTCAGGCGTGCAGGTCCTGGTGGTCGACAACTACGACAGCTTCGTGTTCAACCTGGTGCAGTACTTGGGCCAGCTTGGTGTCGAGGCCGAGGTCTGGCGCAACGACGACCCGAGGCTGGGCGGCGCGGACGCTATCACCGCGGCCGCAGACCGCTTCGACGGAATCCTGCTCAGCCCTGGGCCGGGGACGCCGGAGCGCGCCGGGGCCTCGATCGAGTTGGTGCGCGCCTGCGCCGCCGCGGGGACACCGCTGCTCGGTGTCTGCCTGGGCCACCAGGCCATCGGTGTCGCGTTCGGCGCCACGGTAGACCGCGCGCCGGAGCTGCTGCACGGTAAGACCAGCACCGTCTTTCATGGTGGTGCCGGGGTGCTGCGCGGTCTGCCCGACCCGTTCACCGCCACCCGCTACCACTCGCTGGCGATCCTGCCCGAGACGGTGCCCCCGGAACTGGAGGTGACCGCACGGACGGCCAGCGGGGTGATCATGGCGGTCCGGCACACCGAACTGCCCGTCCATGGCGTGCAGTTCCACCCGGAGTCGATCCTCACCGAAGGCGGCCACCGAATGCTGGCCAACTGGCTGGGCGTCTGCGGGGCCGCCCCGGACGAGGCACTGGTCAGCGGTTTGGAGCAGGACCTGGCGGCCACGGTGCGCGACGCCGTGGGCGCCGCGTTATGACGCGAACGCCAGGGTGATCGAGGCGTCGACGTTGACCCCGGCGCCCGGCGCCGGAAGCTGGCTCACCACCGCGTTGGTCCGCTGACCGCTGTTGGGGACATCGGCGGCCTTGACCAGCACGCCGGTCCAGCCCAGAGCCCGCAGGTTGGGTTCGGCGTCGACCCAGAACTGCCCGGTCAGGTTGGGCATGACGAACTGGTTGCCCTTGGAGACCCGGAGTGTGACCGGGGAGTCCAGGGCCGCCGGCGAACCCACCGCGGGGTCGACCCCCAACACCTCCCCGGCCGGTCGGGGGCTGTCCACCGGCGCGGTGAGGATCGTCGGGAAGCCCACGGTGTTGAGGTTCTTCGTCGCGAGGTCGACGGTCTGGCCGACGACGTCGGGAACCTCCCGGGTGGCCGGCCCGGAGCCCACCACGATCGTGATCTCGTTGGTGATGGCCGAGGTCTGATCCGCCGACGGGATCGTGCTGAGCACCTTGCCCTTGAGTTCGGGCTTGGATTCGGCCTCGGTCTGCTTGAACTTGCCGAACCCGGCGGCGCTGAGCCGCTTGACCGCCTCGGCGTAGCTCAGCGATGAGACGTCGGGCACCGCGCGTTGTTCGGGGCCGGTGGAGACGTTGAGGGTGATCTCGTCGCCGACGGCCACGGTCGACGACGCGGCCGGGGCGGTGTCGATGACATGGTCGGGCGGGATCGAGTTGTCGGGTTTCTGCTGGGTCCGGACCTGGAAACCCTTGTTCTGCAGTTCGGCGATGGCGTCGGCGGAGAGCTGCCCGCTCACGTCGGGAATCTCGATCGCGCGCGGCTTGCCCCCGGCCACGTTGATCACCAGGGCGACCACCACGGTCAGGATCGCCAGGAAGGCGCCGGCCACCAGCAGCCGGCTGATCGAGCCCGAGCGTCCCCCGCCCGACTGGCGGTACACCCGTGTCGGACCGCCTCCGCCCCGGCCGCCTGTTCGCGCGGCCATCAGCACGCTGCGTTCGTCGGGGGTCATCACCTTGGGCGCCTCGGGTGGTTCGCCGCTGTGCACCCGGACCAGGTCGGCGCGCATTTCAGCCGCCGACTGATAACGGTTCTCGGGGTTCTTGGCCAGCGCCTTGAGCACCACCGCGTCCAGTTCCGGGGAAATCCCCGGCCGCCTCCGCGACGGCGGGACCGGGTCCTCGCGGACGTGCTGATAGGCGACCGCCACCGGCGAGTCACCGACGAAAGGCGGTTCACCGGTGAGGATTTCGTAGAGCACACAGCCCAGCGAGTACACGTCCGATCGTGCGTCGACCGCATCGCCGCGGGCCTGCTCGGGCGAAAGGTACTGCGCGGTGCCGATCACCGCCGCGGTCTGGGTCACGCTGACCCCGCCGTCGGCGATGGCGCGGGCGATGCCGAAGTCCATCACCTTCACCGCGCCACTCTTGGAGATCATGATGTTGGCGGGCTTGACGTCGCGGTGGATGATGCCGTGCTGGTGGCTGAAGTTCAGCGCCTGGCAGGCGTCGGCGATGACCTCCAGCGCCCGCCGGGGCTGCATCGCACCTTCGGTGTGGATGATGTCGCGCAGGGTGACACCGTCGACGTACTCCATCACGATGTAGGGCAGCGGACCGCCGGAGATCTGCGCCTCGCCGGTGTCGTAGACGGCCACGATGGCCGGGTGGTTCAGGGCGGCGGCGTTCTGCGCCTCGCGGCGGAACCGCAGGTAGAAGCTCGGATCCCGGGCCAGGTCGGCACGCAGCACCTTCACCGCCACATCGCGGTGCAGGCGCAGATCCCTGGCCAGATGCACCTCCGACATACCGCCGAAGCCGATGATCTCGCCCAACTCGTAACGGTCGGACAAGGGGTGGGGTGGCGTCATCGCGGATCCCCTTCCCGGAGGGGGGGCGGCTCTCCCGGCTGCCCGAGTGAGGCCGGTTGCAGGGTGATCCGCCCGTTGGGGTCCCCCGTCCACGACGACGGCTGGGCCGGCGGCAGACCGGGATCGCCGGGTTCGACGGTCTCGGTGACGGTCTCCTCGACCGGGGGGTTGTCTTCCTGGCGGGCCCGGTCGGCGAGCACGATCAGGATCGCGCTGATCACCGCGAGTGTGCCCAGCACCGCTGCCGCCCACAACAGTGCGCGCTGCCCCGCGGTGAACGAGCGGCGCGCCGGGGGCGGAGTGCGTGGCGCGACCGGACGGGCGCGGGCGGCCGGGGTCGCCGGACGGGGTTCGGATGCGGGCCGGTTCAGCCCGGGAATCGCCGCCGGGCTGGCCTTGATCGTGGGCGCGGAGTTCGGGCGGGGCGGCCGGCGCCCGGCGCGGACGGCGGCCACCGCGTCGGCGAACTGGCCCCCGCTGCGGTAGCGCAGGCCGGGGTTCTTCACCAGGGTGATCTCGATGAGTTCACGCACGTTGGGCGGCAGGTCCGGCGGGAGGGGAGCCGGGGTTTCCTTGATGTGCTTCATCGCCACGGTGAGCGCGCCGTCGCCGGTGAACGGCCGCCGGCCCGACACCGCCTCGTAGCCGACCACACCCAGGGAGTACACGTCGCTGGCGGCGGTGGCGTCCTCCCCCAGGGCCTGTTCCGGGGCGATGTACTGCGCGGTTCCCATCACCATCCCGGTCTGGGTGACCGGAGCGGCATCGACCGCTTTGGCGATACCGAAGTCGGTGAGCTTCACCTGGCCGGTCGGGGTGATCAGGATGTTGCCCGGCTTGACGTCGCGGTGCACCAGGCCGGCCGCATGGGCCACCTGAAGGGCGCGGCCGGTCTGCTCGAGCATGTCCAGGGAATGCCGCAGCGACAGCCGGCCCGTGCGCTTGATCACCGAGTTCAGCGGCTCACCATTGACCAGTTCCATCACCAGGTACGCCGTGCGGCCCTCGCCGTCCATGTCGGTCTCGCCGTAGTCATGCACGGCGGCGATCCCGGGGTGGTTGAGCATCGCCACCGTTCGGGCCTCGGTGCGGAAACGCTCGAGGAACTCCGGGTCTGAGGAGAACTCCTGTTTGAGCACCTTGACCGCAACCCGCCGGCCCAGCCGGCTGTCGACGGCTTCCCACACCTGGCCCATCCCGCCGGTGGCGATCAGCCGTTCCAGCCGATACCGCCCCGACAGGGTGACTCCCACGCGGGGGCTCATTGCTTGCCTCCCGCGCTGTCGCGCGTTCGCCTGCGGGGGCTCATTGCTTGCCTCCCGCGCTGTCGCGCGTTCGCCTGCGGGGGCTCATGGCGCCCCCTGAAGCGCTGCGGCGATCGCGGCACGGCCGATGGGGGCCGCGAGTGCCCCGCCGGTGGCCGACAGTCGGTTGCCGCCGTTCTCCACCACCACCGCGACGGCCACTTTGGGGTTCGTAGCCGGGGCGAAGGCGATGTACCAGGCGTGCGGAGGAGTATTGCGGGGATCCGTGCCGTGTTCGGCGGTGCCGGTCTTCGACGCGATCTGCACGCCGGGGATGGCCCCGTTCTGCTGGGTGAACTGCTCGGCGCGGATCATCAACTCTGTGAGCTTAGTCGCGACCTGCTCGCTGACCGCGCGACGCTGCTCCTGCGGGGCGGTGGCGCTCAGATCCGAGAGGTCCGGACCCTTGAGCCGCTCGACCATGTAGGGCGTCATCATCACCCCGGAATTGGCGATCGCGGCCGCCACCATCGCATTCTGCAGCGGCGTCACCGCGACGTCCTTCTGTCCCATGCTCGACATCGCCACAGCCGCAGCGTCCGGCATCGGGCCCAGGGTGGATTCGGCGACCTGCAGGGGGATCGGTGTCGGTGCCGTGTCGAACCCGAACGCCTCGGCCGTGCTGCGCAGGGCGTCGCCGCCGAGCCGCAGGCCGAGGTCGACGAAGGCGGTATTGCAGGAGCGTTCGAAGGCCTCGGCCAGTGACGCCCTCGGACCGTCGCCGCAGGGCTGTCCCGCGTAGTTCTCCAGCGTGACGGTGCTGTCGGGCAGGGCTACCCGGGGCGCCGCGGTCAGCGGCTCGGCCTCATCCATGCCGGCCTCCAGGGCTGCGGCGGTGGTGACCACCTTGAAGGTCGAGCCGGGCGGGTAGCGCTCGGAGATGGCGCGGTTGGTCAGCGGCGAGTTCGGGTCGTCGCGGAGCTGCTGCCAGGTATCGCCCTGAGCCTCGGTGTCGTGGGTGGACAACAGGTTCGGGTCGTAGGACGGCGCGGAGACCAACGCCAGGATCTTGCCGCTGGCCGGGTCCAGTGCGACCACCGAGCCCTTGCACGGTCCATCGCAGCCACGTTGCATGGCCTGCCACGCGGCGTTTTGGACCCGCGGGGAGATCGTGGTCTCGACGTTGCCGCCGCGGGGGTCCCGGCCGGTGAAGAAGTCGGCCAGCCGCCGGCCGAACAGGCGTTCGTCGGAGCCGTTGAGGACGGTGTCCTCGGCGCGCTCGAGACCGGTGCTGGAATAGCGCAGCGAGTAGAAGCCGGTGACCGGCGCGTAGGCGAACGGTTCGGGGTACACCCTGAGGAACCGGTAGCGACCATTGGTCGGCACCGAATAGGCCAGCAGTTCACCGTTGGCGGTGATCTGGCCGCGCTGCCGGGAGTACTCGTCGAGCAGAACCCGCTGGTTGCGCGGGTCCGAGCGCAGCCCGTCGGCGCGGAACACCTGGGTGATGGTCGCGTTGACCAGCAGCACCACCACCAGGGCCATCACCATGGTCGCTATCCGGCGCAGGGAGGAGTTCACAGGCGGCCCATCACCTCGGTGCGGGCGGCGGCGATCGGCGTGCTGGTCCGCAGCGGCCGTCGGGCCGCGTGGGAGATCCTCACCAGCAGCGCCAGCAGGAGGTAGTTGGCCACCAGCGAGGAGCCTCCGTAGGACATCCACGGGGTGGTCAGACCGGTCAGGGGGATGAGTCCGGTGACCCCGCCCACCACGATGAACAACTGGATCGCCAGCGTTGCGGCGAGCCCCGCGGCCAGTAACTTGCCGAAGCTGTCACGGACCGCGATCGCGGTACGCAGACCGCGCACGATCACGATCGTGTAGAGCATGAGCACCCCGGCCAGGCCGACCAGCCCGAGTTCCTCCCCCACCGCGGCGATGATGAAATCGGTCGACGCCGCGGGGACCGTGCCCGGCTGACCGTTACCGAGGCCGGTGCCGAAGACGCCGCCGGTCGCGAAACTGAATCGCGACTGCACCATCTGGTATCCGGCGCCCTCCGGGTCGGCGAACGGGTCCAGCCAGGTCTGCACCCGTTCGCGGACGTGGCCGAACAGGTGGTAGGCGACGACGCTGCCCGCGCCGAAGAGGCTCAGGCCGATCACCACCCAACTGAACCGTTCGGTCGCGATGTAGACCATCACCAGGAACGAGGCGTAAAGCAGCAGTGAGGTACCCAGGTCCTTCTCGAAGACCATCACCCCGACGGAGATGATCCAGGCCGCCAGCAGCGGGGCCAGGTCGCGCGGACGAGGCAGGTCGATGCCGAGGACGTGGCGGCCGGCGCTGCTGAAGAGGTGACGCTTGGTGACCAATACCCCGGCGAAGAAGATCAGCAGCAGGATCTTGGAGAACTCGGCGGGCTGAATACTGAAGCCCGGCAGGCGAATCCAGATCTTGGCGCCGTTGGTCTCCGACAGTGACGCCGGCAGGAAGGCTGGTATGGCCAGCAGGACCAGGCCCGCCGCGCCGCAGATGTAGTCGTAGCGCGCGAGCATCCGGTGGTCCTTGACCAGAGCCACGACGAGGCTGAAGCCCACCACGGCGACCAGCGTCCACAGCATCTGCTGCTTGGCGCCCGGACCCGAGTCGGTTCCCGCGGCCAGGTCCAGACGGTGGATCAGCACCAGGCCCAGACCGTTGAGCAGGGCGACGACCGGCAGCAGCAGTGGGTCGGCGTAGGGCGCGAAGCGCCGGATCGTCAGGTGCGCGCCGAGGAAAAGAGCGAGGAAAGACAAGGTGTAGCCCAGCAGATTCCACTGCAGGCTCTGCTCCTGGTTGGCCTGCACGATCAGCAACGCCACACCGACGATCAGCGTGGCGAAGCACAGCAGGCCGAGCTCGGCGTTGCGGCGCGTCGGCAGGATGGGGCCGGTGGCCACCGCCGGCTGCGGAGCGGTCGTCATGAGAAACCCTTCAGGTCCCTCACGCCGCCTCCCGGCAGGTGGTGCCCGGTTGCGGGGCTGCGGTGGGCACCGGGGTGGGTTTGGCGGTGGTGGGTTTGGCGGTGCCGGGGTTGGTCGTGCTGGGGTTGGTCGTGCTGGGGTTGGTCGTGCTGGGGTTGGTCGTGGTGGGGTCAGCTGTGGTGGTCGGACCGCTGCGGGTCGCCGGTGTGCGGGCCGGGGTGCGCTTGGGCGCGGGCGGCGGACACACCGGCAGCAGTGATCCGCCGGCCAGTTCGCGCAGCTGCCCGATGGCGTTGTCCTCACTGCCGGTCGGCAGGCCCGCTTCGACCTGGGCCCGCTCCGAGGGCCGAAGGTCGCTCAGTTTCATCAGCACGCAGTCCAGCTCGCCATCGCGCTGTCCGGCGCTGATCAGCGACAGTTCGCCCCGCTCGTCCAGGCAGCCCACCAGGTGCGGCTGCTGCAGCGGCAGACCCAACAACGAGCCTTGGACACCGCGCATGATCGCCACCGTGTCGCCGTCGGCGCCGACGTAGTACTGGCCGCGGACGATCTGGTATCCGACCCCGACTCCGGCCAAGGCCATCAGGACGATCACTGCGGCGGCGACCAGCGCCTTGCGGTGCGACTTCGGGGGCGGCGGCGGCGGGTCGGGCTCGGGTTCGGGCTCCTTCTCGGCCGCGGGGCGCTGGTTGAGCACCGCCGCACGGCCGGCCGCGGTGTTGGGCGGGGCGAGGTCGTGGTCCTCCCCGGACACCGCTCCGGCCAGGATGGGCTGGGTTTGTCCGGCGAAGTCGTCGTCGACGACATCGGCGACGACCACCGTCACGTTGTCCGGGCCCCCGCTGCGCAGCGCGAGCTCGATCAGCCGGTCGGCAGCCGCTCCGACGTCCTCGAGCTTGAGCGCTTCCAGGATGGTTTCCTGACTGACCGGGTCGGACAGCCCGTCGGAGCACAGTAGGTAGCGGTCCCCGACCCGCGCCTCGCGCATGATCAGCGTCGGCTCCACCTCCTGGCCGGTCAGCGCCCGCATGATCAACGATCGCTGTGGATGGGAGTGGGCCTCCTCGGCGGTGATCCGCCCCTCGTCGACGAGGGTCTGGACGAAAGTGTCGTCCTTCGTGATCTGGGTCAGCTCCCCGTCCCGCAGCAGGTAGCCGCGCGAGTCCCCGACGTGCGCGAGCCCCAGCCGGTCTCCGGCGAAAAGGATCGCGGTCAGCGTGGTGCCCATCCCGTCGAGTTCGGGTCTCTCCTCGACCTCCCGGGCGATGGAGGCGTTGCCCTCCTCCACGGCACGTTCCAGCTTGCTGAGCAGGTCTCCCCCGGGCTCGTCGTCGTCGAGTTGCGCCAGGGCGGCGATCACCACCTGGGAGGCGACCTCGCCGGCGGCGTGCCCACCCATGCCGTCGGCCAGCGCGAGCAGGCGGGCGCCGGCATACACCGAGTCCTCGTTGTTGGCGCGCACGAGGCCGCGGTCACTGCGGGCGGCGTAGCGCAGGGCACGGGTCATGGGCGCAACTCGATCACGGTCTTGCCGATATGCACGGGCGTTCCCACCGGGACGCGCACCGCCGCGGTGACCTTCGAACGGTCCAGGTAGGTGCCGTTGGTGGAACCCAGGTCCTCGACGAACCAATCCGCCCCGCGCGGCGAGAGCCGGGCGTGCCGGGTGGAGGCGTAGTCGTCGGTCAGGACCAACGTGGAGTCGTCAGCCCGGCCGATGAGCACCGGCTGGGCCCCCAGCGTGATGCGGGTGCCGGCCAGGGCCCCCTCGGTGACGACCAGATGGCGGGCCGCGCCGCGGGCCAGCCGCGCCGCCGAACGGCCACCGCGCAGCGGCAGACCCCGGCGCACCATCACCGGCCCGGTGGGCGCGTAGATGTCGCTGCGCAGTATGCGCAGAACCGCCCAGATGAACAGCCACAGCAGCAGCAGGAAACCGGCGCGCGTCAGTTGCAGAACGATTCCCTGCATACGGCGCCCCTCCGTTCTCCTGCTCTGGGGGCAACCTCCGTGACTGCGGTGGTGACCCGGGCCGACTTCGGCAACGTCACAGGATACTTGGGCACCGACTCAACCGAAGCCCGCTTCGGGACTCAGCGGACGTGGACGATGATCTCGGAGTGACCGACCCGGATCACGTCGCCGTCCGCCAGTTGCCATTCCTGCACCGGAGCGTTGTTCACTGTGGTGCCGTTGGTCGAGTTGAGGTCCGACAGCAGCGCCACCTGCCCATCCCAGCGGATTTCGAGGTGACGCCGGGAGACCCCGGTGTCGGGCAGCCGGAACTGGGCGTCCTGGCCCCGGCCGATGACGTTGGCGCCCTCCCGGAGCTGGTAGGTGCGCCCGCTGCCATCGTCGAGCTGCAACGTCACCTGCGCGGAACCGGCGTACTCCCCGCCCGCGGGCGGATAGCCGCCGTAACCGGCGGGTGCCTGCTGGGCTCCTTGGCCGTAGTCGTACTCGGAGGCCGGCGCGGCCGGCGGCGGTGGGTATCCGCCCTGCTCGTACCCGTAGCGGCCGTACTCGGGCTGCTGGCCGTAGTCGGGGCGCCCGTAGTCCGGTTGCTGGCCGTACTCGGGGCGCCCGTACTCGGGGCGCCCGTAGTCGGGCTGGCCCTGGGGGGGCTGGCCGTAGTCGGGTTGGCCGGGATGGGGCTGGGCCGACGGCTGGTCGGGGTATGCCGGGCGGGACTCGTGGCGTCCTTGGCCGCCCTGGTCATAGTGCGGACGACCGCCCGGGTAGCCCTGCTGGCCGTACCCGTACTCCCCGGCTGGCGGGTATCCCCCGCCGGGCGGCGGGTAGGGCGGCTGGCCGTAGCCGGGTGGGGGCTGCCGGTAGCCCTGGTCGTAGCCGGGGGCCCCGTAGCCGGGTGGGGGCGGTCGGGGCGGCTCGTAGCCTGGGTAGCCCTGCGGAGGAGCGGGAGGATATCCGGGGTGGCCGTAACCTTGGGGATAGCCTTGGCCGTAACCCTGGGGATAGCCTTCGGGATAACCCTGCTCAGGGTGGGCGGGTCGCGGCGGCTGACCCTGCTCGGGGCTTTCGCCGTAGCCCTCGTCGCGGGGAGGGCGCTGATCGTCCTGGGACCGGCCGTACTGATCGTCGTAGTGGTCCTCGCCGGGACGGCCTTGGCCGGGGTAGCCGGGGTTATCGGTCATCGGTACTCCTGATTCGGCGACGTGCGCTTCAGTTGATTCTGCTTGTACGGTCGCGGTGGACGACGGGCGGGGGTCCGCGGCGGGCCTGACGTCGGGGTCCACCCGAGCCCGTGCCCGGTACTGCCCGGTGCGTAGGCAGGCTGAGTGGTCAAGACGCACGACCACCTCACCGTAGGTCTGCCAGTGCTGGTCGAGAATGTAGTCGGCGAGGTGCTTCGCGAACGCGCGAACCGCGAGGTCGTGATCGGCACTCATTTGTAGGTAGTCGGATTCACTGAGGGTAATGACATAGTCGTTCGGAGCCAAGAACCGCTCCCCGGCCAGCTCCCGGACATTGTCGGAGGCCTCCCGGCGCAACAGGGCCTCCAGCTCCGCAGGCACCACCGCGCCGCCGAACACTCGGGCGAACGCATCGGCGACACCGTCCTCGAGGATCCGCTCAAGGCGCGCAGCGAGACCCTTCTGGTCGCCCATGCCGCCCTCACTCACGTTCGTCGGCCGCTCGAGTCCGAGGTCACCGAAAACCCGCCCCGATGGTATCGCCGCGCCGTCGCGAAACCGCCATCGCCGCAGTTCAGTTTGGATCTCGATGCCATCTCGTGACCGATCTGGGACTGTCCTGCCGGCAGGGTCTCCACCCTCGCCAGCGTGATACGCTCGCCGGGCGTTTCGGGCGAGTGGCGGAATGGCAGACGCGCTGGCTTCAGGTGCCAGTGTCCTTCGGGACGTGGGGGTTCAAGTCCCCCTTCGCCCACC
>CAYURT010000077.1:0-11639 GCA_964447215.1 uncultured Mycobacterium sp.
CTGACGTGCCCGAGGGCGACACCATCTTCCGCACCGCCGCCGCCCTGCGCACCGCACTGGAGGGCGAGACCCTCACCCGCTGCGACGTCCGGGTCCCCCGCTACGCAGAGGTCGACCTCACCGGTGAGCGTGTCGACGAGGTACTCAGCCGGGGCAAGCACCTATTCATCCGGGTCGGTCCTGCCAGCATCCACTCACACCTGAAGATGGACGGCGCCTGGCGGGTCAGCGCCCGCGGCACCCGTTACCGCCAACCGCACAAGGTCCGGATTCTGCTGGAAACCGCCGAGACGGCCGCGGCCGGCATCGACCTGGGCATTCTGGAGATCCTCGACCGCGCTCACGACATTGCCGCCGTCGCCCACCTCGGCCCGGACCTGCTCGGGCCGGACTGGGACCCAGACCGGGCCGCCGCCAACCTGACCGCCGACCCGGACCGTCCCCTGGCCGCCGCTCTGCTGGACCAGCGCAACCTCGCCGGAATCGGCAACGTCTACGCCAACGAGCTCTGCTTCATCTTCGGCAGGCTGCCCACCAGCCCGGTCAGCACCCTCCCCGACCCGCATCGGCTGGCCGAACGGGCCCGGGACATGCTGTGGGCCAACCGCGGCCGCCTCAACAGAACCACCACCGGCAACACCCGCCGCGGCGCGGAACTGTGGGTCTACGGCCGGGGCGGTCAGCCGTGCCGACGCTGCGGCACCCCGATCTCCCGCTCGGAATCCGGCGATCGGGTCAGCTTCTGGTGCCCGTCCTGTCAGTGCTGAAGCTTGGCGATCTGGGCCGCGACCGTCTCGTCGATACCCTTGACTGTCGAGGTGTCCAGCGGAACCTCGGTGAACGAATCGGCCCGGCTGAGCGTGGTCTCCATGGTCGCCCGGCCGTTGGGGTAGACCAAAGCCAGGATCACCGCGGTGCCGTTGTCCAGTGCCGCGCCGACCTCCCCGCGCAGGCCGGTGCGCAGTTCGTGCTCGGCGACCGCGGCGACCGCGGCGCCACCGATCCCGCCCACCAAAAACCCGAGCAGCAACGGCTCGAAGACCAGCCCTACCAGCACGCCCAGGCCCGCACCGATCGCGGCGCCGGTCCGGATGTGCCGGTTGGCGGCCTCGACCACCTGGGGCTCGCCGGTGTCATCCTTGGTGACCAGCGCCGCCGATCGCGCCTCCAGGCCGTGTTTGAGCCCGTCCTGGACTTCGTTGAAGTCCTCACGAGCGGCGGCCAGGTCGCGGTAGGCCGCGATCACGATCATCTGGTGGTCGTCTTTCATGCCCGAATCCTTGCCCACCGAGGCGCCCGCGGCTAGGGACCGACGGCCCTAACCGAGCCTCTCGCGCAGGAAACCCGCCAGGTGCCCGGCGACCAGGTCGGGCTGCTCCAGCCAGCACCAGTGGCCGACCCCGGGCAGGACGTGCACCTGCGCACGCGGGAAGACCTCCACCTGGCGGCTTGCCAGATCGGCCGGGAGGTAGGCGTCAGCGTCGCCGAAGACCACCAGCGCGTCGAGATCGGCCTCGCGCAGCCGGGCGGCCAATGCGTCCATGTCGCCGGACCGGGCCGAGCGGTACAGCCTCAGCACGGCGCGGCGGGTCTTGGGCGGCAGCAGATGCCCGGAGATGATCTGCACCCACTGCGGCGGCAGGCCGGGGTTCTCCCGGGCCAGCGCCGCGGCCGCCAGCCGCGGATTCAGCGCCCGCATGGACAGCTCCCCGAGCAGCGGGGTACGCCAGATCCGGGCCATCCGGTGCCAGCGGTAGCCGACCAGGACGCCGGTGTTCAGGAAGGTCAGGCTGGCCGCGGCACCGGGGTGGTCGGCGACCCAGGACGCCGCGAACGGTCCGCCGAAGTCGTGGCCGACGATGTGCACCCGGGTCAGGCCGTAATGCTCGACGACCCCATGCACGAACCGCGCATAGGTGTCGACGCTGTAGTCGCCGGCGGGGCGCTCGTCGGCCGCGCCGAAGCCCGGCAGATCCGGCGCGATCACCCTGGCGTACCGGCCGACCCGGGTCAGCAGCGGCATCCAGTCCGAGCCGGCGTCGGGGTTGCCGTGCACGAACAGCACCGCCTCGCCGGGTCTCCCCTCGCCGCCGACCAGCACCGAAGTTCTCAGTCCCTGCACGGTGATCCGGTCGGTGGAGATCATGCGCGCGAGCTTACGAAGCGGCGCCGCGCGCCGGTCAGCGGGTCGGTGAACGCCAGCCGGTGGGCGATCAGCCGCAGCGGCCGGGAGAAGTCGCCCGGGTCGTCGTCACGCACGTCGGGATACAGCGGGTCGTTGTCGATCGGAACCCCCGCGCCGGCCATGTGCACCCGCAACTGATGGGTCCGCCCGGTGCGCGGGGTCAGCCGGTAGGCCCCGCCGCCCAGTGGTTCGACCAGGGTCTCGGCGTTGGCCCGCCCAGGCTCCACACCGGCCTGCAGCACCCCCCGGTTCTTGACGATCCGATTCGAAAGCCGTTGCGGCCCGGCGAGACCCGGGTGAGCCGAGGACCAGGCCAGGTAGGTTTTGGCCACCTCGCCGCGGGCGAACATGGTCTGGTAGGCGCCGCGTACCTCACGCCGGACGGTGAACAGCAGCACCCCGGCGGTCAGCCGGTCCAGCCGGTGGGCGGGGGCCAGTTCGGGCAGCTCCAGCTCACGCCGCAGCCGGACCAGCGCGGTCTGCACGACGTGCCGGCCCCGCGGCATGGTGGCCAGGAAGTGCGGCTTGTCGACCACCAGGATGTTCGCGTCGCGGTACAGGACCGGGATGTCGAAGGGGACCGGAACCTCCTCGGGTAGCTCCCGGTAGTGGAAGGCCAGCGCGCCGGCAGGCAGCGTCGTCGCGGCGTCGAACACCGTCCCGTCGGCGCCGAACACCTCACCGCAGAGCACTTTGGCCCGGCCCCGCGGACCGAACCGGCGGCCGAACTCCTCGGCGACGTTTCCGCCCTCCAGGCGCAGCCGCGCCGGGCCGAGCCCATCCCGGACCGGCAGGGGACTCACATCAGCGGGGTCACGTCAGCGGGACCGGCTCGAGGATCTCGGCACGAGCCTCGGGCGCGGCGATCCGCAGCGCGTCGGCGGAGGCGTCGTCGGGCTGGGTCTGGGACCGGACCTCGGCCTCCACCCGGGCGATGTAGGTGTCGACCTCGGTGTCGATCTGATCCTGCGTCCAGCCCAGGATCGGGGCGACGATCTCGGCCACCTCACGGGCGCAGTCCACCCCGCGATGCGGGTACTCGATGGAGACCCGCATCCGGCGGGCCAGGATGTCCTCCAGGTGCAGCGCCCCCTCGGCAGCCGCCGCGTAGGCCGCCTCCACCCGCAGGTAGACCGGCGCCTCGGCGATCGGCTCGAGCAGGTCGGGGCGGTCGGCGGCGAAGGAGAGCACGTCGCCGATCAGCGACCCGTAGCGGTCCAGCAGGTGGCGGACCCGGTAGGGGTGCAGGCCGTACTCGGCGCCGACGTGCTCGGTCTGGTTGATCAGCGCGAAGTAGCCGTCGGCGCCCATCAGCGGCACCTTCTCGGTGATCGACGGCGCCACCCGGGACGGGATGAACTCGGCGGCGGCGTCGACCGCGTCGGCCGCCATCACCCGGTAGGTGGTGTACTTGCCGCCGGCGATGGCGACCAGGCCCGCGGTGGGCGAGGCGACCGCGTGCTCGCGGGACAGCTTGGAGGTCTCCTCGCTCTCCCCGGCCAGCAGGGGCCGCAGACCCGCGTACACGCCGTCGATGTCGTCGTGGGTCAGCGGGGTGGCCAGCACGGTGTTGACATGCCCGAGGATGTAGTCGATGTCGGCCTTGGTGGCCGCCGGATGGGCCAGGTCGAGGTCCCAGTCGGTGTCGGTGGTGCCGATGATCCAGTGCGTTCCCCACGGGATGACGAACAGCACCGACTTCTCGGTGCGCAGGATGATCGCCACCTCGCTGACGATGCGGTCCCGCGGCACCACGATGTGCACGCCCTTGGAGGCCCGCACCCGGAACCGGCCGCGCTGACGCGACAGCGCCTGGATCTCGTCGGTCCACACCCCGGTGGCGTTGATGACGACATGCCCGCGCACATCGGTCACCGAGCCGTTCTCGGAGTCGCGGACGGTGACCCCGACCACCCGGTCACCCTCGGTGAGCATGGCCACCACCTGGGTGGAGGTCCGCACCACCGCCCCGTAGTGCGCGGCGGTCCGGGCCACCATCATGGTGTGCCGGGCGTCGTCGACGACGGTGTCGTAGTAGCGGATCCCGCCGATCAGCGCGCCGCGCTTGAGACCCGGGGCCAGCCGCAGTGCGCCGGACTTGGTCAGATGCCGTTGCGGGGGAACCGACTTGGCCCCGCCCAACTGGTCGTAGAGGAAGATCCCGGCGGCGATGTAGGGCCGCTCCCACACCCGGTGGGTCAGCGGGAACAGGAACGGCAGCGGCTTGACCAGGTGCGGGGCCAGCGTGGTCAGGGACAGTTCCCGCTCGTGCAGCGCCTCGCGCACCAGGCCGAACTCCAACTGCTCCAGATAGCGCAGGCCGCCGTGGAACATCTTGGAACTGCGGCTGGAGGTTCCCGACGCGAAGTCGCGGGCCTCCACCATGGCCACCTTCAGACCGCGGGTGGCCGCGTCCAGTGCCGCCCCGGCGCCCACCACCCCGCCGCCGATCACCACGACGTCGAACTGTTCGCCGCCCAGCCGTTCCCAGGCCTCGGCCCGGTTCTCGGGACCCAGCAGGGTCTGGCCGTTGCCCGGTCTCAGGATCGGGTCGCTCATGCCGGACAGGTTAGTCCAGATCGTCGTGCGCCATCAGCCGACGGGCGGCTTCGACCACCGAACCGGACAGCGACGGGTACACCGACAGCGTCTGAGCCAGGTCACCCACCGAGATGCGGTTCTGCACGGCCAACGCGATCGGCAGGATCAGCTCGGAGGCGATCGGGGCGACCACCACCCCGCCGATCACCACACCGGTGGCCGGGCGGCAGAAGATCTTGACGAAACCGCGGCGCAGCAGGCTCATCTTGGCCCGCGCATTCGAGGTCAGCGGGAGGGCCAGGATCCGGGCCGGGACGGAGCCGTTGTCGATCGCGCTCTGCGGCACCCCGACGGCGGCGATCTCGGGACGGGTGAACGTCGCCGAGGCGACGGTGCGCAGCCGGATCGGCGACACTCCCTCCCCGAGGGCGTGGTACATCGCGATACGGCCCTGCATCGCGGCCACCGAGGCCAGCGGGAGCAGCCCGGTGCAGTCTCCGGCGGCGTAGATCCCGGCGGCCGGTGTGCGCGACACCCGGTCGACCGGGATGTACCCGCCGGGTCCGAGTTCGACGCCGACCCGGTCCAGGCCCAGGTCGGCGGTGTTGGGCACCGAGCCGACGGTCATCAGGGCGTGGCTGCCCTCGACGGTGCGCCCGTCGGCCATGGTGACCCGCACGCCCGTGCCGGTGCGGACCACCGAGTCGGCCCGGGCGTTCTTGATCAGGGTGACGCCGCGTTCGGCGAACACCTCCTCCAGGACGGCGGCGGCGTCGCTGTCCTCGTGCGGCAGGATCTGGTCGCGGCTGGCCACCACCGTGACCGGCACCCCGAGCTCGGTGTAGGCGTTGCAGAACTCCGCCCCGGTCACCCCCGAGCCGACGATGACCAGATGCTCAGGCAGATCGGCGAGGTCATAGATCTGCCGCCAGTTCAAGATCCGCTCCCCGTCGGGCACCGCGCCGGGCAGCACCCGCGGCCTGGCGCCGGTGGCGATCAGCACCACGTCGGCCTTGAGCACCCCGGACTTGCCGTCGGGAGTGTTGACCCGCACCCGGTGGTGGGCCATCCCGGGGACGTCGTCGATCAGCTCGGCCCGGCCGGAGACCACGTTGACCTTCGCGGCCAGCAGCTGCGCGCCGATGTCGGCCGACTGCGAGCGGGCCAGGGTCTTGGCGCGGTTGTTCAGCTGCGGCAGCGATATCCCCGCGTCCTCGACGCCGATGTCGAAGCCCAGCCCCGGGGCCCGCCGCAGCTCGGTGCGCACGCCGGTGGAGGCGATGAAGGTCTTCGAGGGCACGCAGTCGTAGAGAACGCAGCCGCCGCCGATCCCGTCGGAATCCACCACGGTGATCTCCGCGCCGCGGGCGGCGGCGACCAGCGCGGCCTCGTAGCCGGCGGGACCCCCGCCGATGATGACGATCCGGGTGGGCACCCGGCCAATCTAATCAGGAACCTCTACTCTTTTCCCGTGCCGCTCTACGCCGCCTACGGGTCGAACATGGATCCCGAGCAGATGCTGGAGCGGGCACCGCACTCGCCGATGTCGGGAACCGGCTGGCTCTGCGGCTGGCGGCTGACCTTCGCCGGGGAGGACATCGGCTGGGAGGGCGCGCTGGCCACCGTCGTCGAGGACCCCGGTTCGCGGGTGTTCGTGGTGCTCTACGACGTGACCCCGGCCGACGAGCGCAACATGGACCGCTGGGAGGGCTCCGAGCTCGGGCTGCACAAGAAGATCCGCTGCCGCATCGAGCGGGAGTCCTCCGACACCACCGATGACCCGACGCTGGCCTGGCTGTACGTGATCGACGCGTGGGAGGGCGGGCTGCCCTCGGCCCGCTACATCGGGGTGATGGCCGACGCCGCCGAGGTGGCCGGCGCCCCGGCCGACTACGTCCACCACCTGCGGACCCGCCCGGCCCGCAATGTCGGCCCCGGCCCGGCCGACTGACCGCCGGCCGTCAGGCGCGGCGCTGCTCGAAGTCCCAGGCGTCGGAGACGATGTCCTCCAGACCGGCATGGCGGGGTTTCCAGCCGAGTTCGGCGATGGCCCGGTCGCTGGAGGCGATCAGCACCGCAGGGTCTCCGGCGCGCCGTTCGCTGTCGCGGGAGGTGATCGGCCGGCCGGTGACGCGGCGGCAGCACTCGATCACCTCGCGCACGCTGAACCCGGTCCCGTTGCCGAGGTTGTAGATGCGGTGCTCCCCGGGACGGGCGCTGTTCAGCGCCAGCAGGTGGGCCTCAGCGAGGTCGCGGACATGGATGTAATCCCGGACCGCGGTTCCGTCCGCGGTCGGCCAGTCGGTGCCGAACACCCGGATCTCCTCCCGCGCTCCGGTCGCGACCTGCAGCACCAGTGGGATCAGATGGGTCTCCACCGCATGCCGTTCGCCTAGTCCGGCGTAAGCCCCGGCCACATTGAAGTAGCGCAGGCTGGTGGCCGCCAGCCCGTGCGCCCGCGCATAGGACCCGATCGCGTGGTCGATCGCGAGTTTCGTTGCGCCGTAGGGATTCGTCGGCATCGTCGGAGCGTCCTCGGTGATCGGCACCGACGCCGGTTCACCGTAGGTGGCGGCGGTCGAGGAGAAGACCAGCCGGGGCGTCCGGGTCTCCCGGATGACCTCCAGCAACTCCAGGGTCTTGACCACGTTGGCATACCAGTACCGCTCAGGGGCCTCGACGGACTCCCCGACCAGCGACTTGGCCGCGAAATGCAGCACCCCGTCGAAGGATCCGTCGGACAGCGTGGCGCGGGCCACCTGCACCATGTCGCCCTCGACGAACTCGGTGCCGGGGGGCACCGCGTCGGCGTTGCCCGTGGACAGGTCGTCGACGACCACCACCCGGTGGCCCTGTTCGGCGAGCACTTTCGCGCACACGCTGCCCACGTAGCCGGCGCCGCCGGTCACCAGCAGCTTCACCCGAATGCCGTCGACTGCTCGATGGTGTTGACCAGCACCCGGACCCCGGTGGCCAATGCGCGCTCGTCGAGGTCGAAGTTGGGCTGGTGCAGGTCGAGTTGCGGGCCCTGCCCGCTCCACACCCCCAGCCGGGCCATTGCGCCGGGGATCTCCTCCAGATACCAGGAGAAGTCCTCCCCGCCGCCGGACTGCCGGGTGTCGGCCAGCGCCTGCGGGTCCATCGCCTCGATGGCGTGGGTCATGATCTGGGTGCTGCGTTCCTCGTTCACCACCGGCGGCACCCCACGCCGGTACTGCAGCGAGAACTCGATTCCCAGCGGGGCGAGCAGTGCGGTGACCGTCTCGCGGACAAGGTATTCCATCCCGACCCAGGTCTCGCGGCTGGCCGTGCGGACGGTGCCGGCCAGTGTCCCGGACTGCGGGATCGCGTTCGCCGCGGCGCCGGCGTTGGCCGCGCCCCACACCATGACGGTGCCGTGCCGCGGGTCGATACGCCGGGACAGCACACCGGGCAGCCCGGTGATCACCGTTCCCATCCCGTAGACCAGATCGGAGGTCAGGTGCGGCCGCGAGGTGTGCCCGCCCGGGGAGAGCAGGGTGATCTCGACGGAGTCGGCCGCCGAGGTGATCGGCCCCGCGGTGATGGCGACCCGGCCGACATCCAGGTGCGGGTCGCAGTGCAGCGCGAAGATCCGGGCCACCCCGGCCAGCGCTCCGGCGGCGATCACGTCGAGCGCACCGCCGGGCATCAACTCCTCGGCGGGCTGGAAGATCAGCCGCACCCCGACCGGCAGGTCCTCGGCGGAGGCGAGCGCGGCCGCCGCGCCGAGCACGATCGCGGTGTGCGCGTCGTGACCGCAGGCGTGGGTCACCCCGGCGGTCTCCGAGGCGTACGGCGCCCCGGTGCGCTCGGTCATCGGCAGCGCGTCCATGTCGGCGCGCAGCGCGATCCGCGGCCCGCCCTGTGGCCCCAGGTCGCAGACCAGGCCGGTCCCGCCGGGCAGGACCTTCGGGTTGAGACCCGAGTCGACGAGCCGGTCGGCCACGAACTGGGTGGTGGCGAACTCCTGGCGGCCCAGTTCCGGGTGGCGGTGGATGTGGCGGCGCCACTCGACCAGATCATCGAAGTGGGCGGCCAGCCACGCTTCGGCGATGTCGGCCAGCGGCATCCTGGCAGTATCGCACTGTGAGCTCAGATCCCACCCGGGCGGCCGAGGCGATCGCCGATCGGACCGGTGCGCGACGGCACGACGTCGCCGTCGTGCTGGGCTCGGGGTGGGATTCGGCGGCGCGGGCGCTGGGAGACCCCGACGCCGAGATCCCGATGGACGCGCTGCCCGGCTTCCTGGCCCCGTCCGCGGCCGGCCATCGCGGGCAGGTGCTGTCGGTGTCGGCCGGAGACCACCGGGTGCTGGTGTTCCTGGGCCGGATCCACGCCTATGAGGGCCATCCGCTGGAAGGGGTCGTGCACCCGGTGCGCACCGCCTGCGCGGCCGGGGCGCAGGTGGTGGTGCTGACCAACTCCGCGGGCGGCCTGCGGCCGGAGTACCGGGTCGGCCAGCCGGTGCTGATCAGCGACCACCTCAACCTGACGGCACGCTCACCACTGGTGGGTCCGCATTTCGTCGATCTCGTCGACGCGTACTCCCCGCGCCTGCGGGCGCTGGCCCGCACCGTGGACCCGACGCTGGCCGAGGGGGTCTACGCGGCGGTGCCGGGCCCGCACTACGAGACGCCGGCCGAGGTGCGGATGCTGCGGACGCTGGGCGCGGACCTGGTGGGGATGTCCACGGTGCACGAGACCATCGCCGCGCGCGCGGCCGGCGCCGAGGTGCTGGGGGTCTCGCTGGTGACCAATGCCGCCGCCGGGATGACCGGGGCGCCGCTGTCCCACGAGGAGGTGCTGGCCGCCGGCCGGGACTCGGCCCGCGACCTGGGCGCGCTGCTGGCGGCGGTGCTGGCGGCGCTGTGACGGCGGTGCGCCGCCGGACCGCTCAGCGCGGCCCGAACTGGCGGTCCCCGGCGTCGCCGAGTCCGGGCACGATGTAGGCCGCCTCGTTGAGCCCATCGTCGATCGCCGCCGTGACCAGCCGGGCCTGCGGGGCCACCCGCTCCAGCGCGGCCACTCCCTGCGGGGCGCAGACCACGCACACCACCGTGATGTCGCGCGCGCCGCGCCCGTGCAGCAACTCGATGGTGTGCGCCATCGACCCCCCGGTCGCCAGCATCGGGTCGAGCACGATGACCGGCTGCGAGCTGAGGTCGTCGGGCAGCGACTCCAGGTAGGGCACCGGCTGGTGGCTGTCCTCGTCACGGGCCACCCCGACGAAGCCCACCCGCGCCTCCGGGATCAGGGCGTGCGCCTGGTCGACCATGCCCAAACCGGCCCGGAGCACCGGGACCAGCAGCGGCGGGGTGGCCAGCCGGATGCCCCGGGTCTCGGTGAGCGGGGTGCGCACCCTGATCTGTTCTCGGGCTGCGTCCCTGGTGGCCTCGTAGACCAGCATGTGGGTGAGGTCGCGCAGGGCGGCGCGGAACTCGGCGTTGCCGGTGCGTTCGTCACGCAGTGTGGTCAGCCGGGCTGCGGCCAGCGGATGGTCGACGACGTACACGTCCATGACAGGAGACTGTAGGTCGTTAGGCTGTCCGGCATGTCTGCAGAGCTGGTACCGATTCGCCTGGGTCTGACCGCGGGCGACCGCTACACCGTGTGGGCGCCCCGCTGGCGCGACGGCGGTGAGGACTGGGAGGGTTTCCTCGGCAAGGATGAGGACCTGTTCGGCTTCGCCACGGTCGCCGACCTGGTCGCGTTCGTGCGGAACGACACCGACAACGACCTCACCGACCACCCGGCCTGGGAGGTGCTGACGAAGGTCGACGCCCACCGGCTGGACCCGACGCCCGAGCACCAGGCCGACCTGATCGCCGTCGAGGAACTGGTCGCCGAGAAGCCGACCGCGGAGTCCGTCGAGAAGCTGGCCGGCACGCTGGCGGTGGTCTCCTCGATCGGTGCGGTGTGCGAGCTTCCCGCAGTCAACCGATTCTTCAACGGCAACCCCAACCTGGGCCTGGTCACCGGCGGTATCGACCAGTTCAAGGGCAGGTCGGGCAAGAAGCGCTGGGCACTGATCGCCGACATCGTCTCCCGCGGCTGGGACGGCGTGCTGGCGGCGGTCGACGAGGTCGTCAGCACACCGGAGGTGAACGCGGCGGCCGTCGCGGCCGCGACCGCGGAACTGGCCGAGCCCTACGAGGCCGACGCCGAGGAGACCGCCATCGCGGCGCCCGATCCGATCGGTGCGGCCCCCTCCCCGTTCCCCGCGCTGGACCTGGCGGGCCTCGAGCCCGGTGCGGCGGTGGCCGCCGACCGCGCGGTGCTGGGCGGAGACGCCGACTTCTGGGAGCGGGTCGGCATCGACCCGATCCGGGTGATGTCCGGGAATGGCACCTTCTACACGCTGCGCTGCTACTTCGACGACAAGCCGGTTTTCCTGGGCCGCAACGGCCGGGTCAGCGTGTTCGGCTCCGAGCGCGCCCTGGCCCGCTACCTCGCCGACGAGCACGACCACGACCTGGCCGACCTGAGCACCTACGACGACATCCGAACCGCCGCCACCGACGGCTCGCTGCGCATCGACGTCACCGACGACAACGTCTACGTGCTGACGGGGCTGGTCGATGACATCGCCGACGGTCCCGACGCCATCGACCGCGACCAGCTCGAGCTGGCCGTGGAGTTCATCAGGGACGTCGGGGCCTACTCCGAGGACGACACGGTGGACAAGCTGCTGGCCGGCGACACCGCGGTCGGCGGGCTGGTCGGGCACGTGCTGGAGCCGGCGTCCGCGGAGCGGCCCGGACCGCCGTATGCCCAGACCGTCGACGAGTGGGAACAGCTCGAGAGGTTCGTGGAGTCGCGGCTGAGGCGCGAATAGCGCCGAAGCAGGCGACGACAGACAGGGTTGAGCGTCGCGGCTGAGGCGCGAATAGCG
>CAYURT010000078.1:0-11618 GCA_964447215.1 uncultured Mycobacterium sp.
CTTCAGGTGCCAGTGTCCTTCGGGACGTGGGGGTTCAAGTCCCCCTTCGCCCACCACGAGCAGTTCTACGTAATCGCAGCACAAAGGTCACGAACTCGAAAGAGGCCGTGACCTTTGTGTTTGGTGGAGTTCGGCCGGAATCCGCCCACCAGCGCGTCGAAGTCCTCGGCGGCCAACCCGGCCATTCAAACCCGGCCATTGAGAAGTCGACCATTGAGAAGTCG
Source organism: uncultured Mycobacterium sp. (assembly GCA_964447215.1). GTDB lineage: Bacteria > Actinomycetota > Actinomycetes > Mycobacteriales > Mycobacteriaceae > Mycobacterium. The sequence goes on from CAYURT010000078.1 coordinate 225, forward strand.
GCCATTGAGAAGTCGAACATCGCTCGGTGGGAGTCGCTGCGGGGGTCGGGTTGGGGCACCGCCGGATTCCCGTCCTGGGGACGTCCGCCGACCAGGCAGAAACTGATTCCGGCCAGGGCCACGTCCTACCCGCGCCCTCTACGGCAGTGGTTGCTGAGTCTGGTGTGAAAACCGCCGAAATAGTTTGCTCACTGTGAATTGACCGACTTCAACGGTATCGACATACTGTGCCCATGGAGGGGGATTCCAGGGGGTCCTGGCTTAGCGAGAAGGAGTTGGTCGACGCCGTCCTGAGGGACCTCGACGAGGCCGCCGAGCGCTGGGAGGCCGTTGTCGCGCAAGCTTCGACCATCACCTACAGCGTCGACATGGGTGATCTGCAGGCCGTCGCCAACTCCGACGGGAGGCTGATCGACCTCAGCCTGCACCCCAGCGTCATGACCGACTACAGCCACCGTGAACTGGCGGACCGGCTCAATGCCGCTCTGAGGGCGCTCCGCGAGGAGGCCCAGGCTGATCATCAGGCCCGTTACGGCGGTTCGGTGTCATGACGCCCGCCACCCCGGGGGAGGCCGGGCTGTGCCCCTGAACCTGTCCAACCGCGACCAGAACACCGGCCATTTGTTCTACAACCGCCGACTGAGGGCTGCGATCACCCGGTTCTCGGTGCGGATGAAGCACGACGACCGTAAGCAACAGGCCGCACTTGCCCTGTCGGTGGTCTTCGTCGTGCTCGGGTGCGGGTGGATGGCCCTGTTGCACTTCATCAAACCGGCGGGACTGTCCGGGCAGTCGTCGATCGTCGGCAACCGCGACACCGGGGCCGTCTACGCACGCCTGGACGGCCGGCTGTATCCGGCCCTCAATCTGGCTTCGGCGCGGTTGGCCACCGGCGCCCCCTCCGAACCTCGCTGGGTCAAGGCACCGGAAATCGCGAAGTACCCGACCGGGCCGATGATCGGGATTCCCGGGATTCCCGACGACCTGACGGTGTCCGGTGCCGAGGTTTCGGCGTGGGCGGTCTGCGACACCGCGCCGGTCCGCGGCAGCGGTGGGCAGCCCGTGGTGACCGCGATCGGCGGGCAACTGTCCGGCGGCGGACGTGCCGCGCCGTTGGGTGAGGGCGAGGCGGTCCTGGCCAGTCACCGGGGGGCCGCGTATCTGATCTGGCAGGGCCGGCGGACCCGAATCGACCTGGCCGACCGCGCGGTCACGCTGAATCTCGGTGTGGACCTTCGTGAAACCCGCCCGGTGCCGATCTCGACCGCGCTCTTCGATGCGATCCCCGCTACCGAACCCCTGGTGACTCCGGCCGTTCCGGGGGCCGGAACACCTTCCGCGTGGCTGTCCGGTTCGGCTGTCGGGCAGGTCGTGACCACCGCGGACGCCGGCGGAGAGGTCAGCGGGTTCTATGTGATGCATCGCGACGGCGTCCAGAAGGTGACGTCCTTCGTCGCGAATCTGCTCAGAACCGCCGACAGCCATGGGGTGAGCGCACCGGAGTTGATCCCCCCGGACGCGTTGCTCGGCATCCCCGAAGTGGCGGTCCTCGACGTCGATCACTACCCGCCGGGCGCGCTGAGTTTCATCGACACCGACGCCGATCCGGTGACCTGCGTGAGCTGGACGAAACGGACGACCGACCGGCAGTCGGCCCGGATCCTGTTCAGTGGCAGTGGATTACCCACGCCGCAAGGTCTCGACGATCACATCGTCGAGCTTGCCCGGGACACCGGCCAGGCCGCGACGGTGCAGGCCCGGCAGACACTGATGCTGCCCGGCGCGGCGAACTTCGTGGCCTCCACCGGCGTGGCGCCGAGCGCCGACACCAGGGAGAGCCTGTACTGGGTGTCCCCACAGGGGGTCCGGTACGGCGTCGACTGGGACCAGGCCACCCTCGATGCGCTGGGTCTTGATCCCCGCCGGGCCGCGCAGGCCCCCTGGCCCATTCTGCGGATCTTCGCCGCCGGTCCTGCGATCAGCCGGGCCGACGCCCTGGTGGCCCGGGACAGCATCGAGCCGGCTGGCGGCGCGGCGAGAGCGGTGCCCGTCGCCGGCCCGCGGAACGCGGGCGGATAGCGGTGTCCACGAGAGGATTCGTCCGGGAAACCCGGACCGCGGTCCCCGTCGTCCCGCCCACGCGGGTCGTGGTCGCCCCGCCATTGGCTCTGCCCGAACGAGAGCCTCGCAACATCATGCTGATGATCGCGGTGCCCGCGCTTCTGGTCGCGATCATCGGGACCCTGGTGGTGATGTACACCTCCGGTGCCCGCTCGCTGCAATCCGGGTTCTTTCCGCTGCTGGGCCTGGTGGGTTTCGCCACGCTGATGTTCAGCGGCAGGTTCGGCCGGGCCCGCCGGATGAGCTGGGGCGAGCAGGAGAAGCTGCGCCGGGCCTACCTGCGCCAGCTCGATGACAGCCGCGACGAGGTCCAGCGGGTCGTTCAACAGCAGCGCCGCCAGCAGTCGTTCGTCCACGCCCCCCCGCAGCAACTGGGCCGGATCATCGGAAGTTCACGGATGTGGGAGCGGCGCCCCTCAGATCCCGATTTCCTCGATGTCCGGCTCGGTGTCGGCGTGGGGTCCACGGCCGACTCCGCGGTGTCGCTGCAGTGGCCGGAGGTCCCCGTCGAGGAGGAACTGGAACCGGTGACCGGGCGTGCGCTGCGCGATTTCATGCTCGAGCAGAGCAAGATCCGCGATATCGGCCGGGTGCTGAGCCTGCGGTCCCAGCCGGGATTCAGTTTCCTCGGCGAGAGCCGCGGCGACCTGCACGCGCTGACCCGCGCGCTGCTGTGCTCACTGGCGGCTTTCCACAGCCCCGCCGATCTCAAGCTGATGGTGGTCACCCGCCGCCCCGAGCACTGGTCGTGGCTGGTGTGGTTGCCCCACAACCATCACGATGAGATGTTCGACGCCTGCGGGCTGCGGCGCCTGGTGTTCAATTCCCCCACCGATCTCGAAGAGGCGCTGGACGCGGAGTTGCACCGCAAGGGCCGTGGACCGTGGGCCGGGCCGGGCGGCTCCAGCCCGGCCGGGGCGGGCGCCCAGGCCGATTCGGCTGCCACAGATCTGGGACCGCACTGGGTGATCATCGACGACGGCGCCGGGACCCCTGAACAGTGGGAGGGCGTCACCGGCCGGATCGGAATGGCCGGGATCACCGTGCTGAGGCTGGCCTCGCGGGCCGGGGATGGTGTCGGATTCGGCACCGAGGAACAGCGTTTCGAGCTGCGGGGTGGTCGGCTGCACCACCGCGGCGCGGTATTCGCCGCAGCCGATCAGCTCACCGAATCGACCGCCAACCGGTTCGCCCGGGCCATGGCGCGCTGGTCGCCGGCCGGCGCGGAGTCGACAGACTCCGCGGGCCAGGACACCGAACTGCTGCGCGCTCTGGGCATCAGTGACCCGCGTGACCTCGACGTCACCCGGCTCTGGGCCGGAAGCCGCGGCCGTGGCGACCCGCGGTGGGCGATGATTCCGGTGGGGGTGAAACCCGGGGGCGATCTGCAGTACGTGACACTGCGGGCAAAGGATTTCGGGGGCTATGGATTCCACTCCGTGGTGATCGGAACCTCAGGGTCGGGCAAGTCCGAGTACTTCCTGGCGTTGTGCAATGGCATCGCCCTGACCCATTCGCCGGAGACCTTCAGTGTGATCTTCGTCGATATGAAGTTCGAGTCCGCGGCCCAGGATTTGCAGGGTCTGCCGCACGTCGCTGGGTCGCTGTCGAATCTGGCCAATGACGACCGGCATCTCGCCGACCGAATGCGGAAGGCTATCGACGGTGAAATGACCCGGCGCTACCGGCTTTTCAAACAGGCCGGTGCTCGCGACGCCAACGAATACGAAGAAATGCGCCTCGCCGGCCGGGACCTCGAACCGGTTCCCATCCTGTTGGTGATCATCGACGAGTACCTCGAACTGTTCTCGCACCACCCCGAGTGGATCGACCTGGTCATCCACGTGGGTCAGGAGGGCCGCGGCTGCAACGTCTTCTTCACCCTCGGGGGTCAGCGCCTCGACCTGTCGGCGCTGAGCAAGGTCAAGAGCAACATCGCGTTCCGGGTAGCGCTGCGCGCCGAGACCGCGGAGGACTCCCGCGACGTCATCGGCAGCGACGCGGCGTTGCACCTGCCGTCGAAGGAGAACGGCTACGCGCTGCTCAAGGCGGGACCGCGGGACCTCGAACAGTTCCGGTGCTTCTACCTGTCGGCGCCGTTCGTGGTTCCCAAGCCGGAGAAGCACGCTGATCATTCGGTCGCCGTCGACTTCTCCCGCCCCAGATCCCTGACATGGGAGTATCAGCCGCTCAGCGCGGCCGACGCACAAGCGCTCGCGGACGGTGAGCAGCCGGAGCTTCCCGACGAATTCCTCTACCACCCTGATGGATTCAGAAAGAAAAAGCTCCTCGACGTCATCCGCGAATCATTGGCGGCGAAGTCGGCCGGAGCGCCGCACCAGATCTGGCTGCCACCGCTGGAGACCAGCCGGCGCGCGGATGAGCTGGTGGGTCAATGGCGCGGCCGGCCCTGGTGGCAGGACTACGGGGACAATCCGGGACTGTTCTTCCCAGCCGGCATCGAGGATCTACCCGGTGAGCATTCGCAGGTCGTGCATTGTGTCGACGCGCTGATGGACAACGTGATGGTGGTGGCCACAGCCCAGCGCGGCAAGTCGACCACCCTGATGACGCTGATCACCTCCGCGGCGTTGATGTACACCCCGCAGCGGGTCACCTTCTACTGCATCGGCGCATCGTTGAGCCCCGTCGCGGAAATTCCGCACGTCGCCGGTGTGGTCGCCCACGCCGACATCGAGGGCGCCTCGCGCACGATCGCCACTGTCGAAGCCCTGGTCCGGTCGCGGGAGGAGGCGTTCAAGAGGTTCCAGATCGACGTCGCAGAGTTCCGGGAACGGCGGTTCGGGATGACCGGCGCCGGCCCCACCGACCCCGATGACACCTTCGGCGACGTATTCTTGGTCATCGACAACTTCGCCGACCTCTACGATATCGACAGCGGCCTTGGCGACCGAGCGATAGCCATTGCCCGGCAGGGGCTTTCGTACGGCGTTCATGTGATGACCAGTGCTAGTGGATGGCTGGTCGGGCAGAAGCAGGCCTTGCTCAACGTCGCCAACGCCCGCATCCAACTCCGGTTGAGCAATCCCGACGAGACCCAGATGGGTACCGGTATGGAGCACCGGCGGGCGGCCCGCCAGACCCTGGACCGGCCCGGGTTCGGGGTGACGCGCGGCGGACACGAACTGCTGATCGGATTGCCGGAGATCACCGGATTCGAGGGGCAGCGCGTCAGCACCCGGGAGGTGGGAGCTGTCATCGCGGCGGCAACCGGGACCGCGAAGGTTCAGACCCTGGCGCGGCTGCCCGAACGTGTCGCGCTGTCGGAGGTCCTCGAGGCCGTGCAAGGCGCGCCGGCCGAGGAGTTCTCCGTGCCGTTCGGCATCGGGGAGAGCGGACTGGGCCCGGTTTCCCTGCCGCTGCGACAGACCCCCAACCTGTTGATCGTCGGCCGGCAGGGCTCCGGCAAGAGCACCGCGCTGGCCGCCCTCGGGCAGGCGGTCACCGACCGGCTGGGTCCCGAGCATGCACAGCTGACGATCATCGACCCCAAGACCTCGTTGATCGGCAGGATCCGCGGCCCCGGCGTGCGTGCCTACGCCTACACCGCCGAGGACATCGATCGCACCCTGGCCGAACTGGCCGAGATCCTGAGGGACCGGCTCCCGCCGGCCGGGCTGACCCAGGACGAACTGCTGGCCCGCGGTCCCTGGCAGGGCCCGCACCACGTCGTGATCATCGACGATGAGCAGGAGTTGCGGCCCACCGGCCTGGTCGGCGCGCAGGCGGCCACCGCGCCGCTGTGGAACCTGATCGAACGCAGCCGGGAGATCGGCCTGCACGTGATCGCCGCCCGGCTGCCCGGGAACTGGGCGGGGGTGTCGGCGATGAACCCGTTCCTGCAGAAGCTCTCCGGCTCCCGGTCACCAACCCTGTTTCTGGACAACGACCCCCAGACGGTGAAGGTCTTCGGCCGGACCAGCGCCCGGCAACTGCCGCCCGGGCGGGGATTGCTGGTCAGCCCAGAGGGAGTGATCGAGGGTGTCCTGGTGGCCACGCCGACGGAGCCGGGGGCCTAGTCGATCTCGATGGGTCCCTCCTGCGGCCCCTCCTCCTGGGCGGGTTGGACCGCCAGGGAAGGGAAGCTGCGCAGCGGGCCGTCGGCGTGGGCATCCCACCGGGGGAACACCAGATCCGACTGCAGCCATACGGTCAGCAGCCGGGCCAGGCCGTTCAGGCTGTTCATGTGGGTGCGTTCGTGCCCATGGCTGGCGTCGACGCCGAAGCCCAGCAGCGCCACCCGCAGGTGGGCGCCGGCCTCGATCGCGGCGGCGGCGTCGGACCGGTAGTGGGCGAACGTGTCGCGCACTACCTCGATATCGTTCTCGCGGGCCAGGGAGTGCATACGTCGGGTCAGGTGATAGTCGAACGGGCCGACACTGTCGGCCATCGCCACCGTCACGGCCGTCTCACGGGACTGCTGACCGGGGGCGACGATGGCGGCGTCGACCGAAACCATCTCGGCGACGTCCGGGTCGAGGCCGTGGCTGGCGCCGTGTCCGATCTCCTCGGTGCAGGTCACCAGCAACTGGGCGCGTACCGGCAACTCGCCGCCGGACTCCTTGAGGGCCTTCAGCGCGGCCAGGGTTGCCGCCACGCCGGCCTTGTCGTCCAGGTGCCGGGAGCGGACGAATCCGTTGTCGGTGATCAGCGGATGCGCCAACGGGGCGACGAAGTCGCCGACGTCCAGACCGAGGTCGCGCAGATCCTCGATTCCCGCGACGTGCTCGTCGAGGCGGACCTCGACGTCCTCCCAGGAGACGCCCTGCGAGTCGACCTCTTCGTTCCATCGGTGCCCGGATGCCTTCAGCGGCAGGACCTGTCCGGTGTAGACGGTTTCCAGGTCATCGGGGAACACCCACACCGCGGCACCCTCGGAGAACCGCGCCGAATGGTGTCCGACCGGTTTGAGTTCGAGGCGGCCATTGCTCTTGAGGTTGCGGATCATCGCGCCGATGGTGTCGGTGTGCACGACGACTGCCCGGCTGGCCTCGGAGGAGGCCGGCCCGCCCAACTCGGCCACGATCGCTCCGCGCCGGGTGACCACGAAGGGCACACCGAGGCGGTCCAGCCGTTCGCCGACGTACTGCTGTACGTGGTCGGTCCGCCCGGTAGGGCTGGGGATATCGAGCAGTTCCAGCAGCACCTGGCGCAGGAAGCCGAGGTCGATATCCAGGGCGGTCACCCCCGCACCGTAGCGTCTCCCGCTGCGGTGGGCATGCGCTGACCACGCGGGCGCGTCACGTGGAGGGGTCGGCGTGGCGGCCCCGGCGGGTGCGCCGGCGGCCCTTCGCCGCCCGGGCCGCCCGGGCCGGCCGGGGCGGCGCCGCGGTGGTCGGGAACAGCAGGTCCATGAACCGCTCGGTGGTCGGCTGCGGTTCGTGATTCGCCAGGCCCGGACGCTCGTTGGCCTCGATGATGACGTACCCGGGCTGGTCTGGGGCGGGTGCCAGCAAGTCGATCCCGGTGACCGGGATCGACAGGGCCAGGCTGGCGGTCACACACGCCTCGGCAAGGTGTGGGTGCAGGTCGGCGGTCACGTCGTGGATGGTCCCGCCGGTATGCAGGTTCGCGGTCCCGCGCACGGTGAGTTCCCGGCCCTGGGGCAGCACATCGTCCATCGACCAGCCCGCCTCGGCCACGGTGTCGGCGGTGACCGAGTCCAGCGGGATTTGCGACTCCCCGCCGGTCGCCGCAGCGCGGCGCCGGGACTGCCGCTCGATCAGTTGCGCGACGGTGTGCTCGCCGTCGCCCAGGACACTGGCCGGCCGTCGTACCGCGGCCGCCACCACCTTGTGGTCGATGACCAGGACGCGGATGTCCTCCCCGGCCACCATCTCCTCGATCAGGACGTCGGGACAGTGGGCGCGGGCTTCGCTGACCGCACGACGCAGAGCAGCGTGCTCCCGGACCCCTACGGTGATCCCCCGGCCCTGCTCGCCGCGGGCGGGCTTGACCACGACTGTCCCCACCTCGTCGAGAAATTCGGCCTCGGCGGCCTCTTCGCCGGCGGTGATGCCGCGCGGGATCCTCAGTCCGGCATCGGAGAGCACCCGCCGGGTGACCCGCTTGTCATCGCAGCGCGCCATCGCCAGCGCGCTGGTCAGTTCCGACAGCGACTCCCGGGTGTGGATGACTCGGGCGCCCTCGGTGAGCCGCAACTCCCCCCACTGGGCGTCGGTGACCTCCACCCTGATTCCCCTGCGCATGGCCTCGTCAGCGACGATCTTGGCGTACGGGTTGAGCTGGTCGTAGTTCTCCGGCGGCGCCGCGCGGAAGAGCCGCTCGTTGATCGGGTTCTTGCGTTTGACCACCAGCTCGGGCACCTGGTGGAAACCCAGACGCTCATAGAGCCGGATGGCGCCGGTGTTGTCGGCGAGCACCGACAGGTCGACGAAGGCGCGTCCCCGCGCGGCCAGCTCGGCGGCCAGCCGGCCCAGCAGCGCCTGGCCCAGCCCCACGGGGGCGGCGTCGGGATCCACCGTCAGGCACCACAGCGACGAGCCGTTGGCGGGGTCGTCGAACAGGGCCGCATGATCGACGACGGTGACGGTGCCGACCACCCGTCCGGTCGACAGGGACGCCACCAGGTGCTGCACCTCGGGCCGGGCCGCCACCTGCAGCAGAATGTCGGAGGGGGCGGTGACCATGCCGTTGCGGGCGTAGATGGTGTTGACCGCGTCCGCCTCCCCGATGGTCCGTAACTCGCTGATCGTCACATTCGGGGGCGGTTCGGGGCTGATCTGCGGGGCCGGAAGATCGAGGCGGAAGGTCAACGACGGGTCGACGAAGAACTCGTCCGGGTGTTCGGCGACGAACACATGGGCGTCCCGCAGGTAGATGCAGATATCGCGGGTGCCCTCGGCCTCCGCGCGCAACACCTCAGCGGCCTCGCTGCGGTCGGCAAAGGTCTGGCCGAACACGATCTGGCCCCAGCCGCAGTCCAGGGCCACCCCGGGTGGCGGTTCGGCGCGCTCGGTCTCGGTGTGGGCGATCCGCGGGTCGCCGCCGGGGCCGATGGCCTCGCGCGCCATGGGCCGGCGCTCCGCGGCGCCGGCGGGCCGAGCGGCTTCCTCCTCAGATGCCATGAGCCTGGAGCCACATCTCGAGCAGTCCCAGTTGCCAGAGCTTGTTGCCGTGCAACGGCGTCAGCTCGCTGTTGGGATCCTCCAGCAGCGCGTCGACGTACCGCGGGCGGAACATCCCGCGGTCCCGGGCCGCCGAGTCGTGCAGGGCGTCGCGCACCCGAGCCAGCACCTTGCCTTCGAGGTGGGTGATGCCGGGGACGGGGAAATACCCCTTGGGCCGATCGATCACCTGTGCCGGAAGCATCCGCCGGCCGATGGACTTCAGCACCCCCTTGCCGCCTTGGGCGAGCTTGAGCTCCGGCGGGCAGGTGGCGGCGAGTTCGACGAACTCGTGGTCCAGGAAAGGCACGCGGGCTTCCAGGCCGTGGGCCATGGTCATGTTGTCGACCCGCTTGACCGGATCGTCGACGAGCATGACCTCGGTGTCGATGCGCAGCGCGGCGTCGACCGCGGTCTGCGCCCCCGGGGCGGACATGTGCGCTGCCACGTACTCCCGGGGCGGGTCGCCCCCGGGGAGATAGTCGGGGTTGAGCACCTCAGCGAGGCCGGCGGCGTCACGATCGAAGAAGGCCTTGGCGTAGGTGTCCACCGCGTCCGCGCGCGCGACCCCGGCCAGTGGCGGATACCAGTGGTAGCCACCCAGGATCTCGTCGGCACCCTGGCCGGACTGGACCACCTTGAGGTGCCGGGCGACGGCCTCGGAGAGCAGGTAGAAGGCGACCGCGTCGTGGCTGACCATCGGTTCGGCCATCGCTGCGACCGCGGCCTCCAGTGGCGGAAGCAGGTCGGTGTGCGGGATCAGGATGCGGTGGTGGTCGGTGCCGAACCGTTCGGCGATCACATCGGAGTACTGGAACTCGTCGCCCTCGCGGCCGCCGACGGACTCGAAACCGATGGAGAACGTCGACAAACCGGTCTGGCCCTGCTCGGCGAGCAGGGCTACCACCAGCGAGGAGTCCAGGCCCCCGGAGAGCAGGACGCCGACGGGGACGTCGGAGACCATCCGCCGCCGGACCGCCGTGGACAGGGACTCGGCGAGCGCGTCCTGCCAGTCGTTCTCCGTCCAGTCGGCGCGGGCCGGGTCGCGGGCGAAGGGCGCGTCCCAGTAGCGGCGCTCGCTGCTCGTGCCGTCGGGCTCGTAGACCCGCACGGTCGCGGGCGGCAGTTTGCGCACGCCGGCGAGGATCGTGCGCGGCGGCGGCACCACGGCGTGGAATGTCAGGTAGTACGCCAGCGCCGTCGTGTCGATACTGGTGTCGATTCCGCCCGCGGCGAGCAGTGCGGGCAGCGTCGAGGCGAACCGGACGGTGTCGGCGGACTCGGCGACGTACAACGGCTTGATTCCGAGGCGGTCGCGTGCCAGGACCACCCGACCGCTGTCGCGCTCGACGATCGCCACTGCGAACATCCCGATGAGGTGGTCGACGAAGGCCTCGCCCCACTCCGCGTAGGCCTTGACGACAACCTCGGAGTCGCCGTGGGAGAAGAAGCGGTGACCTTTGCCCGCGAGTTCGTCGCGCAGTTCCACGTAGTTGTAGATGCACCCGTTGAACACGCCGGTGAGGCCCGCCGCTGAGTCGACGATCGGCTGACCGCTCGCGGCGGACAGGTCGATGATTTTCAGCCGGCGGTGTGCGAGCGCCACCCGTCCGGAGGCCCAGGCCCCGGAGTCGTCGGGACCGCGGTCAGCCATCGTCGCCGCCATCTTCTCGACGGCCACCACATCTGCCCGGCCCCCGTCCAATCGCACCTCTCCAGCGAGTCCGCACATGACCCCAGTCTCCCAGGCTGGCCGGTGGCGGACACCTCGGCGTTGTTGTGCCTGGTCAGGCGGCGGGAGCGCGGCGCGCCGAGCAATATCGCGGTGCCCGGGACGTGCGGGGCGCCGAGTGGTTAGCATCGGGGCGCCCTGGAAGGAGAGCGCCATCAACGCACCTGAGACCGCCGCCAAACTGCCCCGGCCGGGACTGACCGATGGAAACAGCGGTGAGTTCCTGGTGATGACCAAGCTCGTGCCGGGCGGGGCCGACGGGATCCGGGCCTGGCACGCCAAGAGGGTCGCCGATCCGAGCAAGGAGGCGGAGACCAGGGCCGCGCTGCGCGAGATCGGCACCCTGCACGACTCGCGGCAGGTCATCTTCGACAACGACACCCGCTTCATCTT
>CAYURT010000079.1:0-11549 GCA_964447215.1 uncultured Mycobacterium sp.
TGTTGATCTGGTTGTCGTTCCAGAAGCAGGTGGTGGCCGCGGAGGTGATGGTGATCCCGCGCTCCTGCTCCTGCTCCATCCAGTCCATGGTGGCGGCGCCGTCGTGGACCTCGCCGATCTTGTAGCTGATCCCGGTGTAGTAGAGGATGCGCTCGGTCGTCGTGGTCTTGCCGGCGTCGATGTGCGCCATGATGCCGATGTTGCGGACCTTGGTCAGGTCGGTCAGCACGTCCTGTGCCACAGCAGTGTTCCCAGTCTGTCGGTTCGGTTGCTTAGTTGCCGGTACGCGGACGCGTCACCAGCGGTAGTGCGCGAAGGCCCGGTTGGCCTCGGCCATCTTGTGGGTGTCCTCCCGGCGCTTGACCGCTGCACCCAGGCCGTTGCTGGCGTCGAGGATCTCGTTGGCCAGCCGCTCGACCATGGTCTTCTCGCGGCGGGCCTTGGCGAAGCTGACCAGCCAGCGCAGTGCCAGCGTGGTGGAACGGTCCGGACGCACCTCGACGGGCACCTGGTAGGTGGCGCCGCCGACCCGGCGGCTGCGCACCTCGAGGGTGGGCTTGACGTTGTCCATCGCCCGCTTGAGGGTGACGACGGGGTCGGTGCCGGTCTTGTCGCGGGCCTGCTCGAGCGCGCCGTAGACGATGCGCTCGGCAAGCGACTTCTTGCCGTCCAGGAGGACCTTGTTGACCAACTGGGTGACCAGCTGGGACCCGTAGACCGGATCGTTGACCAGCGGACGCTTGGGAGCGGGGCCCTTGCGCGGCATCAGCTCTTCTCCTTCTTCGCGCCGTAGCGGCTGCGGGCCTGCTTGCGGTTCTTGACGCCCTGGGTGTCCAGCGAACCGCGGATGATCTTGTAGCGCACGCCGGGCAGGTCCTTCACACGGCCGCCGCGGACCAGGACCATCGAGTGCTCCTGCAGGTTGTGGCCTTCGCCGGGGATGTAGGCGGTGACCTCAACCGCGGTCGTCAGCTTCACGCGCGCCACCTTGCGAAGCGCCGAGTTCGGCTTCTTCGGGGTGGTGGTGTACACGCGGGTGCACACACCGCGGCGCTGCGGGCTGCCCTTGAGCGCCGCCGTCTTGACCTTGGCGATCTTGTCGCGGCGACCCTTGCGGACCAGCTGCTGGATGGTTGGCATGAACCGTCTTTCTATCTCTGGTGCTGTCTCGTTCAGTTGCGTATAGGTCTTGTACTGCGGTTTTGTCCCCGCCGCCCACCCCGCGGCCGGGCGTGTCGCACGCGGTGGGCACCGGCGCAGCACCCTGCGTTTCCGATGCTCATGACATGCGAATTAGCCCGGCGTGCGGCGCCTGCGTATGCAGTCGTTTGCGTAGGCGCACCTGTCGGCCAGGCGCAAGGCCCAACGATACCAGGCCAGGCGACGGCCTCCAAACCGGAGGCCGGTCGCCTTAGCGCAGGTCAGGCCCGTGCCGATCAGCCGCCGGATGGCTCGCTGCGCCGGGCCATGCCGGCCGCCAGGCGCAGCACCATGTCGGTGAACACCGCGTCGGTGTCCACTGTGAGCAGGGCTCCGGCGTCCATCACCCCGGTCATCTCCAGCAGCACGAACCCATGCAGCGCCGCCCAGAACTCCAACGCCGCGTAGAAGGCGTCCTCACCGTCCAGACCGTAGGAGGCCAGCACCGCGATGACCGGCGCCGCGGCGGCATGCGCGGCGGCGGTGAACTCCGGGTCGTCCCCGCCCAGCGGCATCCGGGTGAACGCCGAGTACCGGCCCGGGTGGTGGTGGGCGTAGCTGCGGTAGGCGCTGGCCATCGCCACCACGGCGTCGTCACGGGTGCGCCCCGCGGCCACCGTGTTGAGCATCTGCAGGATGTCGTCGATCACCCGCATGCGCACCGTTCGGCGCAGGTCCTCGAGGCTGTCGACGTGGTTGTACAGCGACGGCCCCTTGGTGCCCAGCACGGTGGCCAGCGCGTTGATGGTCAGCCCGTCCCAGCCCTCCCGATCCAGGAAGGCCAGTGCGGCGGTGACGATCGCCTCGCGACTGAGCTTGGGCACTTTGGCCCGGGATGTCATGGGAAGCGCCTCCGACTGTCCGACCAGCGATGAACTCTAGTGCCTGGCTGGGGTACAAAGAGCCGGTGTCCGTGCAGCCGGTGTCCGTGCTCCCCGCCGCCGCGCTGCTCGTAGCGGCGCTCGCGGCCGCGGGCTGCGGGTCTGCCGGGGACGCACCGGCCGAGGTGGTCGAGGCCGTCGGCTACGCGTCGTTCGGCACCAACGCCGACATCGATTGCGGTGCGGGCATGTCATTGAGGGTCGAGGGCTCGAACAACACCCTCACCGTCACCGGCAGATGCATCGCGCTGCGCGTCGACGGGGCCGACAACACGATCACCGCTGAGCTCATCGAGCGGGAGCTGTCGGTTCCGGGCCTGAACAACACGGTGACCTACCGGGACGGCGATCCCAGGATCTATGACTCCGGTTCCGGCAACCGGATCACCAAGGCCTGAGCATCCTCACCGGGGTCACCTCATCGGCGCGCGCGGGCTCACTCCGGCCGGCCGTGCCGGCCCGCCCCGCCGGCGAAGCGGCGCGCCCCGGCCACCGACTCAGCGGCGACCTGCGAGAGGCTGCCGAACTCCGCTGCCATCGCCTCGCTCTCGGTCCTTGCCCACTGGTTGATCGCCGAGAGCCGGTCGGCACGCAGGCAGCCCTGGGGGAGCCTGGCCAGTTCGGCGGCCAACTCCTCGGCGGCCGCCCGCGCCCGCCCCCTGGGCACCACCCGGTTGGCCAGCCCGATACCCAGCGCCTCCTCCGCGCCGACCGCCCGGCCGGTGAGGATCATGTCCATGGCACGGCTGTGCCCGATCAGCCTGGGCAGCCGCACCGTGCCGCCGTCGATCAGCGGAACGCCCCAGCGCCGGCAGAAGACCCCGAACACCGCGTCGTCCTCCACCACCCGCAGGTCGCACCACAGCGCCAGTTCCAACCCGCCGGCGACGGCGTACCCACTGACCGCGGCGATGACGGGTTTGGACAGGGTCATCCTGGTCGGACCCATCGGTCCGGGCCCGTCCCGGTGGGTCGGGTTGGAAAGCGGCGTGCCGATGGCCTTGAGATCGGCTCCCGCGCAGAAGGTCCCGTGGTCGCCCCAGAGCACGGCCACCGCGGCGTCGTCGTCCCGGTCGAACTCGCCGAAGGCATCGAACAGCGCCAGCGCGGTGGGTCCGTCGACCGCGTTGCGCGCATGCGGCCGGTCGAGCACCACCGTCGTCACCGGCCCATTTCGTTCAACCCGAACAGAACTCATCTCGCCACTCATCTCGCCTCCGTCAACTGCCCGCGCGCGGCCAGGTGGCCGGCGAAGTCGGTGTAGGCCTCCCGCAACCGCTCGCCGGGCCAGTCGGCCGGAAGCAGTTCCGCGGGCAGCACAGGATCGGTGAGCAGAAGGCGCACCATCGCCGCCGCGCATTCGAAGCGGGCCGGAACATCCTGCGCGGCCGACATTTCGGCAAGCAGAAGCTCTCCGGCCGCCGACCACTCCGGCAGGTCCCAGAGCTGACGCGCCAATTCGCCGGGCCGTCCGTCGCGGGCTCGCAGCACCCGTACCCGGTCGGTGACCTGATCGGGCACGCAGTCGCCCAGATTGTCCGGACGCAGCCACACCCCCTCGCGAAGCTCCCCGAATCGGCTGTTGTGCATCGCGGTCCGCAACTCGCCGCGGGCACGGGGACCCGCCCCGACGGCGGTGACCACGACGGTGAGCCAATCGCCGTTCCAGTCCAGGACCTCGGGACGCAGGGCCAGGTCCTGGCGGCGTTGCCGGGCCAGCAGGCGTTCCGAGAGCCGGTAGCCGTCCGGAGCGCGCACCAGGTCCCCGCCGGCGACCATGCGGGTCAGCGCGACGCGCAGTGTCGACTCCTTGATATCGAAACCGGCGGTGAGCCGCACCAACTCCGCCGCGGTCGCCCGCGCCGGGTGAGCGCCGAGCAGGACCGACAAAACCACCGACCGGGCCGTCATCCTGCGCGTCACGCTCACACCCCGGACGGCCGCCGGCCGGCATCGCCGAACGGTTCGTCGCGGTGCCGGACCGCCTCCCTGAACCCGTGGTCGCGGGCGTCGGCGACGAACGCGTGCCCCTCCGGGGTGTGCCGGGCGATGCCGTCGAACACCGTGCCGATCATTCTGCTGGCGAGCACACCCTGTTGGTAGAGCGCGGTGTTCATGGCCAGTTTGACCATGATGAGCTGGTTGAGGGGCATCGCCGCGATGCGCTCGACGAGCCGTTCGGTGCGGTCGTCGAGGTCTTCGGCGGCGGGGGCCTCCACCGCCAGCCCCCATTCGGCGGCCTGGGCGCCGGTGATGCAGTCCCCGGTCAGAAGAAGCCGCTTGGCGCGCTGGTCTCCAAGGCGGTGGGCCCACAGCCCGGCGGCCGGTACACCCCAGACCCGGGTCGGCGGATAGCCGATCTTGGCGTCGGCGGCGGCGATCACCTGGTCGGCGTGCAAAGCGATGTCGGTGCCCCCGGCCACGCAGTAGCCGTGAATCTTGACCACGGCCGGTTTGTCGGCGCGCATGAGGCTGGCGAACCCGCGGACGAACCGGCTCATCATCTGGTAGTCGGTCATCGGGTCCCAGGGCCGGTCGGGCCGGTGGTTGTCGGCCTGGGTCCCGGGGTCGAGAACGGTGCCGGCCCGGTCCTCTCCCCCAGCCGATCCGGACCCGTCGGCATAGGCCGACAGGTCGAACCCGGCGCAGAATCCCGATCCGCGGCCGGAGACCAGGATGACGTGCACGGCCGGGTCGAGGTCGGCGCGCTCCACGCAGGCGGCCAGTTCCACCGGAGTGGCCGCGACGATGGCGTTTCCCTTGTCGGGACGGTTGAAGGTGATCCGGGCGACCCTGCCGGTCACCTCGTAGGTCATCGTGCTCAGTTCCACGGCCTGCCTCTGGGCCAGCGCCCACCCTCCGAGTGCGCGGTTTCATCCGCGACACCCCGCGAGTGGCGGATCAGACCGCACACTCGCGCGGGGTTGGCTGCCCTCACCCCTTCACCAGCGCACGCTCGATGATCGGCGACACGTCCAGACCTGTCGGGAGGGTGCCGAACGCCCCGCCCCAGTCCCCCGCGGTCCGGGTCGCCAGGAACGCCTCGGCGACCGCCGGGTGGCCGTGGCGAACCAGCAGCGATCCCTGCAGCGCCAGGCTGATGTCCTCGGCGACTTTACGGGCCCGATACTCCAGCGTCGCGGGGTCGGCCAGAGAGGCCCGAAGCGCCTCGACGTGGGCGTCCAGCCGCGCATCGGCGCCGGCGGTGACGGCCAGTTCCTCGAAGAGCACCTCCGCGGATTCCGGCCGGGTCGCCATGGCGCGCAGCGTGTCCAGCGCGCTGACATTGCCGGAGCCCTCCCAGATACCCATCAGCGGGGCCTCCCGGTAGAGCCGGGGCATACCGGAGTCCTCGGCGTAACCGTTTCCGCCCAGGCACTCCATCGCCTCCCCGGCGTGCGGGGTGGCGCGCTTGCAGATCCAGTACTTGGCGGCGGCCAGGCCGATCCGGCGCAGCAGGGTCTCTCGGTCATCGCCGCGCACGGCCGCGTCGGTGGCGCCGGCCATCCGCATCGCCAGAACCGTCGCGGCCTCGGCCTCCACGGCGAGGTCGGCGATCACGTTTCGCATCAACGGCGCGTCGATCAGGTACCGGCCGAACGCTGTGCGGTGCTGGACGTGGTGGACCGCCTGGGTCAGGCCCTGGCGCATGCTGGTGGCGCTGCCCAGTGCACAGTCCAGACGGGTCAGGTTGACCATCTCGATGATGGTCGGGACTCCCCTGCCCTCCTCGCCGACCGGCCAGGCGATCGCGCCGTCATACTCGATCTCGCTGGAGGCGTTGGCGTGGTTGCCGAGTTTGTTCTTCAGCCGCTGGATGAACATCCGGTTGCGGCTGCCGTCGGGCAGCACCCGCGGTAGGAAGAAACAACTCAGCCCTCCGGGCGCCTGCGCCAGGACGAGGAACACATCGCCCATCGCCGCGGAGGTGAACCACTTGTGCCCGGTCAGGGTGTAGCTGCCGTCGGCGTTGGGCACCGCCGTGGTGGTGCCGGCCCGCACGTCGGATCCGCCCTGCTTCTCGGTCATCGACATCCCGGCGGTGATCCCGGCCTTGGTGGTGGGCACCTTCAACTCGGGGTCATAGCGGTGGCTGGTCAGCAGTGGCTCGTAGACGGCGGCCAGGTCGGGGTTGTGCCGCAGCGCGGGAACAACGGCGTAGGTCATCGAAATCGGACAGACGTGGCCGGGCTCGGGTGTCCAGACGCTCATCTTGGCCGCTCGCACCACGTGGGCGCCGGGGCGGTCGTCGGCCCACGGGGCGGCGTGCAGACCGCGGCCGATGGCCACCGTCATCAGTTCGTGGTAGGCGGGGTCGTACTCGATCTCGTCGATGCGGTGCCCGTAGCGGTCGTGGGTGTGCAGTATCGGACGGTTGCGCTCGGCGAGGTCACCCCAACGCTGGGCGGTGGCGCCACCGGCGATCGCGCCGAGTTCGACGACCTCGTCGGCACCCCATCCGCCGCCCTCCCGGATCAGCGCCTCCATCAGCACCGGCGACGTGGCGGGGTTGTACTCGGTCAGCGGGGGGACCTGGTTGGTGACGGCGTGAGTGTCCGGCATCCCGCTACTGTTACATTTTTTCGACAGCTGCACAAGGTATGTAACTGAAGCGACAGGGTAGATTCTCCTCGCGGCGCGTAGGGATTTCACGGACAAGGGGGAACTGCGGTGGGCCAGCCGACGATCTGCCTCAACATGATCGTGCGCAACGAGGCGCACGTCGTGCACGAGGTGCTCGACTGCGTGGCTCCCTACATCTCCTCGTGGGTCATCGTCGACACCGGCTCGGAGGACGGCACCCAGGACATCATCCGCGATCACATGGCGCGCCTCGGGATACCCGGTGAGCTGTTCGAACGGCCGTGGCGCAACTTCGGCCACAACCGTTCCGAGGCACTGGATCTCGCGGCCGGCCACGCCGACTACATCTGGGTGATCGACGCCGACGACCTGGTCATCGGCACCCCGGATCTCACCTCGCTCACCGACGACTGCTACGAGCTTCGTTATGGCCATCCCGCGAGCTTCACCTACTGGCGCAAGCAGATCTTCCGCGACGGGCTCCCGTGGCGGTACGTCGGGGTGGTGCACGAGTTCATCGCCTGCGACGTGCCGAACCACAGCCAGCGCCTGCTGGGCGACTACCACATCGAATCGCGCCGCCTGGGCGGACGGAACCTGGATCCGCAAAAGTACGCCCGGGACCGGGATCTGCTGCTGGCTGAGGTCGACCGCGACCCCGAGGACTCGCGGTCGGTGTTCTACCTGGCCCAGAGCTACTTCGATCTCGGCGACTTCGCCAACGCGCGCCGATGGTATGCGCGGCGTGCGGAGATGGGCGGCTGGGAAGAGGAGATCTACTACTCGCTATACCGGGTCGGGGAGTCGATGGTCCGACTGGACGAACCCTGGCCCCAGACCCAGGACGCCTACCTGCGCGCCTACGAGTCGCGGCCGACCCGGGCGGAGGCGCTCAACGCCGTCGCGGCCCACTACCGAAAGGAGGGCCGCTTCCGACTCGGTCACCTCTTCGCCCGCCAAGCGGCATCCATTCCGCTGCCCGAAGAGGACATCCTCTTCGTGTGGAGCGCGGTCTACGCGTGGATGGCGAGCGACGAGCAGGCGGTGTGCGCCTCCAACCTCGGGCATCATGCGGAAGCCTTCGGGCTGTGCCGGCAGATGCTGGCCGGCGCGAAGATCCCGCCCGAGGACCGCGTCCGGATCGCGGTCAACCGGGACTACTCCGTACCGGCGAAACTCCAGGCCGCCACCGCTTCTCCCGTCGCGGGGGTCCTGTCGGCGGGCCCCCGACCCGACGCCGACGTCACCGTCACCGTGGCCTGCGGCCCCGACCTGGCCGGCGCTGAGGCGACGCTGAACTCGATTCTGAATTCGTTCGCCGACCGCAGCCGGATAGCCCGACTGCTGGTCGACGACTCGGAGCTGTCCGAGGCCGAACGCTCCGGGCTGCGACTGCGTTACCCCCGGGTGGAGTCCCTGGACGCGCCGTTCACCGAGTCCGACTCGGCCAGGCTCCGCCGGGTCGCCGAGCTGGTGAAGACCCGATTCTGGCTTGACATCGGCCGCGGCTGGCGGTTTTTCGCCCCCGAGCGGCTGCTCAGCCGGCTGGCCGCGATTCTCGACTCCGAACCCGAGGTGCTCGCGGTCGGCGTCAACTACGAAGACGCGGCGGCCCTGACCGGACACAACGCGGCCGAGGAGATCGTCCGCCGCGGCGCCGGCACCGGCCGCTACGTGCTCACCGAGACGGTGCCGCGCGGTCCGGCGCTCTTCGACACCGAACGGCTCAGGGGAATCGGCGGCGTCGACGGCGGGGTTGCCGATGCCAGGGGCGATCTGACCGCGCGGGCGAAAGCGGCGGGTTTGCGCACCGCGACCCTCGACGAGGTGCTGTGCGTCCGCGAGGGCAACGGCTAGCACCACGCAGGGCTGCAGGACTCAGACGTTGTCCCGGAGAAAGGCGATGTCGTCGCGGCGGCCCTCGTCGGCCGTTTCGCAGATCACCGGCGCCTCAGCGGCTTTGACCACGGCCACCAGGAGTTGCGGGTCGATCTGACCGGTGCCGAAGTTGGCGTGCCGGTCGGCCCCGGACCCGGCGGCATCACGGGAGTCGTTGCAGTGCACCAGGTCGATGCGCCCGGTAATGGCCTTGATCCGCTCGACGGCGTCGATGAGCGCCTCACCGGCAGCCCAGGCGTGGCAGGTGTCCAGGCAGAAACCGATGCCCATGTCGCCGACGTGGTCCCACAGCCGAGCGATGGTCTCGAAGTGGCGTGCCATCGCGTGCGTGCCGCCGGCGGTGTTCTCCAGATACACCGGCACATCGGTGTTGAGCGCCGCGAGCGCCTTGACCCAGCGCTCGAACCCCGCCTCGACGTCGCCGTCATCGGCGTGGCCGCCGTGCACGATCACCGCCGTCGCCCCGATCTCCGCGGCACCGTCGCAGGTGTCCTGCAGGATCTTGCGGCTCGGGATGCGTACCCGGTTGTTGGCGCTGGCCACGTTGATGAGATACGGGGCGTGCACGTACAGCGGGATGGGCGACTTCCGCAGCATCTCGGCGTCCGGACGTGGCGGCGGTTTCTTCCAGCTCTGAGGGTCGCCGAGGAAGAACTGCACCGCGTCGGCCTCGTCGTGCAGCGCCCCGGCCAGGGGGTTGTCGGAGCGGACATGGGAGCCAATCAGCACCCCACCTTTGTACCGCGCGCAGGAACAGCCGTCCCCGGCCGGTCCGGAAACTACCGCGGTGGGGTGGGGCTACCCGGCTCCGCTGTGGGGGTCGCGGTGCGCGACGGCGGTATGGCACTGACCAGCCGGCCGCCCGAGACCCACTGGATGGTGATCATCGCCTCGGGCAAGCTGGCCCTGAGGGCCTCCTCGAGGGCGGCGACGTCGGGCTGGTCGCGTCCGATCAGGGTGACGGTGACTTCCTTGGCGGATCCGGTGACGCTGAGCACCGCTGCCCCCGGCCGGGTTGCGGCCCAGCTGGCGGCGTTCGTCCGCGCGGCGGCGAGGGCGGTTTCGTCATCGCTGGGCCCGTTGTCCTCAGGGGTGCGGATCCAGCCCATGCTGATGGGGATCTGCTCGCCGAACCGCTCCTTGATCTCGGCCGCGAGGTTCTCGGCGCGCTGGGGCGGCTGTGGTCCGGCGGTGGTGATCACCAGGGTCCCGGAGTCGACGCTCAGGCCTTGCAGGCTCAGCGACTGCGCGGCCAGCCACTGCTCGATCAGCGGGGCCAGTTCGGTCAGCGTGGGCGCCGGGGCCTCGGAGTCTTCCGGCTGCGGACTCTGGACCGGTATCCAGCCCAGTTGCACGGTTACCGGGCGCCCCAGGGCGCGGGTGAGTCCGGCCGCGACCTCCTGCAGCGCGGGCGGTTGGGTGGGCCCGACGATCTCGGCCCGGACGGTGTCGCCGGAGGTGGTGATCCGGCCCAGGTCGTCGCCGGGCCCGAGCATGTTCGTGATGGTCGAGGTGGCCAGTTGAAGGTCGCGGGCGTGGCCGGTCAGCGCGACGAATCGCGGTATCAGAATCAGCGCGACCGCCACCGCGCTGGCCGCGGCGGCGGCCAGCAGGCCCAGGATCTGCCAGCGGCGTTCGTTGAAGTCCGAGCGGGGCACCAGCCCGCTGAGCAGGAAGACCACCGCCGCCATCAGGATGATGCCGACGAGGTTCGTTGCGAACAGCAGGAAAGCACCGCGCGCCAGCTCGGGCTGCCCGCGGCCCAGCAGCACGCCGACCGCCGCCAGTGGGGGCACGACCGCGACCGCGACGGCGACGCCGGGCAGGGCCACCGAGATCTGCTTGTGGACGGTGGCGAACGCCCCGGCGGCTCCGGCGCCCAGGGCGACCAGCAGGTCGCGGATGTCGGGGCTGCTCCGGGAGACGACCTCGGCGGGCAGGCCGGTTCCGGCCGGCGAGAGCAGCTCCGCGAAGGCCCATCCGATCGCCACCACCCCGAGCGTGGCGGCTGCCACCAGCAGCGCGCCCTGCACCAGTCGCCAGCCCCTGCCCATCACCAGCGAGGCGGCGACCCCCATGATCGGCGACATCAGCGGGGCGATCATCATCGCGCCGATCACCACCGCGGTGGAATTCTGCAGGAGCCCGACGGCCGCGACCATGCCGGACAGGAACGTCAGCACCGAGAACCGCGCCAACGCCGACCCCGTCGGGATCACCATCAGGCTGCCGATGATCGCCACGCGGTCGTCGATCTGCAGGTACGGCCACCGCAACCTCCAGCGCCGTGCCACGGTCACGGTCTCCTCGGCCGCATCGATATCGGTCATCACCTCACCGCCCGCCATAACCGTGCCGACTGTACTGGGTTCGGGGGTGAGCCCGGGATACCCGGCGAGCAGACGTGAACGACCCCGACACGCCGTGCGTGCGGGGTCGTTCACGTCTGCTCGCGCAGGGAAGGTGACTACCGGTAGTCGCTGTACCCGTAGTCGTCCAGCGGGACCGCGGCGCCGGTGGCCTGACCGAAGTCCGGGCTGTAATAGTGGTCCTCGTAGCTGGGCAGGGTGTACGCCGCGGCCCGGGCCTCCTCGGTGGGCTCCACCGAGATGTTGCGGTAGCGGTTGATGCCCGTACCGGCCGGGATCAGCTTGCCGATGATCACGTTCTCCTTGAGACCGTTGAGCTTGTCGCTGCGGCAGTTGATCGCCGCGTCGGTCAGCACCCGGGTGGTCTCCTGGAACGAGGCCGCGCTCAGCCACGAGTCGGTGGCCAGCGACGCCTTGGTGATGCCCATCAGCACCGGACGCCCGGCCGCCGGCTCGCCGCCCTCGGCGACCACCCGGCGGTTGGCCGCCTCGAACTCCGCGCGCTCGGTCAGCGAGCCGGGCAGGAACTCCGTCGCACCCGAGTCGATGATCGTGACGCGACGCAGCATCTGCCGGATGATGACCTCGATGTGCTTGTCGTGGATCGACACGCCCT
>CAYURT010000080.1:0-11411 GCA_964447215.1 uncultured Mycobacterium sp.
ATCGAGGACGTGCTGGAGGAGATCGTCGGCGAGATCGCCGACGAGTACGACTTCAGCGAGGTCGCTCCCGTGGAGGACCTCGGGGACGGCAGCTTCCGGGTGTCGGCGAGGCTGCCGATCGAGGACGTCGGCGAGCTGTGCGGCGTGGAGTTCGACGAGGACCTCGACGTGGACACCGTCGGCGGTCTGCTGGCACTGGAACTGGGCCGGGTTCCGCTGCCCGGGGCTCAGGTGGTCTCACACGGCCTGCGACTGGTCGCCGAGGGCGGCCCCGACCCGCGGGGCCGGGTCCGGATCGGCACCGTGCTGGTGCGCTGCCCTGAACCGGAGGCCGACGATGACGACGAGTGAGCCGCTCGACCCCGAGGACGGCAAACTGGTGACCCTGGCCCGGGCCGCCATGGCGCGTTCGGATTCCGGCAGTGCCGCTGCCGTTCGCGATGTCGACGGCCGGACCTACGCGGGTGCCCCGGTGAGCCTGACGGCCTTGACCCTGACCGGACTGCAGGTCGCGGTCGCCACCGCGATGGGCAGCGGGGCGAGGGGATTCGAGGCGGCGGTCCTGGTCGGCGGATCCGCGCAGGACGCGGGCATCGCCGCGGTGCGTGAGGTCTCGCCGTCGGCGACGGTGATCCTCACCGACCGGTCCGGGCGCCCGGCGTGAGCGCGCCGCAGACCGCGGGGTTCCGTTCCGGTTTCGTGTGCCTGGTGGGCCGGCCCAACACCGGCAAGTCCACGCTCACCAACGCGCTGGTCGGAAGCAAGGTGGCTATCACCTCCAACCGGCCGCAGACCACCCGGCACACCATCCGCGGCATCGTGCACCGCCCGGATTTTCAGATCGTGCTCGTCGACACTCCGGGTCTGCACCGGCCGCGGACCCTGCTGGGCAAACGGCTCAACGACCTCGTCCGCGACACCTACACCGACGTCGATGTGATCGGTCTGTGCATCCCGGCCGACGAGCCGATCGGCCCCGGGGACCGCTGGATCTACGAGCAGGTCCGCGCCGTGGCGCCGCGGACCGCGCTGGTGGTCATCGTCACCAAGATCGACAAGGTGGCCCGGGACAAGGTCGCAGCCCAGCTCGTGGCGGTCAACGAACTCGTCGGTGACAGCGCGGCGGCGATCGTCCCGGTGTCGGCGGCCACCGGCGAGCAGGTCGACGTGCTGACCGACGTGCTGGCTGGGCATCTCGAGCCGGGTCCGGCGTTCTACCCCGACGGCGAACTGACCGACGAGCCCGAGGAGGTCCTGATGGCCGAACTGATCCGGGAGGCCGCCCTGGAGGGCGTGCGCGATGAGCTGCCGCACTCGCTGGCGGTGGTGATCGACGAGGTACGCCCCAGGGAGGGCCGGACCGAGGAGCAGGGCGAGTTGATCGACGTCCACGCGGTGCTCTACGTCGAGCGGGACAGCCAGAAGGGGATCGTGATCGGGCGCGGCGGGGCGCGGCTGAAAAAGGTCGGCAGCGCCGCGCGGCGCCAGATCGAACGGCTGCTGGGCACCAAGGTCTATCTCGAGCTCCGGGTCAAGGTGGCCAAGAACTGGCAGCAGGATCCCAAGCAGTTGGGCCGTCTGGGTTTTTAGGGTCGGCCGGGATTTCAGGCCCGGCGGATCGGCCGTGGTCCTAGGTATGTCCCGGACCCGGTGAGAGACTGATGCGATGCGGCTGTACCGGGACCGGGCGGTCGTGCTGCGCCAGCACAAACTCGGCGAGGCCGACCGCATCGTCACCCTGCTGACCCGCGACCACGGGCTGGTCCGCGCGGTCGCCAAAGGGGTTCGGCGGACCCGCAGCAAGTTCGGCTCGCGGCTGGAGCCGTTCGCCCATATCGACGTTCAACTGCACCCCGGCCGCAATCTGGACATCGTCACCCAGGTGGTGTCCGTCGATGCGTTCGCCGCCGACATCGTCAGCGACTACGGCCGCTACACCTGCGCGTGTGCCGTGCTGGAGACCGCCGAACGGCTCGCCGGTGAGGAACGCGCCCCGGTGCCGGCCCTGCACCGGCTCACCGTCGGCGCCCTGCGGGCGGTCGCCGACGGCGCCCGCCCCCGCGAACTGGTGCTCGACGCCTACCTGCTGCGGGCCATGGGCATCGCCGGCTGGGCGCCGGCGTTGACCGAATGCGCCCGCTGCGCCGCCCCCGGCCCGCACCGTGCCTTCCACATCGCGGCCGGCGGCAGCGTGTGTGTGCACTGCCGGCCCTCCGGGTCGGTGACCCCGCCGCAGGCCGTACTGGATCTGATGGCGGCGCTCTACGAGGGTGACTGGGACAGTGCCGAGTCCTCCTCGGGGCAGCACCGCGGCCATGCCAGCGGCCTGGTCGCCGCCCACCTGCAATGGCATCTGGAGCGGCAGTTGCGGACACTGCCGCTGGTGGAACGGGTCCAGTCCCGGCCGGTGACCAATATCCCCGAGGTATTCAGGCAGGATGTCCCCCATGGCGATGGACCGGGTGGCCAGCTCCTGGCGGGGGGCTGAGCGCAGGCGGCGGGGGCGGTTCCCGCAGCTGCCCCCCGCGCCCGACGACTACCCGGTCTTCCCCGACACCTCAACCTGGCCGGTGCAGTTCCCGGACCTGCCGCCGGCGCCGGACGGCGGCCCCCGCCGGCCGCCCCAGCACATCTCCAAAGCCGCGCCGCCGCTGATCCCGGCCGACCAGCTGCCCGCGCACGTCGCCGTGGTGATGGACGGCAACGGCCGGTGGGCGACCCAGCGGGGCCTGAGCCGAACCGAAGGCCACAAGATGGGCGAGGCGGTGCTCATCGACATCACCTGTGGGGCAATTGAACTCGGCATCAAGCATCTGACGGTCTACGCCTTCTCCACGGAGAACTGGCGGCGCAGCACCGATGAGGTCCGGTTCCTGATGGGGTTCAACCGGGAGGTGGTGCGCCGCCGCCGGGAGAACCTCGACATCATGGGCGTGCGGATGCGCTGGGTGGGTTCCCGGGCCCGGATGTGGCGCAGCGTGATCAAGGAGTTCGACATCGCCGAGCAGATGACCGTCGACAACCGGGTCATCACCGTCAACTACTGCGTGAACTACGGCGGCCGGGCCGAGATTGCCGAAGCCGCGCGGCAGATCGCCCGGGACGCCGCCGCCGGCCGCATCGACCCGGAACGGGTCAGCGAGGCCACCCTGGCCGCCCACATGCACCGGCCCGACATCCCCGACGTCGACCTGTTCATCCGGACCTCCGGTGAGCAGCGGTCCAGCAACTTCATGCTGTGGCAGGCCGCGTATGCCGAGTACGTGTTCCAGGACAAGCTCTGGCCCGACTACGACCGCCGCGACCTGTGGGCCGCGTGCGAGGAGTACGTCAACCGCAACCGCCGCTTCGGCCGAGCCTGACCCTCAGCGGCAGTCCGCGCAGGTCCCGAACAGTTCGATGGTATGGCTGACGTCGGTGAAACCGTGCCGGGCGGCCACCTCGGCGGCCCACGCCTCTACCTCCAGGCCGCTGACCTCCACCGCCGAACCGCAGGTGCGGCAGACCAGATGATGGTGGTGATGGGGCGCCGCGCAGCGCCGGTAGACCGCCTCGCCGGAGTCGGTGCGCACGGTGTCGACCAGTCCGGCCGCGGCCAGCGTCTGCAGGGTGCGGTACACCGTGGTCAGGCCGATGGGCTGGTCCCGGCGGCGTAGTTCGTCGTGCAGTTCCTGCGCGGAGCGGAAGCCGTCGAGGTCGTCGAGCAGTGCCACCACCGCCGAGCGCTGCCGGGTGGCCCGCACACCTCCGCCGGAGTCGCGCCGGGTGGCCGCGCCGTCTGAGACCCCTTCGCCGCTGGAAGCCATCGGCACCAACGATGCATCCCGCCGCCGAGCATGTCAAAGGGTCCGGCCGGGCTGCCGCTACTCTTAGCAGGTTCCCAACCAGGCAGGAGAGTGGCACGTCGTGGCGTCCGTCATCGAATCCGTCGTCAACCTGGCCAAGCGCCGCGGCTTGGTCTACCCCTCCGGCGAGATCTACGGTGGCACCCGCTCGGCGTGGGACTACGGCCCGCTGGGGGTGGAACTCAAGGAGAACATCAAGCGGCAGTGGTGGCGCTCGGTGGTCACCGGCCGCGACGACGTGGTCGGGCTGGACTCCTCGATCATCCTGCCCCGCGAGGTGTGGGTGGCCTCCGGTCACGTCGAGGTATTCCACGACCCGCTGGTCGAGTGCATGAACTGCCACAAGAGGCACCGTCAGGACCATCTGCAGGAGGCGCACTTCGAGAAGAAGGGCGCCAAGGAGGGCATCTCTGATCCCGAGTCGGTGCCGATGGGCGACATCGTCTGCCCGGACTGCGGTACCAAGGGGCAGTGGACCGAGCCCCGCGAGTTCAACATGATGCTCAAGACCTATCTGGGCCCGATCGAGACCGAGGAGGGCCTGCACTATCTGAGGCCGGAAACCGCCCAGGGCATCTTCGTCAACTTCGCCAACGTGGTGACCACCGCCCGGCGCAAGCCGCCCTTCGGGATCGGCCAGATCGGCAAGAGCTTCCGCAACGAGATCACCCCCGGCAACTTCATCTTCCGCACCCGCGAGTTCGAGCAGATGGAGATGGAGTTCTTCGTCGAGCCCGACACCGCCCCGGAATGGCACCAGTACTGGATCGACACCCGCCTGCAGTGGTACGTCGACCTGGGCATCGACCGCGACAACCTGCGGCTCTACGAGCACCCCAAGGAGAAGCTGTCGCACTACTCCGACCGCACCGTCGACATCGAGTACAAGTTCGGTTTCGCCGGCAACCCCTGGGGTGAGCTGGAAGGTGTCGCCAACCGCACCGACTTCGACCTGAAGACCCACTCCGAGCACTCCGGGACCGACCTGTCGTTCTACGACCAGGCCGGCGACCGCCGCTACATCCCCTATGTCATCGAACCCGCAGCCGGCCTGACCCGCTCGTTCATGGCCTTCCTGGTCGACGCCTACGCCGAGGACGAGGCGCCCAACGCCAAGGGCGGGGTCGACAAGCGCACCGTGCTTCGCCTGGATCCCAGGCTGGCGCCGGTCAAAGCGGCCGTACTGCCGCTGTCGCGCAACGAGGAACTCAGCCCCAAGGCCCGGGACCTGGCCGCGGAGCTGCGCCGCAACTTCACCGTCGACTTCGACGACGCCGGCGCGATCGGCCGCCGCTACCGCCGTCAGGACGAGATCGGCACCCCGTTCTGCGTGACGGTCGACTTCGACACCCTCGACGATCAGGCGGTCACCGTGCGCGAGCGCGATTCGATGTCCCAGGAACGGGTCGGATTGGACGCCGTGACGGGCTATCTGGCGGCGAAACTGACGGTCTGAGCCGCGCGGGTCAGAACCGCCCGCCGCCGCCGAACATCCCGCCGCCGCCGCCCCGGGAGCCCCCGTAGGTCGTCGAGGTCCATCCGCCTCCGCTGCCGCCGCCCCGGTGGCCGCCGCCGAAACCGCCGCCGCTGAGGATGTTGCCCAGGATGATGCCGCCGATCATCGCGCCCATATCCGACTGGCCGCCGCGATAGTGGGACTGGTACCGGCGTTGCCCGGCCTGGACATCGGCGTTGGCCAGTTGCTGGGCCTGGGCGGCCAGCAGCGACGCGCTGTTGGCGTGCGCGATCGCGTCGCTGACGCTGGTCTTGCGTTTGGCGGTCGCGGTCTCCAGTTGGCGCACCGCCTCGTTGAGCCGGGTGCGGGCCTCCGGACCGATGCCGCCGCGACGGGTGTCGATGTACTCCGACACCGAGCGGACCCGGGACTGTGCGGTCAGGACCGCCTGCTCGTAGGCGCGCTCGAGCCGTTCGGCGGCCTCCCGTTCGGCGGCCGCACTGCTCAGCAGCCGGTCCAGGTTGGCGTCGGCCTGGGTCAGCTCGGTGAACGTTCCCAGCGGGTCGGAGTGTCCCTTGGACTGCGCGGCCGCGGCGGCCGCCACCGCGGCGACCCGGGCGGTGGACAGTTCGGCGGCGTTGGTCAGCCCACCCTGGGCGAGTTCCTCGTCGGCCTGGGCGATTCCCCGCTGAATGTCCTGGATCGCCGCCGGCAGCGCGGCGACGGACCGGCGGATGTCGCTGGCGGCGCTGTCCACCGCGTCGAGCATGGTGGAGGTCTGCTGCAGGGCCGACTCGGCGCCGCGCACGCAGTCGACGATCTCGCCCACCTCCCCGGCCACGGGCCGGGCGGCCAGTTCGCGGCCGCGGGTGATGGTCTGCTCGGCGAACCCGATCCGCTCCCGGGCCGCGTTGACGTTGCGCGAGACCGAGGCCAGCGCGGTCTCGGAGAACTCGGTGTGCAGCTGGGTCAGGGTCTGCTGGGAGGGCTCCAGCCGCGTTGTGAGGTCCACCAGCCGCCGGGTCAACGCGTCCAGACGCTCGGGCGCATTGATGACAAGGTCCCGCATCTGGTGGAATGCCGCGTTCTGGGCTTCCAGGTCACGGTTGGCCTCCGCCGCCGAGAGCACCACCCGAGTCAGCAGCGCGCGGCGCTCGGGCAGCGGCTCGGGGACGTCGTCGTCGAGCTTCTGGCGCACCGCGAACGCCTGCTCCAGGGTTTGGCGGGCATGGCTGACCGCCGCGGCGAACGGTGCGGTCCGGGCCTCCCCGAACTCCTCGACGGCCAGCGTCAGTTCGTTGGCGCTGGTGCGCACCGCGTTGTCGACATCGACCACCAGTGAGCGGGACAACTCGTCGAGGGCGTTGATCGGCACCGACGCCAGCGCCTCGGGATCGGTGGGGTCGATCTGCTTGGCCGCCTCCACCGCAGCCAGGTGGCGCTTGCGCCTGCTGCGCCGGCCCCACAGCGAAAGCCCGCCGATCAGCACCAGCCCGCCGCCGGCCAGCACCAGCACCGGCACCAACGAGACGCCGCCGCCACTGCTACCGCCGCTGCCACCGCCGCGGGGGCGGTCGCCCACACCCGCCAGGCCGGTGGCCGCCGCGATCGCCGCGCCGGCCCAGTCGTCGTCGCGCAGGGCGGGTTCGATGCGGTCGCGGCGCAGGTCGTCGACGGCGGTGGAGCTGCCCCCGGCAGCCTGCGGGGGCACCAGGAACGCATACGACCGCTGGCCGATCGAGACCGCCAGGAGGGCGTCCCCGCTGCCCAGGTCGCTGGCGGTACGGGTCCTATTCGCCCAGTCGACGGCCCCGGACGGCTGATCGAAATCCTCGACGTAGACCACCCACAGCCGAACCCGCCGCTGGCTGTAGAGCTGGTCGACAGACCTCTGCACATCGGCCAGCGCACGCGCGTCGAGCACCCCGGCGTTGTCGGTGACGTAGTCGGGCAGCCGGAACGGCGGCTCGGCGGCCACCGACGGTGCCAACACGGTGGCGGCCGCGACGAATGCGGCGAGCAGCAAACTGAGCAGACGGTGCGTGCGCATCCCGCCAATCTAGTGGCCGGAAACGATGTGCCAGCAAAACTTGGCAGACTGTGCGGCAGTGAACACCGACGATCCGTATCTGCGGCCGGACCGGGAGCGCCTGAGGCCCGAGCCGGCCAAGACCGCCGCGCTGCCCGGAACCAACGCCGAGCACCGCACCGACTTCGCCCGCGACCGGGCCAGGGTGCTGCACAGCGCGGCACTGCGCAGGCTGGCCGACAAGACCCAGGTGGTCGGTCCGAGGGAGAGCGCGAACCCGCGGACCAGGCTGACCCACTCGCTGGAGGTCGCCCAGATCGGCCGGGGCATGGCGGTGGCCCTGGGCTGCGACCCCGATCTGGTCGACCTGGCCGGCCTGGCCCACGACATCGGCCATCCGCCCTATGGCCACAACGGCGAACGGGCGCTCGATGAGATCGCCGCCGGTTGCGGCGGTTTCGAGGGCAACGCCCAGAATTTCCGGATCCTGACCCGCCTGGAGCCGAAGGTCCTCGACCCGCAGGGCCGCAGCATCGGGCTGAACCTGACCCGCTCAGCCCTCGACGCCGTCACCAAATACCCGTGGCCCCGCCCCGACGGCGGCGGGAAGTTCGGTTTCTATCCCGACGACCAGGTGATCGCCGACTGGGTCCGGGCCGGCGCGCCGCCGGGCCGGACCTGCCTGGAGGCCCAGGTCATGGACTGGGCCGACGACGTCGCCTACTCGGTGCACGACGTCGAGGACGGTGTCATCTCCGGACGCATCGACCTGAGGGTGCTGGCCGACTCCGACGCCGCGGCCGGGCTGGCCCGGCTGGGCGCCTCGGCCTACGGGTCCACTCCCGAGTCGACCCCCGGCGCCGCGGACCTGGAGGCGGCCGCCCAGCGGCTGTCCGCGCTTCCGGTGGTGGCCGCGGCCGGGCGGTTCGACGGCACCCTGGGCGCTTCGGTCGCGCTCAAGAGACTCACCAGTGAGCTGGTCGGGCGGTTCGCCTCCGCCGCGGTCGCCGAGACCCGCCGGCACGCCGGACCGCAGCCGTTGGTGCGCTACCAGGCCGATCTGCGGGTGCCCACGGAGGTCCGGGCCGAGGTCGCGGTGCTCAAGACCCTGGCCCTGCAGTTCATCATGTCCGACCCGCGACACCTGGCCCTGCAGGAGCGTCAGCGCGAACGGGTGCACCGGGTGGCCGGGCGGCTGCTCGGCGACGCTCCGGCCACCCTGGACGCGCTGCTGGCTCCGGCCTTCGAGGAGGCCGCCGACGACGCCGGACGGCTGCGGGTCGTCGTCGACCAGATCGCCTCCTACACCGAGGGACGGCTGGAGCACATCGACGACGGCGCCCGCAGCCTGCCGCCTACACTGAGCCGGTGACAGCGGCGGCGGGGGGCGGCGGCCGGCGGGGACGTATTCCCGACACCGACATCGCCGCCATCCGGGACCGGGTCCGCATCGAGGACGTCGTCGGCGACTACGTCCAGTTGCGCCGCGCGGGCGCCGACTCGCTGAAAGGCCTGTGCCCCTTCCACGACGAGAAGTCGCCGTCCTTCCACGTCCGGCCCAACCACGGTCACTTCCACTGTTTCGGCTGCGGCGAAGGCGGTGACGTCTATGCGTTCATGCAGAAGATCGAGCACGTCAGCTTCGTCGAGTCGGTCGAACTGCTGGCCGACCGGATCGGGTACGCGGTCACCTACACCGGCGGCGGCACCAGCGTCCAGCGTGACCGCGGCAGCCGCAGCAGGTTGGTGGCCGCCAATGCCGCCGCGCAGGAGTTCTATTCCGCCGCTTTGCAGTCCGAGGAAGCGGCCCCGGCGCGCCGTTACCTGACCGAGCGCAACTTCGACGCCCAGGCCGCGCACCGCTTCGGCTGTGGTTTCGCTCCTTCGGGATGGGACACCCTGACCCGCCATTTGATCCGAAAAGGCTTCGAGTTCCGGGAACTCGAAGCCGCCGGATTGTCCCGGGAGGGCCGGCGGGGGCCGATCGACCGGTTCCACCGCCGGCTGCTGTGGCCGATCCGCGGCGCCTCGGGCGAGACCCTCGGGTTCGGAGCCCGCCGGGTCTTCGACGACGACCCCATCGAGGCGAAGTACGTCAACACCCCGGAGACCACGCTGTACAAGAAATCCTCGGTGCTGTTCGGGCTGGACCTGGCCAAACGCGATATCGCCAAGGGGCATCAGGCCGTCGTCGTCGAGGGCTACACCGACGTGATGGCCATGCACCTGGCCGGGGTCGGCACCGCCGTCGCGTCCTGCGGCACCGCCTTCGGCGACGAGCACCTGTCGATGCTGCGCCGGCTGATGATGGACGACAAGTTCTTCCGCGGCGAGTTGATCTACGTCTTCGACGGGGACGCCGCCGGACAGGCCGCCGCGCTCAAGGCGTTCGCCGGGGAGCAGAACCTGGCGGGGCAGAGCTTCGTGGCGGTGGCGGCCGACGGGATGGACCCGTGCGACCTGCGCCTGGCCGCCGGCGACACGGCCTTGCGTGACCTCGTGGCCCGGCGCACCCCACTGTTCGAGTTCGCCATCCGCACCGCCCTGGCCGAACACGACCTGGACAGCGCCGAGGGCCGGGTCGCGGCGCTGCGCCGGTGCGTGCCGATGGTCGCCCAGATCAAGGACGCCACCCTGCGGGACGAATACGCCCGGCAACTGGCCGGATGGGTCGGCTGGGACGACGTCGCCCAGGTGGTCGGCCGGGTCCGTGAACAGGCCGGCGCGGCACCGTCCCGGCGCGGCACCGGTCGTCGTCCATCCCCGGCTCGCGCCCCCTCGCCGGCGGCGGGTGAGGCCTCCGGCCGGCCCGACCCTCGGGACCCGACCCTGTGGCCGCAGCGCGAGGCGCTCAAGGCGGCCCTGCAGTATCCGGCGCTGGCCGGGCCGGTGTTCGACGCGCTGCCGCCGGAGAGCTTCACCCAGCCCGGCTACGCCGCGGTCGCCGCCGCGGTCGCCGCGGCCGGCGGCACCTCGGCCGGGCAGACCGGGGCGCAGTGGATCGAGGCGGTGCGTGAACGCGCCGCGGACCACCAGGGCCTGGTCAGTGAGTTGGGTGTGGAGGCGATAAAGGTCGATGACGAGGGGCGGCTGCCGCGCTACATCTCCGGTGTTCTGGCCCGTCTTCAGGAGGTGTGGGTGGGCCGCCAGGTGGCCGAGGTCAAGTCCAAGCTGCAGAGGATGTCCCCGGTCGAACAGGGTGAGGACTACCACGCCCTGTTCGGCGACTTGGTGGCCTTGGAGGCCTACCGCCGCAGCCTGCTGGAGCAGGCCAGTGGCGACGACCTGACCGCGTGAGCGGATCGGGATATGGTTGTGGGGCTAACGGGCGCGTCGCCCCGGGCGAAAGGTCAGGTATGGCTACCGTGAAAAGGCTGGGTCGGCCGTCTGGGCTGATCGCCGCCATCGTCGCCGGGCCCCTGCTGGCCACCGCCGTCGCGCCGGCCGCCTCGGCCAGCGGTGACTGCCTGGCTTGGTTCGGCTCGCGCGGAGACGGGATCTGCATGGGCTACTCCAACGGATCGCCCACCTACGTCGGCACCCCGAACGTTGGGGTCTACGGCCCCGGCGGGGTCAGTTCCGGCGTCGGCCTGGTCACCGGCCCGCTGTTGCCCGGTCAGACGATCAACATCCCGGTCGCACCCTAGCGACCGGGGCGGTCGGGCTCGATCACCGTGGTCTCGGAGTCGATCTCGGTCAGCCGCACCATCGCCGGGTCGGGCGAGACCCGCTCGGCTAGCTTGCGACGGCCCGCGTCGAGCACCGACTTCGTCGCGGGGTGTCCGGTCACCGCCCGGTAGGTGCCGGCGATCTGCTCATAGCGCCCACGGCCCGCTTTCGTCCCCAACACGTAGCCGGCGGCCAACACGGCCAGATAACCGATCATGACCCCATCCTGCCCGATCCCCGCTGAGCGGTGTGCGGCGGCGGTAGGCTACAGTCGGTGTCCGTCCGCGGCGACGCGGCGCGTACGCGGTCCCCTGTAGCTCAATTGGCAGAGCTTCCGACTGTTAATCGGACGGTTGATGGTTCGAGTCCATCCGGGGGAGCCACACCCCGGGTAAAGTCAGGAAACAGCCCT
>CAYURT010000081.1:0-11287 GCA_964447215.1 uncultured Mycobacterium sp.
AACAACAAACAAAAACCACCAAACACACTATTGAGTTCTCAAACAACACACCCGCATTAGCCCGCGAGCAGGGCAACCCTGCCAGCTTACTTCAGCGGTTCGACCGAGTCAAATCCGGGGTTTCCGGTCCCGATGATCGGGCTCCGGCACTCCATCGATCAACGCCTAGTGTACCCGTTCTATTTCCGCGCCCAAACTCACCAGGTCCTCGACGAAAAGCGGGTAGCCGCGGTCGATGTGGAACACGTCGTGGACCTCGGTCTCCCCGTCGGCCACCAGGCCCGCCAGCACCAGACCGGCGCCGGCGCGGATATCCGACGACCACACCGGGGCGCTGGACAACTGCGCTATGCCCCGCACCACCGCGTGGTGGCCGTCGGTGCGGGCGTCGGCGCCGAGCCGGACCATCTCTTCGACAAAGCGGAACCTGGCCTCGAAGACGTTCTCGGTGATCATCGACGTCCCATCAGCGATCGCGGCCAGCGCGATCGCCATCGGCTGCAGGTCGGTGGGAAATCCCGGGAACGGCAGGGTCGCGACGTTGACCGCCTTGGGTCGCTCGTACTGGACCACCCGGAAACCGCCGTCGTGCTGGGTGACGGTGGCACCCACGTCGTGCAGTTTGTGCAGCACCAGTTGCAGGTGCGCAGGATCGACCCCGGTCACCGAGATGTCACCGCGGGTCATCGCCGCCGCGATCCCCCAGGTCGATGCGACGATCCGGTCGCCGATCACCCGGTGTTCGGTGGGATGCAGTCTGGGCACGCCGGTGATCGTCAGCGTGGAGGTGCCGGCACCCGAGATCTGGGCGCCCATCTGGGTCAGCATGTCGCACAGATCGACGACGTCGGGCTCGCGGGCGGCGTTGTGGATCGTGGTGACGCCCTCGGCGACGACGGCGGCCATCAGGATGTTCTCGGTGGCACCTACCGACGGGAACTCCAGTTGGATCTCCGCCCCGCGCAAACGGTCGGCGGAGGCGACGACACAACCGTGCTCGATCGTGCATTCCGCCCCGAGCTGACGCAGACCGGACTGGTGCATGTCCAGCGGCCTGGAACCGATGGCGTCCCCGCCCGGAAGCGCCACCCGCGCCCGCTTGCACCTGCCCACCAGCGGGCCCAGCACGCACACCGACGCCCGGAACTGGCGCACCGCGGCGAAGTCGGCCTCGTACTTGGGCTCGTCCGGCGAGGTGATCCGGACCGTCGCCCCGTCGAGTTCGACGTTGGCCCCCAGCCCGCGCAGAACCTCAGCCATCAGCGGCACGTCGAGGATGTCCGGGCAGTTGGTGATCGTCGTGGTGCCTTCGGCGAGCAGGCTGGCGGCCATCAGCTTCAGGACGCTGTTCTTGGCTCCGGTCACCGCCACCTCACCGGACAGGCGGTTGCCGCCGGTCACCAGGAAGCGCTCGCTCACGTCGGGGAGTTTAGTGGAGTCGGGCCGCCGACCCGGCCCTGTCCGCCGGTACGGTTGGAGACCATGGCGGTTCACCTGACACGTATCTACACCCGGACCGGAGATGACGGCACCTCCGGACTCAGCGACTTCTCCCGGGTGGAGAAGAGCGATCCGAGGCTGATTGCCTACGCCGACTGCGACGAGGCCAACGCCGCGCTCGGAGTGGCGGTCGCCCTCGGCAAGCCCGACGAGGCGTTGCGTTCGATCCTGCTCACCATTCAAAACGACCTGTTCGATGCCGGCGCCGACCTCTCGACGCCGGTCGCGGCCGACCCCGAGTATCCGCCGCTGCGGATCACCGAGGACTACATCACCCGCCTGGAGACATGGTGCGATGAGTACAACGAGAACCTGGCGCCGCTGGACTCGTTCATCCTGCCGGGCGGCTCGGCGTTGTCCGCACTCCTCCACGTCGCGCGGACGGTGACCCGGCGCGCCGAGCGTTCGGCGTGGGTCGCGGTCAAAGCTCACCCGGAGACCGTCAGCCCATTACCCGCCCGATACCTCAACCGCCTCTCGGACCTTTTGTTCATCCTGTGCCGGGTCGCCAATCCCGGCGGCGACGTGCTCTGGCAGCCCGGCGGCCCGGGCGCCCAGCGGCCCCCCGGCTAGGTTCGGTCAGGCGCTGCGCCGACGTGCCCTGGGAGAGGGCCTCGACTCCAGCCAGGACAGGAAGGCCGTCAGCGCCCCCCGGTCGAGAGCGATCTCATAGCCGCGGTTGCGGCCCCCGGTGCTGTCGGCCAACTCCAGGACGACGATCTCCTCGGTCATGATGTCGAACTCGTCGCCGCGCGGGGCGCGTCGGCCAACGATCTCGAGTCCGCGCCGACCGAGCCGGCGGTCCGGCCACAACCGCAGGCTGGAGAGCCGGTAAAAGCTGGCCTCGTCGCCGCGGTAGCGCACCACCCCGTGGCGCCAGCCGTGGCCGCCGACCGCCGGGGTGTCGCGGAGGATCGCCGCGGTTCCGCCCCGGCGCATGTTCCACAGCCGGAACCCGAGCACCGCGACGGCCAGTGCCATGACGATGAGCAGCGCCTCGCTCAGGTACTCGGGCGCGCTCATCGGCGGACCCGGCTAGTCGAGTTGGCCGAGCGCGCGCAGCCGGGCTCTGCCCCGGGCCGCGACCCGCGGGTCATCGGAGTCGGCGTCGGCCCTGGCCGCGTCGGCGTCGATCTCTGACTCGAACTCCGCCGACTCGGCGAGGATCGTCACGCCGGCCTCGGTCACCGAGAGGTAGCCGCCGTCGACGGCGATGCGCAGGTCCTCCTCGCCCTCGCGCTCCACCCGCACCATCGCATCATCGACGAGCTGGGCGAGGACCGGGATGTGCTGGGGCAGGATACCGATCTCCCCGGATGTGGTGCGGGTGAACAGAAAGGTGGCCTTGCCCGACCAGATCTTGCGTTCGACGGAGACGATGTCGACGTCCAATTCGGCCATCTCATCTCACCTTTCGGTTCCGCCGGCGCCGGATCACAGCTTCACACCAAGGCTCTCGGCCTTCTTGGCCAGGTCGTCGAGACCGCCGATGAGGAAGAAGGCCTGCTCGGGCAGATGGTCGAAGTCGCCCTTGGCCAGCTTGTCGAACGCCTCGACGGTCTCCTTGAGCGGGACCGTCGAGCCCGGCTGCCCGGTGAACTGCTCGGCGGCCATCATGTTCTGGCTCAGGAAGCGCTCGATCCGCCGCGCCCGGTTCACCAACTGCTTGTCCTCCTCGGAGAGCTCGTCGATCCCGAGGATGGCGATGATGTCCTGAAGGTCCTTGTAGCGCTGCAGGATCCGGATGACCTCCTGGGCCACCCGGTAGTGCTCGTCGCCGACCACGGCCGGATCCAGGATCGTCGAGCTGGACGCCAGCGGGTCCACCGCCGGGAAGATGCCCTTGGCGAACACCGTGCGGGAGAGCTCGGTGGTGGCGTCGAGGTGGGCGAAGGTGGTGGCCGGCGCCGGGTCGGTGTAGTCGTCGGCGGGCACGTACACGGCCTGCATCGAGGTGATCGACCGGCCGCGGGTGGAGGTGATGCGCTCCTGCAGCTCACCCATCTCGTCGGCCAGGGTGGGCTGGTATCCCACCGCCGAGGGCATCCGGCCCAGCAGCGTGGAGACCTCCGAGCCGGCCTGGGTGAACCGGAAGATGTTGTCGATGAACAGCAGCACGTCCTGGCCCTGCTCGTCGCGGAAGAATTCCGCCATGGTCAGCGCCGACAGCGCCACCCGCATACGGGTACCGGGCGGCTCGTCCATCTGGCCGAACACCAGCGCGGTGTCCTTGAGCACGTTGGCATCGCGCAGCTCGACCCACAGGTCGTTGCCCTCGCGGGTGCGCTCACCCACCCCGGCGAACACCGAGGTGCCGCCGAAGTTGCGCGCGATGCGGTTGATCATCTCCTGGATGAGCACCGTCTTACCCACACCGGCGCCGCCGAACAGGGCGATCTTGCCGCCGCGCACGTAGGGGGTGAGCAGGTCCACGACTTTCAGGCCGGTCTCGAGCATCTCGGTGCGGGGCTCGAGCTCGTCGAAGGCCGGCGGCCGGCGGTGGATCGACCACTTCTCGAAGTCCTTGCCGTAGCCGGGCTCGTCGAGGCAGTTGCCGAGGGCGTTGAACACATGTCCCTTGACCCCGTCGCCGACCGGCACCGAGATCGGGGCGCCGGTGTCGATGACCTCCACCCCGCGCACCAGCCCGTCGGTGGGCTGCATGGAGATGGTGCGCACCAGGCTGTCCCCGAGGTGCTGGGCGACCTCCAGGGTCAGCGTCTTGGCCAGCTCGCCGTAGGTGATCTCGGCGTGCAACGCGTTGAACAGTCCGGGGACCGCGCCGCGGGGGAACTCGACGTCGACGACCGGGCCGGTGATGCGGACTACCCGGCCTGCGGTGTCCTTCGAGGTGGAATTGGGGCTCTCGGCGGTAACTGTCATTTCCTTCTCCGTTCGGGGTCTATTTCTTCGCCGCGTCGGCCAGTGCGTTGGCGCCGCCGACGATTTCGCTGATTTCCTGGGTGATCTGGGCCTGGCGTTCCCGGTTGGCCATCAGGGTGAGGATCTTGATGAGGTCGTCGGCGTTGTCCGACGCCGCCTTCATCGCCCGGCGCCGCGACGCCGACTCCGAGGCGGCCGCTTCCAGCAGCGCGGCGAAGATGCGGGTGGCGACGTAGCGGGGCAGCAGCGAGCCGAAGAGCGCGTCGGCGTCGGGCTCGAAGGAGAACAGGGTGTGCAGCCCGGTGTCCTCCTCGACGTACTCGACCTCCATCGGGGCGATCCGGCGGGCCTCGGCCACCTGGGTCAGCATCGACCGGAACTCGGTGAACACGATGTGCAGTTCGTCGACGCCCAGGGTGCCGTCCGCGCCGGGGTCGTCGCCGGCATCGTCGGCGCCGGCCAGGAAGCTCTCCACCAGGGTGTCGGCGATCTCCTGGGCGTTCTCGTAGGTGGGCTTCTCGGAGAATCCGATCCAGGAGCCGGTGATCGTCCAGTTCCGGAAGCTGAAGTAGCTCAGCGCCTTGCGGCCCACCACGTAGAGGACGGGGGTCTTGCCCTCCTCGCGCAGCAGCGACATCAGCTCCTCGGAGCGGCGCAGCAGGTTGGCGTTGTAGGCGCCGCACAGGCCACGGTCGGAGGACACCACCAGAACAGCGGCCCGCTGCGGGTTCTCCCGGGCGACCAGCAGCGGGTGGTCCAGGGCGGACTCCGCGGCCAGGTTGGTCAGCATGTCGGTGATCTCCGCCGCGTAGGGCCGGGCCGCCTCGACCCGCGCCTGGGCCTTGGCGATCCGCGAGGTGGCGATCAGCTCCTGGGCCTTGGTGATCTTCTTGATCGACCCGGCCGAACGGATCCGGCCGCGGAGTTCACGAAGTGTCGCTGCCATCTGACGTCTTCTTACTTCTTCTTCGGGGCGGGCTTGCGAACCTGGACTTTCTCCTTCTCCACGTCGGCCTCGTCCATCGCCGCGACGTGCGCGTCGGGAACCACCGAGCTGCCGTCGGAGGTGGCGAAGCCGCGTTTGAAGTCCGCGACGATGTCGTTGAGCTTGTTCTCGGTCTCCTCGCTGAGCTTCTGGCTGTCCTTGATCTCAGTGAGCACCTCGGGCCGGGCGGCCTTGACGTGCTCGATGAACTCCGCCTCGAAGCGGGAGACGTCGGCCACCGGGACCGAGTCGAGATGCCCCTTGGTGCCCAGGAAGATGGCCACCACCTGATCCTCGACCGACATCGGACTGTACTGAGGCTGCTTGAGCAGCTCGACCAGCCGGGCGCCGCGCTCGAGCTGGGCCTTGGAGGCCTCGTCGAGGTCGGAGGCGAAGGCGGCGAACGCCTCCAGCTCGCGGTACTGCGAGAGGTCCAGCCGCAGCGAGCCGGCCACTTCCTTCATCGCCTTGATCTGTGCGGCGCCGCCCACCCGGGACACCGAGACGCCGACGTTGATCGCCGGGCGCACGCCCTGGTTGAACAGGTCGGTCTCCAGGAAGCACTGCCCGTCGGTGATCGAGATGACGTTGGTGGGGATGTAGGCCGAGATGTCGTTGGCCTTGGTCTCGATGATCGGCAGGCCGGTCATCGAACCGCCGCCGAGCTCGTCGGAGAGCTTGGCGCAGCGCTCCAGCAGGCGGGAGTGCAGGTAGAACACGTCACCCGGGTAGGCCTCGCGGCCCGGCGGGCGGCGCAGCAGCAGCGAGATGGCGCGGTAAGCCTCGGCCTGCTTGGTGAGGTCGTCGAAAACGATCAGCACGTGCTTGCCGTCGTACATCCAATGCTGGGCGATGGCCGAGCCGGTGTAGGGCGCGAGCCATTTGAAGCCCGCCGCATCCGAGGCCGGCGCGGCGACGATGGTGGTGTAGTCCATCGCGCCGCCCTCCTCCAGCGCGCGTCGCACGCTGGCGATGGTGGTGCCCTTCTGGCCGACCGCGACGTAGACGCAGCGGACCTGTTTCTTCGGATCGCCGGTCTCCCAGTTCTGGCGCTGGTTGAGGATGGTGTCCACGCAGACGGC
The DNA here is from genome assembly GCA_964447215.1 of uncultured Mycobacterium sp. Taxonomy (GTDB): domain Bacteria; phylum Actinomycetota; class Actinomycetes; order Mycobacteriales; family Mycobacteriaceae; genus Mycobacterium. The sequence continues at coordinate 6,451 of CAYURT010000081.1, forward strand.
CGTCTTGCCGGTCTTGCGGTCACCGATGATCAGCTGGCGCTGACCGCGGCCGATGGGGGTCATCGCGTCGACGGCCTTGATACCGGTCTGCAGGGGCTCGCTCACGCTCTGCCGCTGGACCACGGAGGGGGCCTGCAGTTCCAGGGCGCGGCGGGTTTCGGCGGTGATGTCGCCGCGCCCGTCGATCGGCTCTCCGAGCGGATTGACCACGCGGCCGAGGAACGCGTCGCCGACCGGCACCGACAGCACCTCGCCCGTGCGCTTGACCGACTGGCCCTCCTCGATCTTCTCGAAGTCGCCGAGGATCACCGCGCCGACGCTGTGCTCGTCGAGGTTGAGGGCCACACCGAGCACGCCGCCGGCGAACTCCAGCAGCTCCTGGGTCATCACCGAGGGCAGGCCCTCGACGTGGGCGATGCCGTCACCGGCGTCGATGACGGTACCGACCTCCTCGCGCCCGGTGCCGGCCTCGAAGCTGGCCACGTAGTCGGCGATGGCGCCCTGGATATCGTCCGCGGAGATGGTCAACTCTGCCATGGCTTTTCGTCTTCCTGCCTTCTTGTCTTCGGATGGATGTCTGTGGGCCGGCGCTAGTCGGGGAGCCTGGTCGCCGCTGCGGTGAGCCGGGAGGACAGCGTCGCGTCGATGACCTCGTCGCCGACGACGACGGACAGCCCACCCAGCACCGCGGGGTCGATGTTGAGCTGCACCGATACCGGGTGGTGGTAGATGCGGGTGAGGACCTGGGTCAGCCGGGTCCGTTGCGCATCGCTGATCTCCGCCGCCGCGGTGACCTCGGCGACGATCTCCCCGCGGCGGGCGACGGCCAGCTGGGCCAGCCGGCTGACCGCCTCGTCGGCGCGTTCACCGCGCAGCAGTTCGACGCTCTGGATCAGCAACGCCCCCGCTGTCGAGTTGGCTCCGCTTGCCCGGCCGAGCACCGAGCGCAGCAGTCCGACCCGGTCGGCGGCGGGCTTGGAGTAGTCGCTGAGCAGGACGTTCAACCGGGGCTGGGCATCGAGCAGCCGGCCGAACCGGAACAGCTGTTCGGCGACCTCGTCGGCCTGGTTCTCCCGGTCGGCGCGGGCCAGCAGCGCGAGCTGGCCAGTGTGTTCGACCGCGTCCACAAAATCGGTGGTGGTCGACCAGCGCACCGAGACGGCGGTGTCGAGCAGGTCGAGCGTGGTGGTGCCGACCTTGCCCCCGAGCAGCCGTTGCAGCATCTGCTTCTTGGCCTCGGTCTCACCGGAGGCCTCGGCGAGGTGCCGGGCCAGGATCGGCTCGGCGATGAGCAGTTTGACCACCGCGGTCAGCTCGTCGGACAGCGCCGACAGCTGCTCGCCCGACAGTGAACCGGCCACCGCCTCCAGCCGCGTCACCAGGGCGGCCTGCGCGTCGCGGCTCGCTGAGCGCAGATCCGAGGACTCGACCTCAGGGGCGAAGGCGGTCGCGGTCATCGAGTCGAGGTCGTCCAGGAAGCGGTCCACCGTGGCCGAGCGGGCCGCCGGGTCGGCGACGTATCCGCGCACCAGGTCAGTCGCCCGTCGCACCGACTCGGTGCCCAGATCACCGCGCAGCTGCCGGATGAGCTGAGCCCGCAGCAGCGAGACCTGCTGGGCGCCCTGGACTTTGATCCGTTCGACCTCGACATCGGCCTGGGCGCGCAGCTGCTCGGCGATCCGCACCGAGTCGGTCCGCGCCTCGTCGGTGATGTGCTTGGCCTCGACCCGCGCCTCTTCGATCCGCTTGGCGTGGTACGCGCTGGACTCCGCCAGCCGGCGGGTCGCCTCGGCGCTCTCGTCGAGCTGGGTGCGCACCGTCTCCTGCTGGTTGGCCATGGCACGGCGCACCAGCGGCACGACCCACTTGTTGATGCCCCAGACGATGACGAAGAAGCCGACGAGCTGCCCAAAGAAGGTTGCCATCGCCTACCGCCCCGAGCCTGTTGCCGCGCTGGAGATCTCGACCCCGAGGACCCTGCTGGCCAGCCGGGCCGACAGTGTCTCCGCCGAGGACGCGAGTTCAACGGCGATGGCGTCACTCTCCCGCTTGAGCTCGTCGTTGGCCTGCTGCATGGCCGCCGCCGACTCCTCGTTGGCGCGGCCCCGCATGTCGTCGAGGATCTGCCGACCCTCGGCCCTGGCCTCGTCGCGGATGCCGGCCGCCTCGGTCCGCGCCCCGCCCAGCAGTGCGGCGTAGTCGGCCTCGGCCGACGCTTCCTGCTCGGCCGCTTTGCGGTTGTCCTCGGCGGTCTTGACCACCATCTGTTCCCGCTCACCGAGCACCTTCTGGATCGGCGGCACGACGAACTTGCCGATCACCCCGAGCACGATCAGGAAGATGGCCAGCACGAAGAAGAACGTGCCGTTGGGCAGCAGGAAGTTCTGTCCGCCGTCCTCCGCCGCCGAGATCATGACGCTGACGTCACCCATGGCGGTGATTAACCGACGGGCGTGGCGAACACGAACAGTGCCATGAAGGCCAGGTTGATGAAGTACATGGCCTCGACCAGACCCACCGTGATGAAGAACGGGACGAAGAGCCTGCCCTGCGCCTCCGGCTGCCGGGCGACACCGTTTACCAGCGCGCTACCGACGACGCCGTCGCCGATCGCCGCGCCGATCGCGCCGCCGCCCAAGAGAAGTCCACCACCGATGAGCGCTCCGGCAGCGATTGTGGGATCCATTCCTTATCCTCCTTGATTACTGGTAAGCGGTCCTACCAGAGCTGGGTTGTCGAGTTGGGTTCAGCAGTGCTCAGCGATGCGGTCAGTGGTCATCGCCCAACTCCATCGACTGACCGAAGTACAGGATCGTCAGCAGCGAGAAGATGAACGCCTGGATCAGGCCGATGAAGAGGTCGAAGGCCTTCCACAGCGCGTTGGGGGCCCACAGGATCCAGGCCGGGAACAGCGCGATGATCGCGACCATGATCCCGCCGGCGAAGATGTTGCCGAAGAGTCGCAGCGACAGCGAGATCGGCTTGGCGATCTCCTCGACCAGGTTGATCGGGGCCAGGAACGCCACGTGCCCCTTGAGCAGCCGCAGCGGATGGCCGACGACGCCACGGCGCCAGAAGCCGGCGGCGTGGTAGCACAGGAACACGAACAGACCCAGCGCGAGCACGAAGTTGATGTCGGCGGCGGCCGGCTTCAGCAGTTCGTGGATGCCGGTGGAGTCGGAGTACTGGACCGGCAGCACCGCCAGCCAGTTCGCCACCAGGATGAAGACGAACAGCGTCACCGCCAGCGGCAGCACGAACGGGGCGATCTTCATCCCGATCGCGGACTCGATCTGACCGCGCATCTGGGTGGTGATGGACTCCCAGAACAACTGCACCCCGGTCGGCACTCCCGAGGACGTCACCTTGGCCCTCAGGAAGAACGCCAGGCCGATGACGATCGCGCCGGCGATGGCCGTGGACAGGATGGTGTCGGTGTTGACCGTCATGCCCAGCCACTTCGCGGTGGTGTGGTGACCGACCTCGATCGCGGCCTCGGCGAGGATGCGCTCGTTCATCGTGATGTCCTCAATGTCCCGGTGTTCCTCAACTACCCGCTGCCTCCTCGGCGCCTACTCCCGCGACAGCATCGCCACTGCGAATCTTCTTCCACACCGGCAGCGCTGTGCTGAAAACGAGCAAAATTTGGAAAATCGCCAGTCCGAAGACCACACCGAGGCCCAGCGGCCGGAACACGTAGCCGATGATCAGCCCGATCACGCTGATCACCATCAGCCGGGTGGCCGAGTTCAGCGCCATCTTGCTCTTGAGCGGATGGGCCTCGGCGGTGATCTTCTGTACCGAGCGCCGCACCAGCAGAGCGTTGGTAAGCCCCATGCCCAGGCCGAGGGCGAAGAAGACCCCGAACATGACGGCGCCGAGCAGAGCAGCGGCGATCAGGACCGCGACGGCCAGCGCGCAGCAGATGGCGAAAAGACGGACGGGACGGAAGGCAACGGACGGCGACACCAGCGGCGCATCGTGCGCAGGTGTCGTCACGCGTCCATCCTCGTCTCGATTGGAAAAGTGCCTGATCGCCGGGGTTTCCCGGGTTTTCGACAGCACCGTACCACACGGTCAGAGGGCGGAATTCGGTCTACTACCTACTGTCGTAGCGACGGTCCCGGCCTCCGTCGTGACCGTCGCCGTAGACGCTGTCGCGCAACAGCGTGAGGTCGGCGTCGTCGTCCTCGGGACGCTCGCCGCGCAGCAGCGGAACCACCGTCGCCAGGACGGCGACGACGGTGACCGCCAGCATCACCAGACCCGAGTGGCGCGGGTCGAAGAAGATGGCACTGGCCGCGCCCAGGGCGACGATGGCCACCCACAGGTAGATGATCAGCACGACCCGGCGGTGCGAGTGTCCGATCTGCAGCAGCCGGTGGTGCAGGTGCATCTTGTCCGGGCTGAACGGGCTGCGGCCGGCCCGGGTGCGGCGCACGATGGCCAGCAGCATGTCGAGCGCGGGTACGAACACCACCGCGACCACCAACAGGAACGGGGCCAGCAGCGCGAAGACGTCGCGGGTGCCGTAGGCACTCTGGGTGATCGGCCCGGCCGCCGTCGTCGACGCGGCGGCCAGCATCAGGCCGACCAGCATCGACCCGGAATCGCCCATGAAGATCCGGGCCGGGTGGAAGTTGTGCGGCAGGAACCCCAGGCAGGCGCCGGCCAACACCACCGAGATCACCGCCGGCGGATAGAACAACACGTCGCCGCCGTGGTCACGCAGCAGCCCGACCGAGAACAGGCAGATGGCCATCGCCGTGATCAGGCCCAGCCCGGCGGCCAGCCCGTCGAGACCGTCGACGAAGTTCATCGCGTTGACCACCGCGAC
>CAYURT010000082.1:0-10993 GCA_964447215.1 uncultured Mycobacterium sp.
GCCGCGTTTCGTGGAGCCGATGACGGGAATCGAACCCGCGTATTCAGCTTGGGAAGCTGATGTTCTGCCATTGAACTACATCGGCGTGTGCCGCTGAGGATAGCAACCGCCCGGCGGGGATTGAGCGGCGATACGCTCTGACCCGTGCTGCTCTCCGATCGTGACATCCGTGCCGAGGTCGCTGCCGGCCGGCTGGCAATCGACCCGTTCGACGACACGCTGGTTCAGCCGTCCAGCGTCGACGTCCGGCTCGACAACCTCTTCCGGGTGTTCAACAACACCCGCTACACCCACATCGACCCTGCCGAGCAGCAGGACGAGCTGACCAGCCTGGTCCGGCCCGACGGGGGCGAGCCGTTCGTCCTGCACCCCGGTGAGTTCGTGCTGGGCGCCACACTGGAGTGCTGCACACTGCCCGACGACCTCGCCGGGCGTCTCGAGGGGAAGTCCTCGCTGGGCCGGCTGGGCCTGCTGACCCACTCCACCGCCGGCTTCATCGACCCGGGCTTCTCCGGGCACATCACGCTGGAGCTGTCCAACGTCGCCAACCTGCCCATCACGCTGTGGCCGGGCATGAAGATCGGACAGCTGTGCCTGTTCCGGCTGTCCAGTCCGGCCGAGCACCCTTACGGCAGCGCCTCGGTGGGGTCGAAGTACCAGGGCCAGCGCGGGCCGACCCCGTCACGTTCCTACAAGAACTTCATCCGCTGAGGTAACGCCGGCCGGTCCGGCGCCGATGAACCGATAGGTTCATGGATGGAGGCGGGGTGGAGGTCGTGCTCGGGGTGTCGATGACACCCGCAGCCGTGCGCATGGTGCTCGTCGAGGGCGCCGACGCCGACGGCGTCACCGTCGACCACCTGTCGCTGACGGGTTCGGTCGAACAGGTCGTCGCGGCGATCCTGGGCACCCGGGAGAGCGCCATCGACAGCGGCCACAAGCTGGTCGGTGTGGGAGTCGCGTGGACCGACCACGCCGCCGCGGCCCGGCTGCGGGAAGCTCTGCGGCCCCTGGACATCGCCGAGGTCACCCTGGTCTCCGAACTGCACGCCGCCAGCGCGCTGGCTGTGGCGATCGGCCGGAGCACCGGTTGCCGACGCACCGCGCTGCTGTTCGTCGAGCAGGATCTGGCCACCCTCGCGGTGGTGCAGACCGAGGACGGCGCGGTGGTCCGGGTATCCAGCCGCAGCCTGGCCGACTCCGATGCGGCCGGGGACGTGATCGCCATGGTCGGCGGCCTGGAGACCCTGTCCGACCCGCCGCAGACGGTGTTCGTCGTCGGCCCGGGCGCCGGGGTGGACGCGCTGACCGCCCGGCTGGCGGCGTCCACGTCGCTGCCCGTGCGCCGCCCCGACGATGCGGAGTTGGCACTGGCCCGCGGCGCCGCGCTGGCCGGCGCCACCGTCCCGCGCTTCGATGCCGAGACGGTGGGCCTGGGGTCGGCGACCGGCTGGTTCCGCGAGGCCGGCGCCGCGCCCGATCCGCAGGCTGCCACCGAGGCCGGTCCCACCCTGCTGGCCGATTCGGGTTGGGCGCTGGGCTACAGCGCCGTCGGCCTCGACGGCGGTGCTCCGCCCGAAGTCGCGGCCGATCCCGGGGCCGATAACTCCGAAGATCTCCACGCGGTTGCGGCAGACGGCACCGGTCCGGGACCGGCCGCCCCCGAGCAGCCTGCCGGGCGGCCACCGCTGCTGCTGGGCAGCGCACTGACCACGCTCTTCGTCGTCGGGTTCATGGCGTTGGTGATCTCGTTGGCGGTCACCATCCGCCCTGCGGTCGACTCCAGGCCGGCGGAGAACCCGACCGGGGCCGGCGGCGTGCCGGCGACGCCCGAGACGATCAGGGCACCGGTGCCGGTGGTCCAGGAGGCGCCGCGAGCGGTGGTGGCGCCGATGCCGGCACCGGCAGTCGTGCCGGCACCCGTGCCCGCGGCCCCGCCCCTTCCCGCGGCCCCGGCTGCCCCCGCGGCCCCCGCACCGGCCCCGGCCTTTCCCGCGGCGCCCATCCCCGGCCCGGCCGCCGCCCCGCCGCCGGCGCTGGTCCCTGAAGTGATAGCGGCCCTGCTCCCGCCGGTTGTGCGGGTACCCCAGGGAGCTTCCCCGGCACCCCGCTACACCGCCACACCCGCGGCGCCGGAGACCTCTTCCGAGACGTCTGTGGAGACGTCTGCCGAGACGTCTGCAGAGGCGTCGACTACCGAGACGTCCGGCCAGAGGTCCACCGAGACCTCGGCGGAGACCTCCTCCGTACCGGCGACCGCAACCCAGTCATCAACCCAGTCCTCAGCCCAGTCCGCGACTCCATCGGCCGGGCCGCAGGGCACCGCCACGCCCGCCTCGACAGCTGAGTCCGGGGCGGGTGAACAGACCGCCACGGCGACCGCACCCGCGCCCACCCCGACAACCCGGACAACACCCCAGACCTCGCCGCCGACGACCGTGCAAACCCCGTCATCGGACGGGTGCCCGGGATCCTCGGACTGCCCGGCGTAAGTTCAGGCCGTGGATACCGCAGGGGCGGCAGGGGACACCGCCGCCGAATTGACCGCCGAGAACGCCTCCTTCGCCGAACTGTTGCGCGGCGCCGACCTGTCCAGGCCGGTTCCCACCTGCCCGGAGTGGACGCTGGGGCAGTTGATGCGCCACGTCGGCCGGGGCGACCGCTGGTGTGCGCAAATCGTCGCCGAGGCCTCGATGGAGTTCATCGACCCGCGCACCGTCGCCGGGGGAGTCCCGCCCGACGACCCAGACGGACAGACCCGCTGGCTGCACGACGGGGCACGGCACCTGATCGCCGCCGTCGGGCGCACCGGCCCGCAGACCGCGGTCTGGACCTTCCTGGGCCCGCGCCCGGCCCGGTGGTGGATCCGCCGGCGCCTGCACGAGACCCTGGTGCATCGAGCCGACGCCGCGCTGGCACTCGGTGCGAGCTTCCAGGTCGACCCGGCGATCGCCGCGGACGCTGTCACCGAGTACCTGGAACGGGTGGTGGCCCGCGCCGACGACGAAGGCCCGGCCGGCGGGGACCGCCCCCTCGGCGATGGGCATTCGCTGCACCTGCATGCCACCGACCCGGGCCTGGGGGCCGACGGGGAGTGGACGATCCTCGGCCGGCCCGACGGCATCGCCGTCGACCACGAGCACGGCCGGGCCACCACCGCACTGCGCGGCCCGGCCCGCGACCTGCTGCTCGCCCTGGTCCGCCGCGGCAGTGCCGACGAACTGGGCCTAGAGGTGTTCGGCGACCGGGCGGTGTGGGACACCTGGCTGGCCCGTACACCCTTCTAGCTGCGGTAGGTTGCCACCATGAGCACGTCCGAGATCGCCACCGTGCTGGCCTGGCACGACGCACTGAACTCCGGTGACCTGGACACCTTGACCGCGTTGTCCAGTGACGACGTCGAGATCGGGGACGCCCATGGCGCCGCGCAGGGCCATACCGCACTGCGCGACTGGGCCCAGCGTGCCGCCGCGACCGTCGAGGTGGGCCGAATCTACTACCACGACGGCGTGGTGGTCGTCGAGGAGCGGATCGCCCCGAAGGCCGGCCCGACCGACGTGCGCACGGCCGCATCGGCGTTCCGGGTGGTCCACGACAAGGTCACCGCCGCGTTCCGCCATGACGACCTGCCTGCCGCGCTGGCCGCGACGGAACTGACCGACGCCGACCTGCAGGACTGATCCTCATGCGCGGCATCATCCTGGCCGGTGGCTCGGGAACCCGCCTGCACCCGATCACCCAGGGCGTCAGCAAACAGCTGTTGCCGGTCTATGACAAGCCGATGATCTACTACCCGCTGTCCACCCTGATCATGGCCGGCATCCGCGACGTCCTGGTGATCGCCACCCCGCAGGACCGGCCCGCGTTCGAACGGCTCCTCGGTGACGGCTCGCAGTTCGGGATCAGCATCACCTACGCCACCCAGGAGCGCCCCGACGGCCTGGCGCAGGCATTCCTGATCGGCGCCGAGCACATCGGCTCCGGGCCGGTCGCGTTGATCCTGGGGGACAACATCTTCTACGGATCCGGGGTCGGCACCAGCCTGAGCCGGTTCAGCGCCATCGACGGCGGCGCGGTGTTCGCCTACCGGGTGGCCAACCCGTCGGACTACGGGGTTGTTGAATTCGCCTCGGACGGAACGGCATTGAGCATCGAGGAGAAGCCGGCCACCCCCAAGTCGCACTATGCGGTACCGGGGCTGTATTTCTACGACAACGACGTCGTGGAGATCGCCCGCGGCCTGCGGCCCTCGGCTCGCGGCGAACTGGAGATCACCGATGTCAACCGGGTCTACCTCAACCGGGGCCGACTGGCCGTCGAGTTGCTGCCCCGGGGAACCGCGTGGCTGGACACCGGCACCTACGAATCCCTGCTCGAGGCAAGCAACTTCGTGCGGACCATCGAGGCCCGTCAGGGACTGAAGGTGTCCTGCCCCGAGGAGGTCGCCTGGCGGGCCGGCTTCATCGACGAGGGCCAACTCGCCGCGCGCGCGCAGACCCTGCTCAAGTCGGGGTATGGCCGCTATCTGCTGGGTCTGCTGGACCGGTAGCGGGGCCAGGGGTCGCCAGCACGGCGGCCACCGCCGTGGTCAGCGGAACCGCCAGCGCCAGGGCGATACCGCCCACGGCCGACCGGACCACCTCGACGGCCACCCCCTCGCTGGTCAGCACGTCGATCAGGGACCGGTCGGCGACGCTGAACAGCAGCAGCAGCGGCAGCGAACTGCCCGCATAGGCCAGTACCAGGGTGTACACCGTGCTGGCGATGTGGTCACTGCCCACCCGCATCCCGCGCAGGAAGATCTGCCGCCGGGTGCCGTGGGCGAGGTGGGCCAGTTCGAACACCGCCGAGGCCTGGGTGATCGTGACGTCGTTGAGCACGCCGAGCGAGCCGATGATGAACCCGGCCAGCAGCAGTCCCTTGATCGAGACGTTGTCGAGGTAGGCCGCCACCTGGTTGTTCTGGTCGTCGGCCAGGCCGGTCAGATGGGTGAACTCGATGGCCGCCCAGGACAGCCCGGCCGCCAGCAGCATCGCCAGCAGGGTGCCCAGCAACGCCGAGCTGGTGCGCAGGCTCACGCCGTGGGCCAGGTAGATGACCACGAACAGGATCGCGGCGGAGGCGACCAGCGCCACCGGGACCGCCGGGGCGCCATCCCGCAACGCCGGCAGCAGGAACACCACCAGCACGCCGAAGGCGACGACGATCCCTGCCAGCGCCCGCAGGCCGCGCCACCGGGCGACGGCCACGATGACGAGCGCGAAAGCGGCGGCCACCGTCAGCAGGGGCCAGGTGCGTTCGTAGTCGTAGAACCCGTAGCTGGTGGCCCCCTGCTGGTCGACCTGGCGGAACATCCGGATGTGTTCGCCGGCGAGGAGGTCCGGTTGTCCGGGACCCGGCGAGAACTCCAGCATGGTCGCCGCCCCGGCGTTGGGCCCGGTGTCGATGCCGATCATGGCTTGCACGCAGGTTCCGGTGCCGGGTATCCCGGGTGCGGGCCCGCCGGTGAGTACGCCTCCCGCCGAAGGGCTGCCGCAGTCGGCCAGCGCGGTGGCCGTCACCTGCCCGCGCTCGGTGGTGACCGAACCCCCGACGGTGTTCTGGAACGGCAGCGGGACATCGACCTTCGATCCCGACGGCCACAGCAGCACCGCGCCGATCACGACTGCGAGGGCGCTGAGCGCAAGGGCGATGACGACGAGCCTGGCGGCCAATGGGCTCAGCGGAGCCGGCTGGCTGTCCGAATGGGAATGGGAGTGCGAGTGGCCCACTCGACTACTGGCGGTAGCTGGCGAGGAAGTTGCCCAGCCGCTCGATGGCATTGGCCAGGTCCCGCGCCCACGGCAGGGTCACGATCCGCAGATGATCGGGGGCGGGCCAGTTGAAACCGGTGCCCTGGGTCACCAGGATCTTCTCGTCGAGCAACAGATCGAGGACGAGTTTCTCGTCGTCGACGATGTCGTGGACCTCGGGATCCAGCCTCGGGAAGACGTACAGCGCACCCTGCGGGGTGACGCAGGACACGCCCGGGATCTCGTTGAGCTTGGCGCACGCGACGTCACGCTGCTCGAGCAGCCGGCCACCCGGCAGCACCAGATCCTCGATGCTCTGGTGTCCGCCCAGGGCCACCTGAATGGCGTGCTGCGCGGGCACGTTCGGGCACAGCCGCATGTTGGCCAGCAGGCTGATGCCCTCGATGAAACTGGACGCGTGATCGGTCGGGCCGGAGATCACCAGCCACCCGGACCGATAGCCGGCGACCCGGTAGGCCTTGGACAGGCCATTAAAAGTCAAGCACAGTAGGTCAGGCGCTACGGTCGCGAGCGGGATGTGGGTGGCGTCACCGTAGAGGATCTTGTCGTAGATCTCGTCGGCCAGCAGCAGCAGCTCGTGCTTGCGGGCCAGTTCGGCGATCTGCGTCAGCATCTCCCGGCTGTAGACCGCGCCGGTGGGGTTGTTCGGGTTGATCACCACCAGCGCCTTGGTGCGGGGGGTGATCTTGGACTCCAGATCAGCGAGATCGGGTTGCCAGCCGTTGGTCTCGTCACACAGGTAGTGCACCGGCGTGCCGCCGGCCAGCGAGGTCGAGGCGGTCCACAACGGGTAGTCCGGGGCGGGGATGAGCACCTGGTCGCCGTTGTCCAGCAGGGCCTGCAGGGTCATCGTGATCAACTCCGACACCCCGTTGCCCAGGTAGACCGAGTCGACGTCGAACCGGGGGAATCCCTCGACGAGTTCGTAGCGGGTGACCACCGCGCGGCGCGCCGACAGGATGCCTTTGGAGTCGGAGTAGCCCTGAGCGTGGGGCAGCGCCTGGATCATGTCGCGCATGATCACGTCGGGGGCCTCGAAGCCGAACGGGGCCGGATTGCCGATGTTCAGCTTCAGGATGCGGTGTCCCTCGGCCTCCAGCCGGGCGGCGTGGTCGTGCACGGGTCCGCGGATCTCGTAGAGGACGTCCTGCAGCTTGCTGGACTGCGCGAACGTCCGCGGCCGACGATGGTGACCGGCCGTTTGCCAGGGCACCTGATGGGTAGTCACGAACGAGATTGTCCCACGGCCGGCAGGCAGGTCTCCCCGTCGCGTTCTGATCGGTATCCAACCGTGCCGGTCGGTGCCGGTGTGTCGGCGCCCTCACCCGGCCCGGCGCCCCGACACTGTGGGCCTCCCGACTCAACTATGGAGGCGCAGACAATGAGACGAACGCTCCCCGGAGCCCTGGCCATCGCCCTGACCGGGGTCGTGCTGCCCGGCCTGGCGGCACCGGCGAACGCGAACCCCGCCCTGCTCAACGGCACCTATGCGATCGACGGCGGCGAGGAGGGCCTGGTGGCGACGGTCGCGTCGAACTGCGCCACGGAGGGCTGCACGGCAAGTATCGCCAGCAACGTGGGCTGGACCAGCACCGCCACCATGACCGGCGGACGCTGGAACTTCACCGTCTCCAAGCCCGATGGCGTGGTTTGTGCGGACGGCAGCTACGCGCCGGTGACCATGCACTACTCGGTGGACCCGGTCGCGCTGTCGGGAACACTGCTCGCCGACTCCAACGGCGACTGCCCCGGGGGGCAGGTCACCCGGGTGCCGTTCTGGCTGACCAAAGTCGGCTGAGCGGCCGGCGGATTCGTCGGCGAAGCCTCGCGGTTGCGGGGCTCAGCTCCGCTTGCCCGGCGGGCGAGCGCCCTTGGCGATGCCCAGGCCCTTCACCGGTTCGGTCTGCCCGTTGCCGTCGGCGGGTTCCGCCGGGGCGGGTTGGGCCGCCGCCGGCGCAGAGTTCCCCGCCGGCGCTGAGGGCTCAGCCGGCGCAGAGGGCTCAGCCTGGGCTGAGGGCGCAGCGGGTGCGGACGGTTGGGCCTCCGCGGACGGTGCCGCGGGTGCCGCCGGGGCCGTCTTGCGGGCACCTGGCCGCTTGGCGCCCGCGGCGATGCCCAGCCCTTTGACGGGGGCCGCCTCAGCCTTGGGGGCTTCAGATTGGGCAGCGTCAGCTTCGGGTGCCGGGGCGGGTGCTGCCGCCTCCGCCGGTGCCGGGGCAGCCTCGGTGGCCGGGGCGGATTTCTTGGCGCCGGGCCGTTTGGCGCCGGCGGCGATGCCCAGCCCCTTGACGGGTGCCGTTTCAGCCTTGGGAGCCTCAGCTGGAGCAGCCGCCTCCGCTGCCGGAGCGGTCTTCTTGGCGCCGGGCCGTTTGGCGCCGGCGGCGATGCCCAGACCCTTGGCTGGGGCCGCCGGAGCCGCCGGAGCCGCCGGAGCCGCCGGAGCCGCCGGTGCGGTGGCGGTCGGCTCCTTCTCGGGTGCCGGTTTCGGGGCCACCGGAGCTGCGGCGGGGGCGGCCGCCGCAGCCAGTTCGGCGGCGGCGCCCTTCTTGGGCAGGGTGATGGTGTCGCGGTCCAGCGAACCCAGCAGCAGCTGGGCCACATCGACCACCTCGACCTCCTCCGACTTGCCACGGTCACCCACGCCGTCGGAGAGCATCACCCGGCAGAACGGGCAGCCGGTGGCGATGGTGGAGGGGTCCAGGTTGAGTGCCTCATCGACACGTTCGTGGTTGACCCGCTTACCGAGGTGCTCCTCCATCCACATCCTGGCGCCGCCGGCCCCGCAGCAGAAGCCGCGGTCGGCGTGGCGGGGCATCTCGGTCAGCGTCGCACCGGCGGCGCCGACCAGCTCGCGGGGGGCTTCGTAGACCTTGTTGTGCCGCCCTAGGTAGCACGGGTCGTGATAGGTGATGGTGCCGCCGGCCCCGTTGGAGTTGACCGGCTGCACCGGAACCAGCTTCTTGTCGCGCACCAACCGGTTCAGCAACTGGGTGTGATGCAGCACCGTGTAGCTGCCACCGGCCTGCGGATACTCCCGGCCGAGCGTGTTGAAGCAGTGCGGGCAGGTCACGACGACCTTGCGGTCCACCCGCTCCACCCCCTCGAACAGGTTGTTCAGCGTTTCGACGTTCTGCGCCGCCAACTGCTGGAACAGGAACTCGTTGCCTGAGCGCCGTGCGGAGTCGCCGGTGCAGGTCTCCCCGTCGCCGAGCACCAGGAACTTCACCCCGGCCGCCGCCAGGAGTTCGGCGACCGCCTTGGTGGTCTTCTTGGCCCGGTCATCCAGTGCGCCGGCACAGCCGACCCAGAACAGGTACTCGAAACCGGCGAAGCTCTCGACGTCGCGGCCGTACACCGGGACGTCGAAGTCCACCTCGTCGATCCAGGTGAGCCGCTCCTTGGCGTTCTGGCCCCACGGGTTGCCCTTGGTCTCCAGGTTCTTGTAGAGCCCGCCGAGTTCGCCGGGGAACTCCGAGTCCACCATCACCTGGTAGCGACGCATGTCGACGATGTGGTCGATGTGTTCGATATCCACCGGGCACTGCTCGACGCACGCGCCACAGGTGGTGCAGGACCACAGCACGTCGGGGTCGATGACGCCGAGCTGTTCGGCGGTGCCCACCATCGGGCGGGTGGCCTGCAGCGGGGAGTCGGCCGGCACACGGCCGAATCCGGACTCCGGGACGTGATGGCCGTCGTCGTGGCCCAGCTCCAGGCCGCCCTCGGTATCGGTGAGGGTGTCGGTATCGGTGTCCTTCTCCCCGAAGACATAGGGCGCCTTGGCGAACATGTGGTCGCGAAGGTCCATGATGAGCAGCTTGGGCGACAGCGGTTTGCCGGTGTTCCAGGCCGGGCACTGGGACTGGCAGCGGCCGCACTCGGTGCAGGTGGTGAAGTCCAGGAATCCCTTCCAGGTGAAGTCCTCGATCTTGCCGCGACCGAACACCGCATCCTCGGCGGGATCCTCGAAGTCGATGTAGCTGCCCTTGGACTCCATCGGCAGCAGCGGTCCCAGCGCGTTGGGAAGCCGCTTGAAAGTCACGTTGAGCGGGGCCAGCCCGATGTGAAGGTGCTTGGAGTGCAGCACGATCAGCAGGAACACCAGCATCACACCGATGTGCAGCAGCAGAGCGACGGTCTCGATTATCTCGTTGGTGTGCACCCCCAGCGGCCGCAGCAGCGCGCCCACCGCGTGGGAGAAGAACGCCGCCTTGTCGTAGGGCAGGTTCCCGACCGCGACCGCGGCGCCCCTGAACAGCGCGTAGGTCCAGATGACGTTGAAGATCATGAACAGGATCAGCCAGGCCCCGCCGGTGTGCGAGCCGTAGAACCGTGACGACCGGCCGTAGTCCTTGGGCTCGGAGCGCCACCGGATGATCGCGAAAGTGATGATGCCCAGCAGCACGGCGACGGCGAAGAAGTCCTGCAGGAAGCCGAGGATTGACCACTTGCCGATCAGCGGCAGGTGGAATTTGGGGTCGAACAGCACCCCGTAGGCCTCCAGGTACACCGTGGCGAGGATGAAGAAGCCCCACATGGTGAAGAAGTGCGCGATTCCCGGGACGGACCACTTCAGCAGCCGGGTCTGACCGAACACCTCGCGCACCTGGTTGCCGATACGTTCGCCGAGGTGGTTCTTGCGCCCGCGCTCGTCGGCGGTGGGCTGGCCCGAACTGATCAGCTTGGTCAGCCAGGCCACCCGTTTGGCGGCGAACACCGCCACGACGGCGGTCATGGCGAGGCCGATGATCATTCGGATGAGCGTCTGGGTGTCCACGGCGTCCCTCTGTCCTGGCCTTATCTGGTGGCTACCCACCGGTAACTTCAGTGAAGTTACCGGTCGGTAACTTGTGCGTGCCCTTCCCCATCGTCGCACTCCGGACAATCAATGCGCGAGTTGGGTCGCTCTAACTTATCGGTGACGTCTCCTCGAGGGGGGCCGGTTTGACGGTCGGCTCGGGTGCGGGCTCGGGCTCCGGCGCGGGCTCGAAGGTCTGCCCGGTGATGATCGGTTCGGTGGTGGGCTGAGGGGCGACGGTGGTGGTCGGCTCCGGCGGGGCGGTGGTGGTCGGCGCAGCAGTGGTGGTCCGGGTGGTTTGCGTGGTCGGCGTGGTGGTCTGCGTCGTCGTTTGCGTCGTTGTCGGCGTCGTGGTGGTCGGCGTCGTGGTGGTCGGCGTCGT
>CAYURT010000083.1:0-10082 GCA_964447215.1 uncultured Mycobacterium sp.
TGGTTCGAGTCCATCCGGGGGAGCCACACCCCGGGTAAAGTCAGGAAACAGCCCTCTCGACGCGACGGAGAACCCTGCCATGATGACCCGGCTGACCGCCCCTGCCCTTCTCGTCGGGGCTGCCGCGGCGGCGCTGATCGCTTCCGCTCCCACCCAGGCGGCGCCGCCGGCCCCGGCTTCGCCCGGGCAGAACTGCGCCGCGGGCTACATGTCCGACCCGAATTCCGGGAACTGCTGGCAGATGGCCGGACACTCACCCAGCGTCGGGGGCGGCCCCTGCATGCCCGGCCGGGTCGGCTCCTGCCTGGGCTACCTGGCGAACAACCCGATGGCGCCCGGAGACATGCTGCCGGACATCCCCTCGACCGACTCCTGGTCCTGATCTCGGCTGACACGGACTTTGAACCCGGTGCGGGTCGGCGCCGGTAGCGGGCAGCGGACGTGATCAGGGCGGAGGGGCGGTTCGGTACCGCCAGGGCCAGTGCGTTGGTGCTGTGGCAGCTGCGCTACTCGCTGTTGGCCGTCGTCGTGGTCGCCGGGGTGCTCATGCCCGTTCCGGACCCGGCTCAGATCGACTACGCCGCGGCGGTGCTCTCGGTGCTGGGTATCGGAGCCTCGGTGTTCATCGGCTTTCGCAACACCACCGCCTACAACAGGTGGTGGGAGGCTCGCACCCTGTGGGGAGCGATCATCATCAGCTCAAGGGTGCTGCGCGACAGCCTGACATCGGTCGACGACGGTTCGGCCCGGATGGGTGCGGCGGCCGACCGCATGCGCCGCCGCCAGGTGCGCTACGGCTGGCAGCTGGCCGCCGAGATGCGCGGCGTGAGCCCGCTGCCCGGCGTCGCCGAACTCACCCCGGAGGATCCCCCCGACACCCCCGCCACCGAACTGCTCAACCGGCAGGCCGCCGAGGTGGCCGCGCTGGCCTCCGCCGGCCACCTCGACCCGCAGGCCCGGCTGCTTCTGATGAACGCGCACACCGGCGCGGCCACCGCACAGAGCGGTCTGGAGCGCATCCGCAACGAGCCGGTGCCGGTGCACTACGACCTTTTCATCCGATTCCTTGCCTGGTTCTTCGCCATCGTGGCGTTCAGCCGGCTCGACGGCAGCACGCACAACGTGATCAGCATCGTCATCGGGCTGCTGCTGATGGCGACCTTCATCGTCGCCGAGCGGCTCGGCCATTTCATCGAGCAGCCGATGAACAACTCCGTCTTCGACATCCCGATGTACAGGATCTGCACGACCATCACCGCGAACCTGCTGGGGCCCGACCATCCGATGGCCCGGCCCAGGGAAACCGAGACGGCGACAGTGTGGATGTAGGGCCGGCGGTAGGTCGAAACGCCGGTGCGGCCCGCGCGACTGGCAGAATCAAGCAATGACCTGGACTCGGCCGGAGGCGCTCCCCGAGCGTCCGGCGGGTCGGCTCCGCGAACCACGTCCGCAGCGGTCGCTGTCCCCGGTCGAGATCGCCCAGGCGGCGGTGATGGGCGCGTTGAGCGCCGCGCTGGCCATCGTGTCGGTGGTGGTGCCGTTCGCCGGCGGCATTTCGCTGCTGGCCACCGTTCCGATGGGTCTACTCGGCTACCGCTACCGGCTCCGGGTACTCATCGCCTCGACCTTCGCCGCCAGCACCGTCGCGTTCCTCATCGCCGGTATCAGCGGGTTCATGGTGGTGGTCAACTGTGCCTACGTCGGTGGACTGACCGGCATCATCAAGCGGCGCGGCCGCGGAACGCCCACGGTCATCGCCGTTTCGCTGATCGCCGGCACGCTGTTCGGCCTGGTGATCATCGGACTGCTGGCGGTGCTCGTGCGGCTGCGCACGCTGACCTTCCAGGCGATGACAGCCAACGTCGACGGGGTGGTCTCGGTGATGTCGGCTTTCGAACCGTTCCGGCAGCCCGCCGAGGACGCCCGCCACGTATTCGGCCTGGCACTCGACTACTGGCCGGTGCTGCTGATGTCCTACGCGATCTTCTCGATCATGCTGGTTTCGCTGGTCGGCTGGTGGGCCTTGTCGCGGGTGCTCGACCGGCTGCGCGGAATCCCCGACGTGCACAAGCTGGGGACCCCCGATGAGACCGGGACGGTGGCCCCGCTGCCGGTCCGGCTCGACCAGGCCCGGTTCCGCTACCCCGGCGCCGACCACGATGCGCTGCGGCCCCTCTCACTGAGCATCGACGCCGGCGAGCACATCGCGGTCACCGGTGCCAACGGCTCGGGCAAGACCACGCTGATGCTGCTGCTGGCCGGCCGCCGTCCCACCTCGGGAAGCATCCGGCGTCCGGGGGCGGTGGGGCTGGGCCGGGCGGGCGGCACCGCGGTGGTCATGCAGCACCCGGAGAGTCAGGTGCTGGGCACGCGGGTCGCCGACGACGTGGTGTGGGGCCTGCCGCCGGGAGCCCGGCCCGACATCCCAACCCTGCTCGAGGAGGTCGGCCTCGCCGGCATGGCCGAGAGGGACACCGGCGGACTGTCCGGCGGGGAACTGCAGCGCCTCGCTGTGGCCGCAGCCCTGGCCCGTCGGCCGGCGCTGCTCATCGCCGACGAGATCACCAGCATGGTCGACCAGCGTGGCCGCGACGCCTTGCTCGGTGTGCTGTCCGGTCTGACCGATCGGCATCGGATGGCCCTGGTGCACATCACCCACTACGACAGCGAGGCCGGGATCGCCGACCGCACCGTCAGTCTCAGCGAATCCACCGACAACAAGGTCATGGTCGCCCAGGCCGCCCCGCCGGCCCCGACCGTGAACCACGCCCCCGCCAAGAGTGTTCCGGTGCTGCAGCTACGCGATGTCGGTCACGAGTACGGCTGCGGCACACCCTGGGCCAAGACCGCGCTGCGCGACGTCAGCTTCACCGTCAGTGAGGGCGACGGCGTGCTCATCCACGGCGGCAACGGGTCGGGCAAGTCGACCCTGGCGTGGGTGATGGCCGGGCTCACCGCGCCGACCGCCGGCGCCTGCCTGGTCCGGGGCAAGCCCGCGCACGAGCAGGTGGGGCAGGTGGCGATCGCCTTCCAGGCGGCCCGTCTGCAGCTGCTGCGCAGCCGGGTCGATCTGGAAGTGGCCTCCGCCGCGGGCTTCTCGCCCCACGAGACCGACAGGGTCGTCGCCGCGCTGGCCGCCGTCGGCCTCGACGGATCCCTGGCGCGGCGGCGAATCGACCAGCTCAGTGGCGGCCAGATGCGCCGGGTGGTGATCGCCGGCCTGCTGGCCCGCCGGCCACAGGCGCTGATCCTCGACGAGCCGCTGGCGGGCCTGGACGCCGACAGCCAGCAGGGCCTGCTGCGGCTGTTGACCGGCCTGCGCCGCGATACCGGGCTGACCGTGGTGGTGATCTCGCACGACTTCGCCGGCCTGCAGGAGCTCTGCCCCCGGATCCTGCATCTGGACCGCGGGATACTCACCCCGTCGGCCGAGCCGTCCGGGGTGTCGGGGGGGCCCGCGTGACCGCCGCGCGGCAGCGCCGCCCGGTGGTGCTGCTGCGCCCGGTGCCCGGCAGCTCGGTCATCCACCGACTATGGGCCGGTACGAAACTCCTTGTGGTCTTCGTCATCTCGCTGACGCTGGCTTTTTACCCGGGCTGGGTGCCGATCGGCCTGGCCGCGACGCTGGTGGCGATCGCAATCGGGCTGGCCCGTATCCCGCGGGGAGCCGTGCCGTCGATACCGCGGTGGCTGTGGATCCTGGTGCTCCTCGGCGCGGTCACCGCGACGCTGGGCGGCGGGGAGCCGCTGCTGCGGCTGTGGTCGGTCGACGTGGAGGTGGGCGGACTGCTGAAGTTCCTGCGGTTCACCGCGCTGTCGATCGTGCTGCTGGCGCTGGGCGCGATGGTGTCGTGGACGACCAATGTCGCCGACGTCGCCCCTGCGGTGGCCACCCTGGGGCGGCCGTTGCGGGCGCTGCGGTTTCCGGTCGACGACTGGGCGGTCACTTTGGCGCTGGCGCTGCGCGCCTTCCCGATGCTGGTCGACGAGTTCCGGTTGCTCTACGCGGCGCGCCGGTTGCGGCCCCGGCCGGTGCTGGCCGACGGGCGCAGCCGGCGGCGCCGCTGGCTGGCCGAGGTGGTCGACCTGCTGGCCGCCGGGGTGACCGTCGCGCTGCGCCGGGCCGACGAGATGGGCGATGCGATCACCGCGCGCGGAGGCACCGGGCAGATCTCGGCGGCACCGTCCCGGCCCGGCCGGGCGGACTGGGTGACCCTGGGCATCGTGGTCGTGGTGTGCGTGGCCGCGGTGGTCGTGGAGATTCGCGTACTGGGCTGACCGTCCGCCCGACCAGCCGAGTGTGCGGTTTCATACGCGGCGCGCTGGAGGGGGCGGATGGATTTCCACTCTCGACGGCCGCGACGGGCCGTCTACCGTTGGGCGGCGGCGTTGGCGGCCCGCTGTGCGGCGGCGAGTGTCGGCGCGACGGGCCGCCGCCCGAGGAACATCTCGTCGAAGTACGGCTTGATGGCCAGATAGCCGGCCGCGAAGCCGACACCGCCCGGGGCCGGAATCCGGGGCCCGTCGAGAACACGGAAGAACGGGGCGACGTCGACGCCCCTGGCCGACCAGTACTCGAAGTAGGCGCGCTGGGCCGGGAGCACCGCCGGGATCGCCGCCCCGCGGCGGCCGATGTAGGCGCTGCCCTGGGAGCTGCCCAGCCAGTTCAGCACCGCGCGAACCGCCTCGGGGGAGTCGGTGGCCGGGTTGCCTGCCGCGACAATGCCGTTGGTCACGCTCACCCGTCCGGCCGGACCGGCGGGCAGCATCGCCACCCCCCACCGGAACGGCGCCTGGTCGGCGATCTGGGCCAGGTTGTAGGTGCCCGACTGGAACACCGCCATCCGGCCGGCCAGGAACTGGTTTCGGGAGAAGTCGCCGTTGTCGTTGGTGTCCGACGCCGGCGGGGCGACGTGGTCGTCGTCGATCAGGCTGACCAGGTAGGAGAACGCCGCCGTCGCCGGGGGGTTGTCGAAGGCGAAGCGGTCTCCTTCGGCGAACACTCCGCCGGCTGAGCCGACGAAGTTGAGGTTGATGGCCTGCAGGTCGTTGGCGGCGTTGTAGCCCCACTGCCGAACCCGGCGGTGATCGAAACCGGCGGTCCCGCCACGGTTTCCGTCCGCGTCGACGGTGAGCCGGGCCAGCAGCGGGCGCAGTGTGTCGCGCCTGCGGTCGGGGTCCCAGCGCACGCGGTCGAGGTCCTCGGGGCGTACTCCGGCGGCCTCGAGCAGTTCGACGTTGTAGTACAGCGCAATTCCCGCGTCGGTCAGTTGCGGCACCCCCCACAGGGTTCCGCCCCGGGTGAACTGATCGACCACCGAGGCCTCCCAGTCCGTCTGGGCGGCGATCGGGGTCAGCCGCCCGTTGTCGGCGTACTCGGCGAAATGGGAGTTGCTCATCCAGAACACGTCGTCGGCCCCGCCGCCGGCGACGTCGGTGCGCAACGTGTCGAAGTAGGTGGCGTAGGGCACCAGGTTCACCCGGACCTCGATGTCGGGACGCTGCCTGGCGAACTCGGCGAACCCCTCCCGGTAGGCGGCCGCCACCTGTTGATCCCACAGCCGGACGGTGACGACGGTGGTTCCCCGCGGGTCGACGGTGCGGCCCAGCACCACCGCTGTTCCCGCCAGCACCAGCGCGGCCGCGATCAGACCGGCCAGCACCATGGTGGAGGACCGGGGACGCAGGCTCCGCGCGGAGATCACTTCAGCCCGGTGACGACGATCGAGCGGACGATGTGCCGCTGGAAGACCACGAACAGCACGACCAGCGGCACGATCGCCACGGTCGTGGCGGCCATCACCAGGGTCCACTGCGCGTTGTACTGGGACTGCAGGCCGGCGGTGGCCACCGTCAGCACCCGCCAGCGTTCACCGCTGGTGATCACCAACGGCCACATGAAACTGTTCCACTGCGAGACGACGGTGATCAGGGTCAGGGTTGCCAGTATCGGCTTGCTGGACGGGACGATCACGTGCACCAGCACGTCCAGGGTGTTGGCGCCGTCGATGCGGGCGGCTTTGATCAGGTCCGACGGGATGCCTCGAAAGTACTCGCGGAGCAGGAAGATCGCGTAGGGCGAGCCGAACAGGAAGGGCAGAACCAGCGCCCAGAACGTGTTGCGCAGGCCCAGTTCCGCCATCATCAGGTACAGCGGCACGACGGTGACGGTGCCCGGCACCATGAGGGTCGCGACGTACACCCAGAACAGCGCGTCGCGGCCGGGGAACTCCAGCCGGGCGAAGGCGTAGGCGGCCAGCACCGAGAACACCAACTGGCCCAGCGTGATGACGACGGTCATCAGAGCGGTGACCGCCAGCGCCCGGCCGAAGCCGGCGTCGCCGAGCGCGAGGTAATTGGCCGGAGTGGCAGGCCGCGGCAATGACAGCGGGGTGCCGGTGTCGAACTGGAGCGCCGGTGTCAGCGATGTCAGCACGCCCAGCGCGAACGGCGTCACCGCCGCGACGGCGGCCGCGACCAGGACGGCGTAGACCGGGATCGCCGTTCGCGGTCGAACGTCGCTGGACATAGGAGCCGACCTTATCGCCGGGGTAGGATCGCCGGGTGCGGACTTCTCGTGCGGGGGCGGCTGCGATGGCAATGGCGCTGGGAGCGTTCGCCGCTGGGTCGCCGTGGATGAGTCCGGCCCGGGCCGAGGAGCCGCTGTGCACCGAGACCGACTGCTCCTTCCTCTCGCCGACCGGGGCCATCGAATGTGCGATCGACGTCGGTGACCCGGGCGGCACACCTGATGGCGCCACCTGCTCCTGGGGTGATGGCGAGCGGGCCCATTCGGTCACGCTGCTGCCCAGCGGGGACCTGCAGCCGTGTCTGAATCTGGCCGCCCGGGAATCCGACCGCTGCGAGTCCGAACCGGCTGAGGGCCTTCCCCGGCTCGGCTACGGCGAGATCGCCGCGCTGGGCCCGTTCAGCTGTCTGGCCGGCGAGGGGGGCATCACCTGCACGGTCGTCGAGGGTCGCCGGGGGTTCGCCATCAACAGCGCCGGAATCCTGCCCGTGCAGGCGTGACCAGGGGCGCTAAACGACGTCGTAGCTGATACGACGGCGGAAGTACAGGTGCTGCACGATCGTGACCCCGACGAGGATGGCGAACAGGACCAGCGCCATCACCGCGGCACGCCCGATCGCCGCCGCACCGAACGCCTCGGCATAGATGCGGTGCGCGACGAGGTCGGTGCGGCCGGCGGGTCCTCCGCCGGTCAGCGCGTACACCGTGTCGAAAACCTGTGCGGCGCTGACGATACCGGTCACCGAGACGAAGAAGAATGTCGGGCGCAGCATGGGCAGGGTGATCCGCCAGAAGCGCTGCCAACCGGTCGCACCGTCGGTGGCGGCGGCCGCGTGGATCTGTGGCGGGATGGCCAGAATGCCGGCGAGGAAGAACAGCGCGACGTAGCCGACGTTCGTCCACACCGTGACCGCCGAGACCACCGGCAGTGCGAGTGTGGGGTCGCTGAGCCACTCGATGCGCCGGCCCAGCAGGGTGCTCACCGCCCCGTCGGTGGGCGCCAGGATCCAGCGCCACAGCACCGCCACCGCCAGTGGTGAGCAGATCCACGGGATGACGTAGAGCGTGCGGAACAACCCGGTTCCGGGCAGGCCCCGAGCCAGCAGGGCCGCCGCGCCCAGGCCGAGCAGGATCTGCACCGGCACCACGATCGCGATGAATCCGAGGGTCACCAGCAGCGAGTTGCCGAAATCGGCGTCGGTCAGCACCGACCGCCAGTTCTCCAAGCCGACGAAGCGGATCGGCCCCAGAAGGTCCCACCGCTGCAGGCTCAGCCATGCCACCACGAGCATCGGCAGCAACAGGAAGCAGACCACCCCGAACAGGCTCGGTGCCAGCAGGCCATAGCCCAGCAGGCCATTGCCCAGCAGGCCACTGCCCAGCAGGCCGGTACGCGGGCGGCGAGCGGTCACACCGGTAACTTACGGTGCTACGGTGACGCGCCCGCAACGCCGGGCCGTGCCGGATGCGAGCACGACAAGGAGGCTGCGACTGTGACCGGACGCTGGTTATCCACGGGATCGTCCGTTCTGCTGGTCGCCGCCGCCGCGCTGGCCCATGCTCCCGTGGCAAACGCCGGCGCCGGAACGGTGCGCGCCCACCACCAGTTCGCCCTGGCAGCAGGAGCGACCGTGCTGACGCTGGAGGGCGGCATCGTCGGGTTGCAGCACCTGTTGCACTTCACTCCGCTGCAACTGCGCGGCGACCTGTGCGACGCGCCGAATGTCTGCCAGCCGGTGGACTACTTCGCCATGCCGCTGGGGCAGTACTTCAACGACCAGGGGGCGGTGACGCTGAACGCGGCCATCGACGCGCTGCCCGACGACGGCGCCCCGGTCATCCTCTACGGGCACAGCCAGGGCGGTCAGGTCATCTACTCGGCGCTGCGCGGCTGGGCCGCCGACCCGTCCAACGCTCCCGACCCCGCCCTGGTGTCGTGGGTCTCGATCGGCAACCCGGAGAACACCTTCGGCGGGCGCGACCCCGACCCGATCCCCGCCGACTCGCCCTATCAGGGCACCGAGGTGATCCGTCAGTACGACGGGTGGGCGGACTGGCCCACCGACCAAAGCAACCTGCTGGCCGTCCTCAACGCCGTCATCGGCATGGGCAACGTGCACGCGTCGTACTTCAACGTCGACGTCGACGACCCGGCCAACCTCCGCCACGTCGAGGGCAACGTCACCTACGTGTTCGTGCCCAACCCGATGCTGCCGCTGATCCAGGCCACCGGCCTGCTGGCGCCGCTGCTCAACCCGGTGCTCGACCCGATCCTGCGGCCCATCGTCGAGTCGGGCTACCAGCGCCCGGTGGGATTCAACCCGGGGGCCGCCGCGCCGGCGCCTGCGGCGAATGGTGCCGCCGCACAGACTGTTGCGGCGCGGTCCGTCGTCGCCCGGGACCGGGTGGCCGGGGCCGGGGCGGTGTCGGCGGAGCTCGAACCGGTGGGGGTGCTGGAGTCGGCGGCTGCGGCGGACCCGGACGCGCCCGGATCGGCTGACCTTGACCGGAACAGGGGCCCGGCTGAGCGTCGGGCTGCTGTCGCCGCTGCGGTGTCGGCGGCGCCAGGCTCCGCCGGGCGGTCCGGGTCGTCCCGGGCCAATGATCCGGTGGCGGGTACCCGGTCGGGCCGGCGGTAGGTCGCCGGTCGTCGGCGAGGCGGTTGACCCCCGCTACGGTGGAGCGGTGAGTTCCCGGGAGATCGACGAGGAGTTCCTGGCCTTGCCCCGCCACCGGCTGGCCGACGCCGCGTTCTCGGCCGCCACCGCGACCGGTGCCAGCTATGCCGACCTGCGGATACACGCGATCACCACCGAGATCGTGCACCTGCGCGACGGCGAACTGGAGACCGCCGTTCTCGACCGCGACATCGGGATGGCGGTGCGGGTCATCGTCGACGGAACCTGGGGTTTCGCCTCGCACGCCGGGCTGACCCCCGATATCGCCGCGGAGTCCGCCCGCCACGCCGTCGGCGTGGCCGTCACCCTGGCCGCGCTCAACGCAGAGCGCATCGAACTGGCCGACGAGCCGGTCTATCCCGGCGTCGAATGGGTCTCCGACTACCGGGTGGACCCGTTCTCGGTGCCCACCGCGGAGAAGATCGCCGTCCTGCAGGACTACTCGGGCCGGCTGCAGGCGGCCGACGGGGTGGACCACGTCACCGCGATGGTCACCTCGGTCAAGGAACAGACCTTCTACGCCGACACCTTCGGCTCCAGCATCACCCAGCAGCGGGTGCGCACCCTGCCGGTGCTGGACGCGGTCGCCGTCGACGCCGCCGCCGGGCGGTTCGAATCGATGCGCACGCTGGCGCCGCCGACCGGACGCGGCTGGGAAGCGGTAGTCGGAGACCCGCACAGCGGCGGGCACTGGGACTGGGCGGCGGAGTTGGCGGAGCTGCCGGTACTGCTCGCCGAGAAGACCAAGTCGCCCAGCGTCGTCGCCGGACCGACCGACCTGGTGATCGACCCGAGCAACCTGTGGCTGACCATTCATGAGTCCATCGGGCACGCCACCGAATACGACCGCGCCATCGGCTACGAGGCGGCCTACG
>CAYURT010000084.1:0-9839 GCA_964447215.1 uncultured Mycobacterium sp.
CCCTGCCGGGCGAACTGCACCCCGAGTTCGCGGCTCATCGCCAGCACCCCGCCCTTGGAGGCGGTGTAGGAGATCTGCGAGGTCGCCGAGCCCATCACCGCGACGAACGAGGCGGTGTTGATGATCGAGCCCCGGCCGGCGGGCACCATGTGCCGCAGCGCCGCACGGCAGCACAGGTAGACGCTGGTGAGGTTGACCTGCTGGACCCGCTGCCAGGCTTCCAGCGGGGTGTTCTCGATGACGTCGTCGTCCAGCGGTGAGATGCCGGCGTTGTTGAAGGCGATGTCCACCGACCCGTGGGTGGCCGCCGCGGTGTCGAACAGAGCGTCCACCGCGTCCTGGTCGGCGACGTCGCAGGCGACGAAGGTGCCACCGAGTTCCTCGGCGGCCGCCCCGCCGGCGTCGGGGTCGATGTCGGCGATCACGACGATGGCGCCCTCGGCGCGCATCCGCCGCGCCGCGGCGAGTCCGATCCCGCCGCCGGCGCCGGTGATCACCGCCACCTTTCCGGCCAGCCGCTGGGTGAGGTCGACCGGGTTGTGTGCTGTCACGGCGCTGCTCCTGTCGGCGGGACGTCGATGAAGACGTTCTTGGTCTCGGTGAACTGCTCAGGCGCGTCGGGGCCCAGTTCGCGGCCCAGCCCGGACTGCTTGAATCCGCCGAACGGGGTGTTGTAGCGAACCGAGGAGTGCGAGTTGACGCTGAGGTTGCCCGATTCGACGGCCCGGCTGACCCGCAACGCGCGGGCCAGGTTGTCGGTCCAGATCGACCCGGACAGCCCGTAGCGGGTGGCGTTGGCCAGTGCGATGGCGTCGGCCTCGTCGTCGAACGGCAGCACCGCGACCACCGGCCCGAAGATCTCCTCGGTCACCGTGCGGTCGGACCGCTGCGGGGTGAGCACCGTCGGCGGGAACCAGAAGCCGGGCCCCTCCGGGGCGGACCCGCGGAAGGCGACCGGGGCCCCGTCGGGGACGTAGCCGGCCACCGACTCCCGGTGGGCGCGGGAGACCAGCGGCCCCATCTCGGTTTCGCGCAGCGCCGGGTCACCGACCACGACACCTTTGACGGCCGGTTCCAGAAGTTCCATGAATCGGTCGAAGACGCTGCGCTGCACGAGGATCCGGCTGCGGGCACAGCAGTCCTGCCCGGCATTGTCGAAAACACCGTAGGGCGCGGTCGCCGCGGCGCGGGCCAGATCGCAGTCGGCGAAGACGATGTTGGCGCTCTTGCCGCCCAACTCCAGGGTGACCCTCTTGATCGCCGCGGCGGCACCTGCCATCACCCGGGTGCCCACCTCGGTGGACCCGGTGAAGACGACCTTGCCGACGCCGGGGTGGGTGACGAAACGCTCGCCCACCACGGTTCCCCTGCCGGGCAGCACCTGGAAGAGCCCGTCGGGAAGCCCGGCCGCCAAGGCCAGTTCACCGAGTCGCATCGTGGTCAGCGGTGTCCATTCGGCCGGCTTGACCAGGACCGCGTTGCCGGCGGCCAGGGCCGGGGCGAAACCCCATGCCGCGATGGTCATCGGGAAGTTCCACGGGGTGATCACGCCGATCACCCCGATCGGCTCGTGGAAGGTGATGTCCACCCCGCCGGCCACCGGGATCTGCTTGCCGGTCAGCCGCTCGGGAGCGGCGGAGTAGTACTGCAGGACGTCGCGGACGTGCCCGGCCTCCCACTCCGCCGCGGTGATCGGGTGCCCGGAGTTGGCCACCTCGAGGGCCGCGAGTTCGCCGATGTGCCGGCCCACGACGGCGGCGAAATCCCGCAGCGCGGCGGCCCGGTGCGCGGGCGGCTGCGCCGCCCAGCCCTTCTGCGCGATCACCGCGCGGGCGACCGCGGCGTCCACGGCATCGGCGTCGAGCAGTTCGACGGTGCGCAGCACCTGTTCGGTGGCGGGGTTGACGATCTCGGCGGCGCTCACCGGTCGACTCCCGCCGCGGCGTGGCTGGCGGCGGCCCGGACCAACCCGGTGAACAGCCGCACGTCGTCGAGGGTCTCCTCGGGGTGCCACTGCACGGCCACCACGAAGTGCTCGCCGGGGATTTCGACGGCCTCGATGACCCCCTCGGCGTCGGTGGCGCTGACCGTCAGCCCCTCGCCGAGGCGGTCGATGGCCTGGTGGTGGTAGCACTTGCCGCGCACCCCCGCGCCGACCAGACCGGCCAGCCTGGTTCCGGGCACGGTACGTGCCTCGGTGGTGGAGAACCGCGCCTCGCCCAGCCGGTGGCGGTGGTGGCCGAGCAGGTCGGGAAGGTGCTGGTGCAGAGTCCCGCCGAGGGCGACGTTGAGAACCTGGGCGCCGCGGCAGATGCCCAGAACCGGCATCCGGCGCTCCAGCGCCCCGGCCAGCAGGGCGAACTCCCAGGCGTCGCGGTCCCCGGCCGGGGTGTCGGTGTGCGGGTGCGGGTCATCGCCGTAGGCGCCCGGGTCGACGTCGGCGCCGCCGGTGATGACCAGCCCGTCCAGCCCGTCCAGTACCCGTGCGGCGTTGTCGGCCGGTTGCGGAGGGAGCAGGGTGACGGCGCCACCGCCAAGGGTGACCCCGTCGAGGTACACCGCGGGCAGGAAGGCGGCCTGGACGTCCCACACCCCGGACTGGGCGCGCTGGCGGTAGGTCGTCAGGCCGATGACCGGGCGGGTTTCAGAGGCGCTCAAACCCGCGGATCCTCTCCCAGTCGGTGACGGCGGCGTTGAACGCCGAAACCTCGACCAGGGCGTTGTTGAGGTAGTGCTCGACGACCCGGCCGCCGAACGCCTCACGCGCCACCGCCGAGGACTTGAGCAACTCGGCGGCCTCGGTCAGGGTGCCGGGCAGCCGCGGAGCTCCGCTGAGGTAGGCGTTGCCCCGGCACGGGTCGGGCAGTTCCAGTCCGTGGTCGATGCCGTGCAACCCGCCGGCGATCAGCGCGGCCACCGACAGGTAGGGGTTGACGTCGCCGCCCGGGGCCCGGCACTCCACCCGCATCGAGTGACCGTGGCCCACCACCCGCAGCGCGCAGGTGCGATTGTCGGGTCCCCAGGCGATCGCGGTCGGCGCGAAGCTTCCGTCCGCGAACCTCTTGTAGGAGTTGATGTTCGGGGCGTGAAACAGGGCCAGCTCCCGCAGGGTGGCCAGCTGGCCGGCCAGGAAGCTGCGGAACGTCGCGGACATTCCCGACGGCTGGTGCGGATCGGCCAGTGTGGCGCTGCCGTCCTCGCCGCGCAGGGACAGGTGGACATGGCAGCTGTTGCCCTCGCGCTCATCGAATTTGGCCATGAAGGTCAGGCTCTTGCCGTGCTGGTCGGCGATCTCCTTGGCGCCGTTCTTGTAAACGGTGTGGTTGTCGCAGGTCGCCATCGCCTCGGCATAGCGGAAGGCGATCTCCTGCTGGCCGGGATTGCACTCGCCTTTGACACCTTCGCAGTACATCCCGGCGCCGTCCATGCCCAGCCGGATGTCGCGCAGCAGCGGCTCGAGGCGGGTCGAGGCGTGGATCGCGTAGTCGACGTTGTAGTCGCTGGCCTTGGTCAGGCCGCGATAGCCCGAGGCCCAAGCCTGCCGGTAGGGCTCGTCGAAGACCATGAACTCCAGTTCGGTGCCCACGAAAGCGGTCAGGCCGCGGTCGGCCAGCCGGTCGAGTTGGGCGCGCAGCACCGATCGCGGCGCCACCGGCACCGGCTGCCCGTCGTGGTCGAAGAGGTCGGCCAGCACCAGCGCGGTGCCGGGCAGCCACGGGATGCGCCGCAGGGTCCGCAGATCGGGGCGCATCACCATGTCTCCGTATCCGGTGTCCCAGCTCGACATCGGGTAGCCGGCAACGGTGTTCATCTCGACGTCGACGGCCAGCAGGTAGTTGCAGCACTCGGCGCCGTGCGCGGCGACCTCCTCGACGAACAACCGGGCGGCCACTCGTTTTCCGGTCAGCCGGCCCTGCATGTCGGCGAAGCCGACGATCACCGTGTCGATCTCCCCGGCGCGGACCATGCCCTCCAACTCCGGCAGGCCGAGCAGCCCGCTCACCGGATGGACCATCGGAGCCTTTCCCTCGCATGCTCGACGCCGGACGGTGCGGCGATTGCCGTGCCAAACGTCCCTGGGCATCCTATTCTGCCCCGATGGCCGCAGAGCACCCGACGATGACGACCTCCGGGGTTACCTACCGGCAGGCCGGAGACGGCTACTTCGAGAAGCGGACGCTGCTGCGGACGGCCGGGTTCTGGGGTCTGTGGGGCATCGGTGTGGCCGCCGTCATCTCCGGGGACTTCTCGGGCTGGAACTTCGGCATCGGGGCGGCCGGCTGGGGCGGGCTGGGCATCGCCGCGCTGGTGATCATCGTCATGTACTTCGGCATGCTGTTCTCCATCGGCGAGATGTCGGCGGCGATGCCGCACACCGGCGGCGCCTACTCCTTCGCCCGCGCGGCGATGGGACCGTGGGGCGGGTTCATCACCGGGTTCGCCGAGACCATCGAGTATGTCTTCACCACCGCGGTGGTCGTCTACTTCTCGGCCAGCTACGCCGACGCGGTGACCGCGGACCTGTTCGGAGTCTCGCTGCCGGCCTGGCTGTGGTGGATTCTGCTGTACGCGATCTTCGTGGGGCTGAACTCCTGGGGCGCGGAGGTCTCGTTCCGGTTCGCCCTGGTGGTCGCGCTGGTCTCGATCGGCATCCTGGTGCTCTTCGGTGTGCTGGCCTTCGCCAACGGTGCGGTGGACTTCGGCAAGCTGCTCGATATCGCACCGGATCCCGCGGCCGCGGGATCGAGTTCGTTCCTGCCGTTCGGAGTTCTTGGCGTGCTCTACGCGCTGCCGTTCGCGATGTGGTTCTTCCTCGGAATCGAGGAACTCCCGCTGGCCGCCGAGGAGGCGCACAACCCCAGCCGGGACATCCCCAAGGCCGGACTGTGGGGCCTGGTGAGCCTGGTGGGCTGCGCCGCGATCGTCTACGTGCTCAACCCGGCGGTCACCGGTTCGGCGGCGCTGGGCAGTTCCGACGAGCCGCTGCTGGACGGATTCCGCGCGTTCCTGCCGACCGGCTGGGCCGCCGTGCTGTCGGCGTTCGCCCTGATCGGCCTGCTGGCCAGTCTGCAGGGCATCATGTACGCCTACGGACGCAACCTGTACTCGCTGAGCCGTGCGGGCTACTACCCGAAAGTTCTGTCGCTCACCGGAAGCCGTCAGACCCCCTACGTCGCGCTGACCGCCGGCGCGCTGATCGGTTTCGTCGCACTGCTGGTGGTCAGCGTCAACTCCGGTGCCGGTGACGTGGTGCTCAACATCGCGGTGTGGGGTGCGGTGCTGGCCTACATGCTGCAGATGGTGTCCTTCGTTCTGCTGCGCCGCAAGTTCCCCGACGCCCGTCGGCCCTGGGTGAGCCCGGTGGGCAACACCGGCGCGGTGGTGGCCTTCGTGATCGCGGCGATCACCTTCGTGGCGGTGCTGATCAACCCCACCTATCGCCCGGCGGTGATCACCATCGCCGCGCTCTACGCGATCGGGCTGCTGATCTTCGGCGCGTACGGCCGCCACCGTCTGGTGCTCTCCCCCGAGGAGGAGTACGCCGTCACCGGCGGACTGCACGGGTATGACCCGGCCAGCGAGGGGCTGGGCGGCACCATCGAGGACGAGATCCTCAAAGGCCACACCGACTGAGCCCGACGATCACCAAAAACTGCTGCGCAACACGATCTCGGCGGCCAGTTGGGCGGTGGCCTCGGCCGCGGGCCGGCGGAGGCTGAAGTCCACCAGTCGGTAGTCGCTGTGCACGAGGTGCTGGCTGGCTTTGGCCACCGCGCGGGCGGCTGGGCTGGAGGCCAGTGCGGTGGTGTTGACCTCGACCGGCGGGCAGTCCCGGTCCCGGATCACACCGTGCCGGTCCGGTACGGCGGGGTGCCCGCGGTCGATGACGACCAGTCCGGTGAACCGCTCCGGCCGGGCCGCCGCCAGTTCCCAGGCCAACTCGGCGCCGAACCGGTCACCGGCCAGCACCGCCCAGGGGACCTCCACCGCGTCGAGAACGGCGAGCACCGCCTTGGGATGCAGCCGCGGGTCGGCGCCGATCACCACCGTTCGCAGGGCGGCGACGTGCAGGCGCCGGCACAACGCGTCATAGGTGGAGGGCGGATGCCGCTCGGCGGTCAGCACGACGACGTGCGGACCGCGGTCGCCCTCGCTGACGTCGACCGGAACCGGAAAGCCGTCCACGGTCATCATCGCCGCTGCCATTGCCACACGCTAATGGCTCAGAGCGTGGCCCGGCCCGCTTCCGGCCGGCTTCTCAGGCTGATATCAGGAAGCCCGCATCTTGGCGACCTGCCGGGTGAAGACGTCCAGGAACGTCTGCGGCAGAGTCGCTTTGGGCTCGATGGAGGGATTGGGAGCGGGGAAGGCTATCCCGAAGACGGCCAGCCTGCCGACATTCTGGAAGCCCATGTAGACGCTGCTCGGCGAGTTGCCGAGTTGCATGGTCTGCTGGTACCCCAGCGCATCGGGGTCGAGCCCGGCGAGATCGGTGGTGGTGATCGGGATCCCCTCGGAGGCGGGGTCGAAGAACGCCTCGAAGTTCGCGCAGCGATCGGCCGCCGCGCGCAGTGTCTCCATGTCCAGGTTCCACGACAGCAGGGTCATCACGATGCGCGCTCCGTCGAAGGAGACCGCGTACTTGGCAGCACTGCCCGGCCCCCGCTCGGCCGAGGCGCCGATCACAGTGGTCAGCGCGTTGGCGCAGCCCGCCGGCCGGGACAACATCGAACCGGGCCCCCCGGCGCCGTCGGGCTGGCCGGGTTGCTCGGTGATGCGGTCGAAGTTCACCCCGGCCGGGAAGTCGCTCTGGGTCAGCGCCGCCCGGGCCAGGGTCTCCCCGGGCCAGGTGGCGGCACCGGGCACCGTGGTCGCGCAGCCGACCCCGGCCAGCACCGCCACGCCTGCCGCCACGATTCGGACGCTGCGCATCATGGCACTCAGGGTAGGACACCGACCGAGCTGCTGATCACCGGTGCAGCCGCCGGCAACCCGTCGAGCAGCCCGAACACCGCCGCGAGGTCGAGGTGCCCGGCGAGCAGGTCGGCGATCGTGTCGATCTGGGCTTCCCGCCGGTCGGGCACGCTGATGTCCTCGGCGACCCGGAAGCCGTCACGCCCGGCCGCGCGCGCGGCATCGGTGAGCCAGCGCCGCCGGAAGTCGTCGTTGTCGAACAGCCCGTGCCAATGGGTGCCGAACACCGCGCCGCGGAGGTAGCCCTGCGCCGTCCCGTCGGCCTCGAACCAGGCGGTCTCCCCGCACCGAGCCACCCGCCCGTGGTGGATCTCGTAGCCGCGCAGCGGGGTCTGCCAGCGCCGCAGTTCCTTGACCGGTCCGAACTCGATGTCGGCATCGAGCAGGCCGAGGCCGTCGACCGTGCCGGCACGGCTCTCCACGGCGTCCTCGATGCTCCGGCACAGCATCTGGAAACCGCCGCAGATGCCCAGCACGACCCGACCGGCCCGGGCGTGCCCGGCGATCGCTGCGGCCAGCCCCGTGCGGTGCAGCCATCCGAGGTCGGCGACGGTGGCCTTGCTGCCCGGGATCACCACGACGTCCGCTGCGGCCAGGTCGGTCGGATCGTCGACCCAGCGGACGAGCACCCCGGGCTCGCACGCCAGCGCCTCGATGTCGGTCGAGTTGGAGATCCTCGGCAGCCGCACCGCGGCCACCCGCAGCGGTTGGCTGCCCAGCGGCGGGGCCGGCACACCGACGATCTCACCGGGCCGGACCGACAGCGAGTCCTCGGAGTCCATCCACAGCCGGTCGCTGTAGGGCAGCACCCCGTAGGTCGGCCGGCCGGTCAGCGACGCCAGCCGATCCAGCCCGGGGGCGAGCAGCGCTGGATCGCCGCGGAACTTGTTGACCACGAAACCGCAGATGAGCCGCTGGTCCTCCGGCTCGAGCACGGCCACGGTGCCGAACAGGTGCGCCAGCACTCCGCCCCGGTCGATATCGCCGACCACGACCACGGGCAGGCCGGCCGACCGGGCCAGGCCCATGTTGGCCAGATCGGTGGCGCGCAGGTTGATCTCGGCCGGCGATCCGGCGCCCTCGCAGATCACGGCGTCGAACTCGGCGCGCAGAGCGGCCAGGTCCTCGCCGACCACCGCCGCCAGCCGGTCGCGGTGGGTGATGTAGTCGGCGGCTCCCACGGTGCCCCAGGCGGTTCCGCGCACCACCAGCTGCGACGTCCGGTCGCTGCCCGGTTTGAGCAGCACCGGGTTGAATCGCACGCTGGGCTCCAGACCGGCGGCGCGGGCCTGCACCCCCTGGGCCCGTCCGATCTCCCCACCGTCGGCGGTGACCACCGAGTTGTTGCTCATGTTCTGGGCCTTGAACGGCGCCACCCGGACCCCCTGGCGGGCCAGCAGCCGGCACAGCCCGGCCACCACCATCGACTTGCCGGCGTCGGACGTCGTGCCCGCCACCAGCAGCGCGCCGCTCACCCTCGGCGGGTCACGGCAGGGTCAGGATCTCGGCGCCGTCCTCGGTCACCACGATGGTGTGCTCGAACTGCGCGGTCCACTTGCCGTCCCTGGTCGCCACCGTCCAGCCGTCGTCCCAGATCTGGTAGTCCAGCGAACCGAGGTTGATCATCGGCTCGATGGTGAAGGTCATACCGGCCTGCATCACCGTCTCCACCCCGGGCTCGTCATAGTGCAGGACGACCAGACCGTTGTGGAAGGTGGTCCCGATCCCGTGCCCGGTGAAGTCGCGCACGACGTGGTAACCGAAACGGTTGGCGTAGGACTCGATCACCCGGCCCACCACCGACAGCGCACGGCCGGGCTTGACCGCCTTGATGGCCCGCAGCGTGGCCTCCCGGGTGCGTTCGACGAGCAGCCGGTGCTCCTCGCTGACATCCCCGGCCAGGAACGTCGCGTTGGTGTCGCCGTGAACCCCGTTGATATAGGCGGTGACGTCGATATTGACGATGTCGCCGTCCTCGATGACCGTCGAGTCCGGGATGCCGTGACAGATGATCTCGTTCAGCGAGGTGCAGCAGGACTTCGGAAATCCCTTGTAGCCCAGTGTCGAGGGGTAGGCGCCGTGATCGACCATGTAGTCATGGGCGATCCGGTCGAGTTCGTCGGTGCTGACCCCGGGCGCGACGGCCCGCCCGGCCTCGGCCAGTGCGCCCGCCGCGATACGCCCGGCGACGCGCATCTTCTCGATGACCTCGGGGGTCTGCACCCAGGGCTCGCGGCCCTCCTCGGCGGTGGGCCGGCCGACATACTCCGGACGCTCGATGGAGTTCGGAACCGCCAGGGTGGGCGATACCACTCCGGGACGAAGGGCGCTGCGCACTGCCACCGGCTCAGATTAACCGCGCCGCAGCAGCGGCCGCCTGGGCCCGCGGATGTTCACCGAGCCCAGCACCACCCGACCGGTCAGCACCACATGCGGGTTTCCGTCGGCGGGCGGATCCTTGCGCCGGTCCCGGGCGCTGCCGCCGTAGACCGTGACGTCGTCGATGGAGGCGCTGGCCCCCTCCGGCAACCGGATGTCCACCGAGCCGCGCACCATGTCCAGTTCGATCACCACCACCGGACCGGTGAACCGGGCATTGGTGAGGTCGAGGCTGACCGAGCCCACCCGGCGCACCAGCGCCAGCCGGGTCGGCACCGTCCACTCACCGTGCCGACGCAGCGACCCCAGCCAGCCTCTCAACTCCAGCCGGTCGGCCGCCGAGGCCGCGATGGCGCCCGGAGCTGGCAGGTCGTTGACCAGGGCCTGCAGTTCGCCGGGCTGCCGGGCCCCGGGCACCTGGGCGCAGCGTTCCTCGAACTCGCCGATGTCGATCAGGCCCAGCGCCACGGCGTTGTGCAGGCGGC
>CAYURT010000085.1:0-2303 GCA_964447215.1 uncultured Mycobacterium sp.
CAGCCCGCCGCCCAACGGGCGGCACTGTCGATCTCGTGAAGCTCGAAGACAGCGACCTCGCCGGGCACCATCCAGGCCAGCACGCGCATGGCGCGGCGGAGCCAATCCACGTCGGCGACGATCGCCGTCCTCCTCAATGCTCTGAAACGCGGAAGGACGGTGCAGAGCCCGAGTTTGACGTCCTCGCGCAGCGCGCCCTTGCCGAACCCTCGGAAGTCGTCGATGACCTCGACCCAGCGGACCTCGCGGCCGGCGTTGAAGATCGTGGAAACCGCCGGTCTGATGGCGATGAAATCCTCGGCTGTCAGCCGACCCGAGACCCGGATGCCGGTGACACCTTCGGGCAGATCTGACAGCATTTCGATCATTGCGGACCTCCAGGTGTTTTCAGGCTAGACCGATGGTGACGTCGTGACCGGGTCGGCGCTCCTGCTGCTGCTGGGCATCATCCTGGCCGTGGTCGGCGGGGAGTACTTCATCCGTGGCCTCGTCGGCCTGGCCGCGCAGCTGCGGGTACCGCCGGGCATCATCGCCGCCACCGTGGCCGCCTTCGCGACCTCGGCGCCGGAGTTATCGGTGGCGGTGAACTCGGCCGCGGCCGGCCGCCCGGAGATCGCCCTCGGGAACGTCCTGGGCGGCAACGTGGTCAACCTCGGGCTGATCGTGGGGATCGCGCTGCTGTTCGCACCGATCCGGGTGGACCGGGCCACCCTGGTCCGCAATTACCCGGCGGCGGTGGCCGCCCCCCTGGTGGTGGGCTTGATGGGCCTGGACGGCACCCTGGGCCTCGTTGACGGATTGATCCTGCTGGTGATCTTCGCGGCCTGGCTGGCCCAGAGCGCGGTTGCGGCCTGGCGGGTGCGGACGGCCGACCAGGAGACGATCTCCGAACGGGCCCGCGCCCCGGTGTACTTCTACTTCCTGATCGGCCTGGCGCTGCTGATCGCCGCCGGTCGCGCGATCGTCCCGGGGGCGGTGGGCATCAGTTCGGCGTTGGGCTGGGACGGTTTTGTGGTGGGTGCGGTGATCGTGGCGCTGGGTACCTCCGCACCCGAGCTGACCACGGTGCTGGTGGCCCGGCTCCGGGGGCACGACGATGTGGCGGTGGGAACGATATTGGGCAGCAACATCTTCAACACGCTGCTGATCGTGGGGACCGCCGCGATCATCCACCCCATCACCACCGACAGCTTCGAGACCGACGTCGGCATCCTGGCCAGCGCACTGTTGGTGCTGCTGATCATCCCGGCCCGCGGGCGCCTGGCGCAGTGGCGGAGCCTTCCACTGCTGGCCACCTACGCGGTGGTGGTGGGGCTTCTGGCCGGGTGAGCGGGCCGGCCGTCATTCACGGTCGGCGTCCCGGCTCGGCTGCACGCGTTTGGGTTCGCCGGGCATCGTGGGAGTGCACACCGTCAGCTGGCCATGCTCAACCATGACTACGCAGGACATTTCGACCTACCCCGCGGGTAACCGAAAATCGTTGCTGGAATATGACCAGCGTTCTGTCCGAGTACACCTCGCTCACTGACAACTAGGCGATGCCGCGATTTGCGCGCATCGTTCCGGCATACGACCCGTTCCTTGTTTCTGGTGACCGTAGGGCCCTACCGTAAGGGGGTGATCCGGACACATCAGCGGCTCCGGCGCTGGACCGCAGGATTCAGCACCGCAATGCTGCCAATCATGGGATTCGTCCTCGCCCCGCCCGCCCTGGCCCTGGACGACTGCCTGATGGATCCGGCCTCTCTGCAATGCGTGAGCCAACAATTGGATCAGCCCGCCCCACTACAGCCCGGCGACCAATTCAGTCAGCCCGCCGCCGTGCAGCCTGGCGACATGTTTACCCCGGCCGGGGGTGGACCACCTCAAATTGCTGCCGGTCCATCAGCTCCCGGCGCGCCAATTGTCACGGCGGGCGGCGACCTCTTGATCCCTGCCGGACCTCCGGCAGGACCTGGAGCGCCGATTATCACGACGAACGGCGACACGTTGATCCAATCGCCGTGAACCGCCATGGAGGCTCGGGCCGTTTACCTCGCGCAGCCACTCCAGGGCAGCGACCTGGCGGGGCCAGCGACTGGTAGCGAACTGCGCTCCAGCACATCCCAACGCCGACTATGGATCGAGGAGGCGGAAGCGGACGATCGAGCGGCCGACATCCGCGGGCAACTCCTGAGAGTTTCGCAACACTAGTCGCCGCCCATCGTGATGATCGGAGCGCCAGGTCCAAGCGGAGGGGCAACCGGCACAATGAAGTCGCCGTCAACGGTGATGATCGGAGCGCCAGGTCCAAGCGGAGGGGC
>CAYURT010000085.1:2403-9212 GCA_964447215.1 uncultured Mycobacterium sp.
CAATGAAGTCGCCGTCAACGGTGATGATCGGAGCGCCAGGTCCAAGCGGAGGGGCAACCGGCACAATGAAGTCGCCGTCAACGGTGATGATCGGAGCGCCAGGTCCAAGCGGAGGGGCTACCGGCACAATGAAGTCGCCTGGCTCCGCTGCGCCGGACTGAACGCATTGCGGCAAAGCCGGGTTGGCCACGCAATCGTCGTTGGCGGCACTGGGCGATGCGAAGGCGATCCCAACGACTGTCAGCGCTACAGTGCCAAGGCCAGAGATCCAGTGGCGCAGCCATTGATGTGTCGTGATCACCACATCAGAATAGGCCGGAAGGGTTCACGTCGGAATCGGCTATGACTACGTGCACTCCGTGGTCGATGACCACTCACGGCTGGCCTGTTCAGAGATACTTTTCGACGAGAAGGGTCCCACCTGTGCGGCAGTCCTAGTGCGCGCTGCCCACTACTTCGCCGACTACGGCATCACTACCGTCCAGCAGACGATCAACGACGACCACCTCAGCTGCCGGCGCTCGCGGGACTTCGCTGCCGCAGCCACCGGCCTTGGCCCCGAGCATCTGTTCATCCGCCCGCGCGGTCCCGTGCGGAACGGCAAGGTCGAACGCTACAACCGCACCCTGCAAACCGACGGGCCTACCAGTGGGTGTTCACCAGAACAACCAACGCGTACAGCTCGATGCTACGAACTGGGGCATTCCCGGCTGTGAAGTCGACGAGTGCCCCGTCCGGAATCCCCGGCCGAATCCGTCGGACCGATTTCAGGACTCATTTTCCCTCTTCAAGTCCCGATTCCGGCTGGGCTGCACCCGCTTGGGTTCGCCGGGCATCTTCGGGTAGTTCGGCGGGTAGGGCAGGTCACCAAGGCCACGCTCGGCATCGGCATCCCACATCGCCAGCAGCGGCTGCAGCGACTGGGCCACCGAGTCCAGCCCGGCCATCGGGTCACCGCGCTCGGCGAGAAGTCCGGGCACGGTCGCCATCGTGTAATCGTCGGGGGTCCGCGCGGCAGCCAGTTCGGCCCACGTCAGCGGGGTGGACACCGTCGCAATCGGGGTGGGACGCACCGAGTAGGCCGCCGCAAAGGTACGGTCACGCGCGTTCTGGTTGAAGTCGACGAAGATCCGCCGGCCGCGCTCCTCCTTCCACCACGACGTGGTCACCAGATCCGGGGCCCGGCGTTCGAGTTCGCGGGCCAGCGCGATGCCGGCCCGCCGCACCGCGATGAAGTCCCAGTCGGCGCTGATCCGCAGGAACACGTGCACGCCGCGGCCGCCGGAGGTCTTCGGGTGGCCGACCAGGCCAAGTTCGTCGAGGACGGGTTTGAGGATGTCGACCGCGACCATGCGGGCCTCGGCGAAACCGGTGCCCGGTTGAGGGTCGAGGTCGATGCGCAACTCGTCGGGGTGGTCGGTGTCCGGGCATCGGACCGGCCACGGGTGCAGCGTGATCGTGCCCATCTGGGCGGCCCACACGATCGCCGACGGGTGGGTGACCATCAGGGCGTCGGCGGTCCTCCCGGACGGGAAGGTCACCCGGCAGGTGCGCAGGTAGTCGGGATGCTTGGCGGGAAGGCGTTTCTGGTAGATCTGCTCGCCGTCGATGCCGTCCGGAAAGCGCTGCAGGTGTGTGGGCCGGTTCCGCAGCGCTGTGAGCATCGGGCCGCCGGCGACGCTGAGGTAGTAGTCGATGAGTGCGCCCTTGGTGCCGGCCGGTCCCAGTTTCGGGAAGAAGACCTTGTCGCGGTTGGTGATCCGCACCGCGACGCCGTCGACGACGATCTCCTCGGCCTCACCCATCAGTGCTCCAGCACGTCGGCGAGGTCGTAGGCCGCGGGGATGTCGAGTTGGCCGAAGGTGCATCCGGCCGGGTCGCGGTCGGGCCGCCAGCGCACGAACCGCACGGCGTGGCGGAACCGCGTGCCCTCCATCTGGTCGTAGGCGACTTCGGCCACCCGTTCGGGGCGGACCGGGATCCAGGCCTTGTCGGCAGCGGAGTTCCACCGACTGGGCTCGCCGTCCCGGACGTCGCCGTCACGCAGAGGCTCGAGTTCGGCCAGCAACTCCATCCGGTCCTTGGCGCTGAACGAGGCCGCCCCACCCACCATCCGCAATTCGCCGTCGGGGCCGTACAGGCCGAGCAGGATCGAGCCGATTCCGCGGCCGCTGGTGTGGATCCGGTAGCCCATAACCACGCAGTCGGCATCCCGAGAGTGCTTGACCTTGACCATCTCGCGGCGCCCCGGGAGATAGGGGCCGTCGCGCCGTTTGGCGATCACCCCGTCCAAACCGGCGCCCTCGAAGGCCATCAGCCACTGCTCCGCCAGACCGGGGTCATCGGTGGCCCGGGTGACGTGGCAGCGCGACCCGTCGCCCACAGCTTCCTGCAGTGCCGATCGCCGCACCCGCAGCGACTCCTCGGTCAGGGACCGCTGCCCGACGGCCAGGGCGTCGAAACCGACGAAATGCGCCGGGGTCTGCTCGGCCAGCAGCCTGACCCGGCTGTCGGCCGGGTGAATCCTGGCGGACAGCGACTCCCAGTCCAGTCGGGTTCGGCCGCCGACCTCGCGGGGCACCACGATCTCGCCGTCGAGCACGCAGCGCGGGCCGAATTCGCCGCGGATCGATTCGACCAGTTCGGGGAAATACCGGCCCAGGTCCTTGCCGGTGCGCGACTGCACCACCACCTCGCCGCGGTCACGGAAGACGATGGCCCGGAAGCCGTCCCACTTGGGCTCATAGGCCCACACCCCGGCCTCATCGGGCACCTCGGGGCGGGCACGGGCCAGCATCGGCGCCACCGGCGGGGCCAGCGGAAGATCCACGCCCACCATCCTGGTACACCGCGCCTGTCTGCAGGGCCGGCCCGGTCTCGGGGGAGAGAAGATTTTTCTGTTTCCGGCCGGCACCGCACCCTGACCTGGGATCGATGTCAACAGGTCTCTCCAC
Source organism: uncultured Mycobacterium sp. (assembly GCA_964447215.1). Classification (GTDB taxonomy): domain Bacteria; phylum Actinomycetota; class Actinomycetes; order Mycobacteriales; family Mycobacteriaceae; genus Mycobacterium. The sequence continues at coordinate 5,358 of CAYURT010000085.1, forward strand.
CAGGAAGAACCCGGTCATTGAACCAAGAGAAGAGCGGTGGAAAATCCGGCTCCGACCACTAGTTTGTAGCGGTGGCACAAAGCAGGGCCCTGGCGACCCGTCAGGGCATCATCGACGCGGCGGTCGATCTCTTCGCCGCGCACGGGTACGGGGAGACCTCGCTCACCGACATCACCAAGACCGCCAAGGTCACCGCCGGCGCCTTCTACTACCACTTCGCCTCCAAGCAGGCCGTCGCCGACGCGATCATCGAGCAGGGGTGGCCCAAGGCGGTGGAGATCCTCACCCGGACTTTGGACTCACGCGGGCCCGGGTTGGAGAAGGTCATCACGATGACCTTCGAGATCAGCGCCCTCCTGGACCGCGACCGCGTTGCTTCGGTCTCCAACAAACTCAACCAGGCTTTCGGCGAGCTCAGCGTCGCCGGCCGCGAAGGCTACCGCCGACGCGCCGAAACGTTCATCACCCGCGTCGGCGACGTCCTGCAAAGCTCCGACCTGCGCAACGACATCACCCCCGAGCAGGTCGGCAGCCTGGTGTGGATCAACCTGCACGGGTGCAATCTGCTCTCAGATGCGCTGGGAGACAGCGTCTTCACCCGCCTCGGCCTCAGTTGGCAGGTGATGCTGGCCTCGGTCGCCCCGGAGGAGTCCCAGCACTACTTCGCCCAGTTCCTCAAACGCACCCTGGCCGAATACCACTGACCCATCCCGCCGCGATCGCCGCAGGCCGTCGCGGGCGGGTTTACTACAGTGCGGGCATGAGTCGGGACCGGCCGGGCGCGGGACGCTTCGCGCCGAGCCCCTCGGCGGACCTTCACGTCGGCAACCTGCGCACCGCGATCCTGGCTTGGCTGTTCGCGCGCTCGACAGGCCGGCGCTTTCTGATCCGCATCGAGGACCTCGATGACCGAACCCACCCCGAGATCGCCGAACGCCAAATGGCCGACCTTGCCGCGATCGGGCTGACATGGGACGGCCAACCGGAGTGGCAGTCGACCCACCCGGACCGCTACGACTCGGTGATCGACGATCTGGCGGCCCGCGATCTGGTCTACGAATGCTTCTGCAGCCGTAGGGAGATCCAGAGCGCACCGCGCGCGCCGCACGCCCCGGAGGGGGCCTATCCGGGAACCTGCCGGGCGCTCACCGCTGCCCGGCGCGCCGATAAGCTCTCCACCGGCCGCGCTCCGGCGCTGCGGCTGCGGTCCGGGGTGGCCGAGTACACCGTCACCGACCTGCTGCACGGCCAATACACCGGAGCCGTCGATGATTTCGTGCTGCGCCGCGGGGACGGGGTGGCTGCCTACAACCTCGCCGTCGTCGTCGACGACGACCACGGCGGGGTAGATCAGGTGGTGCGCGGCGACGATTTGCTGGCCTCATCACCTCGGCAGGCCTACCTGGCCTCGGTGCTGGGCTACCCGCAACCGGTTTACGCGCACGTGCCGTTGGCGGTCAACGCCGACGGCAAGCGGCTGGCCAAGCGCGACGGGGCGGTGGGCCTGGCCGATCTCGGGGTGCGCCGGGCGTTCGCGGTGATCACCGAGTCACTGGGCTGCCCGGCCGGTGACATGAGCGAGTTGCTGGACCGGTTCGACCCGGCCCGGCTGCCCAAGACCCCGTGGATCTACGCGGGCTGACCGGGCTCAGATCGCGACGTCCAGGTCGGCCATACCGCGCAGGGTCACGTTGGGCTTGTAGGACGGTTCTCCGCCCAACCGGGCCCCGGGGAAGCGTCTCGTCACCGCTGAGAGGGCGACGGTGGCCTCCAGCCGGGCCAGCGGGGCGCCAAGGCAGAAGTGCGGGCCCAGGCCGAAGGCCAGGTGACGCACCGCGCCCCGGTCGGGGTCGAAATCGTCGGGCCGCTCGGTGACCGCCGGGTCGCGGTGCGCGGCGGCCAGCAGCAGCATCATGGTGTCGCCCTTGGGGATTCGCACCTCACCGATGGTCATGTCCGCACCGGCGACCCGGCCGACCAGCTGCACCGGCGGATCGTAGCGAAGCGTCTCCTCGACGATCGCCGGGGCGCGGTCGGGATCGTTGGCGAGAGCGGTCCAGTAGCGCCGGTGGCGCAGCATCGCCAGTACGGCGTTGGCGATCAGGTTGACGGTGGTCTCGTGCCCGGCGATGAGCAGCAGGTTGCAGGTGGCGACGATCTCGTCCTCGGTGAGCTGGTCGCCGGACTCCTCGACGGCGATCAGGCCCGACATCAGATCATCGCCCGGCTGCTCCCGGCGCCGGCGCAGCAGATCCCGCAGATACCCGCGCAGCCACAGTCCGGCCTCCATGCGCTCCTCGAAACCCGGTGACTGGCCGGTGAAAGCGATGAACGGGTCAAGGCCCTGGGCCAGCAGAGCCGAAGCCCAGCTGAACTTGGGTTCGTCCTCGATGGGAACGCCCAGCAGCCGGCAGATCACCGCCACCGGCAGCGGATAGGCGAGGTCGGCGATGACCTCAAGCCGACCGGCCTGTTCGGCCTTGTCCAGCAGCCCCTCGACCAGTGCGCTGATATCGGGTTCGAGGGCCCGGACCACCTTCGGGGAGAACGCCTTGCTGACCAGCCTGCGCAGTCTGGTGTGGTCGGGCGGGTCGAGAAACAGGAAACCCGGGGTGCCGAACGGGCGGGCCTGCTCGCCGGCGGCGACCGCCTGCTGGGCCACCGTGGACTTCAGCCGGTCGCTACAGGAATCGGGATGGCGCAGCGCGGCGTCGCAGTCGGCGAAGGAGGTGAAGACCGCCAAGTGTGACTCCGGCAGTCGCAGCGGCCCCTGCCGGCGCAGCTCGGCGAAGACCGGGTAGGGATCGGCGCGGTGGACGGGGTCAAGAAGCTGCAGCAGCAGCACCTGGGGAGCGGCGGCGGTCACCTTCCCAGTGTGCCAGCGCCGTAGTAGCGGCCCAGCACCTCGTCGCGCAGCGCCTCGAAGTCGCCGCTGCCGATCGCCTCGCGCATCGCGTCCACCATCCGGATGATGAAGCGCTCGTTGTGGATCGTGCACAGGGTGGCGGCCAGGATCTCCTTGGCCTTGAACAGGTGGTGCAGATAGGCGCGGGTGTAATGCGCGCAGGTGTAGCAGTCGCAGTCGGCGTCGATCGGACCGAAGTCACGGCGATAGCGGGCGCCGGTGATGTTGAACCTGCCGTCGGGAGAGTACAGGGCGGCGTTGCGGGCCACCCGCGACGGCGATACGCAGTCGAAAGTGTCCGCGCCGGCGGCGACCGCGGCGAAAAGGTCGTCGGGCTCGCTGATCCCCAGCAGGTGACGCGGTTTGGTGTCCGGAAGCTCGTCGGTACACCAGCCGATGATGGTGGCCAGGTTCTGCTTCTCCAGCGCCCCGCCTATGCCGTAGCCGTCGAAGCCGCGGCCGTTGTCATCGACAAGGCTCTCCAGCCCGCGGCAGGCCTGGCGACGCAGGTCTTCGTAGTTGGCACCCTGGACGACGCCGAAGAGGGCCTGGGATGGCGTTCCGGAGGCCTTGGCCGCGCCGAGTCGGCGGTGCTCGACCAGGCAGCGCCGCGCCCAGGCGTGGGTGCGCGCCACCGACTCCTCCTGGTACTCCCGGGTGTTTACCAAGGTGGTGAGCTCGTCGAAGGCGAAGATGATGTCCGCGCCCAGTTGGTGCTGGATACCGATCGACACCTCCGGGGTGAAACGGTGGGTGGAGCCGTCCAGGTGGCTGACGAAGGTGACACCATCGTCGTCGACATGGGCCAGCCGCTGCCGGCCGGAGGCGACCACGTCGTCGGCCTGCTCGCGCTCGGGATCGGCCATCAGCACCTTGCGGAACCCCGCGCCCAGCGACATGATCTGGAACCCGCCGCTGTCGGTGAAGGTCGGGCCCGGCCAGTTCATGAA
>CAYURT010000086.1:0-9177 GCA_964447215.1 uncultured Mycobacterium sp.
CGCCTGGGGCCGCCACCACAGCGCACTCAACACCCGGCAGGCGCCGATCGCGTGACGCCGGTCGCCCTCATCCTCGCTGCGGTGGCGGTCGCCGGTAGCGCCGCAGGGTGTGGTGCGGCAAGGACCGTCGAGGGAGCCGCGAGGGCCGCGCCGGCTGCGGTGATCGGGATGCCGGTCCGCGACGGGGTGCTGGAGTTCGACGTCTACGACGTCTCGCAGGCCCGGCGGGTGGGCGAGCTTTCCGATCCCGGTCTGTCGATCAGCGCCGAGGGCGTCTACGTCATCGTCGTGGTGTCGGTCCGCAACATGGGCGGCGCTGCGCACACCTTCGTCGACCAAGACCAGACCCTGATCGACAGCCGTGGCGAGCGTTTCCCGGTCAGTATGGCCGCCAACATCTACGGCAACCTCGATGTCCCGTCGACGAGGATGGCCCCCGGGGAGCAACTCGTGGTCGATCTCGCCTTCGACGTGCCGGTGGGCACGGTGCCGAGCAGGGTGGTGTTGCGCGAGTCGGCGTCCTCCGACGGGGTGACGGTGCTGCTGCCGTGACCCGCCGCGCGGCTTAGCCGGCTGGGTGTCCCACCGGGATCAGGTAGAGCGGAGTCTGGCCTTCGGGCAGTCCGAGCGACAGACTGACCGCCTCGTCATCGAACGCCCCGATCGGCACCGCCCCCAGACCCATCGCGGTGGCGGCCAGTAACAGGTTCTGGGTGGCATGTCCTGCCTCCATCCACATGTAGCGCACACCGCGTTCGCCGTATTTTCCGGTGCTGCGGGCCGCGACACCGGCGACCGCGATGATCGCGTAGGCCTGCGAAGCCCGGGCCCCGCCCATCGCCGACGCCAGACGCTGCTTGGCGGTGCCGTCGGTGCGGACCTGCACCGAGGAGTCCCCGGGCAGATAGCGCAACACCTCCTGCGGGGTCACCGCGTAGAGCTCCAGTGGGTAGAGGGCGCCGGCCGAAGGGGAGGTGCGCGCACCGGTCGGCGCGGACACCCCCTGAGCCGACCACAGCAGGGTGGCCAACTGGCTGTCGCTCAGCGGGTCGGCGGACAGTTCCCGCTCTGATCGGCGGGACCCGAGAACCTCCCGGAGGTCGGCCCCGCCGAGTTCGTCGGCGGGCGCCATGGCGCGCACAGTGTCGTGGCGCCACTCGGACGGAGCCCCGGCCGGCGTCGCAGGTCCCCGATCGTCCGCGCAGCCCGCCGTGATCAGCACCCCCGCGCACACCGCCGCGGCGACGAACCGCGCGAGGTGAGCCACACCTCCATTACGCCACCGGAGCCGCGCGGCCGCCACCCCGCCCCGCGCGCCCGCCGAATACCCTTTGGGGCCATGTACGAGCCCACCTGGGAATCCGTGTCCGCCCATCCGCTGCCGCAGTGGTACGACGAGGCCAAGTTGGGGATCTTCCTGCACTGGGGTCTGTACTCGGTGCCCGGCTGGGCGCCGCAGGTTCCCGACATCCAGGAACTCCTGCGCGACCGAGGCCCGGAGGTGATGCTGCGGGACAACCCCTACGCGGAGTGGTACCTCAACAGCAGCCGGCTGGAGGGCAGCCCGACCTGGCACCACCAGCGGGACACCTACGGTCCCGACGCGCGCTACGACGACTTCGTCGCCGCCTTCGACGACGGCACCGCCGGCGCCGACATGGACGCGATCGCCGATGTCTGCCGGGCCGCCGGGGCGGGCTACGTGGTGCTGACCACCAAGCACCACGACGGTTTCTGCCTGTGGCCCAGCACCATCGAGCATCCCCGCAAGGGCCGCTACCACTCCAGCCGCGACATCGTCGGAGATCTGAGCGCGGCGGTCACCGGCGCCGGGATGCGGATGGGGCTGTACTACTCCGGCGGGTACGACTGGCCCTACAACGACGCCCTGCTCCGCAATCCCGCAGACAGCTTCCTGGCCGTCCCGCACACCGCCGACTACGTCGACTACGCGACCACCCACGTGCGGGAACTGATCGAACGCTACCGGCCCTCGGTGCTGTGGAACGACATCTGCTGGCCGGCCGGCGGTGACCTGCCGGCCCTGTTCGCCGAGTACTACAACACCGTCGGCGACGGGGTGATCAACGACCGTTGGATCCAGCCCCGCCAGCATCGCGGCACCGCCGTTGACGCCGTCGCCCGGCTGGGAGGTGTTGTGCTGCAGCACCTCTGGCCGCTGATCCCCGAACGGTACAAGTCGCTGACCTTCCCCGCCGAGCACCACTACGACATCCGAACCCCCGAATACGCGAGCTTCGGCGAGATCCAGGACAAGAAGTGGGAGTCCACCCGCGGGGTCGGTCACTCCTTCGGCGCCAACCGCAACGAGCGGCCCGAGGACATCGTCACCGTCGCGGAGTTGGTCCGGTCCTTCGCCGACATCGTCGCCAAGAACGGCAACCTTCTCATCGGTATCGGCCCCGACCAGTTCGGGCGGTTCCCCGACGAGCAACTGGTGCCGCTGCGCGGACTGGGGTCCTGGCTGGCGGTCAACGGCGAGGCGATCTACGCCACCCGGCCTTGGCTGATGGCCGAGACCACCACCACCTCCGGCGCGCCGGTCCGGTTCACCGCGGGTGACGGCGTGGTCAACGCGATCGTGCTCGACCTGCCCGATCGCGAGTTCGGGATCCGGGGAGTCGACGCCACCGGTGTCGAAGCGGTCCGGATGCCCGGTCTGGAAGAGCCGCTGGACTGGCGGATCGCCGACGGCCTGCTCACCGTGCGGCTGCCCGAGCGGATGCCGGTCTCGCCGGCCCACGTTCTGGTCCTGGCCCCCGGCGCACGGCCGGCCGGAGGCTAGCCGCGTTCGACGGTGTTTCCGGTTCCCGATTTCTCCACGGCGGGTTGCCCGGACCGGAACCGCACCCGGTTGCCGGATCCGGAGACGACGATGGCCGCGGCGGCATCGACGGTGACGGAGTTGCCCACGCCTGAGACCTCGACCCGGGAACACTCGCCGGTGAGGAACACGGTGTTGGCCGCCCCGCTGACACTGACCGCACCGCCCTCACAGGCGAGGGCACGGGTGGTCTCCACACCGGTCACCACGATCAGCTCCGTTCGCGAGGCGGTGGCGTCGCCGGAGGCCGCGGGCGCCGACGATGGCGCGGACCGCTCCGTGGGCCCCTTGCCGGGCGAGCCGAGCGAGCCGGGCGAGCCGGCACCCGGGCGCCCCTTCTGCTGCGCGATGATCACGGCGCCACTGACGAGCAGGGCGATGACCATGACGGCCAGCACGATCCAGCCGGCTCGTGCCGCGGGACTGGCCGACCGCTCGGTGTAGGCCGCACCGTCGGAACCGGAGAGCTGGCGCTCGAGCGCGCGGACCCGGCGTTCCGGGTCCTCCTGCTGCGATGAGAGCAGATCCTGTGCCCGCTGCCGCCAGATCTCCGCATCCGGGCGGGACTCGATGATCCCGGTCAGCGTGGCGACCACGTCGGGGGGGACTTCGGGGTCCGGTGGCCCGAAGGCGAGGAAGCGGTCGAAGGACTGCGGTTCGGCCGACCCGAGGTTGGCCGGTCCCAGCACGACCCACTCCAGGGCGTGGGGTTGAACCTCCACCAGGAACCGCCTCGAGCGGTCGGCCTTCCAGCAGATCGGGCCGGTGTCCACGCCGCCAGTGTCCCTTTCCCCTGCAGTCCCAGGCCGATATCCTTCGATCACGGAGCGAAGGGAGCCGGCGGTCATGAGGTTACTGCTGCCGCACCAACTCCTCGAGCACAAGGTGCGTGCCGATTTCGAACGTGACATCCGGCGGAAGTTCTTCCGCGGGCTGGACTTCGCCGGCCCGGAGGGTGATCCGGGATGGTTCGGGCCGGACAGCGCGGTGTGGCAGGTGCATTCGCACACCTCGGCGTTGATCTTCGGGCTGCAGTGCGCGGCGTTCATGGAGCGCCTCGACCCCAGCATCTACTGGATGGGAACCGATCACTCCCGGGTCGTGGAACGCGACGACGACGGGACGCCGACCGGGCGGTACGACATCGACGGCGCCCAGGTCCGGCTCGGCCATTCGGTGGCGTTCTTCATCGGCACCGCCTACGGATCGACGGCCACCGCGGAGAAGCTGGCCCAGACCGTGCGCGCCATGCACCACACCGTCAAGGGCATGCGCCCCGACGGGCTGCCCTACGACGCCGACGACCCCGAGTGGCTGCGCTGGAACTACGCCACGGTGGTGTGGGGGATAGCCACGGCCCACCAGCTCTACCACCCGATGCCGCTGGGCGACATCGACCGCTACTACGCCGAGTTCGTCAGGGTCGGCCACGCCCTCGGCGGTGTTGATCTGCCGCGGACCAAAGCGGAGACCCTGGAATGCCTGCGCTCTTACCTGCCCAGGCTGGCGTTGACCCACGGGGCGGCCCTGTCCACCGGCGCCGCTCTGCTGGACAACCCCGACGCCCCGCAGTCGGTCAAGTTCTTCGACTGGGCGATCCGCGACGCGATGCCGGGATGGGCCGCGGAGATGGTGATGTACCGACCCCCGCACCCCGTCGAACGCGCGGCGCGTCGCGCCGCCACCTGGGCGGCGATCAACGGCACCCAGGCCGCGCTGGGACAGCTGCGCGAGTTTCGCCAGGCCCGCCGCCGCGTCGCCGGCGGTACGTCGAGCGACCACACCGAACCGGCCTACGTCGCGGGAACCGACCCTGTCCGTGAAAGGGACGCGGTCGAACAGATGTTGTGACGTGGACCACTGTGCTGCCCCACGGCGCGGTGCGGGGGTACCGGTCCGGGGCACCGCCGTTTCCCTGTGATTTGCGACGCACTTTGCCTGCTTAATGAGACGTTCTCAGCCGCAGCGGGATTCACGGCACTGCCGGGATAACCCCGCCTGTGGGCCTGCCCATCAGCAGCGTCGTGATCCGGCGGGTTGAAAAGCGTCGGCCGAACCGGTGCGCGGCTGCTGAGGTTTGTCTGAGGCCACCGGCCCGGGGATGGCGAAAAGCGGAATCGGATGTCGTTGCCTGGCGTTAAGCTGAGCGTCAGACGGGCCGGACGTGCAGCGCCGGGACCCGAAATTTCCGCCCTGACCCAGAGTTGGGGCCACCGGAGGTGACTTGATCATGGCAGACATGGCTGCGACCGCGGTCGCTCAGAGGCCGACCGAGGCTCTCTGGCTCGCGCCGCTTCCCAGCGGTGTGCCGCCCGAGCGGAAACCGGCCCGGCCCAGCCGCCAGTCGGCCACCGGTGAGTTGTCCGGTCTCGCGGGCGCTGTCACCGACATGGCACTCAGCCGGGACGGGCGGGTGCTGGTCGCCGCGCATTACGGAGCCGACGCCGTCTCGCTGATCGACACCGCGACCCTGACTTTGACCGGCGTCACGCGCGGCGTTCCCGAGCCGGCCGCGCTGGCCGTGGCCGACCGCGCCTACGTCGGCAGCGCCGCCGTCGCCGATGACAGCGTGGTTGCCGTCGACCTCGGCACCGGCGTCGCCCTGGCCGCCAAGGAAGTCGGGGCAACCGCCCGCGGCTTGGCGCTGAGCCCGGCCGGGGACACCCTCTACGTCTCGCGCTGCGCCGACTCCACCGACCACGGTGTCGACGGAGCCGATATCGCCGTCATCGCCGTCGAGAGCGGCCGGACGGCCACCATCCCGTTGGCTCGGGGTTCGGAAGCCTCGGTCGGCGTCGTGCGGGCTGACGCCCACGGCGCCCGCCTCTACGCCGCGCTGACTACTGCGGCAGGCGCCGCGGTCGCTGTCGTCGACACCCGCTCCCGCCGGGTGCTGCGCACCATCGCCGTGCGGGGTTCGCTCAGCGACATCGCCGTCGAGCGGTCCAGGGTCATCGCCGCGGGCTGGGACCCGGTCCGTGGCGGGACCGTCACGTTCATCGATGCCGCCGCCGGGCGCGTCGTCACCACCGTCGCGGTGGGCGGCCAGCCGACCCAGGTCGTGTGCGTCGGTGACCGCGCGTATGTCGGGAGCGACCAGACGGTCACGGTGATCGATGTGACCACGGCGCGCATCGTCGACTCGGTCGGGTTCGACCGGTCCCTCTCCTGCATCGCGGTGAGTCCGGATCAGACCGTGCTCTACGCCGCCGACTACGACGGCGGTCTCACCGCGACGGCCCTGGCGGGGTCGCGGCTGCGCGCAGCGTCCTGACCCGGTCGGCTACCGCCGGGAGCAGTCCAGCGACACCGAGATGGTCCGGCTGGTGATCACCGGCACGAGGAAACCGCCGTCGACCTTGCCCAGTCCCGGTCCGACGTAGGGCACCCACTGGGTGATGGTCTGCGGATTGCGCACGCTGAGCACCACGCACTGCGACAGCGGCGCGGTCCCGCTCTTGTCGATGGTCACGGTGTACCCCTCGCGCTGCAGGTCGTTGATCACGTCCTGAGCGGATTCCTCGGCGTGGGCCGTCCCGGCCGTCAACATCAGTCCCGCGCCGACCGCCAGCGCTACGGCGAGCGTCGCTCGAGCGATCATGACCGGTCTCCTGTGTTCGTCGTGCCCTTAGATGAGATCGCCGGGCGCATCCACATCGTTGCGTGATTCTCGCAGCGATACCATTTCCGCAGTTCGGCAACACCCGAAAGGCGGTCCCGTGGACAGCACCATGCAGCAATCGCCGCTCACCGTCTCGGCCATCCTGCGCTACGCGGTGGGCGTGCACGGAGACCGGACGGTGACCACCGCCACCGGGGACGGCTTCCGGCACACCACCTACCGCGAACTCGGCCGTCAAGCGGGCCGGCTGGCCAACGCGCTGCGCCGGATCGGCGTCGACGGCGACCAGCGGGTGGCCACGTTCATGTGGAACAACGCCGAGCACCTGGAAGCCTATGTCGCCGTGCCGTCGATGGGTGCGGTGCTTCACACCCTCAACATCCGGCTGTTCCCCGAACAGATCGAGTTCGTCGCCTACGAGGCCGAGGACCGGGTGGTCATCGCCGACCTGTCGCTGGCCGGGGTGCTGGCACCCGTGCTGCCCCGGATGGAGACCGTTCACACCGTCATCGCCGTCGGCTCCGGGGATCTGGGTCCGCTGGAGGCCTCCGGGAAGAGGGTGCTGCGCTACCACGAGATCACCGCCGCTGAGTCCGATCACTTCGATTGGCCCGACATCGATGAAAATTCGGCCGCCGCAATGTGTTACACCAGCGGCACCACCGGCCACCCCAAAGGGGTGGTCTACAGCCACCGGTCGAGCTACCTGCATTCGATGGCCGTGTGCGCGGGAAACGGGATGGGTCTGAGCTTCCAGGACAAGGCGTTGCCGGTCGTGCCGATGTTCCACGCCAACGCCTGGGGCCTGCCCTACGCGGCGCTGATGGCGGGTGCCGACCTGGTGCTGCCGGACCGCTTCATGGACCCGGCGTCGCTGGTGCGCCTGATCGAGACGCAGCGCCCGACCGTGGCCGGAGCGGTCCCCACCATCTGGAACGACGTGCTGAACCACCTGGATCGCAATCCGGGTCACGACATCTCATCGTTGCGGCTGGTGGCCTGTGGCGGCTCGGCGGTGCCGGTGTCGCTGATGCAGGCTTTCGAGCAACGCCACGGCGTGCAGATCCGTCAGCTGTGGGGGATGACCGAGACCTCGCCGATGGCCACCGTGGCCTGGCCCGCGCCGGGCACCCCGGCCGACGCGCTCTGGGAGGTCAGGTCCACCCAGGGCCGGCCGATGTGCGGTGTGGAGGCCCGCATCGTCGACGACGCGGATCAGTCGCTGCCGCACGACAACCAGGCGGTCGGGGAGCTAGAGGTCCGCGGACCCTGGATCACCGGCTCCTACTACCGCGACACCGATCCGTCGAAGTTCACCAACGGCTGGCTGCGCACCGGCGACGTCGGCCGGATCGACCCGCAGGGCTACATCACGCTGACCGACCGCGCCAAGGACGTCATCAAGTCCGGTGGCGAGTGGATCTCCTCGGTGGAACTGGAGAACACCCTCATCGCCCATCCGCTGGTCCGGGAGGCCGCGGTGGTGGGGGTGCCCGACGAGCGCTGGCAGGAGCGTCCGCTGGCGGCGGTGGTGGTTCACGACGGTGCGGAGGTCACTCCGGAGGAGCTACGGGAGTTCCTGGGCGACAAGGTGGTTCGCTGGTGGCTGCCCGAACGTTGGACCTTCGTCGACGAGATTCCCCGCACCAGTGTCGGCAAGTACGACAAGAAGACCATCAGGGCCCGCTACGCCGACGGCCGCTACGAGGTCACGACGATCGCCTGAGTGCGCGGTTATGGTGTTCGGCATGACACGACGGGGTGACTGCTAGCGGTGTGCAGGCTGTTCGGATTGCACGCCGGTCGTGACGCTGTCCGGGCCACCTTCTGGCTGCTGGACGCCCCGGACAACCTGGCCGCCCAGAGCAGGCGGAACCCCGACGGGACCGGGCTGGGTGTCTTCGATGCCGCCGGACACCCCGAACTGCGCAAACAGCCGATGGCGGCGTGGGACGACCGCGCATTCCACTGCGAGGCGCAGGAGATGACCGGGACGACGTTCGTGGCCCACGTCCGCTACGCGACGACCGGGTCGCTGGAGGTGGTCAACACCCACCCTTTCCTCCAGGACAACCGGCTGTTCGCCCACAACGGGGTGGTGCAGGGGCTGCCCGACCTTGACCGGAGGCTGAGCGAACTGGGCGTTTCCGACCTGGTCGCCGGTCAGACCGACTCCGAACGGGTCTTCGCCCTGGTCACCGCGGAGACCCGCCGGTCCGGCGGCGACGTGTCCGCGGGTCTGCAGCGGGCGGTCGGCTGGGTTGCGGAGAACCTGCCGATGTACGCGCTCAACGTCCTGATCACCACCGCGACCGATCTATGGGCGCTGCGCTACCCGGATTCCCACCAGCTTTACGTGCTGGACCGCAGCACGGTGCACCCCGACGGCAGGTCGGCGGACCTGCGCAGCCGGCGAATCCGCGCGCGCTCCGAGCGGCTGAGCGAGATTCCCTCCGTGGTGTTCGCCAGCGAGCCGATGGACGGCGAGTCGGGCTGGCGGCTGATGGACTCCGGTGAACTGATTCACGTCGACGCCGACTTGAGACTCACCAGCCGCATCGCCTTTCCTGACCCGCCCGCGCATCTGTTGCGGCCCGGGGAGAGCCCGGACCCGGTTGAGAGGCAACCGGGTTCAGGATGATTCCCGCCCCCGGTCCTCGAGGCCGTCGAGCGCCTTGGCCGCCAGCCGATGCCCGAGGTCGATCAACTC
>CAYURT010000087.1:0-9068 GCA_964447215.1 uncultured Mycobacterium sp.
TCGGAGACCTTCACCACCGCCGACGACAACCAGCCGTCGGTGCAGATCCAGGTCTATCAGGGTGAACGTGAGATCGCGACGCACAACAAGCTGCTCGGCAGCTTCGAGTTGACCGGCATCCCGCCGGCTCCGCGCGGAGTGCCCCAGATCGAGGTGACTTTCGACATCGACGCCAACGGCATCGTGCACGTCACCGCCAAGGACAAGGGCACCGGCAAGGAGAACACGATCAAGATCCAGGAGGGCTCCGGCCTGTCCAAGGACGAGATCGACCGGATGATCAAGGACGCCGAGGCGCACGCCGACGAGGACCGCAAGCGCCGCGAGGAGGCCGACGTTCGCAACCAGGCCGAGTCGCTGGTCTACCAGACCGAGAAGTTCGTCGCCGAGCAACGCGGCGCCGAAGGCGGCTCCAAGGTCCCCGAGGATGCGCTGGCCAAGGTCGACGCCGCGATCGCCGAAGCCAAGACCGCGCTGGAAGGCACGGACATCGGCGCCATCAAGTCGGCGATGGAGAAGCTGGGCACCGAGTCCCAGTCCCTCGGTCAGGCCATGTACGAGGCCGCCCAGGCCGAGCAGGCCGCCGGCGGCGGTGCCGAGCCGTCCGATGACGATGTCGTGGACGCCGAAGTCGTCGAGGATGACCAGGAGAACAAGTGACTCATCCGGAAGGCAGGAGCGAAGCCGAAGAACCGGTGACCGTCACCGACAAGCGGCGGATCGACCCGCAGACCGGTGAAGTCCGCGAAGGCCCCGGGCCGGCCCCTGGTGGGCCGGCCGCGGGGGCGTTCGCCGGCGAGACCCCCGAGGAGGCCGACAAGGCCGCCGAACTGCTGGCCGACCTGCAGCGGGTGCAGGCCGATTTCGCCAACTACCGCAAGCGCGCCCTGCGCGACCACGAGGTGGCCGCCGAGCGGGGCAAGGCCATGGTGGTGGGTTCGTTGCTGGGGGTGCTCGACGACCTCGACCGCGCCCGCAGTCACGGCGATCTGGAGTCCGGACCGCTGAAGTCGGTGGCCGACAAGCTGGTCGCCGCGCTGAGCGGGCTCGGCCTTGCCGACTTCGGCGCCGAGGGCGAGGTGTTCGACCCCGCCCTTCACGAGGCCGTCCAGCATGAGGGTGACGGCTCCAATCCGGTGATCGGCACCGTCATGCGCAAGGGATACCGCCTCGGCGAACAGGTGTTGCGCCACGCGCTCGTCGGCGTGGTCGACGCCACCGGGGCAGGCGAGAACGCAGAATCAGATCAGTAAGCCGCCGACAGGCGTGAGGAGGTGACGCGGCATGGTTCAACGGGAGTGGGTTGAGAAGGACTTCTACAAAGTGCTCGGCGTCTCCTCGGACGCCGGTGACGATGAGATCAAGCGGGTTGCCAAGAAGCTGCTCGCCGAGAACCACCCGGACCGCAACCCGAACAACCCGGCCGCCGAAGAGCGGTACAAAGAGGTCGGAGAAGCCCGGGATGTGCTGACCGACAAGGCCAAACGCAAGGAGTACGACGAGACCCGCCGGATGTTCTCCGGCGGCGGCTTCGGTCGGCGCTTCGGCGGTGGAGGCGGCGGCGGCGGTGGCTACACCGCTTATGAGGACGGCGGCGGTTTCAACCTCAACGACCTGTTCGGCCAGGCCGGCCAGGACGGCGGGGCCAATATCGGGGACCTGTTCGGCGGGCTGTTCGGTCGCGGCGCTCAGCCGCGCACCAGTCGTCCGCGCCGGGGCAAGGACCTCGAGACCGAGACCGAGCTGAACTTCCTGGAAGCCACCAAGGGCGTGGCGATGCCCCTGCGGCTGACCAGCCCCGCGCCGTGCACCAACTGCCACGGCAGCGGGGCCAAGCCAGGCACCAGCCCCAAGGTCTGCGCCAGCTGCAACGGCTCGGGGATGGTCAACCGCAACCAGGGCGCGTTCGGATTCTCCGAACCCTGCACCGACTGCCGGGGCAGCGGTTCGATCATCGAGAACCCCTGCGAGGAGTGCCGGGGGACCGGGGTCACCACCCGCACCCGCACCATCAACGTGCGGATTCCGCCGGGCGTGGAGGACGGCCAGCGGATCCGGCTGGCCGGACAGGGTGAGGCAGGCCTACGCGGGGCGCCGTCCGGTGACCTGTACGTCACCGTGCACGTCCGGCCGGACAAGGTTTTCGCGCGCGAGGGTGATGACCTGACCGTGACGGTCCCGGTGAGTTTCACCGAGCTCGCGCTGGGCACCACGCTGTCGGTTCCGACGCTGGACGGGAAGGTCGGCGTGAAGGTGCCCAAGGGCACCGCCGACGGCCGCATCCTGCGGGTGCGTGGACGCGGTGTGCCCAAGCGCGACGGCGGGGCCGGGGACCTGCTGGTCACGGTCAAGGTGGCGGTGCCCCCGAGCCTGGAGGGCGAGGCGCTGGAGGCGTTGCAGGCTTATGCGGCTGCGGAGAAGGCCAGTGGTTTCGACCCTCGCGCGGGGTGGGCGGGTAACCGGCCGTGAGCGCGCCGAAGGGAGCCGACGAGGCCCGCACCTTCCTGATCTCGGTGGCCGCCGAGTTGGCCGGGATGCACGCCCAAACGCTGCGCACCTATGACCGGCTGGGTCTGGTCAGCCCGGAGCGCAGCGCCGGCGGCGGCCGGCGCTACTCCGAGCGCGACGTGGAGGTGCTGCGCGAGATTCAGCGGCTGTCCCAGGACGAGGGCGTCAACCTGGCGGGGATCAAGCGCATCATCGAGCTGACCAACCAGGTGGAGGCGCTGCGCGCGCGGGTCGCCGAGATGGCCGAGGAACTGGCGGCCGCGCGCGCCAAGCCGCGCCGCGACTTGGCGCTGGTGCCGAAGAGCACCGCGGTCGTGGTCTGGAAGCCCCGCGGCCGCTAGTGCTCAGCTGACCTTGATGGTGAAGCTGGCCACCGCCGGACGGCCCGGTACCGCCGAGCTGTAGTGCCCGGTGCGCAACGCGTTGGTGGGGGCGGCCATCGGCTCGATGCCGACCACGTCGTCGTTGTTCGGCGCGAAGATCTGCACCGCCGGATAGCCGTGGTTGAAGACCACCTCGATACGGCGGTCTCCGCCGGACAGCGCGAACACCCCGCCCTGGGGGACCTCGTCGAAGCCGTCGTCGAACGCGCGGTCGTCGAGCTCCTCGGAGACCGCCGGCCACTCGCTGGTGGCACCGGTGGGGATTCCCCAGTTGTCCACCGGCAGATGGCGCAGCGGCGGTGTCTCCAGCCGCCACTGCGACCGCGGGACGTCCGGGATGGTCAGGTAGGGATGGAATCCGAAGCACAGCGGCACCGACGCTGAGGTCGTCGGAGTCACCGTCGTCTCGATGGTCAGCGCCCGGTCGACCAGCGTGACGTCGAGGGTGACCACGTGGGGGAACGGGAAGCTGGACAGCAGCCGGGGCTGGCCGCCGTAGTCCAGGTCGGCGACGAACCGGTTGTCCTCCTGCTCGGTGACCAGCCAGCCGGGATAGGCCGCCAGCACACCGTGGATGACCAGGCCGTGCTCGTCGGAGCGCACCCCGCCGACCCCGGGCGTCAGGGTCACGGCGCCGCCGTCGACCGCGTAGCCGTTGGCGCTGAGCCGGTTGGCCCAGGGGTAGAGGATCGGGATGCCCATGGTCTTGCCGGTGGTCAGATAGGCGTTCAGCCCGCGGCGCTGGCCGAGCAGCTCCACGCCGCCGTCGGACAGCGAAGTGCACACCATTCCCGCCGAGGGGACGAAGGTGGCGGTCAGGGCGGAGGTGGGGTCTTTCAGTACGACGGAGGGCAGCTGGGCCATTGTCGGATTGTGCCACGACCGGCCCGGGGTCGCCCGTGGCCGGTCAGCGGTGCCCACCGATGTACGTGGTCAGGTCGTCGATGGTGCGCAGGGAGGCGTACTGCGATTCGGGAATGTCGACCTCGAAGCGCTTGTGCAGCCGGACCAGGAAGTTCAGCCAGTCCATCGAGTCGAGATCCACTTGGTCGCGCAGCAGTTCGGTGTCGGAGAGGTCGCCTTCCTCGATCTCCGGAGCGATCGAGATCAACTCCTCCACCACCCCGGCCCGGATCCCTGCACTGTCCACGATCGTCTCCCTTTCACAGTTCGGCCGGCTGCTGCAGCTGCCGGTTGATCTCGGCGAGGAACAGCGCCCCGCGGGCGCCGTCGCTGGCCCGGTGGTCGGCGGCCAGGCTGGACTGCACGGTGGTCGCCACCCGGATTCCGCCGTCCACCACGACCACCCGCTGGGCGGGCTTGCCGAAGCCGACGATGGCGACCTGCGGGGGGTAGATCACGCCGAACACGGCGTCCACCCCCTTCTCGCCGAGGTTGGTCACGGTGATGGTCGGGTCACTCATCTCCGAGCTGCGCAGCGAGCCGGCCCGGGCGCGGGCCACCAGGTCGGTCAGGTCGGCCATCAGCTCCGGCAGCGGCTTCTCCGAGACGTCGTGGATGGCCGGGGCGACCAGGCCGCCGCCGCGCAGCGATATCGCAACGCCGACGTGCACGCCGTTTCCGGGCCGGAAGCCCTCCTCCCAGAAGCCGTTGAACTCACCGAAGCGCGCCGCGGCGAGTGCGACGGCTTTGAGTTGGAGCACCGCCATCAGCATCCGCTCGGTGATCGGCCGGCCCGCGTTCTGCTCGGTCAGCCAGGCCTGCGCGGAGTCGAGGATGACCTCGTCGGACAAGTAGTAGTGCGGGATCTCCCGTTTGGAACGGCTCATCGCAGCGGCGATCGAGGCGCGCATCGCCGCGCCGCGGGCCTTGGCGATCTCGGCGGCCGACTTCGGCTCGGCCGCCGGAGCAGGAGCCGATGCCGGTGCGGGAGTCGCCGCCGGGGCAGAAGTCGTTGCCGCCGTGGGCTTCTCGTGGTGGGCAGTGGCGGCGGCATGCTCGACGTCGTGCAGGGTGATCGCGCCCTGCGGGCCGGTTCCGGTGAGGGCGCCCAGGTCGACGCCCAGGGTCGCTGCGGTGCGGCGCGCCACCGGGGATACCCACAGCCGGTGGCCGATCGGTGACGGCGGCACGGAGCTCGGGGTGGCCGTGAGTTCGGTTCTCCCTCGGGTGGGCTCCTGCGGGGCTTTCCCGGCGGGCCTGCCCGGGCCTTTCATGCCGGGCTTCTCGCCGGGCTCGAGCAGGGTGGCCAGCGGGGTGCCGACGGCGACGGTCTCTCCGGGTCCGACCAGCAACTCCTCGACGACGCCGTCGTGCCAGCACTCGATTTCCACGGCGGCCTTGGTGGTTTCGACGACGGCGACGATTTGCCCGCGGGTGACGGAGTCACCGGGCTTGATCAGCCACTCGTTGAGCTGTCCCTCATCCATGTCGGCGCCGAGGGTGGGCATGGTGAACTCGATCATCCGTCGCCCGCCCCCGCCCGCCCGGTATCTCCGAACAGCGCGCGCACCGCGCTGACGATCTTCTCCGGCTGCGGCAGCGCGGCCTCTTCCAGATGCTTGGCGTAGGGGATCGGGACCTCGACGGTGCACACCCGGCCGATCGGCGCGTCGAGTTCGTAGAACGCCTGCTCGACGATGCGGGCACTGATCTCCCCGGCCAGGCTGCCGGTGTGCCAGGTCTCGTCGACCACCACCACCCGGTGGGTCTTGCGGACCGACTCCATGATGGTGGCGTCGTCCAGCGGCCGCAGCACCCGCAGGTCGATGACATCGCAGTCGATGCCGTCCTGGGCCAGTCGTTCGGCGGCGTCCATCGCCTTCGGCAGGCAGCCGCCGTAGGTGATGATGGTGGCGTCGGATCCGTTGCGGCGCAGAGCAGCCCGTCCGATCTCGGTCGGTATGAGGGAGTCCAGGTCGGCGGCGGTGTTGTACAGCCCGACGTGTTCGAACACGATCACCGGGTCGGGGCTGGTCAGCGCGGTTCGCAGCATGCCGTAGGCGTCGGCCACCGTGGCCGGGGCCAGCACCGTGATGCCGGGGATGTGGGCGTACCAGTTCTCCAGGCTGTGCGAATGCTGGGCGGCCAACTGGCGGCCGGCGCCGGTGGCCATCCGCACCACCAGCGGCACCGAGAACTGCCCGCCGGACATATGCCGCAGCGCCGCAGCGGTGTTGACGATCTGATCCAGCGCCAGCAGGCTGAAGTTCACCGTCATCACCTCGACGATCGGGCGCAGCCCGTTGAGCGCCGCGCCGATCCCGATACCGACGAAACCCAGCTCCGACAGCGGGGTGTCCAGGATGCGTTGGGGCCCGAACTCCTCCAGCAGTCCCTTGGAGGCGGCGTAGGTGCCGCCGTAGCGGCCGACGTCCTCCCCGAGCAGCAGCACCCGGTCATCGGCGCGCATGGCGTCGGCGATCGCGTCGTGCACGGCGCTGCGGTAGGTGGTCTTCATGACGCCGGGGTCATCACGTCGCGGGTCAGCGTGTCCACGCTCTCCAGGGTTCCGGCTTCGGCGTAGTCGACCGCCTCGGCGACCTCGGCGGCGGCGGCCTGCTCGATGGCCTCGACATCCTGCGGGCCCAGCAGTCCCTCGGCCAGGCAGCGTTCGGTGAAGGTGACGATCGGGTCATGCTCGCGCCACTTGGCCACCTCGTCCTTGTCCCGGTACAGCTCCGGGTCGAACATCGAGTGCGGCCGGAACCGGTAGGTGCGGAACTCCAGGAAGAACGGCCCGCCGCGGGTGCGGATGTGCTCGACGGCCTCGCCCATCGCGTCATGGCAGGCGGTCACGTCCATGCCGTCGGCCGACAGCGCCGGCACCCGGTAGGAGCCCGCTTTGGCGGTCAGGTCGGGCTGGGACAGCTCGCGGTCGATCGCGGTGCCCATCGCGTAGCGGTTGTTCTCGCAGCAGAACAGCACCGGCAACTGCCACAGCTCGGCCATGTTCATCGACTCGTGGAAGGCGCCCTCGGCGATCGCGCCCTCGCCGAAGTAACAGGCCGACACCCGGTTACGGCCCAGCTGTTTGTCGGCGAAGGCCAGCCCGGTGGCCATCGGCAGGCCGGCCGCGACGATCGCGTTGCCGCCGTAGAACCGCCGGCCGGCGTCGAACAGGTGCATCGACCCGCCCCGTCCCCCGGAGCAGCCCTCCTGCTTGCCGAACATCTCCGCCATGATCGCGGTCATCGGGAGGCCGCGCAGCAGTGCGTGCGCGTGCTCCCGGTAGGTGGCCACCACCGCGTCCTCGGGCCCGAGCACCCGCAGCGACCCGGCGGCCACCGCCTCCTCGCCGACGTAGAGGTGCAGGAAGCCGCGGATCTTGCCGGCGCTGTACATCTCGGCGCACTTCTCCTCCATGCGCCGCACCCGGATCATGTCGGTCAGCAGGGCGCGGGCCAGTGCGGGGTCGGTCATCGCGGCGTCTCCACCGTGGAGGTGTCGCCCTCGGGCAGTCCGAGTTCGCGCGCCTTGAGCAGCCGGCGCATGATCTTGCCGCTGCGGGTGTGGGGCAGGGCGTCGACGACGTCGATCTCCTTGGGCGCCACCGCCGCCCCGAGCCTCTTGCGGGCATGGGCCATCAGGTCGCGGTGCAGGTCGTCGTCGGCGGTGTACCCCGACTTCAGGGTGACGAAGGCCTTCACCACCGCGCCGTAGGTCGGGTCGGGTTTGCCGATCACCGCCGCCTCGGCGACGGCCGGGTGGTCGGTCAACACGTTCTCCACCTCAAACGGCCCGATCAGGTGGCCGGAGGCTTTGATCACGTCGTCGGCCCGGCCGACGAACCACAGGTAGCCGTCCTCGTCGCGCTTGACCAGGTCCCCGGACAGGTACAGCTCCCCGCCGGGATCGGCGCGGAAGCTCTTGCGGTAGCGCTGCTCCTGGTTCAGGTAGCCGCGGAACATCGACGGCCAGCCGACCCGGATCGCCAGTTCCCCCTCGACGCCGGGCTTGTCGATGATCGTGACGGGGCCGGTGGCCTCGCCGGAGTCGTCGTGGTCGACGACGACGACCTCGACGCCGGGCAGGGGCCGTCCCATCGAGCCGGGCTTGATGTCGAAGGCGGGGGTGTTGGCCACCATGATCCCGCCGGTCTCGGTCTGCCACCAGTTGTCGTGAATCGGCAGTCCCAGAACCCTTTTGCCCCACCAGACCGCCTCGGCGTTGAGCGGTTCGCCGACGCTGGCGATGAACCGCAGCGCCGGGAAGCGGTACCGGGCCGGAAGTTCGGGGCCGGCCTTGATCAGCATCCGGATGGCGGTGGGTGCGGTGTACCAGACGCTGACGGCCTCGTCCTGCAGGATCCGGTACCAGCGCTGCGCGTCGAACTCGGCCTCGTCGACGATCGAGGTCACCCCGTGTAGCAGCGGCGCGATGATCCCGTAGGAGGTGCCGGTCACCCAGCCGGGATCGGCGGTGCACCAGTAGATGTCGTCGGGGTGTAGATCCAGGGCGTAGAGCCCGGTGGTGTAGTGCATCACCACCGCGCCGTGGACGTGCTGAGCGCCCTTGGGGGTTCCGGTGGTGCCGCTGGTGAAGTGCAGCAGCGACGGGTCGTCGGCGGTGGTCGGCTCGATGGGCGCCTCGTCGGAGGCGGCGTCCATCAGGGCGTGGAAGTTGGCGGTGTCGGGAATCTCCTGATCGCCGACGATCAGGACGTGCTTGACCGACGGCAACTGGTCGCGGATCTTGGCGATCTTGCGCTTGTAGATGGCCGCCGTGGTGACCAGGACGTCGGCCGCCCCGATGGTGACCCGGGTGGCGATCGGCTCGGGTCCGAAGGCGGAGAACAGCGGGGAGACCACGCTGCCGTTGCGCAGCGCACCGAGCATGCTGATGTACAACTCGGGCACCCGTCCCATGATCACGAAGACCTTGTCGCCCTTGCCGATTCCCAGGCCGCGCAGCACTTTGGTGAACCGCCGGGTGAGACGGCCGAGTTCGGCGTAGCTGAGGTCGTGGGTGTCCAGCGGCGCATCGTCGCCGGCCGGTGTGTCGGCGATGAACCGCAGCGCGGTCTTGTCCGCCAGTGGGCCGTCGGCGTGCCGGTCCACCGCCGCATAGGCGATGTTGCACCGGCCCGGACCCATGCCCGCACACGGGTCGGGGACCTCGGACCAGTCGAACGCTGCCCGGGTCTGTTGGTAGTCGGTGAAGTTGGGGGTGACCCGCAGATCGGCCGGCCCCTTGTGGATGGTGGTGGTGGTGTCG
>CAYURT010000088.1:0-8611 GCA_964447215.1 uncultured Mycobacterium sp.
GGCCAGCACCCTGGAGATCGACATCGGAATATCCCTGGCCACCCACGCCGCCTGATGAACCCGGCGGCGACGCTACGGTGCGACGGTCAGCCAGTCGGCGAACCCCGACGGGTCGTGGCGACCCAGTGCGCCGTGCTCGAACAAGCCCCAGCCCTCGGCGGTCGAGCCACCCTCGTGGCAGACCGCGCGCCCGACATGGTCGATCACCCCGAACCCGGCCCGGCCTACGATCGCGGGGTCGGTCATGTCATAGGTGAGCCGCTCGGTGAACTTCGCGCCCTTCCACACCCCGTGCAGCCAGTCGATGTCGCCGCCGTAACCGCCACCGACGTGGATGGGCACCGCCAGCTTGGACTCGACCTCGAAGCGCAGCGGCGCACCGGCGGCGTCGGTGGCATCGATCACCGCACCGGTGGGAATCCTTGTCCCCGACCGGTAGGCGATCTTGACCCGTGGCCAGCCCAGCTGCTCGATCCGGCCGTCGTGCCAGATCCGGGTGCAGTCGTTCAGTGACCGGAATCCGTTGGGCTCCTCCTGAATGATCATGACTACCGCGTAGTCGTCGAAGGCCATCGGCACATACAGCCACCACATGCCTTCGAACGGCGGGTCGGCAGGTCGGCCCTCGGGTTCGCGCTCGCCGACCGGGCGGATACCCCAGGATCGGTCGCGGGTCCCGATCCAGACCTTCGGGTCGACGGGGATGTCCTCACCATCGACGATCAGGCCCCCGCTCCAGGTGCCGACCTGGGCGAAGCGCTGGGCGTCCAGGGTCACCCGGTTGCCGGCGCGCAGCACATGGCGCTGCTCCTGCACCACCGGGAAGAGGCCCTCCCAGGTCAGGTCGGCGGCGACCCCCTCGGTCTCCTCCAGGATGATCCGGATCTTCTGCAGTGGGTCGATCACTTCCACGTGATAGCCGTTGACGTTCTGGTGCAGCCGATCGGAATCGATGGCGTCGGACAGGTGCACCGCGGTTTGGGTGTCACCGCGCCGCACCAGCAGGAAAGCGTCCTTGACCCCGAGGTTGGGGTAGTAGCCGATGCCGGTGATGACGAACACCTCACCGCTGCGGTCGTGGGCGTTGAAGTAGGAGCGGTCGTAGAAGTTTCGGTCCGAGGAACCGGGCCAGGCGATCGGCTGGGGAACCTGGTGGACGGGGTATTCGTCGAGTGGTCCGAGCATCAACTCTCCTCAATCAGCCGGCGCAACAATCCCCCGTGGTAGAACAACGACTCGATATCGTCGGGTTTCTCCACCTCCCCGAAGTGCACCCGCCGGGCCCCGGTGCGCATGAACACCACACACCAGATCACCCCGGCGAAGACGTAGAACCAGCGCAGGTCACCCACCTCGACGCCGGTGAGCCGGGCATAGGTGGCCCGCACGTCCTCCTCGCGCAGCACGTCGGGAAGACCGGGCAGCCCGGCCAATCCGGCCAGTTCCTGGAACACCATGTGCGCGAATATGATCCACGCTAGGTCGAGCTCACGGGGGCCGACGGTCGCCATCTCCCAGTCCAGCACCGCAACGGGCTGGAAGTCGTCGTAGAGCACGTTGCCGATCCGCGAGTCGCCCCACACCAGCACCGGTTCGGTGGAGGCGATCTCGGCGGGGAAGTTGTCCTCCAGCCAGGTCAGCGCCCGCTCCACCAGCGGCGAGATGCCGATGTCGGGAACGGCGAACTCGTACCACTGGCGCAGCCAGTTGAAGTGCTGGCGCAGCGGGGTGTCGCCCGGCGGTTCGGCGTCGAGCAGGAACGAGAAGCGCTGTGCCGCATCGGGAATCGCGTGCAGCTCGGCCAGCACCGCTACAGTGGCGTCCTGAAGCTCGCGGCGCCGCTCGGCGGGGGCGTCGGCGAACCAGTTGCCGCCGAAGGTGTAGGGCATCACGTCGGGTGGGACCACGCCCTCGACGTGGTCCATCAGGAAGAACGGACTGCCCAGCAGATCCCCGGTCGGCTCGAGCCAGCGCACCCCCGGCACCGGAACGCCGGTGAGTTCGCCGACCAGGCGCAACAGCTCGAACTGGTGGTCCATCCGGTAGGCGGGGAACACCGGGACGTCGGAGGAGGTGGGCGCCACCCGGGCCACCCAGCGCTGCTGCACCGGTTCGCCGTTCCGGCTCCACCGCCCGGTCAGGATGATCGTCTCCGAGGACATTCCGTTGGCGTCCACACCGCTCTCCAGCGTGACCTGCGGAGTGGTGCCCATCAGGGGCGTCAGCCAACCGGAGACCAGGGCGGGGATGGCGCTGGTGTCGCGACCGGACCGCTGCAGGCGGGCGACCTCGGTGTCGACGGTCGGCTGGTCGGTCACGGGGCGCTCAGCGCAGGAACGCCGCGGCGGCGTCGGCGAGGTCGAGCAGCGGCTGCGGGTACATCCCGAGTACGAAGGTGATCGCCAACGCCGCCCCGATCACTGCCACGGTCCTCCCGCTCGGCGGGACCACCGCGGGGGCATCGGCGGGCGGGTCGGTGAAGAACATCAGCACGATCACCTTGGCGTAGAAGTACACCGCGACCGCGCTGGCCAGCACGCCGACGATCACCAGTGGCACCGCACCGCCCTCGGCGGCGGCGCTGAACACCGCGAACTTGCCGACGAAGCCGCTGGTGAGCGGGATGCCCGCGAGGGAGAGCAGGAACAGTGCGAACACCACCGCGGTGACCGGATGGCGGCGACCAAGACCGGCCCACCGGGCAAGTTCGCCGGCCTCCAGCCCATCAGCACCGCGCACCACCCCGACCAAAGCGAAAGCCCCGATCGTGGTGAAGCCATAGGCGGCCAGATAGAACAGCGTGCCCGACGCCCCGGATTCGTTGGCTGCGATGACGCCGGTCAGCAGGAATCCGGTGTGCGCCACCGCCGAATAGGCCAGCAGCCGTTTGACGTCGCGCTGGGTGACCGCGGCGAAGGTACCCAGCGCCATCGTCAGGATCGCGATGATCCACAGCATCGGGCGCCACTCGTCCTTGAGACCGGGCACCGCGACGTAGAGCAGTCGCAGCAGCGCGCCGAACGCGGCGACCTTGGTGGCCGCCGCCATGAACGCCGTGATCGGGGTCGGGGCACCCTGGTAGACGTCGGGCACCCAGGCGTGGAAGGGCACCGCGCTGACCTTGAACAGCAGGCCCACCGCCACCAGTGCGGTGCCGGTGACCGCCAGGGTGGTCGGCCCGGTGCCGTCGCGGACCGCCGCAGCGATCCCGGTCAGGCTCAACGTGCCGGCGTACCCGTAGAGCAGGGCCATGCCGTAGAGGAAGAACGCCGAGGAGAACGCCCCCAGCAGGAAGTACTTCAGCGACGCTTCCTGGGAGAGCAGCCGGCGGTGCCGGGCCAACCCGCACATCAGGTACAGCGGCAGCGAGAACACCTCCAGCGCGATGAAGGCCGTCAGCAGATCCCCGGAGGCCGGGAAGAGCATCATCCCGCCGACGGTGAACATGGTCAGCGGGAACACCTCGGTCTGGCGCACCCCGGCCTTGGTGGCGACCTGTTCGGCGACGCTGCCCGGCACCGTCGAGGCCTGTGCGGTGAACGAGTCCAGACCCGCTGTCCCGGAACCGGATTCGCCACCGACGGTGCGCTCGGAGATCAGCAGCACACCCAGGACTGCAATCAGCAGGATCACACCCTGCAGGAACAGGGCGGCCCGGTCGACGACGACCGCGCCCACCACCGCGAACTGGCCGGCGCCGGCGCCGATGCCCCGGTACACCGCCACCGCCGCGACGAAGGCCGCCGTCAGTCCGGCCAGGCTGAGCCCGACCTGAGCCCGGTAGCGCGCCCCGCGTGGCAGGAAGGCCTCCACCAGTACGCCCGCCACCGCGACACCGAACACGATCAGCAGCGGGGACAGCACCCCGTACTCGACGCTGGGAGCGTTCATCGCGTCCCTCCCGCGGTCAGGGTCGGCGCCGGGTCGGACTGGTTGATCGAGATGAGCGTGTCGTCCACCGCCGGGTTGATGACGTCCAGGGCGATCTTGGGATACAGCCCGAGCACGATCAGCAGGGCGATCAGCGGGGCTACCACCACCAGTTCCCGGGGCCGCAGGTCGGTGACCTTCTCGCTGCCCTCGGGCACCGGGCCGGTCATGGTCCGCTGGTAGAGCCACAGCACGTACACCGCGGAGAGCACCAGCGCGGTCGCGGCGATCACCGCGGCGGCCGGATACCGGGTGAACGTCCCAATCAGCACGAGGAATTCGCTGATGAAGGTGGCCAGCCCGGGCAGGGCGAGGGTGGCCAGACCGGCGATCAGGAAGGTCCCGGCCAGCATCGGCGCCACGGTCTGCACGCCCCCGTAGTCGGCGATCGCCCGGCTGCCGCGGCGGCTGACCAGGAAGCCCGCGATGAGGAACAGCGCCGCGGTGGCGATGCCGTGGTTGACCATGTAGAGCATCGCCCCGGACTGGCCCTGGCTGGTCATCACGAAGATGCCCAGCACGATGAAGCCGAAGTGACTGATCGAGGTGTAGGAGATCAGCCGCATCATGTCGGTCTGGCCGATGGCCAGGATCGCGGCGTAGACGATCCCGAACACCGACAGCGCGATGATGGCGGGGGCGAACACCGCCGAGGAGTCGGGGAACAGCGGCAGGCAGTAGCGCAGCATGCCGAATGTGCCGACCTTGTCCATCACCGCCATCATCAGCACCGCCGAGGCCGGGGTGGCAAACACCGCGGCGTCGGGCAGCCAGCGGTGCAGCGGCCACAGCGGGGCTTTGATGGCGAAGGCGAACAGGAAACCGCCGAAGAGCAGATGCGCCACCGTCGGGTCGATGCTGAGGCTGCCGTCGGCGACGGCGGCCGAGACTCGGCGGAAGTCGAAGGTGCCGCCGCCCAGCGCCGGCGAGTTGGCCGTCGCGACGTACAGCCCGATCACCGCGACCAGCATCACCAGGCCGCCGGCCAGGTTGTAGAGCAGGAACTTCGTCGCCGCCCGCGAGGAGGAGGGCCGGTTGCCGAACGCCCCGATCAGGAAGTACATCGGGATGAGCATTACCTCGAAGAAGATGTAGAACAGCAGGATGTCCAGGGCGGCCACCGACAGCAGCACCATGCCCTCGACCCCCAGGGTCAGCGCGATGTAGGCGTGCGGGCCGCGGCCGGACCGGGTGTCGGCGTCCTTCCAGCCGGCGATGAGCAGCAGCGGCACCAGCACCGCGGTCAGCACCACCAGCGCCAGCGCGATCCCGTCCAGGCCGACGACATAGCCGGCGCCGAAACTCCTGATCCAGGTGTGGCTTTCGACGAACTGGTAACGCTCACCGGCCGGGTCGAAACGCACCGCGAGGATGATCGCCAGCAGCGCCACCACCAGCGACACCGCCAGCCCGGCGTACTTGGCGGCGGTGCGCGCGGCGGCCGGCAACGCCAGGATCGCCAGGGCGGCCACGATCGGCAGCGCCCACAGCAGGGTCAGCCACGGAAATCCGTTCACCGGCTCACCTCCACACTGCCAGCGCCAGAACGGATCCGGCGACCAGAACCGCGCCGGCCATCATGGACAGCGCATACGAGCGGGCGAAACCGGTCTGCAGGGCGCGCACCGCGTCGGAGATCCGCCGCACCGAACCGGCCAGACCGTCGGCCGCCCCCTCGACGGCGACGTCGTCGACCGCGACCACCGCCCGGGTCAGTCGCTGCCCGGGGCGCATGAACACCGCCTCGTTGAACCTGTCGCCGAACATGTCCTCTCGGGCGGCCGCGGTCACCAGGGCGATGTCCTGCGGGGCGACGACCGGCACCGGGCGGGTGGCGTAGAGCCGGTAGGCGATCCCGACGCCGACGGCGATCGCGGTCAGGGCCAGGGCGGTGGTCACCCAGACCGGCACCAGGTGCTCAGCCTCATGGGTGCCCACCACCGGTTCCAGCCAGCGCTGCAGCGTGTGCCCGACGGCCAGCACCGCGCCGGCGCCCACCGACCCGACGGCCAGCACCACCATCGGCGCCGTCATCACCGCCGGCGACTCGTGCGGGTGGGCGTCGGGCGCCCAGCGGCGCTCGCCGAAGAAGGTCAGCAGCATCACCCGGGTCATGTAGAAGGCGGTGATGGCCGCCCCCAGCAGCGCCGCTCCGCCGAGCAGGAACCCGCGCACCCCGCCGGCGTTGAGGGCGGTCTCGATGATGGCGTCCTTGGAGAAGAACCCGGCGAACGGCGGCACCCCGATGATGGCGAGATAGCCCAGGCCGAAGGTGACATAGGTGATCGGCAGCAGTGTGCGCAGCCCGCCGTAGCGGCGGATGTCGGTCTCGTCGTTCATGGCGTGCATCACCGAACCGGCGCCCAGGAACAGTCCGGCCTTGAAGAAACCGTGGGTGATCAGGTGCATGATCGCCACCGCGTAACCGGCCGGGCCCAGCCCGGCGGCCAGCACCATGTAGCCGATCTGGCTCATGGTGGAGGCGGCCAGCGCCTTCTTGATGTCGTCCTTGGCGCAGCCGATGATCGCACCGAACAACAGGGTCACCGCGCCGACGATCACCACGGCCGTCTGGGCGGCCGGGGCGAGGTTGAACACCGGGCCGGAGCGCACGATCAGATACACCCCGGCGGTGACCATGGTGGCGGCGTGGATCAGCGCCGAGACCGGGGTTGGGCCCTCCATCGCATCACCGAGCCACGACTGCAGCGGCACCTGAGCGCTTTTGCCGCAGGCCCCGAGCAGCAGCATCAGGCCGACCACGGTCAGGGTGGCGTCGCTCATCGCCGGCGCGGCGGCGAACACCGTCGCGTAGTCCACCGCCCCGACGGTGGCGAAGAGGACCATCAGGGCGACTGCCAGTCCCACATCGCCGACCCGGTTGACCACGAACGCCTTCTTGGCGGCGGTGGCGGCGCTGGGCTTGTAGGACCAGAAGCCGATCAGCAGGTAGGAGGCCAGGCCCACGCCCTCCCAGCCCAGGTACAGGCCGAGATAGTTGTCGGCCAGCACCAGCAGCAGCATCGCCGCCACGAAAAGGTTGAGGTAGGCGAAGAACCGGCGGCGCTCCGGGTCGTGCTCCATGTAGCCGATCGAGTAGATGTGGATCAGCGCGCCCACCCCGGTGATCAGCAGTACGAAGCAGATCGACAGGGCGTCCAGTTGCAGGCCGAAGTCCACCTGCAGCGCGCCCACTGGAACCCAGCTGAACAGGTTCTGGACGACCACCCGCTGCTCGGCGGGACGGCCGAGCAAGTCGGCGAACAGCCCTGCGCCGCAGAGGAACGACGCGATCACCGCGGCGGTGCCCAGCAGATGCCCCCAGGCGTCGGTGGCCCGTCCGCCCAGCAGCAGAATCACCGCCCCGGCCAGGGGCAGCGCGATGGTCAGCCACAGCAGTGCGGTCATCTCAGTGTCGTCACCTCAATGCCTCAGCAGGTGGGCTTCGTCGACGTCGGTGTTTCGCCGGGTCCGGTAGATGGCGACGATGATGGCCAGCCCGACCACCACCTCGCAGGCGGCCACCACCATGGTGAAGAAGGCCACCGCCTGCCCGCCGAGGTCGCCGTGCATCCGGGCGAAGGTGACGAAAGCCAGGTTGCCGGCGTTGAGCATCAACTCCACGCACATGAACATGACGATGGCGTTGCGCCGCAGCAGAACACCGGCAGCGCCGATGGTGAACAGCAGCGCCGAGAGGTAGAGATAGTTGGCGGGGTTCATCGCGGCCCCCGGACGGTGGCGTTCACCGAGGTCTCGTCCTCGGTGCCGTCGGGCAGCAGGGCGGCCGCGTCGACGGTGTTACGCCGGGCGAACACCCCCGGGTTGGGCAGCGGGGTGGCCCGCGCGCCGTCGCGGAACCGCTCGACGGCCAACTCGCGCTGGGTCTTGCGGCGTCCCACCCGCTCCCGGTGCGCCAGCACCATCGCCCCCAGCGCGGCGGTGATCAGCAGCGCGCTGGTCAGCTCGAAGGCCCAGAGATGGCGGGTGAAGATCAGCTGCGCCAGGCCTTCGACATTGCCGCCGGCGTTGGCCCCGGCCAGTCCGGTGAAGCCGGAGGTGGTGACGGTGCCCATTCCGGCGATCAGCAAAACGCCGAATCCGAGTCCGGCCAGGATTCCCGCAACCCGCTGGCCGCGAATGGTTTCCACCAGTGACTGGGCGGAGTCCACGCCGATGAGCATCAGCACGAACAGGAAGAGCATCATCACCGCGCCGGTGTAGACCACGACCTGCACAACGCCGAGGAACAGCGCGTCCTGGGCGACGTAGAGCACCGCCAGCGCGATCATCGTGGTGGCCAGGTTGATCGCCGAGTAGACCGCCTTGGGCGCGGCGATGACGCCGATGGCGCCCAGCAGCGCGATCCCGCCGAGGATCCAGAACGCCACCGCCTCGGCGGTCGAGGTCCGCTGCAGCGTCTCGGCCGCCAGGGTGGAGATCACCCCTTCACCCGGCCCAGGTAATAGTCCTCGTCGGTGGTGCCCGGTGCCATGGCGTGGGGTGGCGCGGTCATCCCCGGCTGCAGCGGGGCCAGCAGCCGGTCCTTGCCGTAGATGAGGTCGGACCGGTTGTCGTCGGCCATCTCGTAGTCGGCGGTCATGGTCAACGCCCGGGTGGGGCAGGCCTCGATGCACAGCCCGCAGCCGATGCAGCGCAGGTAGTTGATCTGGTAGACGCG
>CAYURT010000089.1:0-5858 GCA_964447215.1 uncultured Mycobacterium sp.
GGCGCGGGCCGACGCCGCTCAGAGGCCGGTGAGGTCTCGTTCTGCGCAGGCCCGGCTCAGCGCCCGGCGGAACTCCTCGACGTCACCGGCGCAGGCGTCGAGGTCCGCGGGGCCGAGCAGTGCCACCAGACCGCGGTCGGTGCGGGCGACCACGAACGGCGCCGGTGAACCGGCGGCGAGTACGTCGGCAGGGGCATCGTTGCGGTGATAAGTGCGGAACTCCACATCGAGGTCATCCCGGCAGCGCCGCCAGTCGTCCCGTTCGGTGAACAGCCCGTGGGTGATATCGCACAGCGCGCAGTGCGTCCGGCCCAGCCGGGCCCCGATCCAGTAGCGCGCCTCACCGAGCAGCGTTCCGTCGGCGTCGTAGACCCCGATGAGTTCCCGCACTGTGTCGGACATCCGTCGGCTCATTGGGCGGCCACCAGATCCCCGGAAACGCGGCGATCCGAACCCAGCTGTCGCACAACGACTTCCCGGCCGGAGTTCAGGAGCTGTGGCAGTCGTTGATCGCCCGGCCGATAGGCCCGTTGGTGGTGTCCATGATGTCGTCGCTGACACCCGCCCACCGGTCGTAGCCGAGGATTCCCTCCAAGGTGTTCACCTGCTGCTGGCGCTGGCCCGGAGGAGCGGCCAGCAGCACGGCGAGCCCGACCCGCAGCTGCTGCTCCAGCTTGGGATCGCCGCTGATCCTGCCCCAGATGACGGGGTCGTTCTTTTGCATCGACGCCATGATCTGCTGCTCCGAGCAGGTGGTGGAGTTCAAATCGTCGGCGTGGGCCGGGGCTGCCACCGCGACGGCCAGAAAGGCGAAACCCGTCGCCGCCGCCGCAAGGGAGAGCCCGCTCTTCATCGTGGTCACGCGGGGGATGCTACCGAGCCGGGGTACACGGGGATACGGAATTCATCGGGGTCCCGGCGCATAGGCCCTACTGCGGCCGCGGGTTGATCCCGAGCTGTCTCGCGCAGTTCGCCCGGGACATCTCGACCAGGATCGGCTGGGCGTTGTCGAATCCCTCCAGCGCCGGAGTTTCTTTCTTCATCTGGCTGATGGAGGCGTCGATGCAGCGCTGCAACCGCTGGCCGTCGGAGTCGCGCCACTCCGAGTACCCAATGAGGCCCGCGGCCGCCACGCCGACCACCAGGTAGATCCAGATGCGCGGGTTTCTGAGCACACCCCAGTATGTCCCGGCGTGGGAAGTCAAGCTGCGCGGGCGCGACGCACGGTGAGGTTCCAGCGGCTCGGGGGACATCTCCAATTCAGATGTTGATATCGGCGGCGATAGCCGATTCGCAAACGGGGACCTGCCTCCCGGCGGCCGTCCGGTCGGTGCCGCCGGTGGACGGGCGAGTTCACGGCCGTCCCTCCAGCCCCTCGGCGGCCGCCAGCAGCGCCGCGGCCAACTGCCGGGCCGCCGCCGGGTCCAGCGCGCCCAGACCCTCGCCGGTCAGGGCGAGGTGACCGTCGACGCTGCCGTCGGTGTGCTGGACCCCGCGGGTCTCCACGGTGATGTCCAGGCCGGCGATGCCGGTCTCCGCGACCCTGAAGTCGCGGCGGCGGACCCCCTTGGACACGTTCCACGGGCCGACCTCGACGGCACCGGCGGGCGGCACCACGTCGGCGTACCAGGCCTGTGCGAGGTTGTCGGCGGCCCACCCGCGGGCCAGCATCAGGTGCTGCTCGGGCTTGTCCAGCAGCCCGGGCGGCGAATCGGTCTCCAGCCACTCCAGGTTGTCGATCTGGGCCGGGGTGAGTTGATCGGAAAGGTCGCGCCACGTCGTCATACCGGCAGTGTCCCGCCCGGGTCTGACACGTCCGGGTATCGCGGACGACGCCTACGGCAGCGTGGTGTGCATCAGCATTACGTTGTAGTCCGACCACAGCGAGAGGTTGTAGTAGATCTCCTTGCCGGTCGACCAAGGATGCAGGTACGGCGCGTACACCCCACCCGGGGTGAACATCGACGACACCAGCATCTGCTCGGGCCCCCACGGGCCCTGCGGTGCCGGGGCGGTGCGCATCACCACGTCGTTGGCCCGGTTGGTGTACAGCGCCAGGTACTGCTTGAGGTGGGTGTTGTACTGCGCCGACATCTCCCCCACCGGGCCGGGGATCACCGGGGTGGCCGCACCCGGGTTGGCCGGCACCCATGCGTTGGCATCAGCACTCCAGTACTCGTACTTGCTCAGGTCCGGCACCAGCGACGGCGCCACCCGCGCCACGTGGGCCGAACCGCTTCGGCCGCCGGGGGTTCCGAAGGTGTAGAGGTAGGGGTCCCCCGGTCCAGGCTTGAGGAACGCGCCCATCTGGAACTTCTCGTTGCCGCCCTCGGGTTTCCGGATGGTGCCCGGGTAGACCCCCCACGTTTCGCCGTTGTCCGAGGAGACGGCCAGCGCCGAGTAGTTGGTGGTCCACGCCCCGTCGCTGTCCCAGCTCTTGATCGACATGAAGTTGAGGAATTGCTTGCCGCCGTAGCCGACTCCGGCGGTGGGGATGATGGCAGTCTCCTCCGGTACGGCGTTGATGGTGTTGATGATCTGCTTGGCGATACCCGGCCGCCACACCGGCGCGCTGGAGACCGCGACGGTGTCGGACAGGGTGCGGTCCGTCGAGCGCATCAGCACGTTGTAGCGCCACTGGTCACCGGGGATGTTGCAGAAACCCATGGTGTCACCGAAGGCCATCAGCACCTGGCTGTTGGCCGGGTCGCCGTTGTCCCACATGATGCCCAGATCGGTTCCGGTGACCGCCAGGTTCTGAATGGTCTTGTTCGGGCTGTCCGGGCCGGTGACCCAGCCGACGACGGAGGTGCCCGGGGTCAGCGGGGACGTCGCGCGGGCCGCCACCGGGGGCGCGGTGATCGCCGGGGCGGGACCGGTGGGAGTGCCCGCGGTGGGTGCCGGGACGGTCGGCACAACCGGGACCACCGGCGCGACCGCGGCCTGCTGCTGCACCGGGGCGGCATTGACGCCCAGCGCCCGGGCGAGGAGCTGGCCGATCGTCGGCGGCGGCGCCTGGTCGTTGGCGCCGACCGGCCGGTGCCCGATCGGACGGGTGAACGGCGCGATCTTGCCCGGGTTGGGGATCTGGACGTCCTGCCCGGGACCCGGCTGTGCAGCGGCGGCGGCGCCGGAGCAGCCGAAGGCCGACGCCGGCGGCGCGGCCGGCACCGCGCACAGCACCGGGATGAGGGCGGTGGCCGTCCAGGACGAGGCCCTGCGGGGGCTTGGCGACACGACGCACCCTTCTGTTCGACAGCGATGACTGTCGGTGTGACGTTAGGGGCGGATGTGGTCGATGTGACTATCCAGGAGTCAATGGGTACGGGTTCGTGACCGTGTCGAGATGCCTACGAGTTGTGACGCCTACAGGTACGGATCCGCCCAGGCGCTGATGATCCGGGCCGCCCGAGCGGCCTGGTTCTTTCCGGCGAGCAGATGGTCGGCTCCTTCGAGGGAGACGAAGCTGCGGGGATGCCGCGCGGTGCGGAAGATGTCACTGGCATTGGCGATGCCGACGGTGTTGTCGGTCGGTGAATGCATGATCAGCAGCGCCCGGTGCAGGGTCCGGATCCGCTCGCGAAGATCGGCGGCGCGAACATCCTCGATGAAGTGCCGCTTGAGGGTCAGCGCTTTGCCGCCGACGAGGAACGTGGCTTCACCGTCCTCCTCGATGCGCTGCACCAGGGCGTCGTAGTTGTGCTCGACGTGAGCGGGTTCGAACGGAGCGCCGATGCTGACCACCGCCTCCACCCCCGAGCAATGATGCGCCGCGGCGATGACCGCCGCGCCGCCGAAGGAGTGCCCGACCAGCAGGCGCACATCCCGCCCCGAGTCGTTCATGAACTCCACGGCCCGCACGGTGTCGGCGACCTTGTGGGAGAACGAGCCGTCGCCCCAGTCGCCCTCGGAGTCACCGAGCCCGAGATTGTCGAAGCGCAGCATGCCGACGCCCTCGCTGGCGAGTTGCTTGCAGATCCGGCTCGCGGCCGGGCAGTCCTTGCCCAGGGTGAAGCCGTGGGAAAACACCCCCCACCCGCGGACGTCGCTGGGCGGTACGTCGACGATGCCGGCCAAAATGGGCCCGGTCGCGCTGGCGAAACGGACGCGTTCAGACATGCGAGTTCAGCACCAGCCCCGGCTAGCTCTGCTTCGGGACGGGGAACTGTGCGCGCAACATCCAGTCCCACAACCGATCCGGGGTGATCTGACGCTGCACGATACCCAGTGTCGCCGACGGGGTGACGGTGTAGCGGGCCTTGGGCCGCTTGCTCTCGATCGCCGTGCGGATCACCTCCGCCACGGTTTCCGGGCCGCCGCCCACCACGCCGGCCAGCCGGCTCTCGTAGATCCCGGCCGTCACCGCTCCGACTCGGGCGTTGAAGTCCGCGTACGGGCCGTCGTTGAGTCCGTCGGTCGAGGCGACCGCGGCGTGGGCGAATTCCGTTGTGATCAGGCCGGGTTCGATGAGGACCACCTGGACACCGAATCCCTGGACCTCGAAGCGCATCGCATCCGAGATCGCCTCCACCGCATATTTCGTCGCGTGATAGGAGCCCCCGCCGGGGAAAGTCAGCTTCCCGCCCATCGAGCCGATGTTGATGATGCGGCCCCCACCCGCGCGGCGCATGCCGGGAAGGACGAGTTGGCTCATCCGGATCAGACCGAAGACGTTGGTCTCGAACTGCCGGCGGATGTCGTCGAGGGGAATCGACTCGATCGCCCCGGATTGGGAGTAGCCGGCGTTGTTGACCAGCACGCCGACCGACCCTTCGGCCTCCTCCACCGCTGCGACGGCCACGGCCATGGACTCCTCATCGGTGACGTCCAGGGCGAGGGTCCGGCACCCCTTGTCGGCCAGTGCCTGCAGGGTCTCGGGTCGCCGCGCGGTGGCGTAGACGGTGTGGCCGTGCGCGACGAGGTCGGCGGCCGTCGCCGCGCCGATCCCGCTCGAGCAGCCGGTGATGAGCACTGAGGTCATGGCCACACCCTATGCGGAGATGACGTTCACGGCTTTGGCGAGGCTTCTGGACCCTTGACCGTCATCACCGCGAAAGTGGTCAGCAACGCCGCCGCCGGAAGCGCATTGACGGCCTTGTCACGCGAGCGCACGTGGGCTCCGACGGCCAGCACGAAATAGAGCGTCAACATCGCCGTGGTCAGCCTCGCCAGCCCGGGGAACCATCTCACCGATATCAGCCCGACGGCTGCCGCACCCTTGATCGGTGGCAGTATTCGCCGAACACTGTCCGGGCAGCCGACGGCGTCGAGGCTCTTTTTGATGGGCGGCACCTGGGCCGCGCAGGCCAGGGCATCCGCCGCTTGGAACGCCGCGAGCGCTGCGTAGGTCTTCGGTGAGTTCATAATGCCCATAACCGTCATCTAATCAAGTGAGTCGGTCCGGGGTTCTGCCCCTCAGCCCGGTAACTTCCCGCCCTCGGCGAAAGCCTCGAGCACCCGGAGCGCCTCGGCCCAGACCGGGTCGAGGGGGCCGCCGGCCTCGATGGCATCGACCAGCGTCTGCAGTTCGGCGAATTCCGATCCGGGAACCCCGCTAAGGGTCAGGGATCGGAGCAGAGCGGCCAGCCGCGTTGCAAGGTCGTCAAGCCAGTCGCGCCGCTCATAGTCGGTGATTGGGCCGGCGTCCCGCATCCGTCGCCACTCATCCCGGACCTGTTCGCGGGCGGCGTCAAGCTCGCCACCCCCCCTGCTGAGTTCGCCGTCGCCTCCGGCCGCCATGGAGGCCCGGGGCGCCCTCGTGCGGGTGCGCGGCGGCGGCCCAGCCGAGAGCGGGAAGTTCGCCGCACTACCCAGGGCAAGGCTCCTGCGCGAACGCCGTGACGGCGCAGGCGACGGCG
>CAYURT010000089.1:5958-8537 GCA_964447215.1 uncultured Mycobacterium sp.
CGACGGCGAGACGGCCCAGGCACTCCCCGGCGCCGCCCCCATCGGAGCGCTCATCGGAGCGCCCATCGTCGACGCGGCCGCCCCGGGCCGCATGGACGAGTCGAGCCCGGGCGGGGGCTCCCAACCGGACGGCATCTCCACCGGTTGCACCACCCGGTGCGGCTCCCCGCCCGCGGCCACGACGCGGCTGTCGACGGCCACGTAAGCGGTGAATCGGCACAGCACACCGAACCGCAGCGAGGTTTCCACGATGGTGCGCTCCAGGTCGGTTGAGCCCCGGCCGGAGGCGTAGCTGTCCTCGAGATCGCGCAGGTGCGCGCGGGCCCACTGCGCGGTGATCGCCGACGCTTCCCCGCGCTGCCCGGTGACCGTCGTCGACCAGTCCCGGCCGTCCCTGGTGGTGCCGCGCAGCACGAGCGAACCGGCACCAGATGACCGGTAGCGTCCGGTCACCTCCAGTGGCACGCCGGGGAAGAGATCGGGCAGGCGGGCGGGGCTGGTCGTGCCGTCGATGGTCGCAAGCCCCTCGGCCTCCAGACGCAGACCGTGGGCCAGCGGTGACCCGATCCGGCGGTGAATGGCGTCCATCGCCTCGTCGAGGCGATCTTCGCTCTCCACCAATTCGCAACGGCCACCGCCCATTGCGGCCAGCCGGCCGAGGAATCCGGAGTTGACGGCCCGGTCGATGCCGACGGTGTGGATGCGGACACCGCGAAGGCCGCCGCCCAGTGCGTGCAGGATCTGGTCCTCATTGCCGACCTGCCCGTCGGTGACGAGCACGATGACGGCGTCGCGCCCGCCCTGGGGGTCGTCGAGCAGGGCGAGGGCTGTGCGCAGAGGCTCCAGCATCTCGGTGCCGCCGCGCGCATCGACGCGGGCGAGGTGCTCGACCGCGCGGTAGCGGTTGCGGTCGCTGGCCTCGACCAGCGCCTCGGGGAGACCGGCGGGCCAGTCGATCCTGGTATCGAAGGTCAGCACCGCGAACCGGTCCCCGGTGGTCAGCGTGTCGACGATCCGGGCGGCGGCGCGGCGGGCCGCCACCATCTTCCAGCCGCCCATGCTGCCGGAGCGGTCCAGGACCAGGACCACGTCGCGGGGTCGCGGCGGTGCCGCGGACACCGGCGGGAGCACCGTCAACCGGTAGGTGCCCTCCTCGCCCCCGTCGCCCCCGTCGCCCCCAGTGTCCGGCACCAACACCAGTGAGTCGGTGACATCGTCGCCGCCGTAACGCAACCGGAGCACGAAATCACGGTTGAGACGCTCGCCGGGCCGGACCCGGATCCGCCCGTCGGCGGTCTCCACCGGGTGCAGGCTTGAGCGGACCTCCGCCAGCGTCAGCCCGGCGGGGTCGATCCCGACGTCGATGGACAGCCTGACCGGGTTGGGGAAGCCGGGCAGCAGGACCGGCGGGGTGATCCGTGACGCGTCGGGCACGGCGTCGGTGTCATCGGCGTACCCGTCGCCGACAGCGCCCCCCGGCAGTGGGGTGCCCGGGATGTAGCGCGGGGCCACCACGAGCGGGAGGCGGAACGTCGCCTCGCCGTCGGCGTAGGCCAGCGGCAGCACGACAGTGAGTGCGACGCTGACCCGTTCGCCGGGCTGGATGTTTCCCACCCGCATGGTGAAGACGTCGGGGCGTTCCTCCTCGGCGATGGAGGCCCGCCGGCCTGAGCTGATGGCCTCGTCGTAGGTCCGACGGGCGGCGCCACGCTCCTGCAGCTCGGCGATCACCTCCCGGCCGTCGGCGGTCATCCGCATCCCGGTGACGGCACCGCGGTCGGGAAGCGGGAAGACGTAGGTGGCTTCCAGCGGTTCATCGAAGGCGTTGAGGAAGTCCTGGGTCAACTCGACCCGGGAGGTGAGTCCGGTGATATCCGCCCGGATGTCGACGCGGTCCAGCGGCAGGTTTCCCCGTTCGGTGCGCAGCGCGCCGAGGCCGGCATCTTCGTCGGGCAGGGCCACGCGGGCGCCCTCGGCTTCGGTCATCTCCACAATGGGCACGTTCATGATGGCTTCCATTCCCCCTGTTTCTCGGTGTTCCACTAGGTCAGCAGGCCTCGTTCGGCCAGCAGGTCGAGCAGCGGCTGGGCCGCGGTGCGGATCGCGCGAAGGTCCTCCTCATCGGGCCGCCCGGGCGATCCGGGCAGCAACAGCAGCACCCCTCCGGGCAGGTCGACCGCGGCGCGGGCCGTCACACCCTCAGCGACGCCGCCACCGGCTGCCGGTGTCGCCGCGGCGGCCGGTTCGGCCCAGAACCGTTCGCTCCGCTGCGGTTTCGACTCCACCGGCCCTTCCGCTACGGGCCCGGAGAGGACGTCGTCGTCGACGGCGGCGACCCGACGCAGGGTCGAGTCCGTCGCCCCGACCAACTCGGCCTGGATCTCCGCGATCGAACGGCCCCGGGCCTGGAGCCGTTTGACCGCGACGATCTGGAGCAGATGGCGCGGGCCGTACAGAGCGGTCCGCCCCCGCATGCCGGCCGGCCGATCGACGAGACCGATGGTGGTGTACCACCGGACGGTCCGACGGTCGGGCACGTCCCGCACTCTGCCGTTGGGCGCTCCCGGATAGGCGGGACC
>CAYURT010000090.1:0-8365 GCA_964447215.1 uncultured Mycobacterium sp.
CCGCATCACCACCAACCCCGACGACCACCTCCTGAACCACCCCGACCACCGCCGCGACGAGTGCCGACTCGACCCCGGAAGAAGCGGTCAGCAGCGAGCCGACCAATTGTGAGACCGCACGGCCGACACCGCCCAGTACGGCGGTGCTGCCCCGTAGCGCCTCCACCGCGGCGTCCACCGCGTCGGGCGTGTCGGCAACCAGTGATGACGCCAGCGTGCCCGCCACGGAGCCCAACTCGGCGAGCACACCGCGCGACCCGAGGAAGTTCGGGAGGAACTGCGCGGCCGCGACGCTCACGGCGTTCACCGCCGCCGAATCGGCCAGCAAGGTTGTCACTGCGCTGCGGACCAAGGAGTCGACGTCAGGGATCACCGACGACAGCGCGGGGACGGCCGCCAGCAAGGAGCCCGCCAGCTGTCCCGCGATCCGTCCCAGTGCGTCCTCGAGCACGGGGTCGCCGGCGAGCCCGATGACCAGTTCTGCCACCGTCGCATCCACCGCGTCGACGAACACGGAGCCGGGGCCGAGGAGGGCGAGGAGCGCGTCGCTGACGGTCACGCCGGCGGCTGCCTGAACGTTCGGGTTGGACCGGAGCACCGTGAGGACACCGTCCACTGCTGAGGTGATGTCGGTGCCGGCGACCACCGCGGAGGTGATCTGGCCGACGGCGGTCACCACAGCGGTGTTGACCCCCGTGGCGCCGAGGAAGTCCGGTACCGACGCGCCTAGGGTTGTTGCCACCAGGTCGATGGCTGCCGAATCGGCCAGCAGGCCGGACAGCGCCGAATTGATCACCCGGCTGAGTGCGACCGCCACCGCGCTGCCGTCGAGCACTTCGGCCGTCGCCGCCGACTCCCCGCCGGCTGCAGCCCCCGCCGCCCCGCCCCCGAGAGAACCCCCGCCCCCGAGAGAATCAAGGAAACCGGCTACCAGCGACGCAACCTGCTCGCTGACCGCAGCCTGAACGGCCGCGCTGCCCGCCGCGCCGGTGACCACATTGCTGACCGTCGTACTCACGGCGGTGATCACACCGTCATCGGCGAGCAGCGCGTTGACGACGCCGGTGGCCGTTTGCACTGCCGCTGCCCGGATCGCCCCGCTGGCCCGCAACCCGGCGATGGCGGCGTCCAGAGCCGCGGTGACATCGCCGCCGGCTAGCGCCACCTGCGCGATCTGAGCCGACGCCTGCTCGATGGCCTCCGGCACCCCCGGGAAGCCCAGGAAACCCGGCAGCACCGAACCGAGCAGAGAGGCCACCCGCGAATCGACGGCCGGATCTGCCAGCAGGCCGGTCAGGGCACCGGCAGCCACCGCACCCAGGGCAGCTCCCGCTGGACCGCCGCCCAGCAACCCTGCGGTCAGCGCGGCGATCTGATCACCGACCGCCGCCTCGATCACCGGGCTGGCGGCTAGTCCTGTGAACGCGCCCCCGGCCGCCGCACCGAGTGCCCGGATCAGATCGCCGTCGGTGAGCAGCCCGTCGACGACGTCGGTGACCGTCTGCGTCACCGCACCCACGATCGCCGGGTCACTGCCGAACTGGCTGAGGGTTCCGGCGAGCACCGTCGGTAGATCGCCGCCGGCTACCACCGCCGCGGCGATCTGACCAGAGGCCGATGCCAGCGCCGCGACGGCACCCGGATACCCCAGGAAGTCCGGCAGCACCGCGCCCAGCACCGAGTTCAGGCCGGGATCAGCAGCGGATTCGGCCAGCAGGCCCGCCACCGAATCTGCGACTGCCGAACCGAGGGCCATCCCTGCGGGGCTACCGCCGAGAAGCCCCGCGGTCAGCGTCGCGACCTGACCGGCGATCGCGGCGTCGATCACCGGGTTGCCGGCCAACCCCGCAAACGCCGTGCTGACCGCCGCGCCCAGCGCCGCGATCCGGTCGCCGTCGGAAAGAAGTCCGCTGACCGCATCG
Source organism: uncultured Mycobacterium sp. (assembly GCA_964447215.1). Taxonomy (GTDB): domain Bacteria; phylum Actinomycetota; class Actinomycetes; order Mycobacteriales; family Mycobacteriaceae; genus Mycobacterium. Next base: position 1,923 of record CAYURT010000090.1, read on the forward strand.
GTCACCGACTGCCTCACCGCGTCCTGAACCGCGGGCCTGGTCCGCACCGCATTGAGGTCGTCTACCAGTGCCGAGACGATGTTCGAGACGGGATTGCCGCCACCGAACACCTCCAACACCTGCGCGAGGAACACCGATGGGTCGCTACCGGCCTCAACAGCCTCCACGATCGAACCGGCGACCATTCCCGCGGCGTCAGCCAGCGCGGTACCCAGTCCGGCCGCCCCGAGAAGACCACCGATGGCCGAACCGATCACGCCGACGAGTTCGCCGACGAACTGCGTGTCGGCGAGCAGTCCGGTGACGGTGTTGCCTGCGACCGCCCCGACCGCCTGCGCCGCTGAACTGGTCGAGCCGGCCGCAGCACCCTGCGGGTCGACAAGTGCGCTGACGACTTCGGCCACATTGGTCCCGATCGCGGTTCGCACCGTGGCGTCGCCCGCCAACCCCGTCGCGATCGCATTGACGGTCGATTCGATGGATCGGGAAAGATCGGGGATGGCCAGCACCGAGGTGACGAGTCCGCTGACAGCATTGTTGACGGCTCCCGGGATCGCGCTTCTGTCAACGGGATTCAGGCTGGCCTCCAGCCAAGACCGCGCCAGATTGAGCACTGTTGCCGCCACCGCGGTGCCCAGTCCCGGCGAGCTCACCACGGCGAGGACCGCCGATCCCGCTGAATCGGCCAGCTCTCCTCCGATCGCCGCGAGCAGGTCTACCACCGCACCGCTGACCGTGGCGGTCGCGGCCGGCGCCGCGGGGCTGCCCGCGCCGACCAGAAGTTCGGCGACCGGACCGCCGACCAGTTCGCCGAGGTACGCCGGAATGGGCGCGGGATTCGGTAACGTCGCCCAAGCCGGCGCGGCGGAAAGCCCGAGCGCGAGGTCGAAGGCGTCGGTGACCGAGCTTTCCAACACCTGAGCGACGCCCGGGTCGGCGAGGAAGGTCGCGAGCGCGTTCTGGAAGGGGTTGCCGAGCCAGTTCGCCAGCGTCTCGCGGAGATTGAAGCCGCTTGCCACGAGGTTGTACAGAAACTCGACGGCGGCGACGAGGTTGTTCCCGAACGGTGATGGTATCGACCCGAACACCGGCACAAGCGCTGCCGCGACGGTCGCATCGCCGAGGAACCGCTGGAGGAAGTAGGCGCCCGCGACTGCCACGGCGTTTGCCACATCCGTCGGCAGAGTGCTGTTCGGCGCGCCGGTGAGGCCGTCAGCGACATATCCTGCGAGCCAGGCGAGGAACGGCCCGTCGACCATCAGGGATTGGACTGCGGCAGCGATCGGCGCCAAGTTGCCCAGGCCGATCGCGTTCAACACCACGATGTTCACGATCGAGAACACAGTGGTGGCGATGGTGTTGGCGACGGCGCCCACCCCGGGGCCGAAAATCGTTGACACTAGGGCGGAAGCCAACGAGATGAAGGGCGCTTCGATCAGCTGTAACGCGTCCGTCACCACGCTCGTGGTGACGGTGACGACGGTGTTGACGACGTCGTTCCACAGGTCCACGATGTCGTCCCAGACCGATGCCGCTCCCGGGACTCCGACCACCCCGGCGGTGCCGAACAGCAGACCCGCGACGCCGCCCGTGCCGCCGATACCGGCGATGCCGCCGTTGCCGACGAGAAGTCCAGCGCGGCCGCCGTTCCCGCCCCGGCCGTTGGTGCCACCTACCGCGCCTGCCCTGCCGCCGTTGCCGCCGTTTCCGCCGTTTCCGAACAGTCCGGCGTTGCCCCCGGCCCCGCCCTGACCGCCGTCCCCGATTGACCCTTGAGAATCTGCGCCATTCCCACCGGCCCCGCCGTTGCCGGCGAACAGGCCCCCCGAGCCGCCATTGCCCCCGGCGCCGTCATTGATACCCGCGACACCATCGCCGCCGCCGCCACCGTTGCCGAACCAGCCCGCGCTGCCGCCATTGCCGCCGTTGAAACCGTTGCCGCCGTTGCCGATCAGGCCCGCGTTGCCGCCATCGCAGGCACCTTCGGTGCATGCACCCTCATAGCCGGTGTAGCTGTAGCCGTCACCGAACAGGATGCCGGCGTTGGGGTTGTCGGCGGTGCCGTTCCCGATGAAGAAGCGGATGATCGCGCCGACCGGGTTGGGTGGGGCGGCGGCAGTGACCAAGGCTGGGGCGACCAAGCCCGCCGGCGCGAGCGGAGACGTTGGGCGAAGCGTTTCCCGCCGTGCCAGCGCCAGCGCCGTCCATGCCAACTGCGCGGCGACCGGCAGGACCGGATCACCCTGTCCGCCCGCAGATTCCACATACCCCCGGCGTTCCGCCGACAGTGCACGATGCGGTGTCGCCGCCGTCATCGCCGGAGCCCGAACCGCTTCGTCGACAGCCAGTGTCTGTGTCGGAACCTCCGGCAAGGCCGCCTCCGACGGGACCGGCTCTGTCCCCGTGTCCCCGTCCGGCTCCGGTGGCAGGAGGGCACCGGCCGCAGGGATCGCAGGGGCCGCTGTCTCAGCCGTCGGTGTCGCCGGCAAGAGCGGAGCGGTTCGGGCTACCGGTGATTTTCGGTCTTGTTCTTCGGCGGTTGCCGTGGCCGTGACGCCGGCACTGGTCCGCCTGCCCGACGGCGGGGATCCCGGCACTGTGACCGGCCACCCCGGCGCCGCCGACGGGTTTTCAGTGGACGTGTCAACCGTGCTGCCCACCGGGCCGGGAGAGCGTTTCCGCTTCGGCCCTGGCGTACCGGACTCCCCGGAACCGGGCGCTGTGGTTGAGCGATGCGAACCGTCCGATGATTCCTCGGTGTCGGCCGAGGCGACACTGGGCAGACCGATAATGACACCGCCGACCCCGAGGGCCACCGCAAGTGCGCCGACTCGGCCGACGTAGTGGGTCGGCCGAGTAACAGGCGTCAGGGACCATCCGCCCACACCGTCGTCGACGATGCGGACCGTTCCATGCGCGAGTCGGTGGCGGCCGCCCGTTCGGCGGCCGGACCGGGACGACTCAGGTGAACCCGGCTTACCCGGGTCGACCACGGTGTAGTCCCCGACCCGCCGGCGTATCGATCAAGCCCACCGCCACCGCCTTGACCCGCACCGGAAACCTAAACGTTACTTTTATCACACTCGAACCCACCGGTCCCACACAGGGCGGTAGTGGCGCTCAGTCGGTGTCGCCCAAGTCCGCGCGCGCCTGGTCCAATGTCGGGTACAACCCGATCAGGTCGGCCAGACCGACCAGGCGTAATGGCCTACTCGTCGCCGGGCTGTCAGCAACCACAGCGAACCTGAAATGACCATCGGACTTTTCCCGCGCGGCGACCAGTACGGCCATTCCCGCCGACGCCAGGAACTGGACATCGGAGAGGTCGACGATAATTGCCGCCGGACCGTCCGGCAACAACGCCGCGATCGCGGCGTCCAGTTCCGGCGCGGTCAGAGCGTCAACCTCGCCGGAGACACCGATCACCGCCGTGCGGCCGAACCATTTGTGGGTGATGACGCATTGAGGCTCAGCGGCCTCGGCGAACCCGTGTTCGGCGGTGTGTCGCTGGCTCACGAAGATCACCTCCCTGGACGCGGCACCCGCCGGGACACAGTCTGCGCCAGGCAGCCGGTTCGCGTATTCCGAACGTTAGCGTTTGATGCCCTTGGGCACCATGCACACGACTGTTTTATCGCCCTGGACCCACCGGTCGATCCGGCAGTCCAGAACCATGGTTGCCAGATGGTAGGCCTCGTCGCGGCTGATGCCGAGGTTGGTGGCCATCTTGTCCAGAGCAGCGGATGCGGCCGTCTTCATGGCGTCGAGGGTCTTCGGCGCGGTGCCGGTCGACACCCATTGCGTCGCGGTGTCATCGGCCGGGAGGTTCGGGACCTGCGGGGCGGCCGCGCTCTTGGGCACCAGGCAGTGCGTCCCCAGCACCTCATCGACCGCCTCGGAGATCCGGCAGTCCCAGGTGCGATACATCAGATCGGTGGCCTCGGCCTGGGAGAGGTTCTGCTTGTCCATGATCAGATCGACGCTCTGCGCTGTGTTGATCTCCAGCGCGGTGTCGAGGTCCTCGTCGTAGCCGACGGTGACCCAGTCCGTCGGGGTCTCGACAGTCGGCCACTTCTGCGGCTTGTTCTTGATGACCTCCACGGTGATGTTCAGTTCCGGGTAGGAGGTCTCCAGAGCGTCGAGGTCGATCTCGCCGTTGCCCTGTTTGGCATGGGAGTCCCCGGTCCAGATCAGTCCACCTTCGACCTGGACGGGAAGATAGGTGGTGGTCCCCACCCGCAACTGGTTGAGATCCATGTTGCCGCCATACCGACCGGGCTGCTCGGTGCTGCACTTGCCGTCGGTACACCAGGGACCCGTCACGTCGGAACGGCCGACGGCGAGGATCCCGGGGAAGGGTTCCAGGGGGATGACGATCCCCGGGGCGAATTCGGTCTCCATGGCCTCGGTGTCGAGATAGTAGCTGCGGACGATGTCGGGGAACTCACCCGGGAAGAGGCCCTTCCCCTGGCCGGTGTTGTTCGTGGCGAAACTGGCCATCCGGATTCGGTTGATGCGGATCGCGAGGACGTCTCCGGGCTCGGCGCCGTTGACGTAGATCGGGCCGGTGACCGTGTGCGGCCCCCGGTTCTTCACCGCGGAGTTGAGTTCCTCGATCTGGCCTTCCGATATTCCGGGTGCGACCTGCCCCCCGCCGGCGGGCAATGTCTGGATGGCGACGGTGTCACCGGAGCCGATCCGCAGCACGGGTTCGACGGAGTTGTCGTAGACACCCCACTGGGTGGTCTGCGGGGTCGCGGGCAGCATCCAGAATCGGTGGCCGTCCTTGGCGAGGGACGTCGCCTCCATGTTCGCCTGATTCGGCGGGCCCTGCAGGAAGGTCGCGGTGACGTCGGGGTAGGGGCTGTCAGGGTCCTGCGCCTGACCGTTTCGGCCCGGGCCGCAGCCGGCAAGCAGCGCCGCGATGCCCGCCAGCGCCGCAACGATAGAGCCGAATCTGCGAGCTTTGTGCATGTCCGAGCCGCCCCTCAGCGTTATTGATTCCGGCGCGCGGAGTATAGGGCGCGAATTCCTGACAGGATCCCGAATGAGGAAGTGGCCCCGAGCGTCACTGCTCGGGGCCACTTCGGCACAGCACTGGAATCAGTTGTCGCCGCCCGGACCGGCCGCAGCCGAACGCCCTTGACGGGCCTTCACCGAACGCGCGCCGTCACCTGCCTTGGCTCCGACCGCACCGCGGCTGACCGACTTGGCGACGTCGGCGGCCGCGTCGACCGCAGCGGACGCGTCGCCCGCCCCGGGGAGAACCCCCGCGCGGGCCCTGACCGCGACGGCAGCAGGAGCATCACCACCAGCCGAGGAGGTCGCCGCCGGACGCTTTCCGATGGCGGCGTCCCGAACGGCCTCCGGGGTATCCCCAGACCTCGGCGCCGCCACCGGCGCCGGAGCTGTGTCGTCCTCGACGACCTGCTCAACCGTTGCTGCGGCCACCGGTGCGGCCTGAGCAGTCTTCGCGGCGGCCAGCGCGGCAGCCGGCGGAGGGGTCTGCAGCCCCAGTTGGCTGGTCACGTAGGAGATGACCCCCGGCAAGCCGGTGGCCGACCCCTCGTACCCGCTGAAGAACGCGGTGGCCAGGATCGAGTTGCCGACAGCAACCGGGCCGATGTTGAACTGCGGGATCAGCGACGTCGCGCCGAGGACGATGCTCTGCACGATGTCCGCGGGCGGGGCGCCGAACTGGCTGACCACATAGGCCAGAACGCCCTCCCCGCCGGCGGGCGAACCCTCGTAGCCGTTGTAGTAGGCGTTGGCCAGCAGCGAGTTACCGACAGCCACCGGCCCGAGGTAGAAGGTCGGGATCATCGCGGTGAAGGCGAGGACCTCGTCCTGGTTGTCGGCGAGGAAGTTCTCGATGAAGCCGCCGATTCCGCCGCCCCGGCCGCCCCAGCGGTAGTCATCATCGTCGTCGTAGTCGTCGTCATCGCGATCGCTGTGGCCGAAGGCGTATCCGATACCGTTGTTGTGGTTATGCGACAGCAACGCTACGGCCGCTGACGTCGGCATCAGGTCGGGAGTGGGGCTGGTTGCGGCATTGACGGTGATCGTCGGCGTGGAAGCTAAGAGCACGCTGACGCCCGCAAAGGCCGTTCCGGTCAATGCAAGGGGTCGCTTGATTTGCACCAGAATACCTTTCAACTAGTTGAGATTAATGACAGCTAAGAAGCTAACACACGGAACCTGATCCGCGACAGCTTCGTTTCGCCAAACCCTGGCTGCGATTTCAGGATTGCGGTGCCGCGACGAGGATGTCTGCGGCAAACATTTCCCGACCGCCCAGAGAGCGGGCCGCCACATCGCCCCGGATCGCGCTCAGTTCGCGACCCACGATTGCCGATGACCGGGAAGAGATCCGAGGCGACGCTTTCGCCCCTCCAGCGCATTGCCGTGATTTCCGACGTGGTGGTCCCGGCTGGGATCGAACC
>CAYURT010000091.1:0-8047 GCA_964447215.1 uncultured Mycobacterium sp.
AACGAACCGAAGCGACGCGGCCCGGCTTCCCGGCCGGGGGCCTCGTCGCGGGGCCGTTCGCGCCCGTCGGCCGGCCGGAAGGTGCTGCGGCGATCCCCGCGGGAGTCGCCCGACGAGGGTGTCGCCGCGCCGATCCGGCGGGCGGTCGCGGAGTCGATCGCCCAGCGGAGCGAGCAGCGGCTCGGGTTCACCGCGCGCCGGGCCGCAATCCTGGCCGCGGTGGTGTGCGTTCTGACCCTCACCATCGCCGGCCCGGTCCGGACCTATTTCGCGTTGCGCACGGAGATGAAGCAGCTGGCTGCCAGCGAGGCGGCATTGCGCGAGCAGATCGCCGATCTGGAGAGCCAGAAGGCCCGGCTCGCCGACCCGGTCTACATCGCCGCGCAGGCCCGGGAGCGGCTGGGGTTCGTCATGCCCGGCGACATCCCCTACCAGGTGCAGTTGCCCCAGTCGGCGGTCGCACAGCCCGCCGAGCAGGCCCGCGAGCAGGCCGCTCCCAGCGGCGATCCCTGGTACACGGCGCTGTGGCACACCATCGCCGACACTCCCCACGGCCCACCCGAGCCCCCGGCGGGACCGGCGGATGCACCGATGCCGCCCCCGCCCGGACCACCACCGCCCGCGCCCGGTGGTTGACGCCGCCGACCTGGCGGCGGTGGCCGGCCAGTTGGGCCGCGAGCCCCGCGGTGTCCTGGCGGTCGCCTACCGGTGTCCCAACGGGGAGCCGGGGGTCGTCAGGACCGCACCGCGGCTGCCCGACGGGACGCCGTTTCCCACGCTGTATTACCTGACCCATCCGGCGCTCACCGCAGCGGCCAGCCGGCTGGAGTCCGACGGGGTGATGGCGGCCATGACCGCGCGACTGCGGGAGGACGCCGGTCTTGCCGCGGCCTACCGAAGCGCCCACGAGTCCTATCTGGCCGAGCGGGATGCCCTCGAACCGCTGGGCACCACGTTCTCGGCCGGCGGGATGCCCGAGCGGGTCAAGTGCCTGCACGTGCTGATAGCCCATTCGCTGGCGGTCGGACGCGGGGTGAACCCGTTGGGTGACGAGGCGCTGGCCCTGCTGGCCGATGACCCGGCGATGGCCGGGATTCTGGTGCGGGAGGACTGGGCGTGAACGGCACACGGGTGGCGGCTGTCGACTGCGGGACCAACTCGATCCGACTGCTGATCGCCGACCGCGGGCCCGAACGGCTGCACGACGTTCATCGGGAGATGCGGATCGTGCGACTGGGCCAGGGCGTCGACGCCACCGGCGAGTTCGCGCCCGAGGCGCTGGCGCGCACCCGCGCCGCGCTGACCGACTACGCCGACTTGATGCGGCGCCAGGGTGTCGGCGCGCTACGGATGGTCGCGACCTCGGCGACCCGAGATGCGGCCAACCGCGACGAGTTCTTCGCGATGACCGCGGAGATCCTGGGCACGGTCGTTCCCGGTTCGGTCGCCGAGGTGATCAGCGGCTCCGAGGAGGCGGAACTGTCCTTCCGCGGTGCGGTCGGCGAATTAGACCCGGCCTCAGCGCCTTTCGTGGTCGTCGATCTCGGCGGCGGATCCACCGAGGTGGTGCTGGGCTCCGGCGGCCGGGGATCCGGCCCGGGCGAGGTGGTGGCCGGCTACTCGGCCGATATCGGGTGTGTGCGGATGACCGAGCGCTGCCTGCACTCCGATCCGCCGACCGCGGCCGAGGTGGGTGCCGCCCGCGCGGTGGTGCGCGAGCGGCTGTCCGAGGCCCTGGAGGTGGTTCCGGTCCAACAAGCCCGGACCTGGGTGGGTCTGGCCGGGACCTTCACCACCATCGCGGCCCTGGCTCACGGACTGCCGGCCTACGACTCCGAGGCGATCCACCTGTCACGGGTTCCGCTGGGCGCGCTGCGGGCGGTGTGCGCCGAACTGATCGGGATGACCCGGGCCCAGCGGGCCGCGCTTGGTCCCATGCACGAGGGCCGAGTCGACGTGATCGGGGGAGGGGCGATCGTCGTCGAGGAGCTTGCCTCGGCGCTGGCAGAGCGGGCAGGCATAGCCGAACTGGTGGTCAGCGAACACGACATCCTCGACGGGATAGCGCTGTCGATCTAGGCGCCGACCCGTCGGATGCCGAAAGGTGAGATCCGGTCAGGCTAGAGCTTGACCCGGCAGCCGCTGCCGATGTTCTTGCAGTGGACCTGGTTCTTGCAGGCGTTGCAGCGGCAACGGCAGCCACCGGTGTGCTTGGTCTCGGCAGTACGCATGTCGTCAGTCCTCTCCTCGGCCGACCGGCGGCCGGCCTGCACCCAACGATAGTGGCCCCCGGCGGTCGCCGGAAAGTGAAATTCCGGTGCAGGCCGTACCGGGCGGGTGTCCCGGTACGTTGGTGTCGCCGGTCTTCGGTGGCCTGGCCGGGCCGCGCCGGAGCGCCCCCATAGCCCAATTGGCAGAGGCAGCGGACTTAAAATCCGCCCAGTGTGGGTTCGAGTCCCACTGGGGGTACGGGTTGGGTGCTGACACGCGTGCTTCGTTGTCCGTCGGTCGTGTTGGTGTTTTGGCGATCGTGTTGGGGCGTTGGGGTTACCTGCATATACGCCGACGATGGGCGCTGCACTAGTCAGCCTTGCTTACACGGGCCGACGCGACTAGGTGATCGATTGGCGACGGCGATCGTTGTCGAGTCTTTCCAGAGTTGGCGAGTTACCGGAGTTTTAGGGGGACTAGAATTCAACAGTCGGAGGGAGTGCGTCATGGCTGCGTGGGGTAACGCGTTACGCGCGCTCTCGGTCGCGGGCTGGGTCGGAACCATCGCACTCGGTGCGGCATCACCCGCCGCCGCCGAACCCGATACCTGCGACCCGCAAGTCGGCGTCGCCAATTCATGTGCCGGTCAGCCGCCACAGACATGGCCGATCGCACAGGGTGATTTCACCAGCCCCGGCGACCCCGGCTGGGTCTTCTTCGGTCCGTACGGATGCGGAATCGGGCCGGACGGCACCGTTGGCTGCGACCGCGTCCCCGCGCGGTGGCCTGACGGAACGCCGGTTCAGGCCGGCCAACCGGGACCGCCCGGCTCCTACAGCTGTGAGGGACGCCGGTGCCCGCTACCGCCGCCCGGCGCGAATCAGATCGTCGCCGGGGCGCAGCAACCCGCCGAGTATGTCCAATCCGCCACGCCGACGTTCACCCGCGACGTCGACGACCTGCCGGAGGGCTACCGCTTGGTCAACGGCGACGCTTGGTGCGCGGTCGGCTACCAGGGCTCGGTCAGTTGCGCGTCGGGTCAGAACGGCTTCGTCATCAACACCCTCTATGCCGTCCTCGAAGCTCCCTAGCGGGATGGGATGCTTTCCAGTGCTGTGAAGACCAGTGCTGAAAAGACGGATGCCGCTGGGCATGCTGACCACGTCGAAATAATCCGCGGGGGCGGTGCCGACCGGCCTTGGGAGCCCCCCGACGGTGACCACCTCAAGCGCCCGACGGTCAGGAGTTTCCGGGTATGGCGAAGTTGACCAGGCGGGCAGTGCTGGGCGCGCTCGCGGCCGGTGGAGGATTGCTGGGCGTGGGCTACCTGCTGCGTGGGGGCGTCGCACTGCCCGCCGGAAACGCGCAGCCCAGGATCGACATGCGCAGCTACCGGAACATGTTCATGCGCCACGGTGAGCTCAGGCGGACGGTCGAGAACGTGCCCGGTGGCGTTCGCACGCTGACCGAATCCGATTCGCCCGACCTCGTCGGGGAGCTGCAGGCGCATGTGTCGGCGATGTACACCCGGCTCGACCAGGGGGTCGAGGTGCACTGCATGAGTTCGACGTTGCCGACGATGTTCCGTCGTGCTTCTGACTATCAGCGTCAGCTCACCTACACCCCACGCGGCGTCTCCGTTGTGGAAACCTCCAACGATCCGGAGATGACCCGGGTGATTCGCGAGCATGCCCACGAGGTGACCGGTTTCGTCGTCGACGGAATGCCGGCCATGATGCGCGGCATGATGGGCCCGGGCATGCACGGCATGGGCGGCTGAGCCTGCTAGGAGACGTTGATCGTCACGGTCGCGCTGCCGGGTGAGGGCCGGCCGAGGTAATCCACGACCGGGCTGCCGTCGGGGGCCAACTCGGTCATCGTGGCGGTGTAGGTGCCGGGTGTCAGAGTTATCGACCCGGTCTGCCACTGGCCGTCGAGGTCGGCCTCACCCGTGGCCGTTGCGACGACCGTCGTTCCCTGCATCACGGTGACTTTGGCGGTGTTGCCCGGCAGGATCTTGTTGGTGTACTGGCCGACCTGGCCGGCCTGGGTCAGGTTGTAGGGCGCGGAGGCCTCGAACACCGGCAGCGTCGGCGCGTAGCTCGTGCCCGCCGGATCAGCTTCTCCGGCATAGGAATTGGTTCCCGTCCAGCCGAAGGCGACGGTGCTCGCCCCGGTGAGGTTCGCCACCGGGAGTGGATTGTCGAAGTAGACGTTTTTGCCCTGTGCCGCCGTTGCGGCCTGGTTGAGGATCTGCGGGTAGCCCTCGGTGACGCTGACGCCCGTCCCGTACTGGCCGGGGACCGCCTGGAACTCGCCGCCAGACCCGATGAGCCCGACGACCGGCGCGGCCAGGGCGGAGATCGTCAGGTCACCTCCGGGCGGCTGCGGACTCTGCGGATTGTTGGCGGTGAACGGGTTCCAGCCGTTGGTCAGCAGAGCCGCGGGCAGTGAGGCGTCGGGTTGCAGGTTCACGGTGATCTGGCCGGTGACGACATTCAGGCCGGCGTTGTTGTCGATCGCCGCGGAGGGATCGTTGGCCGAGCCGACGCCGGCCCCCGGGTTGAACGGCGTGACCTCGCCGGGTGTGGTGCCGTCGGAGGTGGCATAGATGTTGAAGACCCGCTGATCGCCTCCGGCGTTGTCGGCGATGACGAACTGGTACCAGTACACGTCGTCCTTGGCGACGGTGGTGGGCATCGGCAGGCCGTTGATCTGGATGAAGCCGGCCGAATTCACACCCGCCGCCGTGGCCGTCCAGGCTCCGGGCGTGCCGCCGACGGTGTAGTTCTGGTAGACCCCGCCGTGGGTGGGCAGGGTCACGTAGTCGAACGTGGCCTGCTTGTCAGCGCCGGCCCCGCCGTAGATGCCGAGTTTCACGGTCGCGTCGTCGACGACTTTGGAACCCAGGTTGAACCCCTGCACCTGCAGGGTCAGCGTGCTGCCGGGCGCCGTGGGGATGACGTAGTCGCTGGTCGCCGGCGCGGCCAGGAAGTTGGTGCTCACCGGCTTCTTGTAGAAGCCGTCGCCGTCGGGGCCGAAGGACTCGTCGGATCCGAAGACGTAAAGGTCGATCTGCGTGACGTTCTCGTTGATTCCGGGTCCGGTGGCCAGGGAGATCTGCGGGCCGGGATTGAGCTTCTGGGCGAGGTTGTCGGAGAACGCCGAGGCGTAGGTGTTCGCGTTCTGATAGAAGAAAAAGCTGTACTGGTCGTTGTGCTGGTAGGACGGCGCCGTGCCGGGGACGCGGTTCTCGTCGAAGGCGTACGCGGGGTCCCAGTTCAGGTTGGTGTTGAGGTCGATCGTCCCGGCGAGGTTGGTGGCGTCGGGGCCGCCGCGGTTGACCGGGTTGGCCTGCTCGGCGACGGTGCCCCAGTTGCCCGCGGTGAACCCGGTGAAGTACTGGGTCAGCGCATTGCCCCACTGGTTGTTGGCCGAGACGTTGAACTGGCCGGGGCCGGGTTCGGTTCCGCCGGGCGGGGTGCGGCCCGGGATGTCGTAGGTGTCCCCGAGTGCGGTGATCACGCCGTTGCTGACGGTCACGCTCTGGTACAGCGTCGCCAGCGCACTGCCCTGGCCAGGCGCGTAGAGGTTCTTGCCGACATCGGACTGCTTGATCAGCATGTAGCCCCGGGTCTGGCTGTTGTCATCGGGGCTGAACAGGTAGTAGCTGGTGCCGCCGTCGTCGGTGACCGCCTGGACGCCGTAGGAGTAGTACTGCCCGTTGTGCCAGACGCCAGCGGCGTCCCGCGCCCCGGCTGTGGTGCCCGAGAACGTCATGGCGCCGGGGGGCAGCGCGTTGATCGTCTTCGTGAGGTAGTCGTTCCAGTTGCTCTCGGGGTAGTAGTTCGCGCCGAAGGTTCCGTTGGACGGTGAGATCACGATCGACGGCTTGCCGTCCAGGGGGCTGAAGGGCAGACCGGTCGGGGCTTCCGGGTAGGTGAACACGGCCTCCTGGCTCACCCCGGCCTTCAGCAGTCCGGCGACGAAGTCCGTCGAGTTCAGCGCCAGCCCGCGGGTGTCGCAGGAACCCGACGTGCGACAGACCTCGACGGCGATGTGCGGGCCGAAGCCGGGGATGTAGGTGATGTCACCTTGGTCGCCGGCCTGTTTGAGCAGTGCGTACTCGAAGGCCGTGTAGCCGTAGTTGTAGTCCTGAACCTTCTGCTGGACGAAGGCCTCCGTCCAGTCCGACACCGTGGTGAGGTCGGTGTGGCAGGTGGTCTTCTGGCCGCTCTGGCAGGGTTCGGGGTTCTCGCTCTGGACGATCAGGTAGATCGCGCCGCCGTTGATCGACTGGCCCTTCGCGTTGAGGGCGACGTCGACCCGGTAGTCGGGGTTTGCGGCGTCGGGTGCCGCGACCGCCGCGGTGATGGCCCCTCCGTCAATGACTTTCGTCCAGTTCGGGGCGCCCTCGGCGGGCTGCGGCTGATAGAGGTAGACGTAGCTGCCGTTGCGGGTGCCCGTTCCGGGCTGGCCCGTGCCGGTGCCGGTGACGTCCTGGAGGAACGCCGCGCGCAGATTAACCGTCAGCATCGTCCCCGGCGCCGGCGCGCCGATATCGACGGTGTGCAGGGTCGCGAGGTCGCTGAAGGGGTAGAGCACATTGAAACCGCCGTTGGCGTCGATGACCCGCACGGTGAAGCCGTCGGAGCCGGTGTAACCCGGTCCCGGTGTGTAGCGGTAGGTTCCGTCCGCGGCCAGTTCCACGACCCCGAATTCCGGGAGGTCGGCCACTTCGATCCGGACCGGATCGCCTTCGGGATCGGTCGCGGTGATCGCGCCCTGGGTCTGCAGGGCGGAGTTGACCGCCCCGGTCGAGCTGACGGTGGGCTTCTGGTCGAAGAGGGTGCGGCGGATCAGCAACAGCGCCCCGGACAACAGGTCGGTGACCGGGCCGGCGGGCAGGCCCGACAGCAATGACGAGATGCCGTCGAAAAAGCGCACCACCGCGGCGTTCAGCGCCTGCCGCAGGCTGGGGGCGCCGGCGATGCCGCGTTCGGCCACGTCGGCGGTGCCGACCTCGGCGGACCCGGTGACCAGGGCCGTGGCGGCCGGGGCGCGGCGTGTGCCGCGGGTGTTTCCGGGGGTTTTCCCGTCCCGCGACACTTCCGGGGCGAGGACAACAGCGGCGGCCGGCCCGGGCGTCGCGACCCCGGCCGTGACGTCGTACGCTGCGGGGCGCGGGGCGGTCGGGGTCTGACGGTCCCGTTCCTGCGCCGCGGCCCGCACCGGGGGCCGCGAGGCCCGCGTCGATGCCCGGCCGGATGCGACGGCCTCGCCGCCCGCCGATGCGGCGCCGACAGACCGTGACCGCGCGGGCGGTGCGACGGGGGTCCGGGCCGACGGCGGGGCCGCACCGCGATCGGCTCCCGGGACACGCGCCGCCCTGGCCGAGGCGCGGTCTGCGCTGTGAACGGCAGGAGCGCCGTTGTCTTCACCGCCGTCGGCGGCCGCCACGCCCGGAACCTGAGGTCCGGCGAGCGACAACCCCACCGCGAATGCGGCCGCGCCGACCCGAACCCCGCGGCGTTCCGTCATCTCTGGAGCCACCCGTTCCGTAATGCCGCCGCCCGGAGGGCCCACCCGACCCGATTCACCCCATCACCGTACCCACCGCGGCCGACGCGGAAACCTCACGTGGTGTTCACCCCGGCTTCACCGAGCGGCCCACGGCCGTTGGGGGCATAATCGGGCAATCCGGCCCGGTGAGGAGAACGAGTGGCGGTACCCCCGTACACCCTGACCGAGCAGATGCTGCGCCGGAGACCGGTAATCGGCGCGCCGGTGGCCAGCGGCGCCTCGGCCAGCCTGCGCCGCTCGATCGGCACCTTCC
>CAYURT010000092.1:0-7544 GCA_964447215.1 uncultured Mycobacterium sp.
GGGGCGGCGGTTGGGGTGCAGAGGCAAAACGCCTACCCTTGAGCCCATGTCGCTGCTGTTCAACCCCGCCACCTACGACCCGGCCTCCTTCGACGAGGCCACCCGCGCCAAGCTGCTGGCCCTGGTCGACTTCTTCGAGGCCAAGGGCCTGGCCCGCAACAAGGAGGAGTATTACGCCGGGGAGTGGTACACCGACTTCCTCGATCTGATCGCCAAGCAGAAGATCTTCGCGACCTTCGGCACCCCTGCCGAGGTGGGCGCGCTGGTCGGCGAGCCGGACGCCCGCTGGGACCTGGCCCGGATCAACGAACTCAACGAGGTGCTGGGCTTCTACTCGCTGGCCCACTGGTACGCCTGGCAGGTGACGGTGCTGGGCCTCGGCCCGGTGTGGCTCAGCGACAACGACGCTGCCCGCATCGAGGTGGCCCGTCTTCTCGAGCAGGGCGACATCTTCGGCTTCGGCCTCTCCGAACGTGAGCACGGCGCCGACATCTACTCATCGGACATGATCCTGACCCGTACCGCCGACGGCTACCGCGCCACCGGCGGCAAGTGGTACATCGGCAACGGCAACGCCGCCGGCCGGCTCAGCGTCTACGGCCGCTTCGCCGACGACGACCCCGAACACCCCGGCGAGCACGTCTTCTTCCTCGTCGACCCCACCCACACCAGCTACGAGCTGATCAAGAACGTCGTCGCCGGGCAGATGTTCGTCGCCGCGTTCAACCTGCACGACTACCCGGTGAGCCCCGGCGACATCCTGCACGTCGGCAAGCCCGCCTTCGACGCCGCGCTGGCCACCGTCAACGTCGGCAAGGTCAACCTCGGCTGGGCCAGCATCGGCATCTGCGAGCACTCCTTCTACGAGGCGGTCACCCACGCCCACAACCGGATCCTCTACGGCAACCGGGTCACCGAGTTCCCGCACGTGCGCCGCATGCTCGCCGACGCCTACGCCCGGCTGATCGCCATGAAGATGTTCTCCGCCCGCTCGACGGACTACTTTCGCTGCGCCAGCGAGGACGACCGACGGTTCCTGCTGTTCAACCCGATCACCAAGGCCAAGGTGACCAGCGAGGGCGAGCGGGTGATCGACCTGCTCTGGGACGTCATCGCCGCCCGCGGTTTCGAACGCGACACCTACTTCAGCCGCGCCGCCACCGACATCCGCGCGCTGCCCAAACTGGAGGGCACCGTGCACGTCAACATCGCACTGGTGCTCAAGTTCATGCCCCGCTACCTCGGAGCCGCCCACGGTGCGGCTCAGGACTACCCGGAGATCCCGGTGCGCCAGGACGCCGCCGACGACACCTACCTGTTCCACCAGGGCCCGGCGAAGGGCTTGGGAGCCATTGGATTCGGTGACTGGCGGCCGGCCTTCGACCGGTTCGCCCACCTGCCCAATGTGGCGGTATTCCGCGAGCAGATCGACGCCTTCACCCAGTTGGTTCTCACCGCCCCACCGACCGAGGCCCAGCAGAAGGACCTCGACTACCTGCAGGTGCTCGGCCAGCTGTTCACCCAGATCGTCTACGCCCAGCTGATCCTCGAGTCCGCCGCGCTGGCCCTCGACCACGGTCAGACCCGGCCCGGATCGGTCAGCGACCTGTCCGATCTGACCGAGGCGCACCTGGACCGGATGGTCGCGGTGTTCGTCAACGACATGGCCGGCTACGCGGTCGAACTGCACGGGCAGGCCTCGGCCACCGACGAGCAGAGCAAAGCCGCGCTGGTGGTGGTGCGCAAGCCGGTGATCGACTCGGCCTCCGAGAACGCTTTCGTGGGCGAGGTGCTGTCCTACAGCGGCGCCTACGAGATGAAATCCTGACCTCATACGAAACCCCTACCCGGAAGGCCCGATGACTGACTGCTGCGCACCCAACCCCGCCAATGCCGCCCGGGTATCGCTCTCCGGCGTCAAACCCGCCGAACGCACGGTGCACCCGCGCCGTGGCGGCGATGCCGAGAAGGCCGAACTGCTGGTGGTCGGTTCGCTGATCACCATGGACGACGCCCGGCCGCGCGCCGAGGCGATGGCCGTGGCGGGCGGCCGGATCCTGGCGGTGGGCGCGCGCGGCGATCTGGAGGGTTTCGTCGGCCCCGGTACGAAGGTGCTCGAGCACAAGACCGGTGTGGTGCTGCCCGGTTTCGTCGAGCCGCACGTGCACCTGGTGACCTCATCGCTGGTGTTCGACGGGGTGGACTGCTCGCCGTACACCAACAAGAGCCTCGATGAGGTGCTCGACGCCCTCAAGGCCGCGGCCGCCAAGACACCCAAAGGCCAGACCGTCGTCGGACAGCTGTTTGACCCCAGCCTGCTGCCCGGCCAGCCCGAGTTGACCGCGGAGCTGCTCGACACCGTCTCCACCGAGGTTCCGGTGATGGTGATGAACGCCTCGCAGCACTTCTTCTACGTCAACTCCGCGGCGTACGCCGCGGCGGGGGTCACCGCCTCGACGCCCAATCCGGAAGGCGGCGACTACGGCGTCCGGGACGGAAAGCTCACCGGGACCGTCGCCGAGGCCGGGGCGATGATCCCGTTCATGAAGCTGCTGCCCCCCCTGACCCCGGAGGTGATCACCAAGGCCATCACCGGGATCGCCGCGATGGCCGCCAAGGCCGGAGTGACCTACGTCCACGAAGCGGCCACCGGCGCCATCGCCGGCCCGTCCGAGGTCGACCTGCTGCATAAGGCCTTCGCTCAGCCCGGCTTCCCGATCCGCGGCTCGATGTCGCTGTGGGGGGAGAACCTCGATGCCTTCACGAAGGCCGGGATCATGCCCGGCTCCGGCGACGACCGGCTGCGCGCGCAGACCGTCAAGTGGGTCTCCGACGGCTCCAACCAGGGCTACACCGGCTACATGCGGGAGAACTACCTGGGCCGCGACAGCCGGGGGGTGGCCAACTTCAGCCCCGAACAGCTGGCCGCGAATTTCGCGAAAACCGTTGCCGCCCAGTGGCCGATCATGTGCCACGCCAACGGCGACGCCGCCATGGACATGGTGATGGACGCCTTCGCCGCCACCGCCAAGCTGCCGGGGTGGGACCCGGCCAAACGGCACCGCACCGAGCACTCCTCGCTGCTGCACGACGAGCACATCGCCGCGATGGCCGCCGTCGGCGTCACACCCAGCTTCCTGATCAACCACGTCCGGCTGTGGGGCAAGGTGATGCGCGATGACATCCTCGGCGCCGAGCGTGCCGATCTGCTGGACCGGTACGGCTCGGCGGTCAAGGCCGGATTGCGCGCCAGCTTCCACTGCGACTACTCGGTCTCCCCGATCGGGCCGCTGAACTACGTGGCCACCGCCGCCGCCCGCACCATGGCCGACGGGGGAGAGGTCCTCAACGCGGGCGAGCGGGTCAGCGTGGCCCAGGCGCTCAAGGGCACCACCATCGACTCCGCCTGGATGTGCCACGCCGACGAGCTGACCGGGTCGCTGGCGGCCGGCAAGGCCGCCGACTTCGTGCTGCTCTCCGATGACCCGCTGAACCACGAGGCCGATCCCGACGCGGTGCGCGATATCGCCGTGCAGGCCACCTACTCCGACGGCGCCGAGGTGTTCTCGGCCTGAGGGGGCCGGTTCTCGGTGGCGATGAACTCGATCAGCACCGTGGCCACCTGCCGGGAGAACAGCAGCGACAGGTGACCGGCGCCGTCGATGGCGACATCCTGGCCGCCGCGGGCGGAGATCTGGCTCGTCGTGGGCGGGTGCACGATGTTGTCGTGGGTGGAGAAGATGCTCAGCGTCGGCGCTGACACCGGGCGGTCCCGGCGTTGCAGCAGGAAGTCGCCGTTCTCTCGCATCTGCGCCCCGACCGTCCCGATGATCGGGCCGCGCCATTTCACCCCGGCGTGCGGGGTGCCGACGGTGATGCACTGCGCCACCCGCCCCCGCCCGGAGGTGTGGGCGTACTCCAGGCAGACCAGCCCGCCCAGTGAGTGCGCGACCAGGGTGACCCGATCGGAACCGGTCTGGGCGCAGACCCGTTGCACGAACCGCTCCAGGCGGTCGACGTTGGGGTCGACCCGGAAGAACCACGGGTAGTTGAACCCGTAGAGCGGCCCGATCGAGGCCTGGCGGAACCGGCGGGCCAGCCACCAGAAGTCGGCGCGGTTCTGAAAATAGCCGTGCACGAAGATCACCGGGGTCCCGCTGCCCGAGCCCATCCGTCGGCCGACGAAGTAGTACAGCGGTACCAGCGGCTGGGTGATCATCACGTAGTAGAACTCGCGCAGGACCGCGGCCATGTGGTGCCGGCCCGGCCGGGGGTCGGTGTGGGCGCGCATCATGGCGTAGGAGACCACCAGATAGACCAGCGTGGCCAGTGCCAGCAGCCCGATCAGTCCCAGCGCGAGGTGTTCGGCGTCGCCCAGGTTCACGGCGTCATGGTAGCCAGCGCCAGGCCGGCTCGTTCCTGATCGGGCGCATCCCCAGCAGCAGGCGTGAGTCATACGGCCCGCCGGCGTGGATGACGCACCGCCCGGCCGGGCTGCGGCGGTAGCCGGCCGGGAACTGTCCGGTCAGCGGGTTCTGCGGGAAGTGCCAGGTGCCGCGGATGTCCAGGCGCAGGGTGTCCCCGGCGCGGATCCGGGTGGCGTGCGGGCGCAGCGCGATATCGACCGGGACCACTTCGCCGGCCCGCAGCGGCTGCGCCGTTCGGTGGGTGTGCACCGGTTGCCATGGGGTGCTCAGGGTTTCGTCGAGCTCGCGGTGGGCGACCCGCTGCCAGCCGCGGGTGACCATGTCGAAGCCGAAACCGTAGGAGCCCTCGAAGAGGCACTCCCGGTCGCCGCGGAACTTGCGCAGCCCGATGAACAGATGCCCGTCGTCGGTGTCCTCCAAGCTGACCCACAGCCGCAGCGCGTTGTGGCCGATCAGGTCGGCGTCGGCGGGTGCGGACCAGGTCAGTGACGCCATGCCGCCGCGCAGGTCGAAGCCCGTCGTCGTCTCGGTGTCCGGCGCCTCCCCGGTCAGTCGGCCGCCGGGCAGGTCCAGGTACAGCGGGGTCCAGGTCAGATCCTCTGGTGGCCAGTCGGACTCGCCGAGGACCGCCACCGGCTCCGGGCCCTCCTCGTGGACCGCCACCCGCACCCGCGGGGTGGACTCCCAGCCATTGTCGGCGCCTTTGAGAAAGTGGTCGAAGAACGCGGCCTGGGCGGCGACGGCCTCATCGGAGTAGAAGTGTGCCCATTTTCCGTCGCGGTGGGTGTAGAGCCAGCGCTGCGGCGAGGACACCCGGCGGTAGGCCTCGAAGGAGCCGCGGGTGTGCAGGTTGTGGTCGGAGAAGCTGCCGCACACCAGCATCGGCACCTCGATGCGCTCCAGGTCCGGGGTGTGTGCGTCGTACCAGGCGTCCCGTTCGGGATGTGCCCGCATCTGGGTTCGCAGGTTCTCCGACATCCGGGTGGTGCGGCCGGTGACCGTGCTCCACATGATGGTGAAGCCGTCCTCCCGGACCCCGCCCGGATAGGCCAGGTCGCGGTAGAGGTCGCTGAGCCCCTCCCACGGGCAGATCGCGGCCAGGTGCGGCGGGCGGGTCGCCGCGGCGCCGTACTGGCTGATCGCCAGATAGGACACCCCCAGCAGCCCGACCCTGCCGTTGCTCCACGGCCGGGTGCCCGCCCACTCGATGAGGTCGTGGTAGTCGTGGTGCTCCTGGGCGGAGAACAGCTCCCCGGTCCCCTCGGAGGTGCCCGCCCCGCGCAGGTCGGCGTTGACGACCGCATAGCCGCGCGGCACCCAGGTGGCCGGGTCGGGGGCCTCCCACCCGGTCCACTCCGAGAACCGGATGGGGTGCGGCTGCGGGAACACCCGGTACTGGCCGTTGACCCCGCCGCTGCGGGCGGGGATCCCGTCCTTGCCGTAGGGGTGCGCGCACAGGATCACCGGCACCGGCCCGTCGGTGGCCGGGCGGAAGACGTTGACCCGCAGCGTGGTTCCGTCGCGCATCGTCACCGGCACATCCCACTCGGTGACGACGCCGTCGGGGGCGGGCAGCACGGTCACCCCGGGCCGGCGGGCGTTGGCCAGCCGGCGGCGGGCCACCGCCAGACGGCGGCCCCACGGGATCCGGGACGTCCTCACACCGACACGGTAGCCGCCGGTAAAAGGGTGTCGGTCCGGATAGGATCACCCCAGCCCGTACCACCACCAAGCCAAGGGGACATCGGCGTGTCTGACCTGGAGTACGAACGCCTGCGTTCGGCTCATCTGGCCGAGGTGTCCGCGGCGATGCAGGGCCATATCGACCGGCTGAGCTGGTCGCGTGGGCAGATCGAGCGCTACCGCGACGACCGGCTGCGTGCCCTGCTCGGCTACGCCCGCCAGCGTTCGCCCTTCCATTCCCGGCGGCTGGCCGGCGTCGACACCGAGACGGTCGGCGTCGCCGACCTGGCCTCGCTGCCGGTGATGACCAAACAGCAGGCCCAGGACGAGTGGGACGCGATCATCACCGCGCCCGCACCGGACCGGGCGGGCGCCGAACGTGTTCTGGCCGAACAGCGGTGGTTCTCCTATACGACGCTGGATCAGCAGGTGTTCAGCTCTGGCGGCTCCAGCGGGGTGCGCGGCATCTACGTGTGGAGCTGGCCGTTCTACCTCAGCGCGACCTGTCTGGCCTGGCGGATGCAGGCCCGCGACGAGCGGCGCTCGGCGGCGTCGGAGGGTCCGGCCCGCCTGGCGGTGCTCTGTGCCGCGGTTCCGCCGCACGCCAGCACCCCGCTGTTCGACGTCGCGACCACCGACCGGATGTCCACCACCGTGATCGAGGCCGGTGCGCCCTTCGACGAGGTCGTCGACCGGGTCGCCGCCCTAGACCCGACCCACCTGGTCGGCTACGCCACGGTGATCGGCCGGCTGGCGCGCGCCACCACGGCCGGTGACCTGCCGATCCGGCCGCGGCGGGTGAGCACCAACTCCGAGCCGCTGCTGCCCGAGGACCTCGAGGCCATCCGCCGGGCCTGGGACCCCGTGGTCCACAACCTTTGGGGTTCAACGGAGATCGGTGTCCAGGCCGTCGGCTGCGGCAGGGGCGAGGGCCTGCACATCTGCGAGGACGAGGTCATCCTGGAGCGGGTCGACGACGCCGGGCTGCCGGTCGG
The DNA here is from genome assembly GCA_964447215.1 of uncultured Mycobacterium sp. GTDB lineage: Bacteria > Actinomycetota > Actinomycetes > Mycobacteriales > Mycobacteriaceae > Mycobacterium. The sequence goes on from CAYURT010000092.1 coordinate 7,106, forward strand.
CCCCGACGAGCCGGCCACCCGCACCCTGGCCACCGGACTGGCCAACCGGACGTTTCCGTTCATCCGCTACGACCTCGGCGACGAGGTCACCCTGCTGGACGGTGAGTGCCCCTGCGGCAGCGCCTTCCGCCGGGTGGCCGCCGTCACGGGCAGACGCGACGACGACTTCGGCTACGGCGGGGTGACCGTCCCGGCCAGCGCGTTTCGCCATGTGCTGGGCGGTGACCCGCGGATCACCGAATACCAGGTGGTGCAAACCCCGGACGGGGCGGAGATCCTGGTGGTGGGCGCCCCCGACGTCGCCGCCGTGTGCGCGGCGGTCGAGGCCGGGGTCGGCCGCTACGGACTGCTGCAGCCGCAGATCAGCGTCCGGGTGGTCGAGCGGCTCCAGCGGCACGAGGCCAGCGGCAAACTCAAACGGTTCGTCGCGCTCAAACCC
>CAYURT010000093.1:0-7360 GCA_964447215.1 uncultured Mycobacterium sp.
CAGATCTACAACAACGCCGGTATCGCCTACAGCGGCGACGTCGAGGTGAGCCACTTCAAGGACATCGAACGGGTGATGGACGTCGACTACTGGGGCGTAGTCAACGGCACCAAGGCGTTCCTGCCCCACCTGATCGCCTCCGGGGACGGCCACGTGGTCAACATCTCCAGCGTGTTCGGCATCTTCTCGGTGCCGGGACAAGCGGCCTACAACTCCGCGAAGTTCGCCGTCCGCGGTTTCACCGAGGCGCTGCGCATGGAGATGAAACTCGCCGGCCATCCGGTCAAGGTCACCACCGTGCACCCGGGTGGGATCAAGACGGCGATCGCTCGCAACGCCACCGTCGCCGAAGGGCTCGACCAGGCCTCGCTGGCCCAGGCCTTCGACACCAAGATGGCACGGACCTCACCGGAGAAAGCCGCCCGGATCATCCTCGACGGGGTGGCCAGGGACAAGGCGAAGGTGCTCGTCGGAACCGACGCGAAGATCTTCGACGCGCTGGTCCGCCTGACCGGTTCGGGTTACCAGCAGATCCTGACCAGGCTGTCGAACCGGCTCCTTCCGCCGACGCGTTAGCGGCCCAGCGGGTTGGCGGTCAGCCACTCCTCGGCCACCTGCCGCGGATCGGCCCCGTTGTCGACCTCGCCGAGCATGTCGCGCAGCGCGGCGGTGTCCAGCACCCCGGCCAGTTCGTTGATCGCTCGCAGTTGCATGGCGCCCAATTCGTTGCTCCGGTAGAGCGCCACGACGTTCTCGGCGGGCACCAGCGCGGGCTTGCGGTCTGCGAGCACCACCGCGTCATCGGGAATCCCGGGATCGGCGGTGCTGGTCCACGCGGCGGTGACGACGCCGTCGCGGAGCGCGTCGAACATCTGCCCGGCGTCGGTGAACAGGCGCGGCAGTGGCGGTGCGCACTGACCCACCGACTCGGGAACGGTCGCAGCCTCGACCGCCCCCAATCGCACGTCTGAGCAGTTTCGCACCAGGGCCTCCAGTTCGCGGCTGCCCCAGCGGTCGGCGGTGTCCGCGGTGACGGCAAGCGCCGGCTTGTCCTCGGCGGCCACCGCGTAGTCGCCGGCGGCCACTCCCTCCGGTAGGGCGCCGACCATCGCCCGGTAGACCCCGGCGGGGGTCCTGGCGGCCGAGTCGGGGATGAACCGGCGCAGCAGGCGGCCGGTGAAACCGGGCGCGACGCCCACGGTTCCGGCGTCGAGTGCGGCCAGTGCGTCGTCGGAGTCCCGCACCGTCGCGGCGGTCCCGTAGTAACGCAGGCCCGCAGCGTAGATGTTGGCCAGTAGCACGCTGTGCCGATCGCCGTTGGTGGCACCGACCACCAGCGACGGGCCATCGCCCGAGCCGGTGCAACCGACCGCCAGTGCCGCCGCCGTCACCAGCAACAGCCGGCGGATCATGGCAGGGTCAGACCTCTGCCGCGGCGGCCACCGCCTCGGCGACCGCCGGACCGACCCGCGGATCCAGCGGGCTGGGCACGATGTGGTCGGCCGCCAGATCATCGCCCACGACCGAGAAGATCGCCTCGGCGGCAGCCACTTTCATCTTCTCGGTGATCCGCCGGGCACCGGCGTCCAGGGCGCCGCGGAAAACCCCGGGGAAGGCCAGGACGTTGTTGATCTGGTTGGGAAAGTCGCTGCGGCCGGTGGCCACGATGGCGGCGTGGCGCTTGGCGACCTCCGGGTGGATCTCGGGATCGGGGTTCGAGCAGGCGAAGACGATGCCGTTGGGCGCCATCGTGGCGATGATCTCCTCGGGCACCTTGCCGGCTGAGACCCCCAGGAACACGTCGGCGCCCTCAAGGGCCTCGGCGACGCCGCCGGTGCGGCTTTCCGGATTGGTCCTCGTGGCCAACTCGGCCTTGACCGCGTTCAGGTCGCTCCGGCCGGAGTTCACGATGCCGCGGGAGTCGACCACGGTGATATCGCTCAGGCCCGCCTCCAGCAGGATGTTGGCGCAGGCGACGCCCGCGGCGCCGGCTCCGGAGATGACCATCTTCAGCGAGCTCATCTTGCGGTCGAGCACGGCGGTCGCGCCCAGCAGTGCGGCGAGCACCACGATCGCGGTGCCGTGCTGGTCGTCGTGCATGACCGGACAGTCGAGGGCCTCGATCACCCGTCGCTCGATCTCAAAGCAGCGCGGGGCGGCGATGTCCTCGAGGTTGACAGCGCCGAACGTCGGGCGGAGCTTCACCAGGATGTCGACGATCTCGTCGGGATCCTTGGTGTCGAGCACGATCGGGATCGAGTCCAGCCCGGCGAAGGTCTTGAACAGCGCCGACTTGCCCTCCATGACCGGCAGCGACGCCGCCGGGCCGATGTCGCCGAGGCCGAGCACCGCGCTGCCGTCGCTGACGACGGCCACCAGGCGGTGGGCCCAGGTGTAGCGGGCGGCCAGGGTCCGGTCAGCGGCGATCGCACGGCTCACCTGCGCCACCCCCGGGGTGTAGGCGATGGACAGGGCACGCTGGGTGTCCAGCGGGGCCTTCAGCTCGACTGAGAGCTTGCCGCCGTGGTGGGCGTCGAAGATTTCCTCGTCGCCGATGACGAGTTGGGGGGCTGGCACCGTTTCAGACACGGGCCAAGGCTACTCGACCCCCACCGCGTAACATTCGGCCCGCAGGCCCGTATCGGTGGCAGGAGGTCGCATCGTGGCCCTGTTCCGCGCTAGGCCGCCCTCGCTGCTGACCGCCGGCAGAAACGCGGTGCCTCAGCCCGACCCCCGACGCATCCACGTCCCGGTTTCCCAGGCCGTGGTCGACTGCGCGGTGTACGCCGATGGCGAGCGGTTGCGCGGCAAGTACGCCCACGGTGCCGCCCTGGAGGCCGTCCGGGAGTTGCAGGCCGCGGGCCGGCGGGCCTTCGCCTGGATCGGACTGCACGAACCCGACGAGCATCAGATGCACGCGGTGGCTGAGGTCTTCGGACTTCACCCGTTGGCGGTCGAGGACGCTGTGCACGCCCACCAGCGGCCCAAGGTGGAGCGCTACGACGACACCCTGTTCGTGGTTCTCAAGACGGTGACCTACGTTCCGCACGAGTCGGTGTATCTGGCCCGCGAGATCGTCGAGACCGGGGAGATCATGATCTTCGTCGGATCCGATTTCGTGGTGACCGTGCGCCACGGCGACCACACCGGACTGGCCGGGGTGCGCGGGCGTCTGGAGCGGGAGCACGACCAGCTGGCGCTGGGGCCGTACGCCGTGATGCATGCGATCGCCGATCACGTCGTCGACTCCTACCTGGACGTGGCCTCCTCGATGGAGCGCGATATCGACGCCATCGAGGAGGAGACCTTCTCCCCGACCGGGCGCACCGAGATCGAACCCATCTACCTCATCAAGAGGGAGGTGGTGGAACTCCGCCGGGCGGTCTCCCCGTTGACCGATGCCTTGAAACTCATCCACGGCGAGCACCGCGATCTGCTCGCCACCGAGGTGCGCCGCTACATTCGCGACGTACTCGATCACCAGACCCAGGCCGCCGACCGCATCGCCAGCTATGACGAGATGCTGTCCTCGCTGGTCCAGGCGGCGCTGGCCAAAGTCGGGATGCAGCAAAACAAAGACATGCGCAAGATCTCGGCGTGGGCGGCCATGGCGGCAGTGCCGACGGCCATCGCCGGCATCTACGGAATGAACTTCGAAAACATGCCCGAACTGGGCTGGCAGTGGGGTTACCCCGCCGTAATTCTGCTGATGGTGTTGATTTGCGGCCTGCTCTACCGGACATTCCGCAGAAACCACTGGCTGTGACGAAAAATTCGCTAACACATTAGTTTAGGCGATAAAACATTTTGAAATCCTAAGTTTCGTCTGTTTTGCCTGAAGGTCGCTGTAGTACTGGAGCGACCGACGTGGCACTGGCACCCGAAGTGGCCCGAAAAACCACCACCGCAGGAGCCATCGGCGTGCTCCGATCGCAGAAACCGACCCATCGGCGGGTCTTTGACCAGCAAAGATACTTTGGCCCTGAAACAGCCCGAAATGTCAAGCGGCGCGCCGTCTATTTTCTAAAAAGTGTTGCGGATCACATGAATAGACGGCAGCGTGGGGTGCGAAAGACGGCACCGAAGTCCAGAAAAGGGCAACGCCATGACGTCAGGGACGGGGACGGATCGTGGTCGGTTCGCGTCTGCCCCTCGCCCCCACGCACGCCGATCTTCGGGGCGCGGTTCCCACATCGGGCGCGTCGGCGCCCTCGCTGTCGCACTCGGTGTGGGCGTGGCCATCGTCTCCGTGCCGGGGATCGCCGTCGCGGACACCACCGGATCGGGCGGGTCCTCCTCATCGGACTCGCCGTCCACACCGTCCACCCGAGACCACCGTGGGACGGCGCGCTCCGCACCGAACCCCCAGTCGGGCCCAACAGTGGGTCAAGCAGGACCGAGTCGGGGGAACACACCGGCACGGTCACCCCGGCGAGTTCCGCGAACGGGCACCGATGTCACGGCCTTCGAAGCACAGACCGCGGCCACAGCGAGCGCGGCCTCCCGCGGGCGCCCTTCCAGCGGGCCGGCGCCCATCTCAGACCCTGTCGCCTCCGACACCGCGTCGGCGTTGCCCACGGGCGGACCGGCGCCAAGCGTGGCCCCGACGGTCCCCGCCGTCGATTCGCTCAGAGCCCTCCCGTCGGCCGCCCCGGCCGACGCCGTCCCCGTTCCGCCCGGGTCCATGCCCGTGGTCACCTCACCGGAGCCGACGGAGCCGGTAGTGGCTGCGCCGCGACCTGCGCAGGCCGCTCCGGCCGGTGCGCTGTCGTCGTCGGGCGCAGTGCCGTCGGACTCGGGAGGCACTCCTGCCTACGCCCCGTTGGCCGCATCAGTGATCTGGGCGGCGGCGTGGTCCCGCCGTGAACTTTCCGGAAAGACCGTCTCCACCCCGATCCCCGCAACCACCACCGGCGCGCCTGCGAATCCCGCGGCGGCCGCCGCGGCCAACTCGGCCACGGCCACGTCAGCTGCGGCGTCGGCTGCGGTCGCGGCGCCCAATCCGCTGGAAGCCCTGTTCCGGTTCTTCATCGGCAACGGGACCCCCGACAACCCCAACGCCGGGATTCTGTTCGGGGACGGCTACAGCTGGGACTCCACCACGTGCAACGCCGGGAGTGCGTGCGACGGCGGCAACGGGGGCCTGATCGGCAACGGCGGCGCGGGCTTCAACGGCGGCAACGGCGGTGCCGCTGGCTGGTTCGGCCGGGGCGGGCAGGGTGGCGTCGGAGTCGTGGGTGTCAACGAAGGCAACGGCGGCGCTGGTGGGACCGGCGGCCTGCTGGCCGGTGACGGCGGTGACGGCGGAACCGGGGCGCCGGGCGCCGATGGCGGCGATGGCGGGAACGCCGGGATGCTGTCGGTATGGGGCTCCGGCGGGGCGGGCGGTGACGGCGGAACCGGCCGGTCGGGATCGGCCGGCGTGGCCGGAGTCGTGGCCGGCTCCGATGGGGGCGACGGCGGAGACGGCGGGACCGGCGGCCGTGGCGGCAACGGCGGGACCGGGAGCTGGCTGATCGGCACCGGGGGCAACGGCGGAAACGGCGGAAACGGCGGTAGCGGAGGGGCCGGCGGCAGCGGTGCGAACGGTGCGGACGGCACGGTCCCCGGCGGGGATGGGAAAGACGGCGGAGACGGCGGAGACGGCGGCGCGGGCGGAGACGGCGGCGCCGGAGGGTTGGCCGGGCAGATGCGCCTGACGGGCCTGATGAGTGCCCTCGGGGGCACGGGGGTCGACGGCTCGGGCGGGCTGGCCGGAGCCGGCGGTGACGCCGGACTACCGGGGGACGGCGGCGACGGCGCCGACGGCGATGCGGTCAACCGCGACGGCGGTGACGGCGGTGCTGGGGGCGACCCCGGCACGCCGGGCGTCGGCGGCCTGGACGGGCCCGCGGCAAGACCGGTCGCTGCGGGAGCGGCAGGAACCAGCGCGATGAACGCGACCGCAGCGGCCGCTGACGCCCTCGGCCCCGAGGGCGATCCGGCGGGAGACAGTGTCGGTCTGGGCGGCGACGGAGGCGCAGGCTGGAGCGCACTGTCGCCGGGAGACGGCGGTGAACGCGGCGGTAACGGCGGTAACGGGGGCGCGGGCGGCCTGAGCGGCGATGGTGGCGCCGGCGGGCGCGGCGGCGCCGGACTCGCAGTAGGTGCCGATCGCACTGCGTTCGGCGGCGCCGGCGGTAACGGCGGTTCGGGCGGGTCCGCCACCGGCGAGGCCGGGAGCGGTGGGAACGGCGGGGATGCTATCGGCACCGACGGCGCGGCGGCCGTGGGCGGCAACGGCGGCAACGGCGGCGATGGGAACGGCGCAGTCGCGGGTCCTGCCGGCGGCGCCGGCGGCAAGGCCGCCTCCGATACGGGATCGGCCGTCGGTGGAGCGGGCGGTGCGGGCGGCGCGGGCCTCGAAGTCGGTGGTGCGGGAGGCGTCGGTGGTCTGGCTGTTTCCGAGAGCGGCGTGGCGATAGGCGGCGAAGGCGGTAACGGCGGCGAAGGCGGGGTTGCCGGGGGCGGTGGCGGCGAGGGCGGCCTGGCCGTCTCCGAGAGCGGCGTGGCGATAGGCGGCGAGGGTGGTGGCGGCGGTACCGGTGGCGTCGCCGGAGGCGGTGGCGGCGAAGGCGGTGAGGCCAGCACCACGGCTGGCACGGCGACCGGCGGCGGCGGCGGCGCCGGCGGCTTCGGTAGCGAGGTGGGCGGGGCCGGCGGCGGCGGCGGACAGGCCGACGCCGAAACCGGCGACGCGGCCGGGGGCGGGGGCGGCATCGGAGGCAGCAGTCTGGAGGCCGGCGGCACCGGAGGTGCCGGCGGCTTAGCGACCAGCGTCGAGGGCAACGCATCAGGCGGTGAAGGCGCCGAGGGCGGGCCGGGCCTGCAGGCCCCGGGGTCCAGTGGCGTGGGCGGACCCGCGACCAGTGATACCGGCGTTGCGGTCCCCGGCGCTGACGCCACCGAGTCCACCGGTTCAACACAGGAGATCTTCTTCGGTCTAAGCGATCCGGATGACGCCGGGGTGATCGTCGGTTCTTTGGTCGACCCGTCTTTCGTCGTCACCATCGAAACCCAACCCTCCAAGGGCACTGTGGCCCTCAACGCCGACGGCGGCTTCACCTACACACCCGATCCGGCGGCCCGGCACGAGGCCGCGGCGGATGACGCGACTGACGCCGACCGCTCCGACGCGTTCACCCTCTCCGTCACCGACACCCGGGACCAAACGACCGTCGTTGAGGTCACGGTGGGTATCGCCGGCGCCAACACCGCGCCCACCGCCGCGGTGAACCTTCGACCGCCGGATCCCGCCGACGGGATGGTCACCGGCACCCTCACCGGCACCGACCCCGACGGCGACCCCCTGACCTACACC
>CAYURT010000094.1:0-7191 GCA_964447215.1 uncultured Mycobacterium sp.
GCAAGACCATCGCCGACTCCCTCGGCGACATCCAGCGCGGGATCGAGGTCATCGAATTCGCCACCGGCATCCCGCACCTGATGAAGGGCGAATTCACCGAGGGCGCCGGCCCGGGCATCGACGTCTACTCGATCCGACAGCCACTCGGCGTGGTCGCCGGAATCACCCCGTTCAACTTCCCGGCGATGATCCCGCTGTGGAAGGCCGGTCCGGCGTTGGCCTGCGGCAACGCCTTCGTGCTCAAACCCTCCGAGCGGGACCCCTCGGTGCCGTTGCGACTGGCCGAGCTGTTCGTCGAGGCCGGTCTGCCGGCGGGGGTCTTCCAGGTCGTCAACGGCGACAAGGAGGCGGTCGACGCGCTGCTGGCCCATCCCGACATCAAGGCCTACGGTTTCGTCGGCTCCTCCGACATCGCGCAGTACATCTACGCCGGCGCCGCCGCGCAGGGCAAGCGTGCGCAATGCTTCGGCGGGGCCAAGAACCACATGATCGTGATGCCCGACTCCGACCTGGACCAGGCCGTCGACGCGCTCGTCGGCGCCGGCTACGGCAGCGCCGGCGAGCGCTGCATGGCCATCAGCGTGGCGGTCGCCGTCGGCGACGAGGTCGGCGACCGGCTGCGCAACCGGCTGGCCGAGCGGGTCGAACACCTGCGGGTCGGCCACAGTCTCGACCCCAAGGCCGACTACGGGCCGCTGGTGACCGAGGCGGCCCTGGAACGGGTACGCGGCTATATCGACGCAGGCGTGGCCGCCGGTGCCGACCTGGTCGTCGATGGCCGCGAAAAAGGCAGCGATGAAATGACTTTCGGCGACGAGAGCCTGGAGGGCGGGTTCTTCATCGGCCCCAGCCTGTTCGACCACGTCACCACGGACATGTCGATCTACACCGACGAGATCTTCGGCCCGGTGGTGTGCATCGTGCGGGTCAAGGACTACGAAGAGGCCCTGCGGCTTCCCAACGAGCACGAATACGGCAACGGGGTGGCGATCTTCACCCGCGACGGCGACACCGCGCGCGACTTCGTCTCCCGCGTCCAGGTCGGCATGGTCGGCGTCAACGTGCCGATCCCGGTTCCGGTGGCCTACCACACCTTCGGCGGCTGGAAGCGCTCCGGTTTCGGCGACCTCAACCAGCACGGGCCGGCCTCGATCCAGTTCTACACCAAGGTCAAGACCGTGACCGAGCGCTGGCCGTCGGGGATCAGGGACGGCGCGGAGTTCGTCATCCCCACCATGAAGTAGCGCGGGCATGTCATTCACACTCGACGACGACGAGCGGGTGATCACCGAGGCCGCGGCGGATTTCGCCGCCAAACGGCTCGCGCCGCACGCCCTGGACTGGGACAAGGACAAGCACTTCCCGGTCGACGTCATCCGGGAGGCCGCCGAACTCGGCATGGCCGCGATCTACTGCGGTGAGGACGTCGGGGGAACCGGGCTTCGGCGGCTCGACGCGGTGCGGATCTTCGAGCAGCTCGCCGTCGCCGACCCGGTGATCTCAGCCTTCATCTCGATCCACAACATGTGCGCGTGGATGGTCGATACCTACGGCACACCCGAGCAGCGGGCCCTGTGGGTTCCCCGGCTGGCCTCCATGGACGCCATCGCCAGCTACTGCCTGACCGAGCCGGGGGCGGGTTCGGACGCGGCGGCGTTGCGCACCAAAGCGGTTCGCGACGGCGAGGACTACGTGCTCGACGGGGTCAAGCAGTTCATCTCCGGCGCCGGCGTCTCCGACGTCTACGTCGTGATGGCCCGCACCGGCGGCGAGGGCGCCCGCGGGATCTCGGCGTTCATCGTCGAGAAGGGCACCCCGGGGCTGAGTTTCGGGGCCAACGAGGACAAGATGGGCTGGCATGCCCAGCCGACCGCACAGGTTGTCCTGGAAGGCGTTCGGGTGCCGGCCGCGGCGATGCTCGGCGGACCCGGCGGCGAGGGCACCGGGTTCGGCATCGCGATGAACGGGCTCAACGGCGGTCGACTCAACATCGCCGCGTGCTCGCTGGGGGGTGCCCGCGCCGCCTATGACCGGGCCGCGCACTACGTCCGGGACCGGCACGCCTTCGGCGGGCCCCTGCTCGACGAACCCACCGTCCGGTTCACCCTTGCCGAGATGGCGACCGGACTGGAGACCTCCCGGCTGATGCTCTGGCGTGCGGCCGAGGCTCTCGACGTCGATGACCCCGACAAGGTGGCGTTGTGCGCGATGGCCAAGTTGCACGTCACCGACGTCGGCTTCGACATCGCCGACCGGGCGCTGCAACTGCTCGGCGGCTACGGCTACCTCCGGGAGTACGGGCTGGAGAAGATCGTCCGCGATCTGCGGGTGCACCGGATTCTGGAGGGCACCAACGAGATCATGCGGATGGTGATCGGACGCTCCGTCGCCGGCACGGTGCGGGCTTCGGCGTGACGAGCAGGAGACGGCAGTGACATGGATGAGACCGTGACCAGGAGGAGACGGTGAGCAGGATCGGGTTTCTCGGTTTGGGCAACATGGGGGCGCCCATGGCCGCCAATCTCGTCGGCGCCGGACACGAGGTCCGTGGCTTCGACCCGGCGCCGGCCGCCCGTCAGGCCGCCGCCGAGCACGGCATCGACGCCGTCGGCAGCGGCACCGACGCGGTGGAGGACGCCGAGGTCGTGATCACCATGCTGCCCAACGGGGCTCTGGTGCACGAGTGCTACGCGCAGGTGATGGCCAACGCCCCCCGCGGCGCGCTGTTCATCGACAGCTCGACGATCTCCGTCGACGACGCCCGGGCCGCGCACGCCTACGCCCTGGAACGGGGCTTCGCCCAACTCGACGCCCCGGTGTCCGGAGGTGTCAAAGGAGCGGTCGCCGGAACGCTGGCGTTCATGGTCGGCGGCGAGCAGGAGGCCCTCGAGACCGCCCGGCCGGTGCTGGAACCGATGGCGGGCAAGGTCATCCACTGCGGTGACTCCGGAGCGGGCCAGGCTGCCAAGCTGTGCAACAACATGCTGCTGGCGGTGCAGCAGATCGCGGTCGGCGAGGCGTTCATGCTGGCCGACAAGCTCGGACTGTCGGCGCAAGCGCTGTTCGACGTCGTCACCGGCGCCACCGGCAACTGCTGGGCGGTGCACACCAACTGCCCGGTGCCGGGCCCGGTTCCGACCTCCCCGGCCAACAACGACTTCAAGCCCGGGTTCGCCACCGCCCTGATGAACAAGGACCTCGGGCTGGCGATGGACGCGGTGGCCTCCACCGGGGCGTCGGCCCCCCTGGGCAGCCACGCCGCGCAGATCTACGCGCGATTCGCCCAGGAGCACGGCGACCTCGACTTCAGCGCGGTCATCCGGGCGCTCTAGTCCCCGGGGGCCACTGAGAAGTCCCCGGCGTGGCGGCGCAGCGAGTCGATCGCCGCGACGAGGGCGCGGGCGTGCTCATCGGACATCCCGATGTCGGCGAACACCCCGGCGTTGAGCGTCGCGGTGGCGTCCTCCACGGCGCGGCGGCCCAGTTCGGTGATCTCGACCAGGGTGATGCGCCCGTCGGTGGGGTGGGCCACCCTGCGGACCAGTCCGTCGGCCTCCAACCGCCGGATGGCGTGGGTGACGCTGGTGACGTGAACCTGAAGCCGGTCTGACGCCTTTGCGATGGGCAGGGCCCCGGTGCGGCTGAAGGCCAGCAGTCGCAGCAGTTCGAACCGGGAGAAGCTCAGGCCGTACGGGCGCAGCGCGCTCTCCACCCGGGCCAGCAGGATCTGGTGGGCCCGCATGACCGAGGTCACCGCGACCATCCCGTCGGCGACCTCACCCCAGCCGGCGCGCTCCCAATTCGTCCGCGCCGCGGCGATCGGGTCGGGTTTGTCCGGTACGGGCGCCATCAGCCCATTCATACCGCACCGTGAGCGTGGGCAGTGTCGCCTGGACATTCCGGCGGCACGCGTGTTCAGTGGGCCGGTGTCTCGCCGACGCCTCAGGATCGTGCTCTGGGGTGCCCTGCTGTGCTGGGCGGCCGGTGTGCTGTGGCTGTCCTCGCTGTCTCCGCCGGACCTGCCCGAGTCGGCCTTTCTGCTCTCCGACAAGGTGAACCATTTCCTGATCTATGCGGTCGGCGGGTGGCTCTCCGCCCGCGCACTGACGGTCTCCCGTCCGCATGCCACGGTCACCGGGCGGATCGTCCCGGCCGTCCTCATCGTCACCGCCGTCGGCGTCCTGGACGAGTCGCTGCAGCGGTTGACCCCGGGCCGGGCCGGGGGCGATGTCGGCGACGTGGTCGCCGACATGATCGGCGCCGTCGCCGGAGCACTGCTGAGCCTGCTGATCAGAACGGCATCTCGCGGGGCACGAGACGTTCGGTGACGTTCCCGACCAGCGACTCGTCGTAGGGGTCGACGGCCAGCGGGCCGGTGCCGGCCGACAGCTTCAGCCGATCCATCTCCACCCAGATGACGTTGGGGCTGGTGCTGAGTTCGAAGAAGTAGATCCGGTTGGTCAGGTCGACGACCGTCCGGTACTCGGTGTTGTACACGCCGAAGTCGCCGTAGGGCGCGCCGAACGGGACCGAGACGTTGCGCATGATCGCCATCACCGAGGCGACGGCCTGCCGTTCCGAGGCCGGCTCGGGCAGCAGCGCCGAGAAGTAGGCGGCACGTTGAAATCGGTCGACGGCGTTGACGTTGCCGGGCAGCGGCATCTCCTTGCTGGGGTGGGAGAAGTCATGCTCGGACAGCAGCGTCAGCTGTTCGTCGTAGGTCGGGTCGTTGGTCATCAGGGTGTACTGCCGACCGTGGTGGATCACCGGGCCGCCCGGCCCGAACTCGATGACGGCCGAGTCACCCCCGGCGTCCTCGAGCGCGAAATGCAGTGTCGCGTCGTGGCCGTGCGCCTCAACCATCAGCGGCTGGACGCCCGCCGCGAGATCCAGCGCCTCGCTCACGGAGGCGGCCTGGTCGAGCAGGTATTGCAGGTACAGCGTGGCCTGTACCCCCGGAACCTTCGGGTCGCGGGCACCGAAGTCGGTGGACCCCAGATACAGACCGTGTCCGGCGACACCCTTCTCGTTGAGTCCGTCGACGGTGCCCACCCCGTAGATGGTGGTGACCAGGCTGGCGTAACGGCTGCTCCAGCGCAACGGGTTCGGGTCGTCGACCAGACCGGCGGGCCGGATACCGTCCCGCTCACGTCCGGCCGGGAAGGCCACAATCATCGGCTGGGTGCATTCGGGCCAATCCATCGAGCGGCCGGTGCACACCGCCAGATCGTTGGAGTTCCACAGGACGCGTGTACACATCGGCCTGAGGATAACCCGGTCAGGCCGTCAGCACCCGGGGGCCGGCGTCGGTCACCGCGACGGTGTGCTCCCAGTGCGCCGCCCGGGTGCCGTCGGTGGTGACCACCGTCCACTGGTCGTCGAGAATCCGGGTCCGGGTCCCGCCCAAGGTCAGCATCGGCTCGATCGCCAGCACCGAGCCGGGCACCAGCAGCGGTCCCCGGCCGGGCTCACCTTCATTGGGCAGGAAAGGATCCATGTGCATCTGCCGGCCGATGCCGTGCCCGCCGTAGCCCGCCACGATGCCGTACCGGCGGTCGTGGTTGCGCTCGGCTGCCCGGGTGCCGCGTTCGATGGCGTGCGAGACGTCGCTGAGCCGGTTACCCGGCAGCATCGCCGCGATCCCGGCATCCAGCGCCTGCCGGGTGGCCGTCGACAGCGCCTCGTCGGCGGGGATGAGCGCGCCCACACCGAAGGTGACCGCCGCGTCGCCGTGCCAGCCGCCCAGGACCGCCCCGCAGTCGATGGACACCAGATCACCCTCGGCGAGTACCTCCTCGGCCGACGGGATACCGTGCACCACCCGGTCGTTGACCGAGGAGCAGATGGTGGCCGGGTAACCGTGGTAGCCCAGGAACGACGGGATGGCGCCGGCCTCGCGGATCACCGTTTCAGCGACCTCGTCGAGGTCCTTGGTGGACACCCCGGCGCGGGCCTCGCGCTGTACGGCCCGCAGGGCCGCGGCCACCACAGCGCCGGCGGCGGCCATGGCGTCCAGCTCACCCCCGGAGCGGGCGGGAACCGTCTTGCGGTTGCGCAGTCCGGGCAGGGAGACCATTCTCGGCGGCGGTCCGTTACCGTCCGAGGGCCTGCACGGCCCGGTCGAACACCTCGTCGAGCGAGCCGACGGCGTCGACCGTCTTCAGCTCCTCCTGGTAGTACTCCAGCAGCGGTTCGGTCTCCGCGCGGTAGACGTTGAACCGGTTGCGGATCACCTCTTCGGTGTCGTCGGCGCGGCCGCGGCCCTTGAGCCGGGCGACCAGTTCGTCCTCGGGAACCCGGAACTCCAGCACGGCGTCGAGTTTGAGGTCCCGGCGGGCGAGCATGTCGTGCAGCGCCTCGGCCTGCTCGACCGAGCGGGGGAAGCCGTCGAGGATGAATCCGCCGGACAGGTCGGCGTCATCGAGGCGGGCGTCGACGAGGGCGTTGGTCAATGTGGCGGGCACCAGGTCCCCCGCATCGAGGTAGCGCTTGGCCTGCAGCCCCAGTTCGGTACCGGAGCTGATGTTCTCCCGGAACAGGTCCCCGGTGGAGACCTGGGGGACGCCGAGCTTCCTGGCCAGATTGGTCGCCTGGGTTCCCTTACCCGCTCCCGGCGGGCCGAGCAGAACGATTCTCACTTCAGGAAACCTTCGTAGTTGCGCTGCATCAACTGGCTCTCAATCTGCTTCACCGTGTCCAGGCCGACGCCGATCATGATCAACACCGCGGTACCACCGAAGGGGAGGTTCTGGATGCCGCCGCCGTCGCCGGCCTGCAGGAACACGTTGGGCAGGACTGCGATGATGCCCAGATAGATCGAGCCCGGCAGGGTGATCCGGTTCAGCACGTAGGCCAGGTAGTCCGCGGTGGGCTTACCGGGCCGGATGCCGGGGATGAACCCGCCGAACTTCTTCATCTCGTCGGCGCGTTCCTCGGGGTTGAACGTGATCGAGACGTAGAAGAAGGTGAAGAAGATGATCAGCGCGAAGTAGATACCCACATAGATGGTGTCAGCCGGGTTGGTCAGGTGGTCGGCGACGAACCGGTCCCACCAGCCGGTGCCGGCCCCGCTGCTGCCGCTACGGACCAACTGGGTGATCAGCTGGGGCACATAGATCAGCGACGAGGCGAAGATCACCGGGATGACGCCGGCCTGGTTGACCTTCAGCGGCAGGTAGGTCGAGGTGCCGC
>CAYURT010000095.1:0-7044 GCA_964447215.1 uncultured Mycobacterium sp.
CCGATGTCCGCCCCGTCGGCGATCACACCGTCGCGGATCAGCGCCCGCGGACCGATCCGCACCCCGAAGCCGATGATGGAACGCTCGACCACCGCACCGGCCTCGATGCGGGCACCGTCGAAGACCACCGCGCCGTCGAGGCGCACGCCGGGGCCGATCTCGGCCCCCCGGCCCACCACCGTGCCGCCGACCAGCACCGCACCCGGGGCCACCGAGGCACCGTCGTGGACCAGGCTCTCGCCGCGCTTTCCCCCCAGCGCCGGCGACGGGGCGATGCCTCGCACCAGATCGGCGGAACCCCGCACGAAGTCCTCCGGAGTGCCCATATCGCGCCAGTAGCTGGAGTCCACGTAGCCGCAGACCTTGATCCCGTCGGCCAGCAGGGCGGGAAACACCTCACGCTCGACCGACACCTCGCGGCCGCACGGGATGCGGTCGATGACCGCCCTGTCGAACAGATAGGTGCCGGCGTTGATCTGATCGGTGGGCGGGTCCTCGGTCTTCTCCAGGAACGCCAGCACCCTGCCGTCGGCGTCGGTGGGCACCGACCCGAACGCCCGCGCGTCGCCGACCCGCACCAGATGCAGGGTCACGTCGGCGCCGAAGTCGTGGTGCGCGGCCAGCATCTGACGCAGATCCATCCCGGAGAGCACATCGCCGTTGAACACCATCACGGTGTCGTGGCGCAGCATCGGCGCGACGTTGGCGATCCCGCCGCCGGTACCCAGCGGCCGCTCCTCGGTGACGTAGTCGATCCGCAGGCCGAGTTTGGAGCCGTCGCCGAACTCGGCCTCGAAGGTCGCCGCCTGATAGGAGGTGCCCAGGATGACGTGTTCGATCCCGGCCTCGGCGATCCGGGAGAGCAGGTGGGTCAGGAACGGCAGCCCGGCCGTGGGAAGCATCGGCTTGGCGGCCGAGAGAGTCAGCGGCCGCAGCCGGGTGCCCTTCCCGCCGACCAGCACCACCGCGTCGACCCGGGACGGGTCGATCGCCGGTTTGATCGGTGTCTGACTCACCTGATTCCCTTCGCCAGTTCCCGGCGCGACTTGCGCACCGCCGCCCGCGCGCGAACCCGCAGCGCGCCTCTCATCGTCCACCGCAGCGGTGCCCGCCACCAGCCCGGATTCCGGTCGGCCAGGTACAGGTAGGTGCTGCGGTGATGGGCCCGAAGGTTGCGGGCCGGCTCGCGACCCGTCGAATGGCCCTTGTCGTGCAGGATCTCGGCATCGGGCACATAGACGTTGAGCCAGCCCGCCCGCCCCAGCCGGTCACCGAGATCGACGTCCTCCATGTACATGAAGTAGCGCTCGTCGAAACCGCCGACTTCGTCGAATGCCTTGCGCCGCATCAGAAAACAGGAACCCGACAACCACCCCACCGGTCGCTCGCTGGGCTCCAGGTACTGCTGGCGGTATTTCCTGGTCCACGGGTTGGACTTCCACACGAACCCCACCACGGCGTGCATCCCGCCGGTGATCAGCCGCGGCAGGTGCCGCGCGGAGGGGTAGACCGATCCGTCGGGGTCGCGGATCAGCGGGCCGATGGTGGCGGCGGTCGGCCAGCGGGCCGCCCCGGCCAGCAGCGCGTCGATGCTGCCCGGTCCCCAGACCACGTCGGGGTTGGCGACGACCACGAACTCCTGGTCGGGCGGCACCGTCGCGACCGCGCGGTTGACCGCGGTGCCGTAGCCGAGGTTGCCGCCGGTGCGCAGCAGCCGGGAACCCGGATAGCGCTCGACCGCCTCCTCCGGGGCGCCGTCGACCGAGCCGTTGTCGGCGATCACCACCGACACCGGCCGGTCGGTGGCCACGGTCAGCGAGGACAGAAACCGTTCCAGGTGCGAGCCCGGCGAGTAGGTCACCGTGACCACGGTCAGGGCGGGCTCGGCACTCACGGCGTTGAGGGTATCCGGCCACCTTCGGCGGGTTGGGCAGAGACCTGTTGCGGCGTCGCACCGAGAGACTCCCGCAGCGCCTCCCGCCATGGCCGCAGCCCGGTGAGCCCGGCGCGCACCGACCCCGCCATCGACAGCGCGCCGTACCCGGGGCGGGGCGCGGGCCGGCCGGCCTGCGCGGTGCTGATCGGCCGAACCCGCCGGGGGTCGGCGCCGAGGTCGGCGAAGACCGCGCGGGCCTGATCGAACCTGCTGGCCGCCCCGGCGTTGGCGGCGTGCAGGATTCCGGGCCTGATATCGCGGTCGGCCAGTTCCAGCAGGGCCGACACCAGGTCGTTTACGTAGGTCGGTGAGCCGGCCTGGTCGTCGACCACCTCCACCGTCCGGTCGGTGCCGGCGAGCCGCCGCATGACGGCGACGAAGTCGGTGCCCTCGGCGCCGGTGTAGACCCAGGAGGTGCGCACCACGTGCGCGCCGCCGGGCAGCGCGTCGAGCACCGCGCGCTCACCGGCCAGCTTGGACTTGCCGTAGACGCCCAGCGGTCCGGTGGCGTCGTCCACCTCGTAGGGGCGGGGGCCGGGCTCCCCGCTGAAGACCCCGCTGAACACATAGTCGGTGGAGATGTGCACCAGCCGCGCCCCGGCCACCGCACAGGCCCGCGCCAGCAGACCCGGACCGGTCGCGTTCACCGCGACGGCGGTCTCCGGATCGGTCTCGGCGGCGTCGACGTCGGTGAAGGCCGCGCAGTTGATCACCAGGTCACCGGCCCGGACCAGTCCGGAGGCCGCATCGGGGTCGGTGATGTCGAAGTCCGCGCGGGTCAGCGCCTGGACCGGGTAGCCGCACCGCCGGGCCGTGTCGGCCAGCGCGGCGCCGACCTGGCCTCCGGCTCCGGTGACGATGAGGCGCTGCACCGTCCGGTTGGGCGTCCGTTCCACCACGGTCACGAGTCTGGCACGCCGGTCCGGGCTACCGGGGATGCGGCGGGTCCACCAGTAGCCTGGGCAGGTGCCTGGTGAGACTGCTGTGACGTCAGTGACACGCCCGGTGGCGCGCACCGTGATGGCCGTGCTCGCCGTGATGGTCATGGTCGGCACCGGCGTGGCCTGGGGCTCGATCCGGTCCTTCGAGAACGGCATCTTCCAGTTCGCCACCGCTGCCCTCGGCGGTGAAACCGGGGACGGGGCCGTCGACATCCTGCTGGTCGGGGTGGACAGCCGCACCGACGCCCACGGCAACCCGCTGTCGGCCGAGGAACTGGCCGAACTGCACGCCGGTGACGACGTCGCCACCAACACCGACACCATCATCTTGGTCCGCATCCCCGACAACGGCCGCTCGGCGACGGCCATCTCCATCCCCCGCGACTCCTACGTGGAGGCCCCGGGGCTGGGCAAGACCAAGATCAACGGCGTCTACGGCCAGGTCCGGCTGGAACTGATGAAACAACTGGTGGAGGAACAGGGCGTCGACCCCGCGATCGCCGAACCGCAGGCGGTGGAGGCGGGCCGCAACGCCCTGATCACCACCGTCGCCGACCTCACCGGGGTGACCGTCGACCACTACGCCGAGATCGGGCTGCTGGGCTTCGCGCTGATCACCGACGCCCTCGGCGGCGTCGAGGTGTGCCTGAAAGACGCCGTCTACGAACCGCTGTCGGGCGCGGACTTCCCGGCCGGCTGGCAGCACCTCGACGGGCCGCAGGCGCTGAGCTTCGTGCGCCAGCGCCACGAACTTCCCCGCGGGGACCTCGATCGGGTGGTGCGCCAGCAGGCCGTCATGGCCTCGCTGGCCCACCAGGCCATCTCCCGCAAGACGCTGACCAGCCCGGCCACCCTGGACCGGCTGCGCACCGCGATCCAGCGCTCGGTGGTGATCTCGGCCGGTTGGGACGTGATGGACTTCCTGCGGCACCTGCAGAAACTGGCCGCCGGCAACGTCGCCTTCGCGACCATCCCGGTGCTGGCCGAGGACGGCTGGAGCGATGACGGGATGCAGTCGGTGGTCAGCGTCGACCCCGATCAGGTCCGCGACTGGGTGGCCGGCCTGCTGCACGAGCAGGAGGAGGGCAACACCGCCGCCATCACCTACTCCCCCGACCAGACCACCGCCGACGTGCTCAACGACAGCGATATCAACGGGCTGGCCGGCGCGGTGTCGGACCGCCTCGAAGCCGGGGGTTTCACCATCGGCACCGTCGACAACAACGACGGGGAGAAGGTCGAGCAGAGCCAGGTGCAGGCCGCCAGCACCGACGATCTGGGCGCGCAGGCCGTCGCCGAGGAACTCGGCGGGCTGCCGGTGGTCGCCGTATCCTCCGTCCCGGCCGGAACGGTGCGGGTGGTGCTGACCGAGGAGTACAGCGGCCCGGGCTCCGGGCAGGACGGCACGCTGCCCACCGCGCAGACGGTGGACAAGGCCTCGGCGGAGACCTCCGACGACGAAGTACTCACACCGCTGCCCTCGCCGGTGATCACGGCGGGGTCGGCGGATCCCAAGTGCGTCAACTGATGAACCTGACCCAGGCCCTGCTCGACCCGCTGCTCAAGGCCGACCCGATGGGTCCGCGGATCACCTACTACGACGATGCGACCGGCGAGCGCATCGAGCTGTCCACAGTGACGCTGGCCAACTGGGCGGCCAAGACCGCCAACCTGCTGCGGGACGAGTTGGGCGCCGGGCCGGGCAGCCGGGTGGCGGTGCTGCTGCCGCCGCACTGGCAGACCGCGGCGGTGCTGCTCGGGGTGTGGTGGATCGGCGCCGAAGTGGTCACCGGGGATTCGGCCGATATCGCCCTGTGCACCGCCGACCGGCTCGATGAGGCCGACCGGGCGGTGGCCGGTGGCGAGGTGGCGGTGCTCTCGCTGGACCCGTTCGGCAAGCCCGCCGAGGACCTGCCGGTCGGGGTGACCGACTACGCCACTGCGGTGCGGGTGCACGGCGACCAGATCACCCCGGAAGCCAACCCGGGCCCGGCGCTGGACGGCCGGGCGGCCGGTGAGGTGCTGGAGGCGGCGCGGGTCCGCGCCGGGGAACTGGGCGTCGGCTCCGGGGACCGGGTCATCGCAACCAGGCCGGATACCGCGACTCTGCTGGCCGTGCTGGCCGCCGGCGCCTCACTGGTCGAGGTGGTCAACCCCGATCCGGCTCTGCAGGCCCGACGCCGGGAGACCGAGAAGGTCACCCGGGCGCTGGATTAGAGCAGGACCCGGTCTACGGAGCCGGGGCCGGCGCGGGAGCCGGAGAGGACGGCGCCGGGGAGGTGGGCGCCGCGACCGGTGTCGGCGCCGGAGCGTTGGGGTTCCACACCGCCGGATCGTTGGCCGGGAAGGTCGGGCACTTGGCCGCGATCTGGTCGGCGACCGGGTCGGCGACCGTGAACAGCGCAACGAAGTCCGGGAACCGGCCACCGAGGCGGTTCGCCAGATCCTGCCGCTGCTGCGGCGGGGCCTGCAGCAGGGCCGTCATGTGGTAGGTGATGCCGCCCTGGACCCATCGCGGCTCGGCGTTGTAGCGGCCGACCAGCGCGCCGTAGGTCACCGGGTCGACCGCCCGGGCGGCGGCCATCACCTGATCCAGCGAACACGTGGTGTTGAGCATCGACGGCGCCACGGGACTCTCGGCCGCGGCGACCGCCGGTGCGCCGAGGCCGGCGAACGCCAACGCCGCGCTCACGGCCACCGCGCCGCGCAGCATGCGGGCTGTCGTCACGCCGGAGCGGCCACCGGCGCCGGAGGCGGAGCGGTCGGGTTCCACACCGCCGGATCCACGGCCGGGAAGGTCGGGCACTTGGCCGCGATCTCATTGGCCTGCGGCTCGGCACCGGTGAAGATCGACACATACTGCGGGAACAGCCGCACCAGGGTGTCGATCTCGGCCTGACGCTCCTGCGGCGGCTTCTGCAGCAGCAGGTTCATGTGGTAGACGATGCCGCCCTGGATCCACGCAGGTTCGGAGTTGTACTTGCCGACCAGCTCGCCGTAGGTGATCGGGTCGACCACTTTGGTGGCGGCCATGATCTGGTCCAGCGAGCAGGTGGTGTTCAGCATCGACGGCGGAACGGTGTTGGGGTCGTCGGCGGCGGCGACACCGGCGGTACCGGTCGCAACGCCCATCAGGGCGCCTGCCACGAGAAGGGCCCGGGAGAAATTCGAGGTAGTCACAAGCCCGGAGACTATCCCACCGAAAGCCGCCGGGTGAAATTCAGCGCGGTAGGCCCCCCGACCCGAAGCCCCGCGCCAGGACGTCGTCGCCGGCGACGGCGAGCCGTAGGGTTGGGGCCACCATGAACCCAGACCACCTCCCGCCATTGGACGTCGACGGGGTGCGCCGCGACCTGACCGGGCCGGGCCGGCCGCTGCGCGAGGTCGAGGTGCTGGAGAGCACCGGGTCGACCAATGCCGATCTGCTGGCCCGCCACACGGCGGGCGGCGACATCCGTGGCGTGGTGCTCATCGCCGAGCACCAGAGCGCCGGACGGGGCCGGCACGGCCGTCGCTGGACCGCGCCGCCGCGCACCCAGATTGCGTTCTCCGTCGGGGTCGACGCCGCGGGCGTACCGGCCCCGGAGTGGGGCTGGCTGCCGCTGCTGACCGGGGTGGCGGCGGCCGACGCCGTCGAGGCCACCACCGGGATCGCCCCAGTCCTGAAATGGCCCAACGACATTCTGGTGGGCGACGGCAAACTGGGCGGGATCCTGGCCGAGGTGGCCTCCCCCGACCCGGTGATCGTGGTCGGGCTGGGGCTCAACGTGACGCTCACCGGCTCCGACATCGCCGACGTGGCCCCCGACGCCATCTCGCTGCTGATGCTCGGCTCGACCATGACCGACCGCAGCGCCTTGCTGGGAAGCGTGCTGGCCGAACTGTCCGCCCGCATCGACCGCTGGAGACTCACCGCCGGCCACGACCCCGCGCTGGCCCGGGACTACCGCGCCCGCAGTTCGACGCTGGGCACTCGGGTGCGGGCCGAGTTACCGGGCGGCCGCGTGATCGAGGGCACCGCCACCGATGTCGACGACCTGGGTCAGCTCGTCATCGGGACCGAAGCCGGTGACGTCGCGGTCTCCGCAGGCGACATCACCCACCTGCGGGCCGGGGACTGAACCTCAGCGCAGCAGCGCCCGGCATCTCAGCGCAGCAGCGCCCGGC
>CAYURT010000096.1:0-6943 GCA_964447215.1 uncultured Mycobacterium sp.
GGCGGTGTTCGACGTGATCGTCAACAACGCCGACCGCAAGGGCGGCCACATCCTGGCCGGTGCCGACGGCCGGGTCTACGGCGTCGACCACGGAGTCTCCCTGCACACCCACGACAAGCTCCGGACGGTGCTGTGGGGCTGGGCGGGCACCCGGATCGACGACGAAACCCTGCGCGCGCTGGCCGTTCTCGACGGGCAGCTCGACGGCGCCCTGGGCGGCGCGCTGGCGGCGCACATCACCGAGGCCGAACTGGCGGCGCTGCGCCGGCGGGTGCGTGCCCTGCTGGAAGAGCCGGTCATGCCCGGGCCCGACGGCCGCCGGCCGCTGCCCTGGCCGGCCTTCTGAGCGGACGGTTACTCCTGCGGACGCCAGTGCATGACGCCGCCGTCGGCCTCGGTCGACAGATGCAGCAGTCCGTCGGAGAGCAGATAGGACCGCACCCTGCCGAGTGCCGCGGCGACCTCCGCGTCGACGGAAGGCTGCCGGCAGGCCATTCTGGTCATCGCGACCGGGCCGAAGCTCAGCGATCCCGAATCGGCGGCGGCTGGAACGAATGTCCACGTCGCGCTGCCGCGGTTGCAGTCGATCCGGAACGCCGCCCGGCCGTCCCCGCCGAAGTCCACGGTGTAGGCGGACGGGTCGTCGATGGTGGTGCTGGGCCGCTCGTCGGGCGCCATCGACTCGATGCTGACGAGCTGCCAGGCCGTGCCGGTGAACGGGTCGGCGGCTTCGGCCCTGCTGCAGCCGCCCAGACTCAGGGGCAGGGCCAGTGCGGCGCAGGCTCCCAATGCCACCACGATGCGCATGGCAGCAATCTAGCCGCCGGGGCACCACAGTGGGCCATTGGCGCGGTCAGCGATACTGGCGGGGTGAGTCGCACCGACGCGGAGTTGGCCGCCGACCTGGCCGAGGAGGCCGGCCGGCTGCTGCTCGCGGTCCGGGAGCAGGTCGGTCACGGGTTTCCCCCGGCGCTGGGGGAGGCCGGCGATGTGCATGCCAACGATCTGCTGCTGCGCCGCCTGCGGGCCGAGCGCCCCGGGGACGCGGTGCTCTCCGAGGAGGCCCACGACGATCTGGCGCGGCTGCGGGCCGACCGGGTGTGGATCATTGACCCGCTCGACGGGACCCGGGAGTTCTCGCTTCCGCACCGGCAGGACTGGGCGGTCCACGTGGCGTTGTGGCAGCGTACGCCCGGGGCAGATGGGGAAGGGATGATCACCGACGCCGCGGTGGCCCTTCCGGCCCTCGGCGAGGTGCACCGCAGCGACACCGTGGCGCCCCCGGCGGCCCCCCGGCGCACCGGCCCGATCCGCATCACCGCCAGCGCCAACCGTCCGCCGGCGGTGCTGTGGCTGTTGCGGGACCGGCTCGACATCGAATTCGTCGGCATCGGCTCGGCCGGGGCCAAGGCCATGTCGGTCGTTCGCGGTGACGCCGACGCCTACATCCACGCCGGAGGGCAATGGGAGTGGGACTCCGCGGCGCCCGCCGGCGTCGTGCAGGCCGCGGGGCTGCACGCGACCCGGCTCGACGGCTCACCACTGCGGTACAACCAGCCCGACCCCTACCTGCCCGATCTGCTGATGTGCCGGCCCGACATCGCCGGACTCCTGCTCGACGCCATGCGGCTGGCCGGCTGACATGCGGTCGTGGCCGGCCGTCGACATCCCCGAACTGCCCGGTGGGGGGCCGGGTTTGCGGCTCTACGACACCGCGGACCGGCAGGTTCGACCGACCGCTCCGGGTCCCACGGCCACCATCTACGTCTGCGGGATCACCCCCTATGACGCGACCCACCTGGGCCATGCCGCCACCTACCTGACATTCGATCTGGTCAACCGGATCTGGCGGGACAACGGCCACCGGGTGCACTACGTGCAGAACGTGACCGACGTCGACGATCCGCTGTTCGAACGCGCCCGGCGTGACGGGGTGGACTGGCGCGCGCTGGGTGACCGCGAGACCGAGTTGTTCCGCCAGGACATGGCCGCGCTGCGGGTCCTCCCGCCGCAGGACTACGTGGCGGCCACCGACGCCATCGACGAGGTCGTGGAGGTCGTCGAGAAGCTGCTGGCCGCCGGGGCGGCCTACATCGTTGACGACGCCGAGCATCCCGACGTCTACTTCCGGTCCGACGCGACCGTCCAATTCGGCTACGAGTCGAACTACGACGGCGAGACCATGGCGCGGCTGTTCGCCGAACGAGGGGGAGACCCGCAGCGTGACGGCAAGGCCAACCCGCTCGACGCCCTGCTCTGGCGCGCCCGCCGGCCCGATGAGCCCAGCTGGCCGGCGCCGTTCGGCCCCGGCCGTCCCGGTTGGCATGTGGAGTGTGCGGCGATCGCGTTGAGCCGCATCGGTTTCGGATTCGATGTCCAGGGCGGCGGTAGCGATCTCATCTTCCCCCACCACGAGTTCTCCGCGGCGCACGCCGAGAGCCTCACCGGCCAGCGCAGGTTCGCCCGGCACTATGTCCACGCCGGGATGATCGGCTGGGACGGTCACAAGATGTCCAAGAGCCGTGGCAACCTCGTTCTGGTGTCCCGGCTGCGCTCGCAGGGGGTGGAACCGGCCGCCATCCGGTTGGGCCTGCTGGCCGGGCACTACCGCGGCGACCGGTTCTGGAGTGATCAGGTGCTCGCCGAGGCCACCTCGCGGCTGCACCGCTGGCGCGACATGGCCCGGCAGCCTGCCGGCCCGGAGGCCGGCGACCTGATCGCCCGGCTGCGGCGCTACCTCGCCGACGATCTTGATACCCCGAAAGCGCTTGCCGCCGTTGACGGCTGGGTCGCCGACGCCGAGGAGTTCGGTGGACACGACAGCACCGCCCCCGGCCTGGTGGCCGCCGCGGTCGACGCGTTGCTGGGTGTGCAACTGTAGGCTTGCACGGCATGGAGAGAAGGCGCGGGTCTGAAACCGTAGTGCCGGACCGATGAGCCCCGAGCAAGTCCGCGAGATCGCTCGCGAGGCCTACACCTATGGCTTCCCCATGGTCGACAGCTACCGCGTGCAGCACTCCTACTACATCGACTCGGCCAGTCCCGAGTACAAGGGGCGGTGGAACCAGGTGCACAGTGTGGCCCGGGTCTTCACCCCCGCCGATACCACCATCCAGACCGCGAACTCCGACACTCCTTATTCGATGCTGGCGGCGGACCTGCGGGCTGAACCGGTGGTGCTGCTGGTCCCGCCGATCGGCTCCGACCGGTACTACTCGCTGCAGTTCATCGACGGTTACACCGCCAATTTCGCCTATGTCGGCAGCCGGACCACGGGCAACAACGGCGGAGCCTATCTTCTGGCCGGCCCGGGGTGGCAGGGCCGCAAGCCTGATGCGATCACCGAGATCATCCACGCAGATACGGAATTCGTTCAGGTGGCATACCGCACTCAGTTGTTCTCTCCCGATGACCTGGTCAACGTCTCCAAAATTCAGTCCGGCTACCGGGCGCAGGGACTCTCCGAGTTCACTGACGGTTCGCCGCCGGCAGTCCCGCCGCCGGTCGACTGGCCGGCGCCACTGACACCGCAGGATCAGAAGACCTCACTACGGTTCTTCGACCTACTGGACTTCCAGTTCGGTTTCGCGCCGGTGAAAGACTGCGAGAGCGATGTGCGCGCCCGGTTCGCCGCCATCGGACTCACCGGGGAGGGCACGTTCGACTCCGGTTCGCTGAGTGCCGAGGTGGCTGACGCTCTGCGGGCCGGGATGGCCGACGCGTGGGCTGATTTCGATGCCCTGAAAAAGGCGAAGATCGACACCGGCGAGGTGACGATGAGCCAGATGTTCGGCAGTGCAGAGCAACTCGGCTCCAACTATCTGTATCGGATGGCCGGCGCCGTGGTCGGCATCTACGCGAACTCCGCAGAAGAGGCGATGTATCCGGTGCTGTCCACCGATGCCGACGGGGCGCCCCTTGACGGGGCCCACGATTACACGTTGACCTTCGCGCCGAACCAGCTGCCGCCGGTGAACGCGTTCTGGTCGGTGACGATGTACCGGATGCCGGAGAGCCTGCTGGTGGACAACCCGATAGACCGCTACCTGATCAACAGCCCGATGTTGCCCGATCTGGTGCGCGATCCGGACGGCGGATTGACGATCCACGTCCAGCACACCTCGCCCGGCGCGAACAGGGAGGCCAACTGGCTGCCGTCACCGGCCGGCCCCTTCACTATTTTTTTGCGACTGTACTGGCCCAAACCCGAAGCGCTGGAAGGCGTTTGGCAGGCGCCGAAGCTGGTAAGGGTCAGCTGAGCGCCGATGCTGCTTTCGCTCCGGCATCAGCGGAGCGGTGGCCTAGAGAGTCGCGGTTCCGTACCCGCCGACCTGGCTGACCAGATAGCGCAGCTGGTCGGTCGACGAGCCGAAGGTCTGCTCGATCGCGGTCAGGCGGGCGGCGTAGTGCGCGATCGGGTACTCCGCGGTCACCCCGATCCCGCCGTGCAACTGGATGGACTCCTCGGCGATGTGCTTGCCCGAGCGGCCGATCTGCAGCTTGGCCCGGGCGGCCACCAGGTGGTCGAACCGGCCGTCGGCCACCGACACCCCAAGGTAGTAGCTCATGCTGCGGGCCAACTCCAGCGAGACGTACATGTCGGCGGCGCGCTGGGTGAGGGTCTGGAACGTCTTGAGCGGGACGCCGAACTGCTTGCGGGTCTTCAGGTAGTCGGTGGTCAGCCGCAGCGACTCGTCCATCGCACCGACCGCCTCGGAGCACAGCGCCGACTGGAACCTGATCACCGCGGCCTCGATGGCCTCGGCGGCATCCCCACCGGCGCCGAGCGGCTCGGCCGCCGCACCGTCGAGAACGACGTCGGCGCCGCGGAGTCCGTCGAACGTCCGGTAGCCGTGCCGGGTCACCGCCGTTCCTCCTCCGGATGCGTCCACCAGGAACATCCCCGCCCCGCCGCCGGGCAGCGCCGCGGTGACGATCAGCGTGTCGGCGCAGTCCCCGGCCAGCACCGGGTTCTTGTGCCCGCTGACAGTCCAACCGCCGCCCTGTTCGGTTGCGCGCGTCGCTAATTCGTCTGACCCGCGCCGCCCCGGCTCGGTGTGCGCGAACGCCAGCAGCCGCTCACCGGCAGCCACCTCGTCGAGCAGTGCGCGTTGTTCGGCCGAGCCGTGCGCGGCGATCACCGCCCCGGGAACCAATGCCGCCGCCGCGACCGGCTCAGGCGCCAGCCGGCGTCCGATCTCGGTCATGACGACCATGACCTCGGTCGGGCCGGAGTCCTCGTCGAACCCCAGGCCCAGGATGCCGATCTCGGCCAGCTGGCCCCAGACTTCCCGGCTCCAGCCGAGGTCGGAATCGATGACCTTGTTCCGCTTCTCGGTGTCATAGCCGGCGGAGAGAACCTCGCGGGTGGTGTCGGCGAGCAGTTGCTGTTCGTCGCTGA
The DNA here is from genome assembly GCA_964447215.1 of uncultured Mycobacterium sp. Taxonomy (GTDB): domain Bacteria; phylum Actinomycetota; class Actinomycetes; order Mycobacteriales; family Mycobacteriaceae; genus Mycobacterium. Next base: position 5,402 of record CAYURT010000096.1, read on the forward strand.
GTTCGAAGTTCATGAGCGGCCCCTCACAGACCGAGGATGGTCGAGGAAATGATGGTGCGCTGCACCTCGTTGCTGCCGCCGTAGATGGAGGCCTTGCGGAAGTTGAGGTAGCGCGGCGCGGCGTGCTGGGCCCAGGTGGGCGAGTCGACGCCGGGTCCGGCGTCGAAGGGCAGCGAGTCCGGACCGGCCACCTCCACCAACAGATCGGTGACCGCCTGCTGCAACTGGGTGCCGCGCAGCTTGAGGATCGACGACGCGGGATTGGGCTTTCCGCCGGCCTCGTCGCCGCTGACCCGGAGCTGGGTGAGTTCCAGTGCCAACAGCTCGTTCTCGACCTCTGCGACGCGGGCGGCGAACAACGGGTCGTCCATCAGCGTTCCCGAGCCCAGCGCGGTCTTGGCCGCCCGCTCCTTGACCTCGGTCAGCCAGACCTTGGTGGTGCCCACCCGGGCGATACCGGAGCGCTCGTTGGACAGCAGGAACTTGGCGTAGCTCCATCCGGCGTTCTCCTCACCGACCAGCTGGTCGGCGGGCACCCGGACGTCTTCGAACCAGACCTCGTTGACCTCGTAGCTGCCGTCGATCAGCTTGATCGGGCGAACCGTGATCCCCGGCGTGGACATCTCGGCCAGGATGAAGGAGATGCCGGCCTGTTTCTTCGGGGCGTCCGGATCGGTACGAGCCAGTAGGAAGATCCAGTCCGCGAACTGGCCCAGCGTGGTCCAGGTCTTCTGCCCGTTGATGACGTAGTGGTCGCCGTCGCGCACCGCGGTGGTGCGCAGGCTGGCCAGGTCCGAGCCGGCCTCGGGTTCGGAGAAGCCCTGGCACCACCAGATGTCGAGGTTGGCGGTGGGCGGCAGGAAGCGCTGCTTGAGCTCCTGGGAGCCGAACTGCGCGATCACCGGGCCCACCATCCCGGCGTTGAACGCCAGCGGCTCGGGAACGCTGGCCAGCCGCAGTTCCTCGGCCCAGATCTGGCGCTGCAGGGGGGTCCAGTCCTTCCCGCCCCACTCGACCGGCCAGTTGGGTACCGCCAGCCCGGCCTCGTTGAGGATCCGCTGGGCGGTGATCAGGTCATCGGGGTACCGCAGGTCCTCGTTGCGCGCCCGTTCGCGGATGTCGGCCGGAATCTTGCTGCTGAAGAAATCCCGCAGTTCGTCTCGGAATGCCAGATCGGCGTCGTCCAGGGCAAGTCGCATGCCAGCACGGTATCGCACCGCGCCGACGACGGTCAGCGTCCGCGGCGGCGCAGGTAGCGCTCGAACTCGGCGGCCAGCGCGTCGCCGTCCACCTTCGACAGCGCCTCGTTGACGTCGACCTCGGCATCGCCGCGGGCCTCCAGGCCGGCGACGTAGTCGGCGATCTCCTCGTCCTCGGCGGTCATCTCGGTGATCGCCTGCTCCCACTCCTCGGCCTGGGCCGGCAGGTCACCGAGCGGCACCTCGATGTCGAGCACCTCCTCGACCCGGCGCAGCAGCGCGACGGTGGCCTTCGGGTTCGGCGGCTGGGAGACGTAGTGCGGCACCGCCGCCCAGAAGGTGA
>CAYURT010000097.1:0-6910 GCA_964447215.1 uncultured Mycobacterium sp.
GCCGGTGAGGGCGTCGACGTATCCCGCCGCGTCGCCGACGAGCATGACCCTGCCCCGATCCTGGCGGGCGGCGCGCTGCCGCAACGGCCCCGCCGCGCGGGCCGGACCACCCTGCGCTCCGGCGAGCCGGGCTGCCAGAGCGGGGAATTCACTCAAGTGATCGTCGAACTTGCCCTGCCGGGAGGTCAGGATGGCCACTCCGACGCAGTCCTCGGACACCGGGGTCACGTAGGCCTCGGTGTGCGCGGCCCAGTAGACCTCGACGGTGTCGGACCACGGGGCGGTCCGGAAGTGCCGCCGTATTCCCCAGCGGCGACCGCTGTTGGTCGGCCGGTCCAGGCCGAGCCGGCGGCGGATCGGCGAGTGCAGGCCGTCGGCGGCCGCCAGGTACCGCGCCCCCAAGCCGCCGCAGCGCACGCCGCTCGCATCCTGCTCGATCTCGCCGATGTCGCCCTTGACGATCCGGACCCCCGCGGTCGCGGCGGCGTCGTGCAGGGCCTCGGACAGGACGGTGCGCCGCACCCCGCGTCCGGCGGCGCCGGGGAAGCGGGCCTCCACCCGCCGGGTCCGGTCCAGATAGGTGATACCGCGAAAAGGCTTGCCGTGCGGGGTGATTCCGAGGGTGTCCAGATGTCGCAGCGTGTGCGGCATCAGCCCTTCCCCGCAGGCCTTGTCGATGGGTCCGGGTCGGCGTTCCACCACGGTGACCTCAAGCCCGGCGCGGGCGGCGTGGATGGCGGTGGCTAGTCCCGCCGGCCCGGCGCCGGCGACCAGAAGATCGTTCATGACAGCCTAGCCAACGCCGAGTTCTCGACGTTGATGCGGGTGCTCAGCAGAGCCGCGTTGAGGGTGGTGAACGCCAGTGCGGTGAACCAGGCGGAGTGGACCAGCGGAAGCGCGAGCCCTTCGACGGCGACCGCGACGTAGTTCGGGTGCGAGAACCAGCGATAGGGCCCGCCGTCGACGCGCGCCGCACCCGGGATCACGACGACGCGGGTGTTCCACTGCCGTCCCAGGGTGGTGATGCACCACCAGCGCAGCCCCTGGGCCGCGACGACCAGGGCCAGCATCGGCCACCCCAGCGCCGGGATGAACGGGCGGTGCATGACGGCGACTTCCACCACGCAGCCGACCAGCAGGGCAAGATGCAGAGCCACCATCACCGGGTAGTGGGCCGCACCCACTTCGACACCGCCGCGGGCCCGGCTCCACGCCAGATTGCGTTGCGCCAGAACCATTTCGGCCAGTCGCTCAACGCCGACAGCAGCAAGAAGAATCAGATACCACGTCATGGGGATCGGACCTCACTGCCACTGCATGAGCAGCAGTTCCGAGCAGAAGCCGGGCCCCATGGCCATCATCACCGCGGGCGATCCGTCTCCGGGGCGCTTGTCCATCGTGTCGCGCAGGATGTGCAGCACCGACGACGACGAGACGTTGCCGATCTCGGCCAGCGAACGCCAGGTGAGCTCAAGGGCGTCGGCGGGCAACGTGAGGCTGTCGGTGATCGCCTCGATCACCTTCGGGCCGCCGGGGTGGCTGACCCACACGCCGACGTCGTCGATCTGCAGGTCGTGGCCGCCGAGGAAGCCGGACATGTCGTCACGCAGATAGCGGCTGACCATCTCGGGCACGTCCGGGGACAGCACGAGCTGGAACCCGGCGGCGCCGACGTCCCACCCCATGGTGCGCAACGAATCCGGGTACAACCGGCTGGCCGTGTCGATGATCCGCGGCCCGGTGATGCCCAGCTTTTCAGCCCGGCGCTCCCCGACGGCCACCAGCGCCGCCGCGCCGTCGGCGAACAGGGCCGTCCCCACCAGGCCCGCGACGTCCGCGCCGAGGGCGGCGAAGTTCAGCGAGCACATTTCGGCCGACACCAGGACCGCCACACCGTCGGGGTTGCCGCGCAGATAGTCATGGACGCGGGCCGTTCCGGCCGCACCGGCCACGCACCCCAGTCCGAACAACGGGATGCGTCGCACGTCGGGGCGCATGCCGAGCCGCCCGGCGATCCGGGCGTCGATCGTCGGCACCGCGATGCCGGTCACCGTCGTCGAGAAGATCGCGTCGACGTCGCCGGGACCGAAGCCGGCGTCCTCCAAAGCGGCCGACACCGCGGCGGACCCGAGGTCGACGGCCTGGTCGATGAACACCGAGTTCGACTGCCCGAAGTCGGTGAGCGTCGGGTACTGCTCCAGCGGCAGCACGAAGTGCCGGTAGTTGACCTTGGCGGTCTGATGGAATCGCCGCAGCAGCTCCGCGTGCGGGGCGAACTGGGGCAGCTGGACCAGTGCCTCGGTGATCTCGTTCTGGCTGTACCGGTTGGCGGGCAAGGCTCCGCGCACCGCTGCGATGACGCTGGTCGGGCCGCTGCGCGCACCTGATGACACCACGATATGGCTCCTTCTGGATCTGCGTTTCACAGGGCGGTTCGGAGCCACCCGCGATCCGGATCGCCAGTTGTGACCCAACCGACAGTGGTTCTCGACCATCCGGCCGGCCCTCACCGATCGGCGGGCACGTCCTTCCGAGACGAAGTCCGGTGAGCCCGCCCGCTACAACCTGGCGGCCACGAAGTCGGCGGCAACCTGGTCAGACGGCGCGAACTGGTACTGCTCATGGGCGGTCATGGTGTCGCCTTGCGGGGAGCAGATCGGATCGGCGGAGTTGCACAGGTCGATCGCCCTGCCGGCGAAGGAACCGGTGTCCGACAGCGGCGTTCCGAAGCGGTCCGCGGGATTGCCGAACACCGCCACGGCGCTGATCTTGTCGGCGAACGGCGCCGACAGCGGGGGAGCCGAGCCGATGCCGCCGATCTCTGGCCCCAGCGGCCCCACATCGGCCAGCATGTCGATGACGGCCGCGCCCTGCGAATAGCCACCGAGCACGATCTTGGTGGCCGGGCACCGGGCGGCGACGGTGGCGATCCGCGCGGCCGCATCCTCGGCGCCTTCGTCGGCGGCGAGGAAGTCGAAGTCCGCCGGGTAGTTCACCGCGTAGGCATCCACGGTGCGGCCGTTCAGTCGCTGCGCGAGCGCCTCGACGAAGGCCTGTCCCACCACGCCCGTTCCCGCAATGCCCAGCCCCGCCGGCTCACCGGTGCCGCGGGCGAAGATCACCTCGACGTCCGGGCACGACGCCGGCTCGGCGGCGACGTGCGCAACGGGGAGGCCGGCGGCGATCGCTGCCGCGGCCACACCGGAAACGCTGCACGTCAGCAGCATTCGAGTAAGCATCGGCCGGACAGTAGCCGGACACCGGTCTCGTCGCGGTCACGAACAGATACCCATCGGCATCCAATGTCTGCCTGCGCCGAACGTACTACGGAAACGTACTACTCAACCTATGTGGTGAGCACGACGACGTACTGCCCGCCACCGGCTTGGATCCGCGATTCGACCTGCAGGCCCGGCGCCAGCCGACTCAGCCGGTCCACCAGCCACTCGGCAGCGACGACCGCATCGGCTTCGGTCGGGAAGCGGCCCATCGCTTCGCTGCCGCGCTTGCGGGCCAATCGCTCGGCACTGGTCACGATGGAGGCGGGGTCTGCGACGAACAGGTCCTTGGGCCACTCGACGGTCGGGGCGATGGCGCCCTTCCTGGTGTTGCATCCCCGGTGCGCGAGCCGCTCGCTGCCGAAGATCGACTCGGCGCCCTTGCCTTTGGCTTTGCTCCTGCTGCTCATGCTGTCGATGCTGGGACCGCGGTCGTCGTTGACCGACATGTCCGGATCCACCGGCTCGTCGCACAGCCAGCACCGCCATCCGTCGGCATTGCCGACGTCGTCAAGCCGCGACGCTCCCATCGCTCGACCGTAACGGAGAGGGACCCACCCGGTCGGTTCGGCCGCAACACTGGTCCGGGCTACTGATCGGGATGCGGTACCGGGCGCAGGTCCAGCGCGGGAATGCCGTCGAAGTCCTCGGGATTGCAGGTGTAGAGCGGAAGACCGTTGGCGATGGCGGTCGCGGCGATGAGAGCGTCATAGGCCCGGGCGGCGCGCTTTCGGCCAGCAGACCTCAGCGCTGTCGCTACTGCGCCGAAGGCACGGGCGGCCGCGGCGTCGAAGGCAATCGCGTCGAAGTCACTCTCCGCCTGCTGCAGATGCGCCTGGCGCGCGGCGCCCTCGGCGGGGTCGACGGCGGTCTGGGGGCCGACGGATAACTCGGCCAGGGTGATTGCACTGATCACCGACTGGTCGGGGAGCGTCAACGGGTCGGTGATCCGTCCGAGCAGGATGACCGTCGAGGTGTCGAGCATGCCAAGGCTCATCACAACCCCGGTTCGATCAGCGCGTCGATGTCGGCCCGTAACTGCGCGGGGTCAACTGCGGGCAGATGCCGCCGGCGGGCGATCAGTTCGGCGGGGCCGGCGCTGGGCCGTGGCAGCGGTCGTAGCTCTGCGACCGGCCGTCCGTCTCGGGTGACGACAACTGTTTCACCGTGCTCCACCCGGTAGAGCACGTCGCCCCCGCTGTTACGCAGGTCCCGCACGCTCACCCTCTTCATCGAGCGAGTGTATCACCGGTGATACACGCCGGTGATCGCACCGCCAGCACATGGCGTCCGCCTTTCGTCGTCGTCGACGTCAGGCTGCACCATCCCTCCGACAAGTCGGCGGCATGTCGCCGGTGGCGCCGGTCATCGTCATCCCGATGGGGCCGCCGCACCCAGCGCCCGCCGAAGGCCGGCGGCGGCCCGGTCACCGATCTGGGCGAACAGCAGCCGCAGGCCCAGATCTCCCAGGCGCAGCACACCGTTGAGGCGGAGGTCGGCGTCGTAGGTGAGCACCGAACCCTTGCCGTCGGGTTCGACGGTGATCCGGTCGATCGAGGTGAACACGGCGCTGCGGGCGACCACCAGCAGGTTGTGCGAGGCGTCGTGCTCCTCGGTCACGTAGCGCAGCGTCGGGTCGTAGCCGATGCCGGCGACGGTGACGTCGAACACGGCGTCGGGGCCACCGCCGGAGCCCTCCACCTGCCGAACCGCTTTCACGCCGGGATCCCATTCGGCGAAGTTGCGCAGATCGGCCATGTAGGCGAACACCTCCCGCGGAGGCTTCGCGGTCCTCACCGTCGTCACGTAGCGCGCCATGATCACCCCTTCCGGTGGATCTTCAGTGTGCGCCTGACGCGGGCTTCACCTCCACGTGGCCCCGGCCGCGAGATCTGTGCCCACGGCTCCGGCCGCGCCGACAGCCCGGCACCTCAGGGCACGAACCGCCTGATGTGTGTGAGGACCCGGTCCCCGAGAGCATCGGGTGCATCCATCGTCAGGGTCACGTCGTCGAGGGCGATGACGGTCTCCGGGCTGGTGTAGGGCAGCAGGTCCTGGGCCTGCCCCATCCGGGAACACATATCCACGATGAAACGCTCGAAGCCCACCAGCGGGCACAGTGCCAACAGTCCGGCGTCGGCGACGAACACCAGCACGTCGCCCTGCACCGGGGTCTGCAGACACGACTCGGCCTGGTCGAGGAAGTCCTCGTGGTAGTCCATCAGCCGGTTGGCGACGCTGACGATCGCGTCGGCGTGGGCATCCTCATCGCTCTGCCCCTCGCCGAAGGCGCCCTTGAAGCCGGGGCTGAGGAGGAACTGTTCGAGCTGGGAGACCAGGTCGGCGATGGTGAGCATGGCGTCACGGGCGACGAGGCAGTACTCCGGCCCGCTGATCGGGGTTCGGCCGGATCGGGGTTGGTATCCCGAGGCCACCGCGTGCAGCCGGTCCTGGACGGCGTTGCGCCGCTGCACTACGACCGAGGTGAACACCGCCCAATGCCATGCCGGGGGTTTTTTCTCGATGAGGTCTGCCAGCGCGTCCTTGGTGGTGGCGACCTGGGCGATTTCCAGGGACTTCTCGTCGGGGGGAAGGGCGCGCTGCGGCGTCGGGTCGATCGGGCGGGCCATCGCCTCGGCCGGGGCGCGCATGTCGTCCGGCATGGGGAAAGGTTCGAGTTCGCGGTTGACGTCGTAGATCTTCCAGAAACTCCAGGCGAAACTGGCCAGCAGACCGAGGCCCACGAGAACCAGAGGCCAGGACAGGTCGGACACCCCGGCCACGAACAGGATCACCCCGGCGACCAGGCGCACCTTGGCGCCGCTGGACAGCTTCCCCACCGTAGTGCTGATCGACATTCCACATCCCCCTTGCAGATACCGCGAGGCTATCCGGGGAGGCTGACAACCCGGACGCGTTGTCGGCTCGTCGTCACTCGTCCTCGTCGTCGTCCCCGTCACCGTCGTCGCCCTCGACGTAGTCGATGAGCTCGTACGGTTCGCCCCACTTGCCCCGTTCGCCGGGTTCGTAGTCGTCACTGGGTTTGCGTCCCATGTCAGTTCTCCCTCTCTCGCTCAGACCCACTGCGCCGGGACCCCCGGCTGAACGGCCCGATCGAGGGCACACAGTAAGCCGGTGCACCGACACGCGGGGAGTCGCTCATTGTCGCTGGGAGTCGCTTAGAGGCGGGCGATCATCCACTTCACCGGCGCGGGCACGTCGGTCATGAGCGGGCCGCGGCGGCGGATCTAGAGCGCATCGATGATGCGCTCGAAGAAGAGCTCCTGGGCGCCGAACCTGCTACCGGGGAAGTACCGCCTGACGATCGCTGCGAGTTCCGCCTCGTCGCAGATGCCCAGCAGCCTGCACAGATGTACCGCGTCGGCGAGATCGCCATCGGACTTGCGGGTGGTCATCGACTTCATCGCCAGGACGTATTCCGGAGAGGCGATTTCGATGACGAGCGCCGGACCGATCCGCTCACCACGGGGGTGGTCGTCGGGCACGGGCGGCGTGAAGTCGCGCCAGCCCCACGCCGTCGCCGTGTCATGAACCGGGATGGGGACTCTCAGCACCGGCCCGGATCGGCGCTCATCTCGCGGCCCCGCATCGGCATGCCGTCGATCACCGCG
>CAYURT010000098.1:0-6793 GCA_964447215.1 uncultured Mycobacterium sp.
CGCCTCACCAGCACCGGGATCCACCACCAACAACTCATCGAACATACATTCGATAATAGTTCGGGCCACTGACAGTGCCCGTGGCCCGGGGGCGCCTAGAGGGGTCCGACGGTCAGGCGCGCGCCTTGCGGGTATCAATGAACGACTTGATGGTGATCGCCAGGAAGATCAGGCACAGCACCGCGAAGCCTGCCTGAACCCACACCGCGACCGCCCGCTCCACGGGCTCGCCCGACAACAGCGCCGGCAGCTTGCCCAGGCTGCGGGCGGTGCCCAGGAAGCCCAACAGCCCGATGAGGGCCGCGAAATGGCCACCGTGTTTGAGGTTCTTCAGCGAGACCGCCCCAGCGGCGGCCATCAACAGCCCGAAGACCGCCGGGATCAAGGCCGTCCACGACTGCATCCCGGTGAGGAAATAGGACCCCAGCCCGAGGGCCACGAAGACCGCCGCGAAGCCGAAAATGATGCGTGGCATGTTCATTGCCGTGACACTACCGGTTCGGCCTATCCCGCCGAATTGCCCCGATCCCCCGGCTGCGCTGGTCAGAGATCCCGGCGGTGGCCCTCATCATCGTCTGGCCATTCCGATGACCAGGCAGTAGGTCACGCCCAGAGCCAGCACCGTCACCCCGGTGGCGTAGACAGTGGCGTAGACATAGGCCGGGTCGACCGTGTTGTAGTCCAGGGCGATGACCTTTCGCGCAATGGCCATCAGGGCGGTGGCGATCACCAGCTGGACGTGAATGACGTCGTCGCGCAGATACAGGGTGATGTTGACGAAGATCTCGATCGCGATCGTTCCATCGGACCTCCCCAGTCAGGTCTCCCGGCAGTCCAACGTCAGCGATGAACTCTCACAAAAGCGACCAATGTCCTCTGGCTACCCCTTCGACGATTTCCGACACACGATCAGGGAAGGCACCTCGGCGGCCCCGCCGGCCCGTGCACCGCTGATCGCTCGGCGATATTCGATGGTGCCGAGATGAATGCCCATCATGGTTGTCGGATAATCCCCGGGTGACCACAGCAGGAGACCGCCGATCGCTGAGAGTGGCGGGGCGTCTTGCGGGCGTGCTGCTGGGCCTGTTGGCAGGACTGGCACCCGCCGGGACGGGCCGAGCCGAGGCAGTGGACACCTGGCAGCCTGCCCCCGCTCCCATGTCGACGCCGTGGACCTCGAAGGTGGGACCCGACAATGCACTGCCGGAGTACCCGCGCCCCCAACTCGCCCGGTCACGCTGGCTGAATCTCAACGGCGTGTGGGACTACCTCGGCCGCAAAGGCGGCACCGGGCTGGTGGCCCCCCCGCCCGCTTCGGCGTACCGGGAACGGATCCTGGTCCCCTACCCGGTGCAGTCCGCCCTGTCGGGGATCGGCCGTCACGACGAGGACATGTGGTACCGAAGGACGTTCACGCTTCCCGCCGAGTGGCGGCAACAACGGGTTGTGCTGAACTTCGGCGCCGTGGATCAGATCGCCACCGTCTGGGTCAATGACCACCTGGTCGCCAGCCACGCGGGCGGATACACGGCGTTCAGCGCGGACATCACCGACGCACTCCGCTACGACGGCAGCGATGAGATCGCCGTGCACGTAGCGGACCGCAACGAGTCCAACCCATTTCCGGTCGGTAAGCAGCGCAACAAACCGGGTGGGCTGTTCTACACCGGCGCGTCGGGAATCTGGCAGACCGTGTGGGTCGAACCGGTACCTCACACCCATATCGAAAAGATTGATATCACAACGGATCTGAACAGCATTACTGTCACACCGCGGGCCGCCGCGGAGGGTGGCGAGCGGGCCGTGGTGTTCGCCTCGAAGCCTGGTGGCCGGGTGGTGGCTGTGGCATCCGGCGCACCGGGCGAGGCGATCACGATGCCGATACCCGGGCCCCGGCTGTGGAGCCCCGCCGACCCCTACCTCTATGACCTGAAGGTGGCCCTCGTCGACCCCACCGGAACGGTGGTCGACGTCGTGTCCAGCTATGCGGGACTACGCACCGTCGGCGCGGTCAAAGACCTGAAAGGCCGACCGCGGATCGCACTGAACGGCGAGATCACTTTCCTGCACGGCCCGTTGGATCAGGGCTACTGGCCCGACGGGATCTACACCGCGCCGACCGATGAGGCCTTGATGTCCGACCTGCGGTGGGTCAAGGACCTCGGAATGAATTTCGTGCGCAAGCACGCCAAGGTCGAGCCCGCTCGCTGGTACTACTGGGCCGATCGGCTCGGTGTCCTCGTCTGGCAGGACATGCCCTCCCTCGAGGTTTCGCTGCGGGCTCCGCGACTGCCCGGCCCGGATCCCGCGGCCTCGGCCAGAACCAATTTCGAGACCGAACTGCTGGCGATGGTCGACCAACTCCGCAACGTGACCTCGATCGTGGGCTGGGTACCGTTCAACGAGGGTTGGGGCGAGTACGACACGGCCCGGATCGCCGAGGCCGTCAGCGCCGCGGACCCGACCCGGATGGTCAATGCCAACAGCGGAGTGAACTGCTGCAAATCCCGCGGCGACACCGGAGCCGGGGACGTCTACGACGACCATACCTACGTCGGCCCCGGCCGCCCGGTCCATGCCGCCCACGGCTTGCGGCTCGTCGGCAGAGGCGTCGCCGTCGACCGGCGGGTCCGGGTGAACGGCGAGTACGGCGGGTTGGGACTCGCGCTGGACCGCAACCGGTGGCCGGGGCGACCGGAGTCCTATGAGATGACCTACAGCCAGGGGGAATTGACCCGGCGTTATACCGAGGTCAGCCTGGCACTGGAGGAGCTCATCGACGAGGTCGGCTTATCCGGGGCGATCTACACCCAGATCACCGATGTCGAGAACGAGGTCAACGGGTTCCTGACCTATGACCGGTGGCTGATGAAGATGGCGCTTCCGGTTGTCGCCGAACGTAATCGGGCGGTGATCGCTGCGGGTTCCCGGGCCTGATCCGGGACGGCGGCGCCGGGGGCCGGTCCGTGGGGCCGTTATTCCAGCGGGTTGTCCGATGCGGCCAGGATCCGGTCGACCAGCCCCGCGGACTGCGGGGGGACTCCGCTGAGTTCGGCGGCCAGACCGACCGATCGGGCGTGATCGAGCACCGACCGGATCACCAGCGCGCCGGTGGTGTCAATCCTGCCGAGCCGGGAAAGGTCGATGTCGAGCCGGCGCGCCTCGGGGTGGGCGGCCAGGGCGTCAACGAGAACATCGTCGAGACGCTGGGCGGTACCGAACCAGAGCACGCCCCGAGGGGTGAAGACGATCGCATCCCCCTCGGCGCTGATGTCGATCTCCAGTTGCAGCATCCTCCAGAGGAATACGCCGATCGACAATCCGATGCCGATGAGCACGGCGATGTCGATCCGGGGTGCGAAAGCCAGGGTCGCGACGAAGGTGACCCAGGCGATGACGGCTTGGGGCAGCGAGACCCGCCAGATCCGCAGCAGCGGACCGAACCGCATCAGGTTGACCACCGCCACCACGACGATCGCGCCGAGAACGGCCAGCGGCAACGGCTCCAGGACGAACGCGAACGGCAAGAAGGCCAGCACGGTCAGCCCGGTGATCGCGCCCGACATCCGGCTGGTCGCCCCGGCCAGCCGGTTGACCGAGCTGCGCGAGAACGATCCGCCGCAGGGCATAGCGCCGGTTGCGGCGGCGGCCAGGTTCGCCACCCCCTGGCTGATGAACTCCCGATCAGCACTCCAGCGGACGCGGTCCTCGGAGGCGAACCGCCGGGAGATGGAAGCCGCCTCGGTGAATCCGATCAGGGCGATCAGAATCCCCGAGACCACCAGTTGCCCCATCAGCGACCAAGGGATCTGATGCAGGGTCAGCGTGGGAAAGCCGGACGGAATCGTGTCGATGATCGGGCCGTGGTACCAGCCCAGCGCCGACACCGCCACGCCGACGATCACCGCCACCAGCACACCGGGGAAGAGCGCGTGGATCTTCCGCCCGCCCAGAACCAGGATGGCGGTGACGACGCTCAGCGCCACGGCCGCGAGAGCCCAATTCCCCGGATGGGCCAGCGCCCAGCCGGCGTTGGCGATCTCATTGCGGTAGGGCGCCGACGGTGTTCCCAGCGCCTTGGACAGCTGGGAACTGGCGATGAGCAGGGCCGCGGCCGGGACGAAGCCCAGCAGCATGGGCTGGGACATCAAGTAGGCGATCCAGCCCGCGCGCAGCAGACCCAGGAGTACCCGCACCACCCCGACGACGAACGCCAGACCCAGCCCGAGCGTCACGTACTGCGGACTCCCCGGCTCGGCAAGCGTGCTCAGCGCGCCGAAGGTCAGCAGCGCGGTGATGGCGACCGGCCCGGTCTGCAGGTACGGGGATGAGGCGAAGAGTGCGGCGGCGATCGGCGGCAGGGCGACAGCGTAGAGCCCGACGATCGGCGGCATGCCCGCCAGCCCCGCGTAGGCCAGCGACTGCGGGATGGCGATCATCGCCACGCTCACCCCGGCCAGGGCGTCGGCGGGCAGTCCCCGCAGCCATGCGGCCCAGCCACGGGCCGGAGCCAAGCCGATCTTCACCACCCGGCCAGCGTAGGGCATATGCACCCTTCGCTATATAGCGGATCGGGCTTCCACCCCGACTGCACGGGCCCGCCGCCGATGCCGTGACCTGTAGTAACGTCGGCCACGTGGGCGGCAACGTGTGGATTCTGGGCGGCTACCAGAGCGACTTCGCCCGCAATCTCAGCCGCGAGGCCAAGGATTTCGCCGACCTCACCCGCGAGATCGTCGATCACACCCTCGCCGAGTCGATGATCGACGCCGCCGATATCGGGGTGGTCCACGTGGCCAACGCGTTCGGCGAGATGTTCGCAGCCCAGGGTCACCTCGGTGCGATGCCGGCCACCGTGCACGAGGACCTCTGGGACACCCCGGCGACCCGCCACGAGGCGGCGTGTGCGTCGGGCAGCACCGCCGTGCTGGCCGCGATGGCCGACCTGCTGTCCGGCAACTACTCCACCGCCCTGGTCCTTGGCGTCGAACTGGAGAAGACCGTGCCCGGCGACACCGCTGCGCAGCATCTGGCGGCCGCGGCCTGGACCGGCCATGAGGGCCGGGACGCGACGTATCTGTGGCCCTCCATGTTCGCCCGGGTCGCCGACGCCTACGACCGGCGGTACGGCCTGGACGACGCGCATCTCCGCGCGATCGCCGCGACGAATCTGGCCGCCGCGCGCCGCAACCCCAACGCCCAGACCCGCGGATGGCGCGTACCCGACCTCACCGAGTCCGGTGACGACGACGAGGTCAACCCGGTGATCGAGGGCCGGATCCGGCGGTTCGACTGCAGCCAGATGACCGATGGCGGCGCCGGGGTGGTACTCGCCGGCGACGCCTTCCTCGATGACCATCCCGGGGTTCGGCCGATCGGCCGGATCGAAGGCTGGGGACATCGCACCGTCGGCCTCGGACTGCAGCAGAAACTTCAACGCGACGCCGCCAATCCGTACCTGATGCCCCATGTGCGAGCAGCCGTGCAGGACGCCTTCGGGCGGGCTCGGGTCGACCTCGGATCACTCCACGGTTTCGAGGTGCATGACTGCTTCACCCCCAGCGAGTACCTGGCCATCGACCACATCGGGCTGACCGGGCCGGGCGAGTCGTGGAAAGCCATCGAATCGGGCGACATCGAGATCGGCGGCGTGCTGCCGATCAACCCCGGCGGCGGCCTCATCGGCGGCGGCCACCCGGTCGGAGCTTCGGGGGTCCGGATGCTGCTCGATGCGGCCAAGCAGGTCAGCGAACTGGCCGGGGACTACCAGGTTCCCGGCGCTCGCCGTTTCGGCACCCTCAATTTCGGCGGAAGCACCGCAACCACAGTCAGTTTCGTCGTGGGGTCAACGGAGAACTGATGGACGGAGGCTTCTCGTGGACGTAGAGATCATCGGCAAGTTCCTGTCCACGCTGCCCGAGGACGACGACCATCCGTACCGCACCGGACCGTGGCGGCCGCAGACCACCGAGTGGCGCGCCGATGACCTGAAAGCCGTCGAAGGGGAGATCCCGGACGACCTCGACGGCATCTATCTGCGCAACACCGAGAACCCGTTGCACCCCGCGCTGAAGTTCTACCACCCCTTCGACGGAGACGCGATGCTCCACGTCGTGGGGTTCCGGGACGGTAAGGCGTTCTACCGCAACCGCTTCGTCCGCACCGAGGCCTTCGCCGCCGAACAGGAGGCCGGCGGCTCACTGTGGCCCGGTCTGGCCGAGCCGTTGTCGCTGGCCAGGGTCGACCACGGCTGGGGCGCGCGAACAATGCTCAAGGACGCCTCCTCCACCGATGTCGTGGTGCATCGCGGCGTCGCGCTGACCAGTTTCTACCAGTGCGGCGATCTCTATCGGGTTGACCCAGGCACTGCCGAGACCCTAGGCCGGGAGGACTTCAACGGATCCTTCCCGTTCTCCTGGGGGGTTTCGGCACACCCGAAAGTGGATGAGCGGACCGGGGAGATGCTGTTCTTCAACTACAGCAAGTCCGCACCCTACCTGCACTATGGAGTGGTCGACGAGAACAACGACCTGGTGCACTACGTCGACGTCCCACTGCCCGGCCCGCGACTGCCCCATGACATGGCCTTCACCGAGAACTACGCGATCCTCAACGACTTCCCGCTGTTCTGGGATCCCGAACTGCTGGAACGCAACCTGCATGTACCCAAGTTCCACCCGGAGATGCCGTCGCGCTTCGCGGTCCTGCCCCGGCGCGGCAACGCCGACCGGATCCGGTGGTTCGAGGCCGACCCGACCTTCGTGCTGCACTTCACCAACGCCTATGAGGACGG
>CAYURT010000099.1:0-1565 GCA_964447215.1 uncultured Mycobacterium sp.
TGCTGCCCGACATCGACGGCCTGGTCTACGCCGAGGTCTACGACGACCCGGCCGGCCTGGCCCCGATGCCGGAGGAGGAAGCGCTGATCGCCCGCTCGGTGACCAAGCGGCGTAACGAGTTCGTCACCGTCCGGCACTGTGCGCGGCTTGCGCTCGGCCGTTTGGACCTCCCGCCGGCACCGATCCTCAAGGGGGACAAGGGAGAACCGCTCTGGCCGGCGGGTGTTGTGGGCAGCCTCACCCACACCGCCGGCTACCGGGGCGCGGCGGTGGGCCGCAGCCAAGCCGTGCGCTCGGTGGGTATCGACGCCGAGCCGCACGACGTGCTGCCGGACAAGGTGCTGGAGGCCATCAGTCTGCCCGCCGAACGGCACGAGATCGCCGCTCTGCCCGACGGTCTGCACTGGGACCGGATCCTGTTCTGCGCCAAGGAGGCCACCTACAAGGCGTGGTTCCCGCTGACCGAGCGGTGGCTCGGATTCGAGGACGCCCACATCGCCTTCGAGGTGGACCCTTCCGGAGTTTCCGGTCGTTTCGTCTCCCGCATCCTCATCGACCCCGCCGCCCGGTCCGGCCCGCCGCTGACCGAACTGGCCGGCCGCTGGTCGGTCGACGGGGGACTGGCGCTGACGGCGATCGTGCTGTGAGCGTCGCCCCCGGCATCGTGGTCGTCGACAAACCGGCGGGGATTACGAGTCACGACGTGGTCGGCCGGTGCCGGCGCCTCTTCGGCACCCGCAAGGTCGGCCACGCCGGCACCTTGGACCCGATGGCCACCGGGGTGCTGGTGATCGGCGTCGAGCGCGCCACCAAGATCCTCGGACTGATCAGCGGGACGTCGAAGTCCTACGCCGCCACCATCCGCCTCGGCCGATCCACCACCACTGACGATGCCGAAGGCGAAGTGCTGCAGGATAATCCGACATCAGAGGTCAGCGACTCCGCGATTGCGGCGGCGATCGGCGGCCTGCGTGGCGAGATCTCCCAGCGGCCCTCGACGGTCAGCGCGATCAAGATCGGCGGCAAGCGCGCCTATCACCTCGTCCGGGAGGGCCAGGACGTCGACATCCCCGCCCGGACGGTGCGCGTCGACCGGTTCGACGTGCGGGAGGTCCGGCGCGGCGGGCCGTTCGTCGACGTCGATGTCGAGGTGGACTGCTCGTCGGGCACCTACATCCGTGCCCTGGCCCGCGACCTCGGTGCGACCCTCGGCGTCGGTGGTCACCTGACTGCGTTGCGCCGCACTCGGGTGGGTGGTTACGGACTGGATCACGCCCGCACCCTGGACGATCTCGCCGAGGGTCCTGCGCTGAGCTATTCGGTGGACGAGGCATGCCTGCTGTCCTTCCCGCGCCGAGACATCACCGCCGCCCAGGCCGAGGACGCCGGCCACGGCCGTGCGCTGGCGGCGGCCGGCATCGACGGGCTGTACGCGGCGGTCGACCCCGACGGCCGGGTGATCGCGCTGCTCGAGGACCGCGGCGCGGCAACCAAGTCGATGGTGGTGATCCGCCCGGCGACGATGCAGGACTGGTCCTGAGGAGGAGTCGGGCGGTCGGGTCGGG
>CAYURT010000099.1:1665-5577 GCA_964447215.1 uncultured Mycobacterium sp.
GGTAGAACAAATGTTCGAATACGTTGGAGGCATGACCGCCACCCCACTGCTGACCGCCGAGGCGGCGCGCGATGCGGTCCGAGCCGAACTCGACGCGGTGGAGGCGGCCTACGAACGCCTGCGCGCGGTCGCGACGGATCTGGTGGGCAACGCGTTCCGCATCGAGATCGCCGAACGCCTGGAGGCTCAGCAGCGCGCCAGTCGGGGCCTGTCCTACCGGATGTTCGGCGAGATCGCCGATCCTCCCGACGGGCTGGGAGATCCGGAATTGCCGGTCGGGGTCAAGATCCGCGACGTGCTGGCCTCGCGGCTGCGTCTGACCGCCGCGGAGGTGAGGCGTCGGTTCCGGGTCGCCGCCCGGATCCGCCCCCGTCGGTCGTTGGCCGGACCTCCTATGGAGGCTGAACTTCCCGAGTTGGCGGCCGCGGTCGAGGCCGGCCAGGTCGGTGACGACCACATCGTCGCGGTCTGCCGTGGTCTGGATCGACTGCCCGCCTCGGTTCCCGCCGCGGAAAAGCAGAAGGCGGAGCGCACCCTGGTCCGCCACGCCAGGGAACAGGACTCCCAGTTCGTCACTGTCATCGGCACGGTGATCGCCGACTGTCTCAACCCCGACGGCACCTTCACCGACGAGGACCGTGCCCGCCGCCGCAGCCTCGTCCTGGGGCGTCAGGGACCTGACGGCATGAGCCGGTTGACCGGCTGGCTGGACCCCGAGGCGCGCGCCTACCTGGAAGCGATCGCCGCCGTGGTGCGGCCGGGCCGACACCAGCCCGAGGGAGAGCCCGAGCGGGACCGGAGAAGCCCCGAGCAGCGCTGCCATGACGCGCTCAAGCTCGCTTTGAAAACCGCGATCGGATCCGGCGGGCTCGGCCGGCATCGTGGCGCGCCGGTCTCGGTTGTGGTGACGACGACGCTGGCCGAACTGGAGCAGGCCGCCCGCGCCGCCGTCGACCCGGCCGTCCCGATGCCGCCCCCGGCTCGGACCGGCGGCACCGGACGGCTGCCGATGAGTGACCTGATCCGGCTGGCCAGCGAGTCCATCCACTACCTCGCGGTCTTCGAGAACCATTCCGAACGCCCCCTCTACCTGGGGCGCAGCCGGCGGCTGGCCACCGCGGATCAGCGCATCATCGGCTACGCGCGCGACCGCGGCTGCACCAAACCGGGCTGTTTCGTCCGCGGATACGACTGCGAGATCCACCACGCGTGCGAGTGGAGCGCCGGCGGTGCGACCGATGCGGACAACCTCTTCTTCGGCTGCGCCACCGACCACGCCGCCGCCACCGACGGGACCTACACCACCACCGTCACCGAGGACGGCCGCATCGGCTGGTCGGACGGCACCGGGCCGCCGCGCGTCAACGACGTCCACCACCCCGAACGGCTTCTCGGGGACGACGCCAACGCCGACGACGATGACGATGACGACCTACCGCGGTCGGCCTGACACCGTGCAAGCGCGGGTGCAGTCTTCAGGTGCGAACCAGCAGGCGCAATCTTTAGGTAATCGTCACCTGATCTGCCCATTCCCTGTGCGGCGGTGAGTCGTAGTCTGATGGCGTGGAGCGCTGGCGCGGACAGGCCGACATCCCCTCGGACTGGGGCCGCTGCGTGCTGACCGTGGGCGTGTTCGACGGCGTGCACCGCGGGCACGCCGAACTGATCGGCCATGCGGTCAAGTCCGGCCGGGCCCGGGGCATCCCCACCGTGCTGATGACGTTCGACCCGCACCCGATGGAGGTGGTGTTCCCGGGCAGCCACCCCGCCCAGCTGACCACCCTGACCCGCCGCGCCGAACTGGCCGAGGAACTCGGCGTCGACGTGTTCCTCGTGATGCCCTTCACCGCGGACTTCATGAAGCTCACCCCGGACCGCTACATCCACGAACTGCTCGTCGAGCGTCTGCACGTGGTCGAGGTGGTGGTGGGGGAGAACTTCACCTTCGGCAAGAAGGCCGCCGGGGACGTCGAGACCCTGCGCAGGGCCGGGGAGCGCTTCGGCTTCGCCGTGGAATCGCTGTCGCTGGTCGCCGAGCGCCACCACAGCGAGAGCGTCACCTATTCATCGACCTATATCCGCTCCTGCGTCGACGCCGGCGACGTGGTCGCCGCCGCCGAGGCGCTGGGTCGGCCGCACCGGGTCGAAGGCGTGGTGGTTCGCGGCGACGGCCGGGGCCGTGGACTGGGGTACCCCACCGCCAACGTCGCCCCGCCGATGTATTCGGCGATCCCGGCCGACGGGGTATACGCCGCCTGGTTCACCGTGCTCGGCCACGGCCCGGGAACCGGGACGGTGATCCCCGGTGAGCGCTACGCCGCTGCGGTCTCGGTGGGCACCAACCCCACCTTCTCCGGGCGCACCCGCACCGTGGAGGCGTTCGTCCTGGACACCGCCGCCGACCTGTACGGCCAGCACGTCGCGGTGGACTTCGTCGCCCGTATCCGCGGCCAGCGCAAGTTCGACTCGGTGGACCAGCTGATCGAGGCGATGGGCCGGGACACCGACAAGGCGCGGTCGATCCTGGCTGCCCAGGAGTGAACCGGGCGCGGCACCGATCGCGGGCAGCACGATTTCGGGTAACCCGTCCCGCGTTGCTAGTCTTGCCGGGCGCGTGCTGCAGTCCGCGGCGGCCGCGCCATGATTCCCTCGCGGCACTGGAACAGATGGAGTATCCCCATGGCGCTGACCGCCGCGCAGAAAAAGGAAATCCTGGGCACCTACGGTCTGCATGAGACCGACACCGGGTCCCCGGAAGCCCAGGTCGCACTGCTGACCAAGCGGATCTCGGATCTCACCGAGCACCTCAAGACCCACAAGCACGACCACCACTCCCGGCGCGGGCTGCTGCTGCTGGTCGGCCGGCGCCGCCGCCTGCTGAAGTACGTCGCGCAGGTCGATGTCGAGCGCTATCGCTCGCTGATCGAGCGCCTGGGCCTGCGCCGCTGAGCGGGCGCCGGTTGGCCTCCGTGTAGCATAAGCGTGTCCCCGGCCGCACCGCGGTCGGCGACCTGCGTCGCCCGGCGAAGCTCGGCACGATCGGGCGGTCTTCGGTAGTGGCTGCCGGGAGGAACTCCGCCCGGCAGCTTCGATCGACGACCGCGTCCAGTCGTCAGCCGGTCCACTGTGGTGACGCTAAACCAACAGTGAATGAAAGGCTGCACGGACCCAACATGTCTGTCGCTGAAATCGACGAAGGCGTCTTCGAATCCACCGCCACCATCGACAACGGGAGCTTCGGCACCCGCACCATCCGTTTCGAGGCGGGCCGGCTGGCCCAGCAGGCCGCCGGCGCGGTGGTCGCCTATCTCGATGACGAAACCATGCTGCTCTCGGCGACCACCGCCAGTAAGAGCCCCAAAGAACACTTCGACTTCTTCCCCCTCACGGTCGACGTCGAGGAGCGGATGTACGCCGCCGGTCGCATCCCCGGCTCGTTCTTCCGCCGCGAAGGACGCCCCTCCACCGACGCGATCCTGACCTGCCGGCTGATCGACCGGCCGCTGCGCCCGTCCTTCGTCGACGGCCTGCGCAACGAGATCCAGGTGGTCGTCACCGTGATGAGCCTGGATCCCAACGACCTCTACGACGTGGTGGCCATCAACGCCGCCTCGGCCTCCACCCAGCTGGCCGGCCTGCCGTTCTCCGGCCCGGTCGGCGCCGTGCGGGTCGCCCTGATCAAGGGCCAGTGGGTCGCTTTCCCGACGGTCGAGCAGCTCGAGGACGCCGTGTTCGACATGGTCGTCGCCGGCCGGGTCGTGCACGACGGCGCCGGCAAGGGTGACGTCGCGATCATGATGGTCGAGGCCGAGGCCACCGACAAGGTCATCGAGATGGTGGCCGGCGGCGCCCAGGCGCCTACCGAGTCCGTCGTCGCCGAGGGCCTGGAGGCCGCCAAGCCGTTCATCGCCA
>CAYURT010000100.1:0-5041 GCA_964447215.1 uncultured Mycobacterium sp.
CCGAAGCAGGCGACGACAGACAGGGTTGAGCGTCGCGGCTGAGGCGCGAATAGCGTCGCGGCTGAGGCGCGAACTGTGGTTTATCGCCACCGGTCCGCCTCGGCATCCAGATCCGCCAGGAACTCCTCGGCGACCGTGGTTTGGCGGGCCCGATCGGACAGGCAGGCCGCCGCCCACCATCCGATCACCAGCACGACAGCCACCCCGGCCAGACTCAACGCGATCATCGCCACCCCCTCGGCCCGAGGGTATCGGCGCCCCCCGACAGGCACCTCGCCGAGTCAGAGACTCCTTCAGAGACTTTTGATGATCTTGACGATGAACGCGCCGATCGCGATATCACGCGCCGCCCTGAAGGGGTGATCGACGATTTCATGGGCGAGGACCTTCGCCGCCTCGCCCGGATGGTCGATCGCGCTGTGCGCGAACTCGCGCAACGTCGGTTCGCGGGGAGGAGCCGTCTGCGCTGACTGGCGAGCCTGGAACTGCGCCTCGCGCCGCGCGTACAGCTGCGCCATCCGACGCTCCCCGGCGTCCACCCTCCGCCACCTCATGGGCGTTCCTTTCGTCGCCTGCCACCGTTCCAACTCGTCAGCCGACCAGCACCGTATACCGCGGTTTGATGACCTCGTCGATGATGGCCAGTCGCTCATCGAAGTGGATGAACGCCGACTTCATCGCGTTGATCGTCAGCCGCTGAAGATCGGTCCAGCCGAAGCCGAAGGTGTCCACCAGGGCGAGCATCTCGTTGGTCATGCTGGTGTCGCTCATCAACCGGTTGTCGGTGTTGACGGTGACTCGGAACCGCAGCCGGGCCAACAGGTCGATCGGATGCCGCTCGAGGCTGGACACCGTCCCGGTGTGCACGTTGGAACTCGGGCACATCTCCAGCGGGATCCGCTTGTCACGCACGATCGCCGCCAGCCGGCCGAGGTGCGCGGTGCCGTCGGGGCGCTCGTCGATGTCGTCGACGATACGCACGCCGTGGCCCAGGCGGTCGGCGCCGCAGGAAGCCAGCGCCTGATGAATCGAGGGCAGCCCGAAGGCCTCGCCGGCGTGGATGGTGAACCGTGCGTTGTGGGTGCGCATGTACTCGAAGGCGTCCAGATGCCGGGTCGGTGGATGGCCGGCCTCGGCGCCGGCGATGTCGAACCCGACCACCCCCCGATCGCGGAACCGGATCGCCAGTTCGGCGATGTCCCGGGACCGCACGGCATGCCGCATCGCGGTCAGCAGACCCCGGACCACGATCGACCGGCCGGCCGCCGCAGCGCTCTTCTCCCCGTCGGCGAAACCGGCCAGCACCGCCTCCACCACCTCGTCCAGCGACAGCCCAGCCTCGGTGTGCAACTCCGGGGCGAAGCGCACCTCGGCGTAGACGACGTTGTCGCCCGCCAGGTCCTCGACACATTCGACAGCCACCCGGTAGAGCGCGTCGGAGGTCTGCATCACCGCCACGGTGTGGTCGAACGGCTCCAGGTAATGCACCAGCGAACCCCGCTGGGCGCGGGAGCGGAACCAGGCGGCCAACCCGGCCTCGTCGTAGCTGGGCAGCCCGTCATAGCCGACCTGTTCGGCGATGTCGAGCACCGTGGAGGGCCGCAGACCACCGTCGAGATGGTCGTGCAGCAGGGCCTTGGGGGCCTGCCTGACGTTCTCCCGGGTCAGCGGTGTGCTCATCATCACCATTGTGCCGAGCGCAACGTAATCCCGCTGTCATTCATTTCGCAGTACAAACGACGTTAGAGTCCTATGAAACGCTGAACACAACGCCCGGTAAACGCCGATCTCTGGGAGACCTCGATGACGACAGCGGCTACAACGGCAGCAGGGAAGGACGCGGGGAAGGCGGCGCCACGGCGGCGAAGAACCTTCTATCGCGGCGATCCGGGGATGTGGTCCTGGGTCCTGCACCGCATCACCGGTGCGACGCTCTTCTTCTTCCTCTTCGTCCACGTGCTCGACACCGCTCTGGTGCGGGTCAGCCCCGAGGCTTACAACGAGGTTCTGGAGACGTACAAAACCCCGATCGTCGGGCTGATGGAACTGGGTCTGGTGGCCTGTGTGCTCTACCACGCCTTCAACGGGGTGCGGGTGATCCTGATCGACTTCTGGTGGAAGGGCCCGCGCTACCAGCGCCAGATGCTGTGGGCGGTGGCGGCGCTGTGGCTGCTGCTCATGGTCCCGGCCACCGTGGTGATCGGCACTCACATGGCGGAGCGTTTCCTATGACCAGCATCAGCGACCGCCTCGGCCCGCCGGCACCGACCCTGGAACGCAACCACGACCGTCCTGCCGGCCTAGACAACCCGCGCACCCCGCGGCGCCACCCGGGCATGCCCAATTTCGAGAAGTACGCCTGGCTGTTCATGCGGTTCTCCGGAATGGTGCTGGTGTTCTTGGTGATCGGCCACCTGTTCATCGGGCTGATGTGGCAGAACGGCGTCTACCGGATCGACTTCAACTACGTCGCCCAGCGCTGGGCCTCACCGTTCTGGCAGATCTGGGATCTGTCCATGCTGTGGCTGGCCCAGTTGCACGGCGGCAACGGGATGCGCACCATCATCGCCGACTACGCCCGGAAGGACTCGACCCGGTTCTGGCTCAACACCCTGCTGGCGGTGTCGATGATCCTGATCCTGGGAGTCGGCTCCTACACACTGCTGACCTTCGACCCGAACATCTCGTAGCCGATCAGGGAGAACGAGTGATCCACCAACACAAGTACGACGTCGTCATCGTCGGAGCGGGCGGGGCGGGGATGCGCGCCGCGGTCGAGGCCGGCCCGCGAGTCCGCACCGCTGTGCTGACCAAGCTCTATCCCACCCGCAGCCACACCGGCGCGGCCCAGGGCGGTATGTGCGCCGCGCTGGCCAACGTCGAGGAGGACAACTGGGAGTGGCACACCTTCGACACCATCAAGGGCGGCGACTACCTCGCCGACCAGGACGCCGTCGAGATCATGTGCAAGGAAGCCATCGACGCGGTGCTGGACCTGGAGAAGATGGGGATGCCGTTCAACCGCACCCCGGAGGGCCGCATCGACCAGCGCCGGTTCGGCGGCCACACCCGCGACCACGGCAAGGCGCCGGTCCGCCGGGCCTGCTACGCCGCCGACCGCACCGGCCACATGATCCTGCAGACGCTCTACCAGAACTGCGTGAAGCACGACGTCGAGTTCTTCAACGAGTTCTACGTGCTGGATCTGGTGCTCACCGAAACCAACCGCGGCCCGGTGGCCACCGGGGTGGTGGCCTACGAACTGGCCACCGGTGACGTCCACGTCTTCCACGCCAAGGCGATCGTGCTGGCCACCGGCGGCTCGGGCCGGATGTACAAGACCACCTCCAACGCCCACACCCTGACCGGCGACGGGATGGGCGTGGTCTTCCGCAAAGGCCTGCCGCTGGAGGACATGGAGTTCCACCAGTTCCACCCGACCGGCCTGGCCGGACTGGGGATCCTGATCTCCGAGGCGGTCCGCGGCGAGGGCGGCCGGCTGCTCAACGGCGAGGGCGAGCGGTTCATGGAACGCTACGCGCCGACCATCGTCGACCTGGCGCCCCGCGACATCGTCGCCCGTTCGATGGTGCTGGAGGTGCTCGAGGGCCGCGGGGCGGGCCCGCACAAGGACTACGTCTACATCGACGTACGCCACCTCGGCGAGGACGTGCTGGAAGCCAAGCTCCCCGACATCACCGAGTTCGCCCGCACCTACCTGGGCGTGGATCCGGTGACCGAACTGGTTCCGGTCTACCCCACCTGCCACTACGTGATGGGCGGCATCCCGACCACCCTGATCGGCGAGGTGCTCCGGGACAACACCAACGTGGTTCGCGGGCTCTACGCCGCCGGGGAGTGCGCGTGCGTGTCGGTGCACGGGGCCAACCGGCTGGGCACCAACTCGCTGCTGGACATCAACGTGTTCGGCCGCCGCGCCGGTCTGGCCGCCGCCTTCTACGCGGCCGGCAACCCGTTCACCGAGATGCCGCCGGAGCCGGCCGCGATGGTGGTCAACTGGGTCGGCGACATCCTCTCCGAGCACGGCAACGAACGGGTCGCCGACATCCGCGGGGCTCTGCAGCAGTCGATGGACAACAACGCCGCGGTGTTCCGCACCGAGGAGACCCTCAAGCAGGCCCTCACCGATATCCACGCGCTCAAGGAGCGGTACTCGCGAATCACCGTGCACGACAAAGGCAAACGGTACAACTCCGATCTTTTGGAGGCCATCGAGCTGGGCTTCCTGCTCGAGCTCGCCGAAGTCACCGTGGCCAGCGCGCTCAATCGCAAGGAGTCCCGCGGCGGGCACGCGCGGGAGGACTATCCGAACCGCGACGACACCAACTACCTGCGCCACACCATGGCCTACAAAGAGGGCAAGGACCTCCTCAGCGACATCCGCCTGGACTACAAGCCGGTAGTGCAGACCCGCTACGAGCCGATGGAGCGCAAGTACTGATGACTGCCGTGGTCGATGCACCGGAAGCCGGTGACCCGCCCCTGCCGCCCATCCCCGAGGGCGCGGTGATGGTCACCCTCAAGATCGCCCGCTTCAACCCCGAGGATCCCGAGGCCTTCACCGACAGCGGAGGCTGGCAGAGCTTCCGGGTGCCCTGCCTTCCGTCGGACCGGCTGCTCAACCTGCTGATCTACGTCAAGAGCTACCTGGACGGCACGCTGACCTTCCGGCGGTCCTGCGCCCACGGGGTCTGCGGTTCGGATGCCATGCGCATCAACGGGATCAACCGGCTGGCGTGCAAGGTGCTGATGCGTGACCTGCTCCCCAAGAAGCCGGGCAAGCAGCTGACCGTCACCATCGAGCCGATCCGCGGACTCCCCGTCGAGAAGGACCTCGTGGTCGACATGGAGCCGTTCTTCGACGCCTACCGCCGGGTCAAGCCCTACCTCATCACCAGCGGCAACGCGCCCACCCGGGAACGCATCCAGAGCCCGACCGACCGGGCCCGCTATGACGACACCACGAAGTGCATCCTGTGCGCCTGCTGCACCACCAGCTGCCCGGTGTTCTGGAACGAGG
>CAYURT010000101.1:0-4938 GCA_964447215.1 uncultured Mycobacterium sp.
GGCGAGGTGCTCGACCTGTGCAGCTCCTGGGTGTCGCATCTGGCCCGGACCCCGCAACGGCTGGTCGTGCTCGGCATGAACGCCGCCGAGCTCGACCGCAACCCGCAGGCCCACGAACGCGTCGTCCACGATCTCAACCGCGATCCCGCGCTGCCCTTCGCCGACGCCTCATTCGACGGGGCGATGTGCACGGTGTCGGTGGACTACCTGGTCCGGCCCCTGGAGGTGTTCGACGAGGTGGCCCGGGTGCTGCGGCCCGGCGCGCCGTTCGTGTGCACCTTCTCCAACCGGTGCTTCCCCACCAAGGCGATCCGCGGCTGGCTGGCCACCGACGACGAAACCCACGTACGGCTGGTCGCCGAGTACTTCCTCCGCTCGGCCGGCTGGGATGAGCCCCGCGCCCAGCAGCGCCCGACGCCGTTGCCGGGTGACCCGCTGTACGCCGTGTGGGCGCAGCGCTCCCGGCAGTCGTGACGGAAACACCGGTCGTAGGTCCCGCGCCCGCACCGTTGTGCGAGGGTCCGTGCGACACGCTTTAGTCGGCAACGAGTCGCACCTGGTCCGGGCTCACATACGGGCCGTAGACCCGCGCGGCATCGGTAGCCGGCCGACGATTCCGCGGTTCGGTCCGGATCTGGTTGCTGCCGTTGGTTTTCGTGTGCGTAGCACTTGCGCCGGAACCCGGGTGGTCCGCCGACGCTGAAGGCGACGCGACCGGCAGTGGCGGGCCCGAAGCTGCGGCCGCCACCGCCCCCCCGGACAGGCCCAGGGCGGCCACAGCGGAGCCGATGACAACAGCCAGACGGATTGGGAATCGCCTCATGATGAACTCCTTCGTTTCGGTGTTGCGCTTGCCGCGCAGCACCAGATTCGTTGGCGGACATGGACGACAGAGGAGAGCAAGATGAGTGCTTCCTCATTTTCAGGATCATCGGGACGATGATGAGAGATCGCTCATTGTGGGCTCATTGCCGGTCCATTTCCGGTGAACAAGCTGCTTCTCATGACTCATCACGCCGTCTCAACGACATCCACGGACCAACGAGAGACCCTGGTCCGCAGAGAGGTTGGCAACCTCCGGCTGTTTCTCTGCGCCCAGTTGCTGTCACATTCGGGTGTCTGGTCGCAGTTCGTCGCACTGGCATGGTTGGCAGGGGGATTGACCGCTACCGGATCCGGTCTCGGCTGGATCACCGCCGCGGCCTTCGGTCCGCTGCTGGTGTTGGGGCCGTGGACCGGGGCTCTGTGCGACCGGGTCGACAAGCACCGCCTGCTCATGACCTCGCAGCTCCTGCTTGCCGGACAGGCGGCAGCACTCGGAGCGGTGGTACTCCTCGGTTGGATCACCACGCCGATGATGTATAGGCTGACGATCGCTTTCGGTCTGATCCACGCCATGGAGACGCCGGCCCGGCGAGCCTTCGTTGCCGAACTCGTCGGTGAAGACCGTATCCAGCGCGCGGTCAGCCACATCAGTGCGATCAACGCGATCGGTCGTGTCATCGGCATACTCTGCGCCGGGACCCTGATCGCGTCGGCGGGTATCGGATGGTGCTTCATCGCCAACGTGGTGATTTATCTGCTCACGCTCAGCGCGCTACTGCTGATCCGCCGCGACGCACTTCACATCGCCGAGGTGGTACCCGAACGGGGGGCGGTACGCGCCGGTCTGCGGTACGCCTGGAACGTCCGCGAAATCCGCATGACACTCCTGGTGACCGGCGTGCTCGCCACCTTCGGCTTCAACCATCAGGTGCTCATGCCCGCACTGGTTGAGCAGATCTTTGACGGCGACGTGGGCGCCTACACCCTGCTCTACGCCCTCATCAGCGTCGGATCGGTCTTCGGGGCACTGTGGGTGGCCCGCCGTCGCGAGGTCGACGTGAGCTTCCTCGCCGGCGCCGTCACGGCCTTCGCGGGGGCAAACGCCTTGCTGGCGCTCTCGCCGAGTGTGGCGTGGGCCGCAGTGGCCGCTGTCGTGACGGGGTTCACCGCATCGCTCGTCGTGACCGCGTCGAGCGCGCTGCTTCAGCGGCGTTGTGCCCCGGCGATGCGCGGCCGGGTCATGGCAGTGGCTGCCATGGTGCTCACCGGAGGCCTACCCGTCGGCGCGCCGATCGTCGGGATGATCGTCGACTACGCGGGCCCCCGAGTCGGGGTCTTGGTGGGCTCGGCGACGGCGCTGATCGTGGCCGCTATCGCGATCCAGCGTCGGCAGACACACATGGTCATGCCCGTGCTAGCTGACCGCGGTGTGCACACCGTGCGGGCATGAGCCGATGGGGGACACCGGTCGCGCCGGCAGGTCATCGGCGAGCCACGCCAACCGCTCTCCGGCCTTCGACCGCGGTTGCCGTCAGGCCGATGGCGTTCGCCCCCGTCATCGGGGCGGGCGCCGATTCGCGTGTCACTGCTGCGGGCCTCGGCATTCATGGGATCTCGTCGAGTCGATATCCCATGCGGCGCAGCGTCACAAACCGCTCAGCGCCCAGCTTCAGGCGCAGGTAGCGGACGTAGACGTCGACGACATTGGAGCCCGGATCGAAGTCATAGCCCCAGACGTGGCTGAGCAGTTGTTCCCGGGACAGCACCTGACCCGGGTGTCGCAGGAAAGTCTCGGCAAGGGCGAACTCGCGCGCCGACAACTCGACGTTGCGCCCGTCGACGATGGCGCGGCGGGTTCGCAGGTCCAACTGCAGGCCACCGCAGGACAG
Source organism: uncultured Mycobacterium sp. (assembly GCA_964447215.1). Lineage (GTDB taxonomy): Bacteria > Actinomycetota > Actinomycetes > Mycobacteriales > Mycobacteriaceae > Mycobacterium. The sequence continues at coordinate 2,715 of CAYURT010000101.1, forward strand.
CACCGTCGTCTCCGGAGCGCGCTCGGTGTTCAGCCGGCGCCGCACACGGGCCAACAACTCCTCGAACCGGAACGGTTTGGGCATGTAGTCATCGGCGCCACCCTCGAGTCCGGCGACGGTGTCCTGCACACTGTCGCGAGCGGTCAGGACGATGACCGGGATGAGGTTGCCCTCGGCGCGCAACTTGCGCAGCACTTGGAATCCGTCAAGACCGGGTAGCCCGATGTCCAGCACCAGCAGGTCGAAACCCCCGGTGGTCGCGTAATCGTGGGCCGAATTCCCGTCCTCCACAACGGTGACGGCGAACCCGTTGGCGGACAGGCCCTTGTTGATGAAACTTGCAATCCGGGGCTCGTCTTCGGCGACGAGAATTCTGGTCATGGCGCTCCTTTGACCGGGACGAGGATGGTGAAGGTGGCACCCCGGCCCGGGGTGCTGTCGAGCACCACCCTGCCGCCGTGTGCCACCGCGATGGCACGCACGATCGCCAGCCCCAAACCGGAACCATCGGATCGTTTTCTGCCCGCGCCGCCCCGGGAAAATCGATCGAAGATCCGCGTTCGGTCGGACTCGTCGATCCCCGGTCCGGAGTCGGCGACCCAGAACTTCAGCCAGCTTCCCTCGTGCGCCGATCCGACACCGATCCAATCACCGTTGTTGGTGTAACGACAGGCGTTGTCGGCCAACGCGACCAGCGCCTGGGTGATCCGCTGGGGATCCAGTTCCGCGCTAGCTTCCGCGACCGCCTGCAGTGCGAAGTCGCGGTCGCCGAGAACTGTCAGTTTGTCGAAGGCTTTCCGGGTCAGATCGCCGACGTCGACCAGTTCGGGCCGCAGGAACGCGGGCTGTTCGGCGCGGGCCAGCAGCAGAAGATCGGACACCATGCGATTCATCCGGTCCAATTCGTCGTCGACAATGGCGACCGTGGACACCACATCCTCGGGGTCGGCCGGATCCAGCACCTCGAGGTGTCCGCGGACGATGGTGATCGGCGTGCGGAGTTCGTGGCCGGCGTCGTCGGTGAAGCGACGCTGTGCCTGCACGGCGGCTTCCACCCGATCGAGCATTCCATTGACGGTCTGCACCAGATCACCCAGTTCGTCGCCGTCGCCGGCGCGGGCGGGAATGCGCCTCGACAGGTCAGCATCGGTGATGCTGCGCGCGGTGTCGGCGACGTCACGCAGTGGCCGCAGGATCCGGCCTGCGATCACCCACGCGGCTGCCGAAGCGACGACCAAGGTCGCGCCTCCCGCCGCGAGCATGAGCAAGGCTGCGCTGTCGGCATTTTGCCGTTCGCGGTTGGCGAAGAAGGCCGAGACGATCGCGCCTCGCCCGGGTCGGCCCTCGAGCGCGACCGGAATGGCCAGGTAGCGGATCTCACCGATGCCGGGGTACTGATAGCTGCCCTCTTCGGGCGCGGTGACCGAGGCGACACGCGCGGTGAATCCCGCGTCGGTCGCCAGCACCCGTGGGGTGCCCGGCTGCTGCCGGCTCTCGGTCAACAGGGAGCCGTCCAGGTAGCCGAGGAACACCTCGTTGGGCCGGGCGATGTTGTAGGCGATGGTTTCTCGGATGAGTTCGTCGACCCCGGCGAAGGGGGCGCCCGTGCTGGGGTTGATCCCGGGACCGATGAGCTCGTTGAACTCTTCCACCTCGACCCGCAGCGCCCCGTCCATCCGGTCGTTGACAGCGGCAACGAGGAGCCGCCAGGTCGCGAAGGTGGCGACGGCGAGGGCCGCCATCATCAACAACAGCATCCAGGCGACGATCCGGGTACGTGCGGCCGGCAGGATCCGGTTCACCGCCGTTCTCCGGATGGGCTCGGCGGATGGCTCGGCCCATGGCTGCAGGGGCCGCCAGCGCGAGCGCGTTCGGGTGCCGGGCCGGTGCGCAGCGGGCCGCGCCTGCCGTGCGGTTTACGCACGTAGTCCGGAGCAGAGGCGTCGGCCATCCCGGGAAAGCTTAATCGGCGGCCGCACCCATCGGTGCTGTCGCGGCGGACGTCCGGTGGCCGCCCACAAGGCGGTCTCGACAGTGACCGTACGAGCTTCGGGAGAACCACGCTTTCTTATTGACACTGTCATATGACAGTGTCATAGTGGTCGCATGCCGAACGGGTCCGGCTGGACGCAGGAGGAGTTGGTGCAGCGGGTCGCCGCCGCACTGGCCGGTCCCGCCTATCCGGGAGCGCCCAACGGCAGAGTGCGGGACGTGCCCGACCGTC
>CAYURT010000102.1:0-4875 GCA_964447215.1 uncultured Mycobacterium sp.
CGGTGGCCGTTCCGATAGAGTCGGGACAGTGCGCGCCTCAGCCATACTCGGCCGCCTCGCCGCAGCGGCGCTGCTGGCGCTGTCTGCCATTCACGGAACGGTTGCCGCGCCGGCGTCGGCAGCCGCTCCGACCCCTGGTGCGGTCACCGTCGAAGCCCCCGATCCCGGCACCGGGATGGTCACCGGCCGGGTCAGCGCTGTAGACCCTGATGGGCAACCCCTGCGCTACCACGCGCCCGCGCCGACGTTGCACGGGACCGTGTCGGTGGCCCCGGACGGCACCTTTGTCTACACCCCCACTGATGCCGCGCGCCGAGCGGCCGCGATCCCGGGCGCCGGCCCCGAGGCGACCACCGACCTGTTCACCGTCACGGTCAGCGACTCCGTCGGCCGTTCGCTCGACGTTCCGGTCAGCGTCGTCGTGGTGCCCGCCGGGCCGGCGGGCTTGACCTTCACTTTCGACTACGGCGAGGGCTCCGAACTGTGGCCCCCCGAGGCCCGGGCCGCGCTCGAGGGCGCAGCGGCCACGCTGGCGTCGTATATCGTCGTCGCCCAACCGGTATCGGTGAATCTCGCCGTCACCGGGATCGACTCGCCAGGAGCGCCGAACATCGCCTCGGCCTGGGTGGGTTTCACCGGCGAGGGCCCCGGTTTCTATCCCACCGTCGTGCAGAACAAGATCCTCACCGGGGCGGACGTCAACGGACCCGAACCCGACGCCGTGGTGACGGCGAACTTCGCCGAGCCGTGGGCCTTCGGCGGTGAGGTTCCCGCCGACGCTTATGACTTCACCAGTGTGGTCATGCACGAACTGCTGCACGCCCTCGGCTTTCTCAGCGCGACCGGCGACCTACCCGACCCGGACCGACACTGGAACACCTACGACAGCTTTTTGCGGGCGCCGGACGGCACGCCGGTGATCGACGAGTCCTTCGGGCTCAGACCGCAGTTCCTGGCGAACATGACCGGCGGCAACGGCGGGCTGTTCTTCGCCGGGCCCAACGCCGTAGCTGCCTACGGCGGCCCGGTTCCGGTGTTCACGCCGGACCCCTGGGCCTCGCCGAGTCGCTCGCTGTCGCACGTCAACAAGCTGCCCGGCTACCTGATGGAGCCCTTCTACCAGTACGGCCCCGGAGTGCGGGTGATCAGCCCGGTTGAGCTCGCGATCCTTCGCGACCTCGGTTACACCGTCAACCCGCCGCCGGCCTAACCGCCCATCAGTTCGCGCCACTGTTCGAGGTCGGATACCCGGTAGACGTAGTTGGTGCGCTTGACCTGTTCGAGGTTGGCGCTCGGTTCGGCCGAATACCAGTGGCCTGGAAACACCGTCGGGTCACCCGGCAGTGCCGCCAACTGTCGCAGGCTTCTGAACATCTCGTCGCTGTCACCGCCCGGGAAGTCGGTGCGGCCGCAACCCTCCAGGAACAGGGTGTCACCGGCGACGAGCCGACCGTCGAGCAGGAAGCACTGACTGCCCGGGGTGTGGCCGGGGGTGTGTAGCAATTCGACCTCGATATCGCCCACCGAGACCCTGTCGCCGTGCCCGTGGGTGGTCAGATCGCTCATCGGTATTCCGGTGACGCGCGAAACCCACTGAGCCTCATGGGTGTTGACATGCACCGGAACGCTGACCCGTTCCAGCAGTTCGGCGAGCCCCTTGAGTTCGAAGCCCATCATCGAACCTCCGACGTGATCCGGATGGTGGTGGGTCACCAGCACCCCGGACAACGTCATCCCGTCGGACTCCGCGGCGTCGAGCAGGTCGCCGGCCGCGTAAGCCGGATCGACCACCAGCGCTTGTCCGGTTTCCCGGTCACCGATGAGATAAGCGAAGTTGCGCATCTGCGTGGCGATCGGGTCGCCCGCGGCGAAGTCGCGCCCGGAGAGCAGTTGGCGGAAGTAGAGCCGGTCGGAGGACATGGCATCCAGCCTAGGGAGGCGGGCGAAACACCGTGCGGGCGGCAATGCGCTGCCCCGCTCGTCTCGTGTGCTGGAATTGGCATTCGATCCCAAACTCCCTGCAAGGAGGCCTGGTGAGCATCTCGGTACGTTCGCCCTTGATTACCGCGACGGCCGCCGCGGGTGCGCTCGTTCTGGCGCCCGCGGTGATCGCCCCGCCGCCGATCCCCGCGGCCGCGCAGGTCGTGCTGCCCGCTGTGCAGGTCAGCGGGGTGCAGTTGGCCGGTATCGGCCGGGACATCTATGACGAGATCACCGTGTTCGTCCAGTACACCGTCGAATCCGCCCAGTTCTGGATCGACCTGATCCCGGTGATCGGCCCGCCGCTGGCCGAGCAGTTGGGAATCAACTACTTCCAGCTGATCCAGCCGGTGACCGCCAGCACCGTCTACTACCTGTCCGACCTCATCGAGAGTCCCGCGTCGTTCGTTCAGTTGACCGCCGACTACGGCGCCAATCTGTACTACGCCGGCTATAACTGGGCATCCGCCCAGGCCGAGTTCCTGGGCTTTTCGCCGCTTCCCCCCATCCCGACGCCGACCCCACTCGCCGCTGTAGGTAGCCCCTCGGCCCGGTCCGCGGCTGTCCCGGCGGCCGCCTCCGCCACCCGCCCCGCTGTGGCCCCCGAAGCGGCAGCCCAAACGGAGGTCCTCGAGGTGGGCCGCGCCGCGCGCAACTCCGCCCGAGAGGTACGTCGGTCCGCCCGGCCCGGCGCCGCCGCGGCCGGTGACGGCCAGGCGGCAGTGGCCTCCGTGGGGCAGCGCGGCCGGACGCCCAAGGCTGCCGCGGCGGGACGCTCCCCGGCCGTCGCGGCCGATTCCGGCCACCGCGAGGCCGCCAGCGCTCAGAGGGCCCGCGCGAACTAAGGTGAGCGGCATGGTCACCGCCGCGGTTCGTGGATTGCTGTGCTCCGGGGCCGCGCTGGCCACCGCCGGTGCGATCACCCTCGGCCCGCTGCCGGCCCCGCCGGGGCCGGACGCCTCGGCGCTGCCCGGTTTTCCGCTACCGGTGGTCGGCGTCGATGACATCGCCCTGACCGGCATCGGCCAGGACATCTACTACGCCATCACCCCGACCGTGCAGTACGTCGTTGGAGGGGTGTCCTACCTGATCAACTTCATCCCGCTGATCGGCGGGCCGATCGCCGCGCAGATCAACATCAACTACTTCCAGGGTGTCCAGCCGGTAGTCGAGGCGACGGTGAACTATCTGGCCGCGGTGGTGCAGGACCCGCTGAACTTCGTCGCGAGCACTCAGGCGTACGGAGAAACGCTGTACGACATCGGCTACAACTGGGTGTCTGCGGAGCTGATGTTCTTCGGGCAGCAGCCCCTGCCGCCGCTGCCGCAGAGCGCTGCGGCCGGCACGGTGCGGGGTCCGCGAGCCGCGGCCGCGACGACGGCCGTCGGCGCCCGGCCGGCGCGGGGCGGTACCGCGCTGGCTGCCGCGAACGGTCTCGGAGATGCCGATGAGAGGCCTACGGCCGCAGCAGGATCCGCCCCGATCGAAGCCGCGGCCCCCGAGGCGGGCAAGGGCGTTCTGGCGACCGGTGCCGGCGGCCCGGCGAGCTCGCGCGAGCGGATCCGTGCGAGCCGGTCGGAACCCCGCGTCGCACCGGTCCGCACCGGGGCCGCGCCGCAGGCCCCCGGGTCGCGCGGCACCGCCACGGCTGACCGGGCCGCCCCCGGGCAGCGCTCGCCGGCTCGGGCCGTGCGCGGTTCGTAGCCCGCTTCGTATCGCTCGACATCGCTCACGTGGTCTCGCGGCGGCGGAGAACCACAACTAAAGTGGGTTACTATTACCAGAATTGTCTTAAATATCACGGCGGAAAGGTGCGGCCTCGATGGCCCTCGCGGAGCTGGATTTGGCCCTGGATTTGGCCATTGCCCTCGGCGGATTGGCCGCCGGCATCCTGGTTGGCCTGACCGGTATGGGGGGTGCGGTCGTCGTCACTCCGATGTTGGTGCTGGTGTTCGGGGTGCCCCCGACCGCGGCGATCTCTTCGGACCTCGCCGCGGGAGCCGTGACGAAACCCGTCGGAGCCCTGGTTCATGCCCGTGCCGAAACGGTGCATTGGCGACTCGTGGCCTGGATCTCAGTGGGTTCGATTCCCGGGGTTCTGATCGGCTCCGTGCTCTTCGCCGGATTGCTTTCGCGTTCCGGCGCCGATGCGACGCTGCGGACCCTGATCGGCGTGGTGGTCCTCATCGCGCTGGCGGCGATGCTGGCCAAGAGGTGGCTGGCGCGGCGGGCCGCCGTGACATCGGGTGCCGGCCCAGTGCAGTGCGGCACGGGAGTTCCGGTCCGGGCCGTCCCCACCGTGATCGTGGGCGCCGCGGTCGGGTTGCTGGTCGGGCTGACCAGTGTCGGTTCGGGGTCGTTGGTGGTGGCCTCGCTGATGCTGCTGTACCCGCTGTTGCGTCCGTCGGTCATGGTGGGGACCGACCTCGCCCAGGCGGTGCCGATGCTCGCGGTCGGCGCGATCGCGCATGCCGGGTTCGGCGAGGTCCTGCTCCCGGTCGTCGCTTCGCTGCTGCTCGGCCAGGTCCCCGGAGTCTGGCTGGGTGCGCGGATGTCCTCTCGCAGCGACCATCGCGCGCTTCGCTGGCTGCTCATGGTGGTCCTCGGTGCGACCGCGGCCAAGCTGTTGGGGGCTCCGGGTTCGGTGGCCGCGGTGATCGGCGCGGCGGGGGTCCTGGTCGTGGGGATCGCGGCGGCCGGGGATTGGTGGCGCGTTCGGTTCGCGGGCCCGGAAGCCCGGAATCTGTTGAGTCGAGGCCCCTGACCGCCGGGCCGCGAGGCCGAGGTTTGGCCGCGCCAGCGGGCAGGCTGTACCCTCTTCTACGGCCCGCGGCGCGGGCCAGGCCCCCTTAGCTCAGTCGGCAGAGCGTTTCCATGGTAAGGAAAAGGTCAACG
>CAYURT010000103.1:0-4860 GCA_964447215.1 uncultured Mycobacterium sp.
ACGGTCGAGTAGCCGGCGGATCGACCCGAGGGCACGGTCGAGTAGCCGGCGGATCGACCCGACGGAACGGTCGAGTAAAAACTGAATAGTTCAGTGGGAGAGCTGGCATCGGCTCGTCGACCACAGCCAACCGAACGAAGATTGGATAACCATGAGCAAGAAGTCAAAGGCCTACCGCGAAGCCGCCGAAAAGGTGGACCGCGACAAGCTGTACACCCCGATGGAGGCGGCCAAGCTGGCCAAGGAGACCTCCTCGAAAAAGCAGGATGCCACCGTCGAGGTCGCTATCCGGCTGGGGGTGGATCCCCGCAAGGCCGATCAGATGGTTCGCGGTTCGGTGAGCCTGCCGCACGGGACCGGCAAAACCGCCCGAGTCGCGGTGTTCGCGGTGGGCGAGAAGGCTGAGCAGGCCGTCGCCGCCGGCGCGGATGTGGTGGGCAGCGACGACCTGATCGAGAAGATCCAGGGCGGGTTTCTGGATTTCGATGCCGCGATCGCCACACCCGACCAGATGGCCAAGGTCGGCCGCATCGCCCGGGTTCTTGGTCCGCGTGGCCTGATGCCCAATCCCAAGACCGGCACCGTCACCGCCGACGTGGCCAAGGCGGTGACCGACATCAAGGGCGGCAAGATCAACTTCCGCATCGACAAGCAGGCCAACCTGCACTTCGTCATCGGCAAGGCCTCGTTCGGCGAACAGCAGCTCGCCGAGAACTACGGCGCCGCGCTCGACGAGGTCTTGCGGGCCAAGCCGTCGTCATCGAAGGGGCGTTATCTCAAGAAGGTGACCGTCTCGACGACCACCGGCCCCGGTATTCCGGTCGACCCGTCGGTGACGAACAACTTCACTGCCGAGTAGTCCGCTGGGCGGGCGCGGCCGTCGTGAAACTACGCGGCGGCGGCGCCCGGCTTCAGATAGGTGACCAGGCTGACATCGAGTCCCTCGTCGAGGAAGTAGAACTGGCAGCCGGTCAGGTACTTCATGTACCGCTCGTAGTTCTCTTCGTCGGTGATCCTGATGGCTTCGTCCCGGTTGCGCTCCAGCGCGGCGGCCCACACGCCGAGGGTCTTGATGTAGTGGTTACGCAGGGACATCGGCTCCGGCACCACGAAACCCGCCTTCTCTCCGAGTTCGACCATCATCCGGGTGCTCGGAATCCGTCCGCCGGGGAAGATCTCGGTGTAGATGAACTTGGCGAAGCGGGCCAGTTCGAAGGTCAGCTTCTTGCCGCGGGCGGCCAGGTCCAGCGGGTGGTACCCGACAGAACTCTGGATGGTCATCCGGCCGTGGTCGGGCATGATGTCGAAGCAGTTCTTGAAGAAGTCGTCGTAACGCTCGAAGCCGAAGTGCTCGAAGGCCTCGATGGAGACGATCCGGTCCACCGGGGAGTGGAACTGCTCCCAGCCCTCGAGGCGGACGTCGAAGGTGCGGTCGGAGTCGACACCGGCCAGCAACTGGTCGCAGTAGGCCTTCTGGTTCCTCGACAGCGTCAGCCCTATGACGTTGACGTCGTACTTCTCCATCGCCCGCTGCATCGTCAGGCCCCAGCCGCAGCCGATCTCCAGCAGCGTCATCCCCGGCTTGAGGTCAAGCTGATCGAGGTTGAGGTCGACGTTGGCGATCTGGGCTTCCGACAGGGTGGCGTTGGGCCCGGTGAAGTAGGCGCAGCTGTACTTGCGGGTGGGGTCCTGGAACAGTCCGAAGAAGTCGTCGGAGAGGTCGTAGTGAGCCTGGATCTCCTCAAAGTGCGGACGCATGTTGTCGGTGGTCTCAGGCATGAGTGTTCTCGCTTCCCGTACCGCTGTGTCTCTTCGCCGCCGCAACCCTGCCGCGGTGCCCCCAGGACCGCGCGGCGCTCACTGATCCTACCCTTACCGGGCCCGCGGACCGGTCAGCGTGCGGTGGCGAACTGCGCGAATGTCGTCGTCAACTCCCCGACGATGTCGTCGAACAGCGGCTCGGGCAGGTCGTGGCCCATCCCGTCGAACAGCACCAGCCGAGCGTTCGGGATCGCCCGGGCGATGGACCTGCCGCCGGTGGGCCGCATCAGCACGTCGGCGCGGCCGTGGATGACCACCGTCGGCGCGCTGATCTGGCGGTCGTAGCGGCGCAGGCTCCCGCTGGCCAGGATCGCCCCGAAATGCCGTCCGATGCCCTGCGGGTAGAAGCAGCGCTCGTAGGTCTCTATCGCGTCGGCGCGCAACCGCTCGTCGGACACCGGGTAGCCCGGGCTGCCGATGATCTTGGACACCCGCACCGAGTTCTCGACGATCACCTCGCGGGGGGCGTCCCCCGGTGGGCCCTTGATCAGCGACAGCAGCGCCCGCGGAGCCGGCGGGGGCAGCAGGGGGGCGTTGTTGGAGGAGAAGATGATGCCCAGTCCGGCGGTGCGCGCGGCGTGCCGGGCGGCGAAGATCTGGGCGATCATCCCGCCCATCGAGGCCCCTACCACGTGGGCGCGCTCGATGCCCAGGTGGTCCAGCACGGCCGCGGCGTCGTCGGTCATGTCCTCCAGGGTGTAAACGGACTTTCCGGGCAGGCCCAGGAAGGAGCGGGCCAGTCCGGGGATCAGCGCGCCGTGGTGGCGCTGGCCGTGCAGCTTGCTGGACAGTCCGACATCGCGGTTGTCGAAACGGATCACCCGGTAGCCGCGCTCGATGAGTTTGGAGCAGAAGTCGTCGTGCCACAGCACCAGTTGGGCGCCCAGGCCCATGATCAGCAGCACCGCCGGGTCAGCCTGGTCGCCGAGGTCCTCGTAATGAAGTTCCACACCGTTGCTCGGGGCATACCCGCTGCGCACCTGCATCCTCAGACCTCGACGTCGCTCTGATGCTCGCGGCTGACCTCGACCATGAAGTTGGCGAAGTAGCCGGTGAGTTCTGGATCGTTCATCATCTGCCACTTCGGCGCCAGCAGCTTCATGTAGCGCTCGACGTAGAGGAACTGCTTGCCGATCAGTACCAGTTCCCGGGGCAGCTTGACATCGTAGGCGTCGGCCAGGGTGGAGAGCTGCTTGCCGATCTCGGCGTAAGACATGTCGCCGAGGGTTTTCATGGTCAGAGGCTGCGCAAAGGCCTCCAGATCCTTGGCGGCCTGACCTTCGGGTTTGACATTGCCCACCGCGCCCATCAGCACCACGATCTTCCCGGCGGCGGCGTGGTCCTTCTTGACCAGCAGCGCGTAGACCAGTTCGCGCAGCAGCCAGCGGGTGCGCGGATCGATACGGCCCATGATCCCGAAGTCGAGGAATACGATCTTGCCGTCATCGCCGACCAGCAGGTTCCCGGCGTGCAGGTCGCCGTGGAACAGCCCGTGCCGGAGACCGCCCTCGAAGGTGGAGAACAGCAGTGCCTTGACCAGTTCGGTGCCGTCGAAACCCTTCTCCCGGATGGCCTTGACATCGTCAATGCGCACACCCCCCACCCGCTGCATGGTGAGCACCTTCTCGCTGGTGAACTCCCAGTGCACCTGCGGGACGGTGATGTTACGGCCCAGCGGCGAGCCGTGCAGCCCCGACACCCAGGCCTCCATCGACTGCGCCTCCAGCCGGAAGTCCAGCTCCTCGGCCAGGTTGTCGGCGAAGTCGGCGACGACGTCCTGGGCCGAGAGCCGCCGGCCCAGTTTGGCCAGCTCGACGATCTGGGCGAAGCGTTTGAGGATCTGCAGATCGGCGGCCACCCGGCGGCGGATGCCGGGCCGCTGGATCTTGACCACGACCTCCTCGCCGGTGTGCAGGGTGGCGTAGTGCACCTGGGCGATGGAAGCCGAGGCGAAGGGAAGATCATCGAAGGAGGCGAACAACTCCGCGGGGTCCGCGCCGAGTTCCTCTTTGAACAGCTTGTGCACCTGCCCGGTGTCCGCTGGTGGAACCGAGTCCAGCAGGCCGCGGAACTCCCGGCTCAGCGGCTCGCCGAACGCGCCGGGGCTGGAGGCGATGATCTGGCCGAACTTGACGTAGGTGGGGCCCAGATCGGCGAAGGTCTGCGGGATCTGGCGGATGACTTTGTCCTGCAGGCGGCCCTTGCCGGGCAGGGTGGGCAGCACTCGCAGGCCGGTGCGGGCGAGCTGCCAGCCGGTCATTCCCATCCGGGCAGCCTCGACCGGAAGCGGGACTCGGTCGAGCTTCGCCGTCTCGCGGTGGTCGGTGGAGCTCATTTGGATCAGTGTGCCAAAGTAGGGCCGTGAACTGCCAGTTTCGGCGAGTTGGGTCACACGGACGGACACTTTCGATTTTTGACCAATTCATGACGTATCGGTAAATCCTGAAATCTAGGGCCCGAGCCAGTAATAATCCATACGCACAACGCTCGGGTCGAGAACGCGGCCCTCTCTGCGATTGGAAGGCGAAGGATGATCCCTGCTGAACTAACCCAAGGCCAGTTCGACACGGTCTACAACTTTCTGTCCCTGGTGATCGCAGCACAGCTGTTCACCACGATCTTCCTGCTGGCATCGCAGCGTCGGGTTCTGCCCCGCTACCGGCAGGCCCTGGTCATCTCCGCGATCGTCACCGGGATCGCGGCCTACCACTACTTCCGGATCTTCGATTCCTTCCGGCACGCCTTCGTCACCGACGCGATCGGCGGCAAGGGAACGTATGTGCAGGCCGCCGGCGCATCGTTCAATGAGGGCTACCGCTACGTCGACTGGCTGCTGACGGTGCCGCTGCTGCTCACCGAACTCGTCGTGGTGCTGGCCCTGGCCAAGAAGCTGCAGACCGCCCTGCTGGTCCGGCTGATCCCGGCATCGGCGCTGATGATCATCCTCGGCTATCCCGGTGAGATCAGCGGCGACAACTTCACCCGCAACGTCTTCGGCCTGCTCTCGACGATCCCGTTCCTCTACATCCTCTACGTGCT
>CAYURT010000104.1:0-4432 GCA_964447215.1 uncultured Mycobacterium sp.
GCCTTCGGGTTCGGCGGCTGGGAGACGTAGTGCGGCACCGCCGCCCAGAAGGTGACCGCGGGGATGCCCGCGGCCACGCAGGCGTCCTGGAACACCCCGGCGATTCCGGTGGGCCCCTCGTAGCGCGATTCCTGCAGGCCGAACAACTGGGCCGACTCGGGGGAGTAGGCCGCCCCGGAGACCGGCACCGGGCGGGTGTGGGGGGTGTCGGCCAGCAACGCCCCGAGGATGACGACGGTGTCGACGTTGAGCTTGTCGGCGATGGTGAGCAACTCAGCGCAGAAGCTGCGCCAGCGCATGTTGGGCTCCACCCCGTGCATCAGCACGATGTCGCGCGAGGACCCCGGCGGCCGGCAGTAGGAGATCTGCATCGAGGGCCAGACCAGTTCCCGGGTGACCCCGTCGACCTGCCGGATCACCGGCCGGTTCACCTGGTAGTCGTAATAGGCCTCATCGTCGATCTCCAGAATCGGCTGAGCCTCCCAGATGGCCTCGAGGTGCTCCAGGGCATCGCTGGCGGCGTCGCCGGCGTCGTTCCAGCCCTCGAAGGCCGCGACGATGATGGTGTTGTGGAGTTCCGGCAGTTCAGGGCCCGCCGAGCCGCTGAAAGTCCACGTGGTCACCTCCCCAGCCTAAGCCCTGCCCGGCTGCCACGAGTCCGATAGCAGCGGCCCGTCGCGGAGTGGCTCCACCGCAGGGTGACGGCGTAGACTGCTCGACGTCGAGAGGCGTTGCAACGGTTTCGGGTTCGCCCGCTTCCGCCACGCTCGGCAAAGTGCAAGGACGCCTTCCGTCGAGGAAGGAGCCGGATGAGTACCTTTGTGGCAAATATCCGACCGGATTGCACCGACGAACTGACAGCGACCCTTGGTCGCCGGATCATGGTGATCGACGGTGCGATGGGCACGGCGATCCAGCGGGACCGGCCCGACGAGGCCGGCTACCGAGGCGAGCGCTTCAAGGACTGGCCCAGGGACCTGGTGGGCAACAACGACCTTCTCACCCTGACCCAGCCGCACATCATCGAGGGAATCCATCGGGAGTACCTCCAGGCCGGTGCGGAGATCCTGGAGACCAACACGTTCAACGCCAACGCGGTCTCGCTGTCCGACTACGGGATGGAGGAACTGGGTTACGAGCTGAACTACGCCGGTGCGGCGCTGGCCCGCAAGGCGTGTGACGAGTTCGGCAGTGCCGAGAAGCCCCGCTACGTCGCCGGCGCGATCGGGCCGACGACGCGCACCGCGTCGATCTCGCCGGACGTCAACGACCCCGGCGCCCGCAACGTCTCCTACGACCAGTTGGTGGCCGCCTACCTGGAGGCCGCGACCGGCCTGGTCGACGGTGGCGCCGACCTGCTCATCGTCGAGACGATCTTCGACACGCTCAACGCCAAGGCGGCGGTGTTCGCCATCAAGACGCTGTTCGCCGACCGGGGCCGCCGGTGGCCGGTGATCATCTCCGGCACCATCACCGACGCCTCCGGGCGGACATTGTCCGGCCAGGTCACCGAGGCCTTCTGGAACTCGATCAGGCACGCCGAGCCGATCGCGGTCGGCCTGAACTGCGCCCTGGGCGCGCCGGAGATGCGGCCCTACATCGCCGAGATGTCGCGGATCGCCGACACCTTCGTCTCCTGCTACCCCAACGCCGGCCTGCCCAACGCCTTCGGCGAGTACGACGAGTCCCCTGAGCGTCAGGCCGGATACCTCGCCGAGTTCGCCAGGGAGGGTCTGGTCAACCTCGTCGGCGGCTGCTGCGGGACGACGCCGGCACACATCGCCGAGATCGCGGCCGCGGTGCAGGGCACTCCGCCGCGCCCGGTGCCGCGGATCGAGATCGCCACCCGCCTCTCCGGTCTGGAGCCGCTGAACATCACCGGTGACTCGCTGTTCGTCAACATCGGGGAGCGCACCAACATCACCGGCTCGGCCCGGTTCCGAAACCTGATCAAGGCCGAGGACTACGACACCGCGCTGTCGGTGGCGCTGCAGCAGGTCGAGGTCGGTGCGCAGATCATCGACATCAACATGGACGAGGGCATGATCGACGGCGTCGCCGCCATGGACCGGTTCACCAAGCTGATCGCGGCCGAACCCGATATCAGCCGCGTTCCGGTGATGATCGACTCCTCGAAATGGGAAGTCATCGAAACCGGTTTGAAGAACGTGCAGGGCAAGCCGATCGTCAACTCGATCTCGCTGAAGGAGGGCGAGGAGAAGTTCGTCCGGGAGGCCCGGCTCTGCCGCAAGTACGGAGCCGCCGTCGTGGTGATGGCCTTCGACGAGGCCGGGCAGGCGGACAACCTGGAGCGGCGCAAGGAGATCTGTGGCCGCGCCTACCGGATCCTGACCGGGGAGGTCGGTTTCCCCGCCGAGGACATCATCTTCGACCCGAACGTGTTCGCACTGGCCACGGGTATCGAGGAGCACGCGACCTACGGGACCGACTTCATCGAGGCCTGCGCATGGATCAAGGAGAACCTCCCGGGGGTGCACATCTCCGGCGGCATCTCCAACGTCTCGTTCTCCTTCCGCGGCAACAACCCCGTCCGTGAGGCGATCCACGCGGTGTTCCTGTTCCACGCCATCAGGGCCGGACTGGACATGGGCATCGTCAACGCGGGCGCGCTGGTGCCCTACGACTCGATCGACCCCGAACTGCGGGAGCGGATCACCGATGTCGTACTGAACCGTCGCGAGGACGCGACCGAACGGCTCCTGGAGATCGCCGAACGGTTCAACACCTCGGGGCAGGCCCCGGCCGACCCGGCCGCGGCCGAGTGGCGCAGCCTTCCGGTGCGGGAGCGGATCACCCACGCCCTGGTCAAGGGCATCGACGCCCACGTCGACGACGACACCGAGGAGTTGCGGGCCGAGATCGCCAACGCCGGCGGCCGGCCGATCGAGGTGATCGAGGGTCCGCTGATGGACGGGATGAACGTGGTCGGCGACCTGTTCGGGGCGGGCAAGATGTTCCTGCCCCAGGTGGTGAAGTCGGCCCGGGTGATGAAGAAGGCCGTCGCCTATCTGCTTCCGTTCATCGAGGCGGAGAAGGCCGAGGGGGACACGGGCAAGGACACCAACGGCACCATCATCATGGCGACCGTCAAGGGCGACGTGCATGACATCGGCAAGAACATCGTCGGGGTGGTCCTGCAGTGCAACAACTTCGAGGTGATCGACCTCGGTGTGATGGTGCCCGGCGAGAAGATTCTGGCGGCGGCCGAGGAGTACGACGCCGACATCATCGGGCTGTCCGGCCTGATCACCCCGTCGTTGGACGAGATGGTCAACGTCGCCGTCGAGATGGAACGCAGGGGGATGCGGATTCCGCTGCTGATCGGCGGCGCGACCACCTCCCGCGCGCACACGGCGGTGAAGATCGCGCCGCGCCGCAGCGGTCCGGTGGTGTGGGTCAAGGACGCCTCCCGGTCGGTGCCGGTCGCCGCGGCGCTGCTCGACGACAAACAGCGTCCCGGGCTGCTGGAGGCCACCGCGGCCGATTACGCGTCGCTGCGGGAGAGGCACGCGCAGAAGAACGAACGGCCGATGCTGACGCTGGAGAAGGCCCGTGCCAACCGGACGCCTGTCGACTGGGACGGCTACACCCCGCCGGCGCCGGCGCAGGGTCTGGGGGTCCGCGAGTTCCTGGACTACGACATCGCCGAGTTGCGCGAGTACATCGACTGGCAGCCGTTCTTCAACGCCTGGGAGATGAAGGGCCGCTTCCCCGACATCCTCAACAATCCGGCGACCGGTGAGACCGCTCGCAAGCTCTACAACGACGCACAGACCATGCTCGACACCATCATCGGGGAGAAGTGGCTGACCGCCAATGGCGTGATCGGGTTCTTCTGTGCCAACGCCGTCGGCGACGATGTCGAGGTCTACACCGACCAGGCCCGCACCGAGGTGCTGACCACGCTGCACAACCTGCGTCAGCAGGGCCGGCACCGCGACGGCATCCCGAACCGGTCGCTGGGCGACTTCATCGCGCCCAAAGACACCGGCTTGGCCGACTACATCGGCGCCTTCGCGGTCACCGCGGGACTGGGCAGCCACGACAAGGTGACCGAGTTCAAGGAAGCCCACGACGACTACAGCGCGATCCTGCTGGAGTCGCTCGCCGACCGGTTGGCCGAGGCCTTCGCCGAACGGATGCACCAGCGGGTCCGCACCGAGTTCTGGGGCTACCAGCCCGACGAGCACCTCGACAACGAGGCCCTCATCGGCGAGAGGTATGTCGGCATCCGTCCCGCACCGGGCTACCCGGCCTGCCCCGAGCACACCGAGAAGTCGACGCTGTTCGAGATGCTCGACGTCACCGAGCGCACCGGTATCGAGTTGACCGAGTCGATGGCGATGTGGCCGGGCGCCGCCGTCAGCGGCTGGTACTTCGCCCACCCGCAGTCGCAGTACTTCGTGGTCGG
>CAYURT010000105.1:0-4388 GCA_964447215.1 uncultured Mycobacterium sp.
GGGAGCTCCACCGACCCGTCGAACACCGCGATCTGACCGGGCCGCATGGCCTCCACCGCGTCCACGAAGGGACCGGGCGGGCCGGCCGCACCTACAGCGCGCCGCCGCTCGGCGTCGGTCATATCCAGATAGGCGCCAAGTGCCGGGCCCTCCCCGCGCAGCCCCGGATAGGCGGCTACGACGGATTGCGCAGCGCCCACCGCCACCAACCCGAAAACCAGGATTCGGGACCACTCGCGTCCTCGGAAGCACTCGGTCGCAGGCACAGCGGCGGCCAGCACCAGGCCGGCGAACGTCAGCACGAAACGCGCCACGGCGGGTTCCGGTGTCGCCAGCGTCGCCACGACGATCAACCCCAGCACCAGCGCATCGAGGCCGCGGCAGTGCCGAACCAGGCGCAGCACGGCCACCGGCAAGGCCACCAATACCACGATCCCCAGCCCGCCGACGCGCATGTCGAATGCCGGCACCTGCGGCCAGATCACCGACCACGAACCGACCACCCGCTGGACTACGTTGCCGTGGGTGCGTGGCGCAGCAGCCCCGGACGCCAGCAACTCAGCGACTCCGAACTCACCAGGCAGATGCAGAGGACCCAGCTCGATACGCACCGGCCACACCGGGTTGCCCTTTTGCACCATGTTTCTCAGATAGGTTTCCGAACCCAACAACAACACCAACAGTCCCGCTAGCGGCACCACGCTGATCAGCCGGGCCCGGATTGCCACCACCGTGAGGGCGGCGAACAGCAACACGACGGCAAGCACGGTGCTGGGCTTGGAACCCAGGAAAAGTCCCAGGGCCACCGCTGCGAGCATCAGCCGTTGCCGCTCGGCCGGACCGAGCAGGAACGCCACAGTACTGAGCGCCAACGCCGCCGACGCAACGTCGACGTAGTTCGTGGGCAGCTGCAACAACACCGCCGGCAGCGTCAGCCACACCGCCCCCGCGGCGGCGGCCGCGTCGCCGCGGGCTCCCAGACGCCGGGCAATCACCGAAATCGCCAACGCGCCCAGCAGTCCGAACGGCAGCTGCGCCAGGTCGACCAGAGAATCGTTGGGAAGCATTGCTCGCCAGGCGATAAAGGTGTTCTCCACCACCTTGGGGTAGGTCGACAGGTAGGCGACCCCGGCGGGAACGCCAGCCAGCGAGCCGTCTTGCAAGGCGAAGTTCACATAGGGCAAGTGATAGCCGAGTGCATCCCACTGCCAGACCGGTAGCAGGTAGGCAGCGGCACCGGCGATGACCACAGCAATGGAGGCCACCACCAACACCGGGGCCGTGGCGACGCTGACCGGCCATCGCCTAGGCGTCGGCACCGGC
The DNA here is from genome assembly GCA_964447215.1 of uncultured Mycobacterium sp. GTDB lineage: Bacteria > Actinomycetota > Actinomycetes > Mycobacteriales > Mycobacteriaceae > Mycobacterium. The sequence goes on from CAYURT010000105.1 coordinate 1,324, forward strand.
ACAGCGCGAACCCACACCGCAACCCAGACACACACCGCTACCGCGACAGCGGATCCGGCCACTACCGGTGCGGTCAGGGCACCGGCGCCCCCGAGTATCCGCACCCCAGCTGCGACCACCGCGACCCACGTCACCGCCCCGGCCAGCAGCCGCTCACCGCTCGTCGCCGCCGAGCGGTTCAGCAGCAGCGCCGCCAACCCGAGAATTGTCGCGGCCGCCACCGGCGCCATGATCGGCAGCAGCCCCCAACTGCCCAGCGCCGGGTTCATCGTTGCTGGGAATCGATGTCATCGAGACCGAATCGCTCAGCACCACCCCATCGCTGTCCTACCCCGAGGAAAGCGACCCAGCCCAGCAGCGCACCGAGCTGCAGCAGTAGCCGAAAGGTGAAGGGCTCCAAAACACTGGCCACCCCCGCTGCGACCAGGCTGACCCGGTGCGGGTCACCGACCCATCGGCGGTACTGGGCCACCGACCACAGCTGGAACACGAGGTTGATGGCCAGCGCGCCGCCCAGCACCACCGCGACCGGCGCCAGAACGTCGACGCTGCCGGTCACAATGAAGTAGACCAACAAGGCGAACGCGGTCAGCCCATACAGGGGGTGCACGGTGTCAAGAGCCTTGACCGGCAGCATCACCGTGCCGATCCGTCCCATCTGCCTGCTACCCACCATGGCGCGATACCACCATTGGGTTTGCAGAAATCCCCCGAACCAGCGGCGGCGCTGACGCAGCAGCGCCGGCACCGAGCCGGGCGCTGTGGTGCGCGCTTGGGCATCGCCAAGCACCCGGAAGCGCCAATTCAGCTGACGCTCCCCGGAGTAGCGGTACAACCGGTGCACCAGTTCGTAGTCCTCTACCAGGCACCCGTCGTCGAAGCCGCCAACAGCGACGACCGCCGCCCGCCGAAAGCCCGCGAACGCCCCGGAGATCAGCTGCAGGCAGTCGGCCCGCATCCAGGCATAGCGACCGAGGAAATTGCGAATGTATTCATAGGTTTGGAAGAACTGCAGCGTTCGCCCGACGGGGGTGCGCCGTGACTCCGGGGTGATGACGCCGGTGATGCCGACCAGTTCCGGCTCTCGGGCGAACGCATCCCGCACGGCCGCAACGGCGGAGCGGTCCAGCAACGTGTCGGCATCTACGGTGAGCACGATGTCTGCCGTCGTCTCCAGCATCGCGGCGTTAAGGGCATGGGCCTTGCCGGCGTGTGGCAGCCGCGTCAAGATCACCGACACCGTTCCCAGCAGCACCCGGTCACCGAGTCCGTCGACACCGAAGCCGAATTCATTCCCCAACACGGCCGCGGTGTCATCGGTGGAGCCGTCATCGGCGATCACGATTTCATCGGGCGGGTCGCTCTGGTTGATCAAGGCACGGATGGTCGCGGGCAGATCTGCGGACTCGTTGTAGGCGGCGATCAGCACCGCGATGCTCGGCCTCGGCCCCGCCGGCCCGTTGCGTGACCCGGTGGTGAACCGTCTGATGTGCCAACCGGTGAAGACCAACAATGCGGCGTCGTAGGCCAGGTAGGCCAACCCCACCGACCATGCCAAAAGCCCGCCACGGCCGAACACCAACAGGAACAACGCCACCCACACGGCCAATACGGCGAGGTTGATGACAAGGCTCGGTACAGGGGTGGGCGGCGGTGTCAGCCGCGACGAGAATCGGCGGCGCGCCTGGGCCAGCGCCGCGACGCCGTCGGACGCGCTCACCCGGCCCGCCCACGAAGCTCACAAGCCCAGACCGGCGCGTGCCGGGTACGGCGAAGCTGCACGGGATGTATGAGGGAAGGGGCGCGGGCAACCACCAAGTCAAGCGTAGAGGGATTTGCCGGCGGTGCCGCGCCGAAACGCAGCCTTGGTCGGCCTGTGTGCCGCTGCGGTGGTTCGGGCGCATTCGACAAGCTCGCCCGGGAGCTGGGTCCTGACTCCTGAGCGGGTGGGCGCGCCCGCCCTACAGTGGTCTCATGGCCCACACACCCTTGTCCGCCGAAGACCTCGATCGGCTGGTCAACCAGCCGCCTCGGGTGGCGAAGCTGCGGAATGCGATTTTCGCCGCCGCCAGCGGTCTGGGCCCTGCGGTCGATCTTTCCCGCATCTACGTCGACGGGTTGGAAAACCTGCCCGGTGATGGGCGATTCCTGCTCGTTGGCAATCACACCTCAGCCGGCTGGCCGGAGATCTTGGTGACGGGATATTTCGTGCACCGTCACCTCGGGGTGCGCCTGCGGGGGCTGGCCGTCGACAAGGTGAAAGAGATGAAAGGATTCAGCCGCGATCTCGCCGAAGCGGTCGGCGCGGTGCCTGGTCAACCCGATGTCGCGGCCGAATTGATGCAGCGGGGTGAGACTCTGCTGGTATTCCCGGGTGGTGCTCGTGACATGCTGAAGTTCAGAGGCGAGGAATACCGCCTGATGTGGAAAGGCCGTTCGGGCTTCGCGCGCATTGCCGCCGCGCATGACTATCCCATCGTTCCGGTCGGCCTCGTGGGCGGCGACGATGTTTTCGAGAGCATGGTGGAGCGCAACAGCACCTGGGAGCGACTGACACGCGGCATCGGGGAGCGCCTGCATGGCCTCTCGGGCACCGGTATCCCACTCGTGCGCGGTCTGGGACTTACGCTGCTACCGCGTCCGCAGCGGATGTATCTGCGCTTCGGTCAACCTATTTCGACGATGCGCCCTGCCGGCGCGGGGGCTGACACGTGGGAGGCCACGCTGAAACAGCGGACCCAGAGCGCTCTTGAGGCGATCCTCGCCGAGCTCCAGGAACTGCGGACCGGTGATCCGTACCGCAATCTCAACCCGCTTGCGTGGGGCGCGGCGCTGCAGCCGAGCTAGGCGATCCGGCTTCCGTCCACGAGTTCCAGCCCTGCCAACGCACTGGGCGCAAAGCGGTTGGTTTCCAGCGCCCCCCGGCACCCCATGTCGTGGCCAACGTCGGCCCGAGCACACCAGTCGGTGCGATCGCAGGCGAACCGGCCGGGGGAGTGGTCAAGTCAATGCCGGCGTCGCGGTAGGCGTCCTCCCGGTATTTGTGGTTTCAGGACCCGCCGAAC
>CAYURT010000106.1:0-3973 GCA_964447215.1 uncultured Mycobacterium sp.
TCCTCGAACTCGCCGATGTCGATCAGGCCCAGCGCCACGGCGTTGTGCAGGCGGCGCAGGGTCCCGCTGCGGTCGGCGTCGGAAACCCGCAGCGCGGGGGTGCTCTCGATCTCGGTCATGACCTGGTCAAGCCTATCCAACCGGACGCACGGCCGCCCAACCGCGGCGACCGGGGATGCCGGGTCCTAAGCTGGCCCGATGACCGACGTGACCCGCCGCACCGTGCTGATCGGCGCCGCGGCCGTGCCCCTGGCAGGCTGTGCCAATGCCGGCGAGGTGCCGGTCGCCCCGCCTCCGGTGGCGGGACAGGCGCTGACCGCGGCCGCCGACGTGCCGGTCGGCTCCGGCACGATCGTCGACGGCACCCTGGTCACCCAGCCCACCGACGGCGTCTTCAAAGGGTTCGTCGCCCGCTGCACGCACGCCGGTTGCGCCCTGTCCGAGGTGGTCGACGGCGCAGCGGTGTGCGCCTGTCACGGCTCCCGCTTCGGGATGGACGGAGAGGTGTTGCGCGGGCCGGCCGTCGAGCCGCTCACCGCGCGGCCGGTGACGCTGCGCGGCGGCGAGATCGTCGCCGGCTGACCCCCTCAGACGAGGAAGTCGGGGGGCAGTTCGGCGAGCATCTGCCGCACCATCCGGACCGCGTAGACCGAACTGCCGCCGCCGACGATGAGCGCGGCGAAGGCGAGGTCCCCCCGGTAGCCGGTGAACCACGCGTGCGAGCCGCCCGGGAACTCCGCCTCACCGGTCTTGCCGTAAACCTCCCCGGCGTCGCGGATCTCGGTGGCGGTGCCGTCGAGCACCACCTGGCGCATCATCGACCGCAGCCCTTCCACGGTGGCGGGATCGGCCGGCGGATGCGCGCCGCTCTCGGGGGTGTGCCGACCCACGATCAGGTGCGGCATCGGGGTCTCGCCGGCTGCCACGGTGGCTGCTGCCAAGGCCATCCCGAACGGGGTGACCACGACCTTGCCCTGGCCGAAACCGTCCTCGGTGCGTTCGGCCAGATCGACCGTGGGCGGCACCGAGCCGGTCACGGTGGTCAGGCCCTCGATGATGTAGTCCGCGCCGATGCCGAACTGGGAGGCCGCCGCGGTCAGCGCGTTGGGTGTCATCCGGCTGGCCAGTTCGGCGAAGGTGGTGTTGCAGGACTTCGCGAAGGCCCGGGCCATCGGGACGGTGCCGAGGTCGAACTTGTTGTAGTTGGGGATCGTTCGGTCTCCGATGTCGATCTGGCCTGGGCAGCCCACCATGGAATCCGGCTCGGCCATATCGGCCTGGATGGCCGCTCCTGCCGTGACGATCTTGAATGTCGACCCGGGCGGGTAGAGGCCCGTGGTTGCGGCGGGCCCGTCGGCGTCGGCGGCGTCGTTCTGCGCGACGGCGAGGATCTCACCGGTCGAGGGCCGGATCGCCACCAGCATGGCTTTGTTGCCGTGGGTGTCGACGGCGTGCTGGGCGGCGTTCTGCACCAGCCGGTCCAGCGTCAGGGTGACCGACGGCGCGGGTTTGGGCGGAACCTCGTTGAGAACGTCGACGTCGGCCCCGTACTGGTTGACACTGACCACCCGCCAGCCCGGCTCACCGTCGAGTTCGTCGAGAACCGCGTCCTTGACCTCATTGACGACCGTCGGCGCGAAACCCGGGTCGGTGGGCAGCATCGCCGCCTGCGGGGTCACCACCACGCCGGGCAGGGCATCCAGAGCGGCGGCGACCCGGTCGTGGTCGGCCGGACGTAACGTGATCAGGTCCAGCGGCCCGTTGGCCGAGGTGGACCGCTCCGCGAGCTGCTGCGGATCCAGGGTGTCGTCGAACTGGCGCAGGACGTCGGCCACCACCCGGGCGGTGGGCATCAGGCTGCTCCCAGCCTTCGCCGCGTCGAGCTGATAGCGGAAGAGGCTGCCCGGCACCAGTACCTCGGTGCCGCTCATTTCGTTGACCGATGCCGTGGCCGGCGGGTCGGACCGCAACGACAGGGTCTGATTCTCGCCCAGCTTGGGGTGGAGCGCCGCGGGAGTCCAGCGCACCCGCCAGCCCGTCTCGTCACGGACCATGTTCAAGGTGCCGTCGTAGCTCCAGACACGGTTTCGGGGCAGCTCCCAGGTGGCCCGGTAGTCCACCGTTCCGGTGTCCCCGGTGTAGCGCGAGCCCAGAACCCTGGCCTCCATGCGGCGGGCCTGCAGACCGGCCCAGGCCTCGTTGAGGTCGGCGTGGGCGTCCGTCGGACGGTCGCTGCGCTGTGCGGCGGATGCGGTGTCGCGGTGCCCGAGGTCGGCGAAGAACATTTCCGCCGCCGGCGTAGGGCCGTCGGGCCGCGGCGTGCAGGCTGAGACGGTTCCGCTGGCCAGGACCAGGCCGAACACCGCGCCGATCCCGAGAACTCGTGTTACTGATGAGGTGGAAGTTGCCATTGGTACAGATGTTACGAGTCTGTGATGGTGAACGCGTGGAGGCGCACCGCGTGTACCGAAGGAACCGAACGGAAACCGGCGCAGGCCCCGGATCAGTCGAGCAGCACGGTGGCGAAGGTGCCGACCCGGCGGAACCCGACCCGGGCGTAGGCGGCCCGCGCGACGGTGTTGAAACCGTTGACGTACAGGCTCGCGACGCGACCGGAGTCGAGCACCGCCGCGGCCACCGCCGCGGTCCCGGCGGCACCGAGTCCGCGGCCCCGCCGCTGCGGATGGACCCAGACCCCCTGGATCTGGCCGACCGCGGGCGACTGGGAACCGATCTCGGCCTTGAACACCACCTGGCCGTGTTCGAATCGGGCGAAAGCCCGCCCGGCGGCGATGATCCCGGCGACCCGGCGCCGGTAGCCCCGGCCCCCGTCACCGGTTCGCGGGTCGATGCCGACCTCACCGATGAACATGTCGACCGAGGCCACCAGGTAGGGGTCCAGCTCGTCGATCTTGACCCTGCGCACCGCCTGATCGACCTCGCAGTCCGGCGGGGAGTCCAGCGCGAGCAACGGCTGGTCCTCGCGGACGTCGCGTGCCGGGCCCCAGCCTCTGCTCAGCCTCTCCCACATCGGCATCACCAACTCGGCCCGGCCCACCAGTGAGGAACACCGCCGCGCCGAGGCGAGTGCCCGGTCGGCGAAGGCGACCAGATCGGCCGGGGCGCCCCGCAGCGGGATCAGGTTCGCCCCGGCGTAGCACAGCGAGTCCGCCGCCTTCCGGCGCGTCCACAGCTCGCCGCCGATGGCGCGGGGATCGATTCCGTGGTCGGACACCCGCGCGGCCACCATGCAAGAACCGATCGGGTCCGCGGCGAGAACCTCATTGACCGCCGCGACGTCACGCGCCACCGAGACACGACGCCCGTCGGCCGGGCGGATCAGCGGCGGTGCTGACATGAGATGTCCTTCTGGGGAACTCCCGGGTGAAGATGTCGCCTCAGCTTACGGTGACGACCGGCGATCCGCCCGCAGTTGCGTCCGCGTCGCGCAGTGTGGCGGCCAGCCGCATCGCCTCCTCGATCAGGGTCTCCACGATCTTGGCTTCCGGCACCGTCTTGATCACCTCGCCCTTGACGAAGATCTGCCCCTTGCCGTTGCCCGAGGCGACCCCGAGGTCGGCCTCCCGCGCCTCCCCCGGCCCGTTGACCACACAGCCCATCACCGCGACCCGCAGCGGGACGTCGAGGCCTTCCAGGCCGGCGGTGACCTCGTTGGCCAGGGTGTAGACGTCGACCTGTGCGCGGCCGCAGGACGGGCACGAGACGATCTCCAGCGAGCGCGGCCGCAGGTTGAGCGACTCGAGGATCTGGTTGCCGACCTTGACCTCCTCGACCGGCGGGGCGGACAGCGACACCCGGATGGTGTCACCGATGCCGCGGGACAGCAGGGCTCCGAAGGCGACCGCCGACTTGATGGTCCCCTGGAAGGCCGGCCCGGCCTCGGTCACGCCGAGGTGAAGGGGGTAGTCGCAGCGGCCGGCCAGCATCTCGTAGGCCGCCACCATCACCACCG
>CAYURT010000107.1:0-3704 GCA_964447215.1 uncultured Mycobacterium sp.
GGTTCTTCTCGCTGATCATGATCGACCCGTTCCGCCTGCTGGCCCAGCAGGCCCGGGCCATCAACGCACAGTCAAAGCCCGAAGAGGTGCAGGTCCGCGGCGTCAGCGAAGCGGTCGAGATCGGCGAGGCGGTCGAAGGCATGCTGGCCCGGATCGGCGACGAACAGGCCCGCACCGAGGCCGCCCTCGAGGCGGCCCGCGATTTCGCCGCGGTCGCCTCCCACGAACTGCGCACCCCGCTGACCGCCATGCGCACCAACCTGGAGGTGCTGTCCACTCTGGATCTGGGCGACGAGCAGCGCAAAGAGGTCATCGGCGACACTGTGCGCACGCAGACCCGGATCGAGGCCACTCTGACCGCGCTGGAGCGGCTCGCCCAGGGCGAACTGACCACGGCCGCCGACTTCGTGCCGTTCGACATGACCGAACTGCTCGACCGCGCCGCGCACGACGCCGAACGCACCTATCCCGATCTCCGCGTCTCACTGGTCCCCTCGCCGGCGGTGCTGATGGTGGGGTTGCCGGTCGGGCTGCGACTGGTCATCGACAACGCGATCGCCAACGCGGTCAAACACGGGGGCGCAACCGAGGTACAGCTGGCGGTCGCCAGTTCCGCCGATGGCGTCCGGGTCACCGTTGACGACAACGGCAGCGGCGTGCCGGAGGAGGAGCGCGAACAGGTCTTCGAACGGTTCTCCCGCGGATCCACCGCGTCGCGTTCGGGCTCTGGACTGGGATTGGCCCTTGTTGCCCAGCAGGCCGAATTACACGGCGGCACCGCCGCTTTGGGAAACAGCCGCCTGGGAGGTGCGCAGCTTTCGCTGCAACTCGCCGGCCGCCACGACTGACCGCCGGCCGACCGGCGCCAGGTCAGGAACGCTGCTCGAGGTTCTGCAGGCGCACCTGACCGCGCGCGATCAGGCGCTCGGCGTCGTCCCGGATCGTCACCAGCCAGAGTTGCTGCCGCCGTCCGCGGTGCACCGGCTCCGACACCCCGTGCGCGGTGCCCTCCGTGAGCGCGCGCAGGAAGTCGGTGTTGTTGTTGACCCCGACGACGTTTCCACCGCCATTCGCCTCCAGCCAGAGGTAGGCCGAGACGCTGGCCATCGACTCCACCATCGAGCACCAGACGCCGCCGTGCACGATCCCCATCGGCTGGTGCAGGGTCGGTGCGACGGTCAGGTCGGCCCGCACCCCGTCGGGAGAGACCTCGGTATAGGTCAGCCCGATCGCGATATCGAACGGCGCGGGCGGCAGATCCTGCGGTTGCACGACATCAGGTGTACACGCCCGAACCAGGCGGAACCCGGCCGGGTCCCCCGCCGGGTTTGCTGGTGCAGCGGTCAATACCGCGATGCATACATCCTCCAGGCGTTTTCCGGGTACCTCCAACGGAGGAGACCGCGAGTACCCTTACTGCGATGGAGACGAACTCGAGATGACCGAAGCGAATCGTCTCGGCGAACTTGAGCGAGCCGTGATGGACCACCTGTGGGACACCGGCGACCCGCGCACCGTCCGGCAGGTCCACGAGGTAGTGAGCACCCACCGCGAACTGGCGTACACGACCGTGATGACGGTCCTGCAGAGGCTCGCCCGCAAAGGTCTCGTGACGCAGATCCGCGATGACCGGGCACACCGCTACACCCCCGTGCGAAGCCGCGACGATCTGGTGGCGAGCCTGATGGTCGACGCACTCGACCAGGCCGTGGGAGCGGGCGGCAGGCAGTCCGCCCTGATGCGCTTCGTGGGGCGGGTCGGCAATGACGAGGCCGACGCCCTGCGTCGCGCCCTCGACGAGCTGCAGGCGCGCCGGTAGCTGCCCTGCGGGTCGGTTCCCCGCGATCCCCCGTCCGCCTCCCCGGCACTGGCGACCAACCCGGCCGATCCCCTAGCGGGCGGCAGTCGGGCTGAGGAACACTGTCGGACGTGTCCGCTCTCGCGTTCGCCGTGCTGGCCCTGGTCCTGGCAGGTCCGGTCCCAGCGCTGCTGGCCCGGGCATCCTGGCCGCTGCGCGCTCCGCGGGCCGCGGTGGTGCTCTGGCAGGCCGTCGCCGGGGCCGCGGTGCTGTCGGCGTTCAGCGCCGGCCTGGCGATCGCCGCCCTGCTGTTCGTCCCCCGTGCCGACCGCCCGCCGGCAACCGGCCTCGCTGAGAGCCTCGCCGGACTGGGCTGGCCGATGCTGGTCGGCGCGGCACTGGTGCTCGGTCTGACCCTGCTGGTCGCCGGTCGTCTGGTGGGCGCGATTGTGCGGGTCGGCGTCGACACCCGGCGGCGGCGTTCCCGGCACCGGACGGTGGTGGACCTCGTCGGCAACTGCGGCGGCCACCATGTCGGCCGGGGGATGCACGGGCAGATGGCCGGTCATCCGGCCGATGTGCGGGTCCTGCAGGTGCGCGAGCCGCTGGCCTATTGCCTGCCCGGGCGGCAGCAGCGGGTGGTGCTCAGTGAAGGCACCCTGGACGCCCTGGACCGATCCGAGTTGGCCGCGATCATCGGCCACGAACGAGCCCACCTGCGCGCCCGGCACGATTTGGTGCTCGAAGCCTTCGTCGCCTTGCACACCGCCTTCCCCCGGATCGTGCGCAGCGGCAGTGCCCTCAACGCGGTCCGTCTGCTGGTGGAACTGCTGGCCGACGACGCCGCGGTACGCACCGCCGGTCCGGCCCCGCTGGCCCGGGCGCTGGTGGCCTGTGCGGCCTCCCAAGCCCCGGCCGGCGCCCTGGCGGCCGGCGGACCGACGACGGTGATCCGGGTTGTGCGGCTGTCGCGGAAGAACTCGCTGCTCCTGTCCTTGGCCGCCTATGCCGCCGCGGCGGCGGTGCTGGTGGTGCCGACGTTGGCGGTGGCGATTCCGTGGCTCAGCGAGGTGCGCCGGCTTTTCCTCGGCTGAGACCCGCCGTCAGAACCCGTCAACACAGAACCACGTCGAGAGGAAGGCAGAGATGAGCGCCGATCCGACCACCCCCCGGGAACCTTCGGCGCAGATCGGCGTGACCGGTCTGGCCGTCATGGGTTCGAACATCGCGCGCAACTTCGCCCGGCACGGCTACACCGTCGCCGTGCACAACAGGTCGATACAGAAGACCGAGGCGCTGCTGGCCGAGCACGGCTCGGAGGGCGACTTCGTGGGCACGGCGACCATCGCCGATTTCCTGGCAGCCCTCGAACGCCCGCGCCGGGTACTGATCATGGTCAAGGCGGGTGAGGCCACCGACGCGGTGATCGACGAGCTCGCCGACGCCATGGAACCCGGCGACATCATCATCGACGGCGGCAATGCCCTCTACACCGACACCATCCGCCGCGAGAAAGCGATGCGCGAACGCGGGCTGCACTTCGTCGGCGCCGGTATCTCCGGCGGCGAGGAGGGCGCGCTCAACGGACCCTCCATCATGCCCGGCGGCCCCGCGAAGTCCTACGAGTCGCTGGGGCCGCTGCTGGAGGAGATCTCCGCCCACGTCGACGGGGTCCCGTGCTGCACGCACATCGGCCCCGACGGGGCCGGCCACTTCGTGAAGATGGTGCACAACGGCATCGAGTACTCCGACATGCAGCTCATCGGCGAGGCCTACCAACTGCTGCGCGACGCGCTGGGGCTGACCGCGGCCCAGATCGCCGACGTTTTCGCCGACTGGAATGCCGGCGAACTGGACAGCTTCCTGGTCGAGATCACCGCCGAGGTGCTGCGGCAGGTCGACGCCA
>CAYURT010000108.1:0-3701 GCA_964447215.1 uncultured Mycobacterium sp.
TCCATCGGGCACGCCACCGAATACGACCGCGCCATCGGCTACGAGGCGGCCTACGCCGGGACGTCCTTCGCCACCCCCGACAAGCTCGGTGTGCTGCGGTACGGCTCGCCGGTCATGAACGTCACCGCCGACCGCACCGTCGCCCACGGGCTGGCCACTATCGGCTACGACGACGAAGGTGTGGCCGCGCAGAGCTGGGATCTGGTGCGCGACGGCATTTTCGTGGGCTATCAGACCGACCGGGTGTTCGCCAAGCGGCTGGGGGCGGCCCGGTCCACCGGATGCTCGTATGCCGACTCCGCCCACCACGTGCCGATCCAGCGGATGCCCAACGTCTCGCTGCAACCCGGCTCCGAGGATCTGAGCACCGCTGATCTGATCGCCCGGGTCGACAACGGGATCTACATCGTCGGGGACAAGAGCTGGTCTATCGACATGCAGCGCTACAACTTTCAGTTCACCGGTCAGCGGTTCTTCCGGATCCGGGCCGGCGAGCTGGACGGCCAGGTGCGTGATGTCGCCTATCAGGCCGTCACCACCGACTTCTGGAACTCCATGGAAGCCGTCGGAGGTGCCGCGACGTGGCGGCTGGGCGGGGCGTTCAACTGCGGCAAGGCCCAACCCGGCCAGGTGGCCGCGGTCAGCCACGGCTGCCCGTCGGCGTTGTTTCGCGGGGTGAACGTGCTCAACACCGTCGAGGAGTCCGGCAGATGAATCGAGATCCGGCGTGATCCCGGCCCAGGATGTCGTCGACCTCGCCCTGGCGGCCGCGGCGGAGTCCGGGCGCTGCGACGAGACGATCGTGATCGTCACCGACCGCGCCGAGGCGTCGCTGCGCTGGGCCGGAAACTCGATGACCACCAACGGGGTGTCGACCAGCCGGTCCACCGCGGTGATCTCGGTGGTGCACCGCGGGGACTCCGCGCATGTCGGGGTTCGCAGCTCCAGCGTGGTCGACCCGGATGCGGTCGGCGCCCTGGTCGCCGCATCCGCCGAGGCCGCGCACGCCGCGCCGGAAGCCGGCGATGCCGCCCCACTGCTGACCGGATCCGGGGAGCCCCCCGACTGGGGCGACCCCATCCCGGGCACCGGTGCGGGGGCGTTCGCCGAGGTCGCCCGCGCCCTGTCCGACGGCTTCGGCAGGACCGACCGGCTCTACGGTTTCGCCCACCACGTGGTCGAGACGACGTTCGTGGGGACCTCCACGGGGGTGCGCCGGCGGTTCACCCAGCCGACCGGGTCGGTGGAGATCAACGCCAAGCGCGGCGACGCCAGCGCCTGGGCGGGCGCCAGCACGCCGTGGTTCGCCGAAGTCGACGTCGAGACGATGCTGGCGGACTTGTCGACCCGGCTGGGCTGGGCCAAGCGCCGCGTCGAACTGCCGGCCGGGCACTACGAGACGCTGATGCCGCCCTCGACGGTGGCCGACATGATGATCTACCTGAACTGGTCGATGGAGGGCCGCGGCGCCGAGGAGGGCCGCACCGCGCTGTCCGCGCCCGGCGGCGGAACCCGGGTGGGGGAGCGGCTGACCGATCTGCCGCTGACGCTGTTCTCCGACCCACACGCCCCCGGCCTGGAGTGCGCGCCGTTCGTGCACACCTCGGCCAGCACCGAGCGGATGTCGGTGTTCGACAACGGCATGGACATCGCCCGGGTCGACTGGGTGCGCGACGGAGCCGTCAGCGCGCTGGCCTACCCGCGGGCCGCGGCCGCCGAATTCGGTACCAGCCCTTCGGTTCCCGCGGACAACCTGCTGATGACCGGCGGGCAGGCATCGCTGGCCGACATGATCGCCGCCACCGAACGCGGCCTCCTGCTGACCACGCTGTGGTACATCCGGACCGTTGACCCCACCACCTTGCTGCTGACCGGTCTGACCCGCGACGGGGTGTATCTGATCGAGGACGGTGTGGTGACTGCGGCGGTCAACAACTTCCGGTTCAACGAGAGCCCGCTGGATCTGCTGCGGCGGGCCACCGAGGCCGGGGTCGCGGAGAAGACGTTGCCGCGGGAGTGGTCGGACTGGGCGACGCGGGCGGTGATGCCGGCGCTGCGCATCCCGGATTTCCACATGTCCTCGGTCAGCCAGGCGCAGTAGTAGGCGGGGTTCACCCCAGCGTCACCCGCAATTCACCCTCGGGAGCGGCGGAGAACCGCTTACGGTGGCGGCATGCTCGAGGTGTGCGAGGTCGGCAATGAGGTCGACAAGGACGAGTACAAAGCCGCGATCCCCGACCTGCGGGTGGGCTTGGTCAACGCGCAGTACGACCTCCGTGATGCGGACTTCCCGGTGGTCATCTGGATCTCCGGGGATGACCGGTTGGCCGCCAACGCGCTGGTCAACCGGCTCAACGAGTGGATGGACACCCGGTACGTCGACACCCGGGTATTCGCCGAGCCCACCGGGGAGGAGGCACAGCGGCCGCCGCTGTGGCGGCTGTGGCGGTCGCTGCCGCCGAAAGGCCGGACGTCGTTTTTCGTCGGTGGTCTGATGCGGGCGGCCAGTATGCACGCCGACGGGGAGATCGGCGAGCCGGAGTTCTCCGCGTGGCTCCGCCACATCGCTCATATGCAGGCCCAGCTCGTCGCCGACGGCGCGCTGATCCTGAAGTTCTTCCTGCACACCCCGGCCAAGGCGCAGCGCAAGAAACTCAAGGCCGCCCGCAAACATCGAGACCTGGGGTGGCAGGTTGACGAACGCGACTGGGCCGCGCTGGACGCACTCGGGCCGGTGCTGCCGATCGCCGAGCGGATCCTTCGGGAGACCAGTGGTCCAGGCGCGCCGTGGACCATCGTTGAGGCCACCGACGATCGCTACCGCGATCTGACCGTGGCGCGCACCATCCTGGCGGCGCTGAAGGGGCGACTTGCCGAGCAGCGCCGGCACTTCTCACCCTCGGTCGCTGAAACGGTGTTCGGCGACTTCGACGAAGAGGCCAACGTGCTCTCCGGTGTCGACCTGACACGCTCACTGGACGGTGGCAGGTACCGAAAGCAGTTGGCCAAACAGCAAGCACGGCTGCACAAGCTGTCGATCGAGGCCCGCCGTCGCGGGGTCAGCACCGTGCTGGCCTTCGAGGGCTGGGACGCTGCCGGCAAGGGCGGAGTGATCCGCCGGGTCACCGGGGCACTGGAGGCCGGCGACTTCCGGGTGATCCCGGTGGCAGCCCCTACCGAGGAGGAGCGGAAGTTCCACTATCTCTGGCGGTTCTGGCGCGACCTGCCGGCTGCAGGGAAGTTCGTCATCTTCGACCGCACCTGGTACGGAAGGGTTCTGGTGGAACGGCTGGAGGGTTTCGCCACCCCGGGTGAATGGCAGCGCGCTTACGACGAGATCAACGATTTCGAGAGCCAATTGGTCGAGCGCGGATACTTTGTGGCCAAGTTCTGGCTGCATATCTCCGCCGACGAGCAACTTGCGCGATTCAAAGCCCGCGAGGACACCGCGTACAAAAAGCACAAGATCACCGAAGAGGACTACCGCAACCGGGAGCGCTGGCAGGAGTACGTCAAAGCCGTCGACCAGATGGTCCTGCGCACCACCGCCAACCGGGCTCCGTGGCACGTCATCCCAGCCAATGACAAGCAGTTCGCTCGGGTCTCCGTCCTCAAAGCGATCAACAAGGGCCTGGCACGGGCGCTGCGGGAAGCCTGACCTGCCGTATCGTCGTTGTGTCCCGAAGTGGTCCCAGGGGCGG
>CAYURT010000109.1:0-3598 GCA_964447215.1 uncultured Mycobacterium sp.
CCCCGGAGTGGCGTAGGCCACGACATCAGGCCCCGGAGTGGCGTAGGCCACGAGGCATCTGTCGCCGAGCGTGGGCCTCCCGGACATTTCAGAGCCCATATCGGTCCATAGAGCCCACGCTCGCGGTCTTGGGGGTTTCAGCTAAGCGAGTCGCGTAGATTTTGGCTATGGCTGACAAATCCCGACCGGATCTTCCGGCATCGCCGCTGGAACTGCTGGCCGACGTCCCGGACTCCACGCTGCGCCGGCTCAAGGGCTACTCAGGCCGGCTTGCCACCGAAGCGGTTCAGGCCATGCAGCAACGCCTACCCTTCTTCGCCGACCTGGAGGCCTCCCAGCGCGCCAGCGTGCAACTGGTGGTTCAGGCCGCGGTGGTCAACTTCGCCGAGTGGATGCGCAACCCCACCAGCGATGTCGGCTACACCGCCCAGGCCTTCGAACTGGTGCCCCAGAACCTGACCCGCAAGATCGCACTGGCCCAGACCGTCGACATGGTCCGGGTGACCATGGAGTTCTTCGAAGAGGTCGTGCCGATGGTCGCCCGCAACTCCGAACAACTCACCGCGCTGACGGTGGGCATCCTGAAATACAGCCGCAACCTCGCGTTCGCCGCGGCCAGCGCCTACGCCGACGCCGCCGAGGCCCGCGGCTCCTGGGACAGCCGGATGGAGGCCAGCGTGGTCGACGCGGTGGTCCGGGGGGATACCGGCCCGGAGCTACTCTCCCGTTCGGCCGCCCTGAACTGGGACACCACCGCCGCGGTGACGGTCGTGGTCGGCACTCCCCAGCCCGGCCGCGAGGAACTGGCCGGTGAGGACATTCGCGATATCGCCCAGCGCCACCACCGGGCCGCGCTGGCCGACGTGCACGGAACCTGGCTGATCGCGATCATCTCGGGGCCGCTGTCGCCCACCGAACGCTTCCTCGGGGATCTGCTGGAGGCGTTCTCCGACGGCCCGGTGGTGATCGGCCCGACGGCGCCCATGCTGACCGCCGCCTATCTCAGCGCCGGCGAGGCGATATCGGGGATGAACGCCGTTTCGGGCTGGAGCGGCGCGCCGCGGCCGGTGCCGGCCCGGGAACTGCTGCCCGAGCGCGCGCTGCTCGGTGACGCCTCGGCTGTGGCCGCGCTGTACAACGAAGTCAATCGCCCCCTGGCCGATGCCGGACCGGCGCTCTCGGACACCCTGGACGCCTATCTGGACAGTGGCGGCGCGATTGAGGCATGCGCCCGGAAACTGTTTGTTCATCCAAATACCGTCCGTTACCGCCTGAAGCGCATCACCGATTTCACCGGCCGGGATCCCACCGTGCCCCGGGACGCGTATGTGCTGCGAGTCGCCACCACGGTCGGCCGGCTCGGCTATCCGGCGACTCCGACCAGCATCCCGGCGAGCAGCACGAGCACGTCGGTGACACAATTGGTCCCGCCCCTGGTCGGCGCCCTGTCCTCCGACCCGGGCGCGGAGTAGACCAGCGATTGGTATCGGCCGGATATCGCCGACATCGCATCCCGAACCGCTTTTGTGGGATGTCCACAAAACCTTAAGACAAGGTTCATAAAACTGCACACCCCGCAAATCGGCTTTCACAGTGTTCTCTTAAAGACGTGATTGCCTTGCTCGCGCCGGGACAGGGCGCGCAGACCCCCGGCATGCTCGCCGACTGGCTTGAGCTGCCCGGCGCTGCCGCCCAGTTGGCCCGCTGGTCGCAGATCAGCGGCCTGGACCTGGCGGCGCTGGGCACCTCGGCGACGGCCGAGGAGATCACCGACACCGCGGTCACCCAGCCCCTGGTGGTGGCCACCACGCTGCTGGCTTTCGGCGCCCTGGCCGAGCGGGGCGTTCCATCGCCATCGATCGTCGCCGGGCACTCGGTCGGCGAGATCGCCGCGTACGCGATCGCCGGCGTCATCTCCCCCGATGACGCGGTGCGGCTCGCGGCGGTGCGCGGAGCCGAGATGGCCAAGGCCTGCGCGGTGGAGCCGACCGGGATGGCGGCGGTGCTCGGCGGTGACGAGGACGAGGTGCTGGCCCGCCTGGAGGCCCTCGGACTCATCCCGGCCAACCGCAACGCCGCCGGCCAGATCGTCGCCGCCGGCGCGGTGGCCGCCCTGGAGAAACTGGCCGAGGACCCGCCGGCCAAGGCCCGCGTGCGCGCTCTGGCCACCGCCGGGGCCTTCCACACCCACTACATGGCCCCGGCCATGGACGGCTACGCCGCCGCGGCCGCCGGGATCAGCGCCTCCGAGCCGGCCACCACACTGCTGTCCAACGCCGACGGCCGGCCGGTCGCCTCGGCGGCGGACGCGATGGCCAAACTGGTCGCCCAGCTGACCCGGCCGGTGCGCTGGGACCTGTGCACCGAGACCATCCGCACGCTCGGCGCCACGGCGATCGTCGAGTTCCCGCCCGCGGGGACTCTGACCGGGATCGCCAAACGAGAACTTCGGGGCATCGCGACGCACGCCGTCAAGACACCCGCAGACCTGGACGGTCTGGCCGGACTGTAGGCCACCGCCCAGGGGAACCGCATGAGGTTGAACACCAACAACGTTCGTCCGAACAACGAAAGGAGCACACAGTGCCCGCCAGTCAGGAAGAAATCATCGCCGGTCTCGCCGAGATCATCGAAGAGGTCACCGGTATCGAGCCCTCAGAGGTCACCCCGGAGAAGTCCTTCGTCGACGATCTGGACATCGACTCGCTGTCGATGGTGGAGATCGCGGTGCAGACCGAGGACAAGTACGGCGTGAAGATCCCGGACGAGGATCTCGCCGGCCTGCGCACCGTCGGTGACGTCGTCGCCTACATCCAGAAGCTGGAAGAGGAGAACCCCGAGGCCGCCGCCGCGCTGCGCGAGAAGTTCGCTTCGGAGCAGTGACCGTGTCGACCCCGACCTATACCGGGCCGTCCACCGCCAACGGCGGTTTCCCGAGCGTGGTGGTGACCGCCGTAGAGGCCACCACCGCGCTCGGCGCGGACATCGACAGCACGTGGAAGTCCCTGCTGGCCGGGGAGAGCGGCATCCGGGTACTCGAAGACGAGTTCGTCACCAAGTGGGACCTGCCGGTGAAGATCGGCGGCCACCTCATCGACCCGATCGACGACCACATGGGCCGGCTGGACATGCGGCGGATGTCCTATGTCCAGCGGATGTCGAAATACCTCGGCCGCCGGATGTGGGACTCCATCGGCGCCCCTGAGGTCGACCCCGACCGATTCACGGTCGTGATCGGCACCGGTCTGGGCGGCGGCGAGAAGATCGTTGAGACCTACGACCTGATGAACGAGGGCGGACCCCGCAAGGTGTCGCCGCTGGCCGTGCAGATGATCATGCCCAACGGCGCCGCCGCGGTGGTCGGCCTGGATCTCGGGGCGCGGGCCGGGGTCATCACCCCGGTGTCGGCCTGTTCCTCGGGATCGGAGGCCATCGCCCACGCCTGGCGTCAGATCGTGATGGGTGACGCCGACATCGCCGTGTGCGGCGGCGTTGAAGGCATGATCGAGGCGCTGCCGATTGCGGCGTTCTCGATGATGCGTGCGATGTCGACTCGCAACGACGATCCGGCGGCCGCGTCACGGCCGTTCGACAAGGA
>CAYURT010000110.1:0-3566 GCA_964447215.1 uncultured Mycobacterium sp.
CGGCGGCAACGGTGGCGTTGGTGGTGCTGGCGGTGCCGGCGGTGCGGCGGGCACCGGTGGTAACGGGGGCACTGCCGGCACGGATGCTGTCGGCGGTGATGGCGGCGATGGTGGCAACGCGGGTGTTGGCGGTGATGGCGGGGACGGCAAGGCCGGCGCGGCGAGTCTGACAGCCGGAGTGGCCGGTGAGACCGGCGGCAACGGCGGTGCGGGCGGTGGTGCGGGGGCGGCCGGTAACGGCGGGGCCGCCGGCGCCGGTGGTGGCACGGCCGCTGCGGGTTCGGCCGGCAATGGTGGTAACGGCGCTGACGGCGGTGACGGTGGCAATGGCGCCAGCGGCGGGGCCGGGTACACCGGCCTGTCGGGCACCGGCGAGGACGGCACCGATGGTGGCGCCGGCGGGGACGGCGGTCTCGGTGGCGTTGGCAGAGCGGCCGGCCTGGACGGAGCAGGCAATTCGGGTTCGGGCACCGACGGGGTCGGCGGGAATGGCGGGTCCGGCGGCACCGGCGGGGTCGGCGGTGACGGCGGCTCGGGCACCCCGGGTGGCGGTGACGGCGGCGATGCCGGTAACGGCGGTAGCGGAGGTGCCGGCGGTTTCGGCGGTAGCGGCCCCGGCGGGACCGGCACCGATGGAGCTGGCGGCGACGCCGGCGACGGCGGCGACGGCGGGGACGGTGCTGACGGTGCCAGTGGTGCGGGATTGAACATCGGCGGTGGTGACGGCGGCGACGGCGGCAACGCCGGGTCCCGTGGCGTGGGCGTCGTCCTCGGCGCCGGCGGTGACGGCGGTGACGGCGGTGCCGGCGGGGACGGTCTCAGTGCGGCCACGACCAGTGCCACCGGCGGCTCCGGCGGTGACGGCGGCTTCGGTGGGGCGGCCAACGGTACTGGCGCCGGTGGGGCCGGTGGAAGCGGTGGCGACGGCGGTGACGGTGCGGACGCAGTCGTTGGTAGCGGCAGTTTCGGGACCAACGCCGGGGGAGGCGGCGTCGGCGGTGACGGAGGGGCGGCGGTCGACGGGACCGCCGGTACCGGTGGTGCCGGCGGGAACGGCGGGAACGGCGGGAACGGCGCCTCGGCTACCACCGCCGGCGGTGACGGCGGATTCGGTGGTCGAGCCGGAGACGGCGGCAACGGCGGGGTCGGCGGCGCCTCGACCGGGACCGGCACCGGCGGGAACGGCGGGACCGGCGGCAGTGGCGGTAGCGGCGGTGATGGCGGGGCTGGTGCGAACGGCGCTGATGCGGTGATCGCCACCTCCACCGCGGCCCAGGCGGGTGGCGCCGGTGGGACCGGCGGTGACGGCGGTATTGGAGGGGCCGGCGGCCAGGGCGGAGCTGGCAGCACCCCCGGCAGCCAAGCTGACGGCGGTGACGGCGGCAACGCCGGCAGCGGCGCTGACGGTGGTAACGGCGGCAGTGGTGCCGACGGCGTCTTCTCCCCGGTAGTCACCCGGCCCGGCGCCGACGGCGGCAACGGCGGCAACGCCGGTGTGGAAGGCCAAGGCGGCGGTGGAGCCACCGTCGGGGCCGACGGCGCATTCGGCAACGGCGGCGACGGCGGCGACGGCGGCCGCGCCGCCATCCAGGGCGGAGCCGGCGGCATCGCCGCTGACGGCGGAGACGGCGGAGACGGCGGCACCGCCACCGGCGGCGTGGCCGGAGACGGCGGGGACGGCGGCGCCGGCGGCCAGGGCGGTCCCGGCGCTGCCGGAAAGTCAGGGTCCATCAACGGCAACAACGGGGGCCCGGCTGGACTCGGCGGTAACGGCGGAGACGGCGGGGACGCCACCACCGGGACCGCCGGCAACGGCGGGAACGGCGGAACCGGCGGCAACGGCGGGGTCGGCGGGGCCGGATTCACCGTCACCGTCGCCGGAGCGACCGGCGGTAACGGCGGCAACGGCGCCGCCGGCGGTGCCGGCGGGGCTGGCGGCGCAGCCGGCACCGCCACCAGTGGCACCAACGGCACCGGCGGCAACGGCGGCAACGGCGGCAACGCCGGAGCCGGCGGTGCCGGCGGCAACGGCGCCAACGGCGACGCCACCACTCCCGACGGCGGCACCGGCGGTAATGGCGGTGCCGGCGGCAACGCCGGCATCGGTGGTGACGCGGGCGCCGGTGGGGGCGGTGTCGGCGGCAACGCCGGGTCCGCCGGGCAGGGCGGTGACGCCGGGGACGGCGGCGCCGGCGGGGTCGTCACCGCCAACACGGTGTTCGCCCCGAGCACGGCTGATCAGGCCGCGCCGGCTCTGACGGTCACCGGATTCGCCCCGACCGACACTCTGCTGGTGACGGTTTCGATGAACAACGCCCCGGCGGGCACGACGTTCCGGTTGCCGACCACGACGGGTCTGACCCCGTCCTACGGCAACACCTTCACTTCCACGATGCGGCAGATCGGATTCACCGGGACCACGACCGACGTCAATACCGCACTGGCGGCGATGCTGGTCTCCACCGGCGCGGCCGAAGGCGCCTTCGACATCGACGTCAACGCCACGGTCAATCAGGCCAACGTCTACTACTACCCGGATTTGAACAAGTACTACGAGTACGTTGGCGGCGCTATCAGCTGGACCAGCGCCGAGACCGCGGCGCGGGCCAGGACCCTCAACGGTGCGAACGGCTATCTGGTGACGATCACCAGCGCGGCCGAGAACGCCTTCCTCACCACCTACGTCCTGGCTCCGAACGCCTGGATCGGGGCCAGCGATGCGGCTGTCGAGGGTGAATGGCGGTGGGTCACCGGCCCGGACGCCGGCACCCAGTTCTGGCAGGGCGGTCCGGCCAGCGCGGGCGGGACGGTCACAGCGCCGTTCAACTACGCGTCGTGGCGTTCCAACCAGCCGGACAACTTCAACGACGAGGACTACGGCTCCACCAACGTCCAGGGGATCCTGGGCCTCTGGAACGACCTCCCCGATGCCGGGGGCGGCGCCATCCAGGGCTACATCGTCGAGTATGACGAGCCGGCTGGCGGGTGGACGGGCGTGACAGCGCTGACCGATACAGCGTTCGTCGGCGCGGCAGTCGGCGACGGCGGTGCCGGCGGGACGGGCGGCGCGGGCGGCGCGGGCGCTCTTGGCGGTGCCGGTGGCGGCATCTCCAGCAACGGCGGTACCGGTGGCGCCGGGGGCAACGGCGGTGTCGGCGGCAACGGTGCTGACGGGGCCGATGCTACCGCGACCGCGGCCGCCGAGAACGGCGACGCCGGCGGCAACGGCGGCGCCGGCGGCGCCGGTGGCATCGGGGGTGCCGGAGCCGCCAACGCCGACGGCGGCGACGGCGGAACCGGCGGCAACGCCGGTAACGGTGGTGACGGCGGCGACGGCGGTGACGGCAGTGCGGCCTTCCCCGACGGCGGCGATGGCGGCAACGGCGGCGATCCCGGCGTCCTGGGTGCCGGCGGCGCCGGTGGCGCAGCCGGAGCCGGCGGCAACGCTGGGAACACCGGGCCGGACGGCCAAGCGGCCACCTCCGGCGGTGACGGCGGCAAGGGCGGCGATGGCTTCACCTCTCAGACCGTCGGCGTCGCCGGCGGCAACGGCGGCGCCGGCGGGG
>CAYURT010000111.1:0-3330 GCA_964447215.1 uncultured Mycobacterium sp.
AGCTCCTCCCGGCCACCCAGATCCAGTCCCGCGGCGGGCTCGTCGAGCAGCAGCAGTTCGGGGTCGGTCATCAGCGAGCGGGCGATCAGCACCCGCTTTCGCTCGCCCTCGGAGAGGGTGCCGAATCGGCGGTCGGCCAGATGCTCGGCGCCGACGCTCTCCAAAGTGTCCACCGCACGCCGGTAATCGACCTCCTCATAGCTTTCGCGCCAGCGTCCCAGCACCGCGTACCCGGCCGAGACCACCAGGTCGCGCACTGTTTCGCCGTCCGGGATGCGGGCGGTGAGCGCCGCACTGCTCAATCCGATGCGCTGGCGAAGCTCGCCCATGTCGACACGGCCCAGTCGCTCGCCGAGCACGGTCGCCGTCCCCGACGACGGGTGTTCCAGGGCTGCGGCCATCCGCAGCAGGGATGTCTTCCCGGCCCCGTTGGGGCCGACGACGACCCAGCGTTCGTCGAGTTCGACCTGCCAGCTGATCGGGCCGACCAGCACCCGGCCGTCCCGGCGCAGGGTGACGTCACGGAAGTCGATCAAGAGGTCGGGGTCGGCGGGAACCGGCACCCGTCCATCGTGCCGCATCTGACTCACGGCTACTCCGGCGGGATCTCCACCCGGCGCAGCACGCCGTCGACCGCGTCGGCGGCCTCGATCTCGGCACGGGTCACCCCGAGGATGAACAGCACGGTGTCGAGGTAGGGATGGCTCAGCGAGGCGTCGGCCACCTCACGCAATGCCGGCTTGGCGTTGAAGGCCACCCCGAGGCCTGCCGCGTTGAGCATGTCGATGTCGTTGGCGCCGTCGCCCACCGCGACGGTCTGCTCCATCGGCACGCCGGCCGCCTGGGCGAAATCCCTGAGGGCCTTGGCCTTTCCGGCCCGGTCGATGATCTCTCCGACCAGCCGGCCGGTGAGCTTCCCGTCGATCACCTCGAGATCGTTGGCGGCGACGAAATCCAGCATCAGATCGTGGGCCAGCGGTTCGATGACCCGGCGGAATCCGCCGGAGACCACCCCGCAGTGAAAGCCCAGACGGCGCAAGGTCCGGATGGTGGTCCGGGCGCCGGGGGTCAGTTCCACCTCGGCGGCGACCTCGTCGAGCACCGCGGCGGGCAGACCGGTCAGGGTGGCCACCCGCTGCTGAAGAGATTCGGCGAAGTCGATCTCACCGCGCATCGCCGCCTCGGTGATCGCCGCGACCGCCTCGCCGGCGCCGACCCGCTCGGCCAGCATCTCGATGACTTCACCCTGGATGAGCGTGGAGTCGACGTCGAAGACGATCAGCCGCTTGGCCCTCCGCTCCAGGCTGTAGTCCTCGACGGCGATATCGACCCCCTGCTGGGCGCCGACGCGCACCAGGTTGGCCCGCAACCGCCCGCCGACCCCGGTGGGCGCCGAGACCCGAAGTTCCAGGCCTGTCACCGGGTAGTCCGAGACACCCCGGATCACGTCGATGTTGACTCCCATCGTCGCCAGTTCCCGGGCGACCGCCCCGAAGGCGGCCGCGGTGACCGGGCGGCCGAGCACGACGATGGTGTGCGTCGAGGGCTCGGCGATCACCGGCGCCTCGCACCGTTCGATGCTGACCTCCAGGCCCATCCCCTCGACGGCGACGGTGACCCCGGTGCGCAGGGCCTCTCCGGCAGCCACATCTACCGGGCCGCAGACGAGCACCCCGAGAGTGAGCCGGCCCCGGATCACCACCTGCTCGACGTTGAGCAACTCGACCTGATGGGCGGCGAGCACCTCGAACAGCGCCGAGGTGACGCCGGGCTGGTCAGCTCCGGTGACGGTGATCAGCACCGAAACTTTGTCCACGTTCACGGCGGCGTCCACGTTCACGGCGGCGTCCACGACGTCGCCGAAGCGGGCAAGCGTCTAGGAGCCGGCCGTCAGATGCCGACCTTGGCCTCGACCGCGTCATGCGAACGGCCTACGTGGGCCTCCTGACGCATCCGATCGACCATGTGCGGGTAGTGCAGCTCGAAGGCCGGGCGCTCCGAGCGGATGGTGGGCAGCTCGGTGAAGTTGTGCCGCGGCGGCGGGCAGGAGGTCGCCCACTCCAGGGAGTTGCCGTGGCCCCACGGGTCGTCCACCGTGACGACCTCGCCGTAGCGCCAGCTCTTCACGACGTTCCAGAAGAACGGGATGATCGAGGCACCCAGGATGAACGCGCCGATCGTGGAGATGATGTTGAGCACGGTGAACCCGTCGCTGGGCAGGTAGTCGGCGTAGCGCCGCGGCATGCCCTCGTCACCCAGCCAGTGCTGCACCAGGAACGTGAGGTTGAAGCCGATCACGGTCATCCAGAAGTGCAGCTTGCCCAACCGCTCGTCCATCAGCCGGCCGGTCATCTTGGGGAACCAGAAGTACACCCCGGCGTAGGTGGCGAACACGATGGTGCCGAAGAGCACGTAGTGGAAGTGCGCCACCACGAAGTAGGAGTCGGACACGTGGAAGTCCAGCGGCGGGGAGGCCAGCAGGACGCCGGACAGGCCGCCCAGCAGGAAGGTGATCAAGAAGCCGAAGGCGAAGAGCATCGGTGACTCGAAGGTCAGCTGCCCTTTCCACATCGTGCCCAGCCAGTTGAAGAACTTGATCCCGGTGGGCACCGCGATCAGGAAGGTCATGAACGAGAAGAACGGGAGCAGCACCGCCCCGGTGACGTACATATGGTGCGCCCACACCGCCATCGACAGCGCCGCGATGGCCATCGTGGCATACACCAGCGTGGAGTAGCCGAAGATCGGCTTGCGGGAGAACACCGGGATGATCTCGGAGATGATGCCGAAGAACGGCAGAGCGATGACGTACACCTCGGGATGACCGAAATACCAGAAGAGGTGCTGGAAGAGGATGATTCCGCCATTGGCGGGGTCGTAGACGTTGGCGCCCAGGCGGCGGTCGGCGGCCAGACCGAACAGCGCGGCGGTAAGCAGCGGGAAGATCAGCAGCACCAGGATCGAGGTGACGAAGATCGTCCAGGTGAAAATCGGCATCCGGAACATCGTCATCCCAGGACAGCGCATGCACACCACGGTGGTGATCATGTTGACCCCGCCCAGGATGGTGCCGAGGCCGCCGACGGCCAGACCCAGGATCCACAGGTCGGCACCAATCCCGGGGCTGTGCACGGCGTCGGAGAGCGGGACGTAGACGGTCCAGCCGAAGTCGGCGGCGCCGCCCGGGGTGATGAAACCACTGAGCGCGATGAGCGCACCGAACACGAACAGCCAGAACGACAGCGCGTTCAGTCGGGGGAAGGCCACGTCCGGCGCGCCGATCTGCAGCGGCAGCACCAGGTTGGCGAAGCCGAACACCACCGGCGTCGC
>CAYURT010000112.1:0-3255 GCA_964447215.1 uncultured Mycobacterium sp.
CTCCGACCTCTTCGTTATCAGCGAAGCGCTCTAACCGCCTGAGCTATAGGCCCGTCTTCGGCCGGAGTTGCCGGACGCGCGACGAGATTACCGCACCCGCCGCAGCGTGCCCAAACCCGTCCGGATCGGGCTAGTCCAGATCCGCCAGAGTCACCTCGACCCCGCCGACGATGTCGGTGCTCAGGTTGTAGATGTAGACCCCGATAGTGGCCATCGCCGTCAGCAGCACGATGTTGACCAGGCCCACCAGCGCGGCGCCGCCGAAGATCGAGCCGGCAGACACGATGTCGCCGCCGCCGGCGCCGCTGGCGCTGGTCAGCAGGTCACCGACGTTGTTGTTGAGCTTGCTCCACACGCCCATCGCGCCGAGGACGATGTAGAGGAAGGCGACCGCGATCATCCACACGAAGAACAGCGCCACGCTGAGCAGCGCGGAGACCTTCAAGGTGCTCCACGGGTCGATCCGGCGGATCTGCATGCTGGCCCGCACCGGTCCGCGGGGACGGCCACCGACCTGGAGGCGGCCGGCTCCGGCTTCCCGGCCCGCCTCCGCCTGCTGCGGCAACCGGGCCGGCGCGGCGGAGAGGTCGGGCAACTCGCTGGGATAGGTCTCGACCACCGGGGCCTCGGCGCGCGCGATCGTTTCGGTCCGCGCCGTGGCCGGTTCGGGGTCCGGCCGCTTCGCCGGCGCACTGATGGCGGACAGGTCCGGCGCGGCGATCCCGGTCACGTACCTGCTGCGGGGGTCGCGAGTCGCCGGGGGACTCGCAGCCGGCGGGCCGGGCGGGCTCACCGCGGAGTGCCTGGGTTCCTCGCCCGCTGCCCGCTGCGGCGGCACGGCCGGACGCCGGGCGCCGCCCTGCCACGGCGGAAGGTCGGCCGGCACGTCCTCCCGGGACGGACGGTCCCCAACGCCGGGCTGGCCCGGTTCGTTCGGTGAACTCACCACCACTCCTTACCTGTGCCCGCGGCCTAGGATTCGCCGCCGGAGGGCTGCCCGTCGTCCGGATCATCCTGATCCTCGACGTTGCGGGCAATGGCTAACAGTGTGTCGCCCTCACCGAGGTTCATCAAGCGAACGCCCTTGGTCTGCCGGCCGGCTTTGCGCACCTGGCGGGCGGCCGTGCGGATGACCCCTCCTCCGGAGGTGATCGCGTAGAGCTCGCTGTCGTCGTCGACCACCAGCGCGCCGACCAGCTTTCCGCGCCGCGCGTCGAACTGGATGGTCAGAATCCCCTTCCCGCCCCGGCCCTGGGCGGTGTACTCCTCGATCGCGGTCCGCTTGGCGTAGCCGCCGGCGGTCGCCACCAGCAGGTAGGTGCCGTCCCGGACCACGTTGAGGCTCAACAGCTGGTCATCGGTGTTGAACCGCATGCCCTGGACACCGGAGGTCGCGCGGCCCATCGGGCGCAGGGCCTCGTCGGTGGCCGAGAACCGGATCGACTGGCCCTTGGCGCTGACCAGTAGCAGGTCGTCGTCGGCCGAACACAGCGCGGCTCCGACCAGTTCGTCGCCGTCGCGCAGGTTGACCGCGACGATCCCACCGGAGCGATTGGAGTCGAAGTCGGTCAGCCTGGACTTCTTGACCAGACCGTTGCGGGTGGCCAGGACCAGATACGGGGCGTCGGTGTAGCCCTTGATCTGGATCACCTGGGCGATGCGCTCCTCGGGCTGGAAGGCCAGCAGGTTGGCCACGTGCTGGCCACGCGCGGTTCGGGCGGCCTCGGGAAGCTCGTAGGCCTTGGCCCGGTACACCCGGCCCTGGTTGGTGAAGAACAGGATCCAGTCGTGGGTGGAGCAGACGAAGAAGTGCCGGACGATGTCGTCCTGTTTGAGGCCGGCCCCCTGCACACCCTTGCCACCGCGCTTCTGGCTGCGGTATAGGTCGGTCTTGGTGCGCTTGGCGTACCCGGTCTCGGTGATCGTGACGACCACGTCCTCCCGCGCGATCAGGTCCTCGTCGGAAACCTCACCCTCGGCCGCCACGATCCGGGTCCGCCGGTCGTCACCGTGCTTCTCGACGATCTCGGCCAGTTCGTCGCGGACGATGACCCGCTGACGTTCCGGTTTGGCCAGGATGTCCTCGAGGTCGGCGATCTCTTCCTCGATCCGGGCCAGATCGTCGATGATCTTCTGGCGCTCCAGCGCGGCCAGCCGGCGCAGCTGCATATCCAGGATCGCCTGGGCCTGAATTTCGTCGATGTCCAGCAGGTCGATCAGGCCCGCCCTTGCCACGTCGACAGTCTCCGAGGCTCTGATCAGTGCGATCACCTCATCAAGCGCGTCGAGCGCTTTGACCAGGCCGCGCAGGATGTGGGCCCGTTCGTTGGCCTTGCGCAGCCGATAGGTGGTGCGCCGAACGATGACGTCGAGCTGATGGTCGACGTAGTGGCGGATCATCTGGTCGATGCGCAGGGTGCGCGGGACGCCGTCGACGATGGCCAGCATGTTGGTTCCGAAGCTGGTCTGCAACTGGGTGTGCTTGTAGAGGTTGTTCAGAACGACCTTGGCCACCGCATCGCGCTTGAGCTCGATGACGATCCGCAGGCCGACCCGGTCGCTGGACTGGTCCTCGATGTTGGAGATGCCGGCCAGCTTGCCGTCCCGCACCTGCTCGGCGATCGAGGTGATGAAGTTGTCGTGGTTGACCTGGTAGGGCAGCTCGGTGATGACGATCGACGAACGGCCCCGGGAGTCCTCCTCGATCTCCACCACACCGCGCATCCGGATCGAACCGCGGCCGGTGGTGTAGGCGTCGACGATGCCCTGGGTGCCGACGATCAGCCCCTTGGTGGGGAAGTCCGGGCCTTTGACCCGTTCGATCATCGCCGCGAGGGTGGCCTCCTCGTCGGCGTCGAAGTTCTCCAGACACCAGTACACCGCGTCGGCCAATTCACGCAGGTTGTGCGGCGGGATGTTGGTGGCCATCCCCACCGCGATGCCGCCGGACCCGTTGGCCAGCAGATTCGGGAACCGGCTGGGCAGAACCGTCGGCTCTTGCACCCGGCCGTCGTAGTTAGGGACGAAATCAACGGTCTCTTCGTCGATTTCGCGCAGCATCTCCATCGCCAGAGGGGTGAGACGAGCTTCGGTGTAGCGCATGGCCGCCGGCGGATCGTTGCCCGGCGAACCGAAGTTGCCCTGACCGTCGACCAGCGGGTACCGAAGCGACCACGGCTGCGCCATCCGGACCAGGGTGTCGTAGATCGAGGCGTCGCCGTGCGGGTGGTAGTTGCCCATCGTCTCGGCCACCGA
>CAYURT010000113.1:0-2895 GCA_964447215.1 uncultured Mycobacterium sp.
GCCGGAATCCCGCGTCGTCGGAGGCGACGGCGCCTGCGTTGCTCGAGGTGTTGCGTCCGCGAGGTTGATCGGGGGCTGATTGATGAGGGGGGCAGGTCCCTCCCCGCGCCCGCCCACCAGATAGCCGCTCTGCGGTGTCGGACTGAACGGGTCGACCCAGGTGCGCAGGCGCCCCAACTCGCGTGCGGTGGCGATCGCGGCGATCGACCCGCTCCTGGTGCCGGCGAACGCCCGCTCCCCCACCTCGACGGCTGCGGCCTCGATCACGTCGCCGTCGACGTCGATGTCCGCGGTCATCCGCGCGAGCTGGGCGGCCTGGCGGGCAGGGTGAACCGCGCCCGGGACCCCGCCGCTCAGGAAGGAGCCCCGGGCCAGCACGGCCACCGAACTGGCGGGGCCGCTCCCGCTGAGCCGCAGTGCACTCGGCTCGTCGACGCCGTCCAGCCCGCGCAGCACCTCCACCGTCTGCGCCGCCACCCGATTCGCGCCGTCGCGGGGAACCCGGACGAAATCCTCGGGCTCGTCGCCCCAGGCGCTGTCCCACATGCTGAAGCGCAGGACGCCCTCGGAGTCGTAGCGGAACTCCACGAGCGGTGGCGCCACCTGCTGACGCCGGGAGATGGTGAACACGTCGAGCGGATGCAGCATGCCCACCAGGTAGGCCGCGACGAAGGTCTGAAACGACCGCCATTGGTCGTCGGTGCTGAATCGGCTCATGACGCCGCCCTCCCCCGTATCCCGATCACCGCGTACCACCCCTCGATCTCCCCGGCGGGGCTGACGCGGATGAGTGGTCGGCCGTCCTCCTCGGCCGCCTCGCGCCGGTACTCGGCGATGGACGCCGGGTCCAGCGAGGCCGGATAGAAGCCCAGTTCCTCGTTGAGCCGGGCGCGCAGTTCGGCGTCCCCGTCAGCCATCGGAGCCGCCCTCGGAGATCTCGTGCCGCCAGGCCCGCAGCAGCGCCGAGCCGCCGCCGCTGCCGAACCACTGGCAGCCCAGGCAGGCCGGGTGGTCGACGTAGGGGACGGCGTCGAGCACGACGCCGGGGTGCCGCGACGGCCACGCCTCGGGATCGGAGCCGTAGACGGATTCGTAGGCGCGGCGCAGGTATTCGCGTTGCGCCCAGAACCGTCGGGCGACGTTGACCCCGGTGGAGCCACGCTTGAAGCTGACCCACGCGGTCACCATGGCGGGCGGGAACAGGACATCCCAGTAGGGGCCCCAGGTGTTCTCCCGGCCCTGGGAGTACCGCTTGGACGGCCTGATCGGACCCTGGTTGAAGCTCATCGTGTGCTCCTCTCGGTGGCCGGGGACAGCCGGTGCAGGGCCGCCCGGAGTGGGTCACCTGGGTTGGCGTCGGGCAGCACCGCGCAGACCTCGGTGAGCGCCTGGTCGATGTCGATGCCGGCGCGGCGGGCGCCGTAGAGCGCGGCGACGGCCGGGGCGCGGCTGCGGGTGGCGTGGCCGTGCAGGAACACCGTCACCCCCGCGGCGCGGAGTGCCTCGATGGCGCGGACGGTGTCGAGCAGCACGAAGTCCAGATGGGCGTCGGCCCCGGTTTCGTTCCCGGCGTCATCGGCGAGCCGGACCTCCAGGTGCAGGACACCGGCCGGCATGTCTTCGTCGGGGACGGGGCGCAGCGAGACCACCGCCTCGATGTCGGGGGGCAGTTTCTCCAGCCGGGCGGCCACCCCGATCCACACGCCGTCATCGTGCGGGTGGAGCCGGGGGTCGGGCTCGTCGCGCCACCAACCGATGCTGGGCAGTCGGCACGGCTCGCCGCCGTTGACGATCTTGTCGGCCAGGCCGGACAGGCCGTGCGCTCGCAGGCCCGGCCAGCCGCGCACGATCGTCCGCCACTGCCACGGGATCGCCGAGGCGCCGTAGGCCGCGCCGAGCAGCCCGCCGGTGACGGCCCCGACGGTGGCGGTGTGCCCGCCGCCGCGGACCGCCGCCTCCAGCGCCAGCCGCAGGTGATCGGCGCGGAAGATCCCGTTACGCGGATCCTGCTGCGGCACAGGGGTGGTGGTGATGGCCGACCAGGCGGCCTGCAGGACGCCGACGACGTCGTCGGTGGCTTGGGCGACATCGGCCTGCTGGGCCCACTCGGTTTCGACGATGCGGGCGGACCAGACATCGCGGCGGTTCGCCTCGAGGTGGGGCAGGCCGATGCCGATGTCGAGTTCGCCGGTGAGCACGGCGTGGCGGATCGCGAGGGTCAGCAGGACGGTGGCCTCGGCGGCGTCGGGGCCGGCGTGGGTGAGCCCGCAGAGGGTGCGTGCCGCGCGGATCGCTGAGCTTTCGTCCTGCGGGCCGAGGCTGGCCAGCGCGATGGGCACCGCGCGGGTCAGGCAGGTGGCGTCAAGCGTGCCCCCGGTGTCGACATAAAGGGCAGCCGCGGCGTCGTGGAACTTCTCGGCGCCGACAACCCCGGCGACGTGCCCGGCGGCGTCCCCGTCGATCGCGGCCAGGACCGCGGCGGTCTGCGGGCCGACGGCCTTGGCGGTGCGCGCCCACCACGCCCAGCGCTGCACAAGGTCGTCCAGGCGCTGCGGCGCGGTCAGGTTGGTGCTGAAGGAGGCGATCTCGGCGACGGCGATGGCCGTCGCGGCGGCGTCGGTCCACTCGCCGGGGGCGGTGATGCCGACGGGACCGTCGCCGGCGGGCGGGGTTGTTGGCACGTGGCCGGCACCGAGGGCGTCGCCGACGGCGGTGGCCAGCAGGGCGCCGACGGCGCGGTCATGCTGGGCATGGTTGAGGGGGAAGGGTTCTCGAGGCACTGCATCTCCCGGGTGTCCGGGCCCCTGACGGGGCGCTCTTGCCGGCACCGGTGTGGTGGCGGCCGCTTCGTCATCCGAACCACCCACGAGCGTGGGGTTGGTGCACCGCCTAGTC
>CAYURT010000114.1:0-2794 GCA_964447215.1 uncultured Mycobacterium sp.
GGTGACGGCACTGCTGGTGGCAGTGGTGGCGACGGCGCCCGGGGTGGTGACGGTTTTGACGCCACGGCGTTGGCCGACGGGACCGATGGCGGATCTGGCGGGTCGGGCGGTGCCGGTGGTGACGGCGGTGACGGTGGCCTGGGCGGGGCGGCCGGCGGGCCGGGAGCGACGGCGGGCACTGACGCCGACGGCGGGTCCGGCGGCAACGGCGCTGATGCCGGTACCGCCGGCGGCGGCGCCGCGGGCGCCGCGGGTATCCCGGGCACGGTTGACAGCCGCGACGGCGGCATCGGCCAGGACGGCGGCGATGGCGGCAACGGAGGGGATGCCGGCGCCGCCGGGACCGGCGGTACCGGCGTCGTCGCGGGCGCCAACGGCACCGCGGGTCTGGCATCCGATGGCGGGGACGGCGGCGCCGGTGGACAGGGTGGCACCGGCTACAACGCCGCACAGGACCCCGACCAGATCGACGGCGGCGCCGGTGGCACCGGTGGCAACGGCGGCAGCGGCGGCGACGGCGGTGCATCTGGAGGCCTCGGCAACGGCGGCGACGGCGGCAGGGGCGGAGAGGCCGGCGCCGGTGGGGACGGCGGCACCGGCGCTATCGCGGGCGGCAGCGGCGGTACCGGCGGTGTCGGTGGCACCGGGGGACAGGGCGGTGACGGGGGCACCAACTCGATCACCGGCATCGGTGACACAGGCGGCGCCGGGGGCGACGGCGGCAACGGCGGGCTCGGCGGATTCCCGGGCGTCGGCAGGAGCAAAGACGACAACATCAACAACGGCGTGTACTTCGGCAGCGGCGGCGACGGCGGCGCAGCCGGCGCCGGTGGCCGCGGCGGTGACGGCCAGATCGGTCCCGACGGCGGCAACACCGGCTTGGCGGGCGGAGACGGCGGCGCCGGTGGCCAAGGCGGCCAGGGCGGCGCCGCCAGCCAACTTGGCGGCCCCTACCACGGCCTGTTCGGATCCAACGGCGACGGCGGCGCGGGCGGCAACGGCGGTGAGGGCGGCAGCGGCGGCGACGGAAGCGCCGGTGCCGGCAGCGTCGGCGGCAACGGAGGTATCGGCGGTGACGGGGGCGCGGCCGGGGCCGGGGGCGCACCGGGCGGCGGCTACCGCGCCGCGCCGGGGATCACCGGGCTTCCGGTCGGAACGGGCGGCGACGGCGGTAATGGCGGGACCGCCGGTGCCGGCGGCGACGGCGGCCGGGGCGATGACGGCTTCGACGGCGGCACGGGTGGTGACGGCGGCACGGGTGGTGACGGTGGCGCCGGCGGTGACGCCAGCGGCGTCGCCTGGGCCCAGGGCAACAGCGGTGGTGACGGCGGGGCCGGCGGTGACGGCGGGGCCGGTGGTGACGGCGGCCAGGGCGGAGCCGGAGCCGACGGCGGAGCCGGCGGCGATGCCGGCCTCGGCGGCAGCGGCGGAAACGCCGGCGGCGGCAGCAGCGCCGAATACCTCGGGACCGGTTCATACGGTGGAGACGGCGGCTTCGGCGGGGCCGGCGGCGATGCGGGGACGGCCGGCACCGGCGGAGCAGGCGGCGTCGGCGGCGGTACCGGGACGGCCGGCACCGGCGCGTCCGGCGGCGATGGCGGCACCGGCGGCGTCGGCGGCGGCGGCGGTCTGGTCGGCTCGCCCGGGATCACCGGCACTGGCGGCCTCGGCGGTACCGGCGCCCCCAACGGCGCCGACGGCACCCCGATCGCCGATTTCGAGACCATCGCGATCGACGCTTTCGTGCTCTCCGGCCGTTTCACCTACCCGATCGTGGACGTCTCCATCAACGGCGGCCCGCCCCGGCCGGTCCTGCTCGACAGCGGATCAACGGGCCTCGTGCTGGCCTACGTACCGACGGGCCTGGACTCCCCGGTCTTCTCCGGAGGGCCGTTCGTCTACGGCAGTTCGGGCAACCTTTTCTACGACACCTACACCACCACGGTCAGCTTCGGGGACGGCATCGTCACCACACCGACCGCCGTCAACGTCCTGACGCCGAGTTCCATCGTGAACTTCCAGAACTACTGGGCCGGCATCCCGATCGACGGGGTCTGGGGTACCGGGCCCAACAACGGCTTCCCGGGTACCAGCATCGTGATCTCGGCGCTGCCGGGGACCCTCAGCCAGGGTGCGATCTTCGACGGCACCACCGACGAAGTGGTGTTCGGCCCCAACACGCTGCCGGGGATCTCGGTGGCCGGTGCGCCGCTCGCCACCCTGCTGGTGCAGATCAATGACGCGCCTCCAGTGGAGGTCGCCGGCGCCTACATCGATTCCGGTTTCCAGAACGGCTACATCGGGTCATCGGTCTACACCGGTCCGACCACCTCGCGCGGAACCGTGCCGACGGGAACCCAGATCTCGGTCTACAGCAGCGACGGCACCCCGCTGTACTCCTACACGACGACCTCGACCAACTCACCGGTGGTGATCTCAGGGTCGGTGTTCAACACCGGTTGGACGCCCTACACCCTCGCCCCGATCTACAACGGGGCAAGCCCCAGCGGTCTCGGAACCACCGTCTTCAGCGCCTGACATATTCGGCCACCACTGGTGAACGTGGGCCGGGAAAACCCATCGTGTTGACAAACCCGTTCGCTCTCCTGCGGTCCCGATAACCGCAGACACCCACGGCCCGCCCGAACCGGGGCCGCATCCGGTGGTGAGGGGGGCCTGCGATTCCGGGCGATAGGATCGGCAGTCACGCGGGCGTGATGAAATTGGCAGACATGCCGGCTTTAGGTGCCGGTGCTCGGAAGAGCGTGTGGGTTCGAGTCCCTCCGCCCGCACT
>CAYURT010000115.1:0-2671 GCA_964447215.1 uncultured Mycobacterium sp.
AGGCCAACGCGTCCCGCGGGCTGATCGAGTTCTTGGTCTCGACGTCGAGAATCAGTTTGTCGAAGTCGGTGCGCTGCTCGACGCGGGTGGCCTCCACCTTGTAGGTGACCTTGAGCACCGGGGAGTAGATCGAATCCACCGGGATACGGCCGATCTCGGCACCGGTCGCCTTGTTCTGCACGGCCGGGACGTAACCGCGTCCGCGCTCGACGACGAGTTCGATCTCCAGCTTGCCCTTGTCGTTGAGGGTGGCGATGTGCATGTCCGGGTTGTGCACCGTCACCCCGGCCGGCGGCACGATGTCACCGGCGGTGACCGCCCCCGGACCCTGCTTGCGCAGGTACATCGTCACAGGCTCGTCGTCGTCGGAGGACACCACCAGGCCCTTGAGATTGAGGATGATGTCGGTGACGTCCTCTTTGACGCCGGGCACGGTGGTGAACTCGTGCAGCACCCCGTCGATGCGGATGCTGGTCACCGCGGCACCAGGGATCGAGGACAGCAACGTGCGGCGCAGCGAGTTGCCCAGGGTGTAGCCGAAGCCCGGCTCGAGGGGCTCGATGATGAACTGCGAGCGGTTCTCGGCGAGAACCTCCTCGCCGAGCAGAGGACGCTGAGAGATCAGCATGGTGTTCTTCCATCTCCTTCTCGGCACCCGCTATTTGATGCCGTCGGGGTTTTCCGGGGTTGTTCGAGGGCACGCCCCCGAGGGTCTACTTGGAGTAGAACTCGACGATCAGCTGCTCGGTGAGCGGCACGTCGATCTGCGCCCGCTCGGGCAGTTGGTGGACCAGGACGCGCTGCCGTTCGCCGACGACCTGCAGCCAGGACGGGATCGGCCGGTCGCCGGCGGTCTCCCGGGAGATCTGGAACGGGACGTTGTTGATCGACTTGTCCTTGACGTCGACGATGTCGTACTGCGACACCCGGTAGCTGGGGATGTTCACCTTCACGCCGTTGACGGTGAAGTGCCCGTGGCTGACCAGCTGACGGGCCATCCTGCGGGTCCGGGCCAGCCCGGCCCGGTAGACGACGTTGTCCAGCCGGCTCTCCAGGATTCGCAGCAGGTTCTCGCCGGTCTTGCCGGGCTGGCGAACAGCCTCCTCGTAGTAGCGGCGGAACTGCTTCTCCATCACCCCGTAGGTGAACCGCGCCTTCTGCTTCTCCTGCAGCTGGAGGCGGTACTCGCTCTCCTTGATGCGGGCACGCCCGTGCTGACCGGGCGGATAGGGGCGCTTCTCGAAGGATTGGTCGCCACCGACGAGGTCGACGCCGAGGCGGCGCGACTTGCGGGTGACGGGTCCGGTGTAACGAGCCATGGTGTCTTCTCCCTCTTCCCTCGTCCTAGACCCGGCGCCGCTTGGGCGGACGGCAGCCGTTGTGCGGCTGCGGGGTGACATCGGAAATCGCACCGACCTCCAGGCCGGCGGCCTGCAGGGAGCGAATGGCGGTCTCGCGGCCCGAACCGGGCCCCTTGACGAACACATCGACCTTGCGCACGCCGTGCTCCTGAGCCTTGCGAGCGGCGTTCTCAGCGGCCAGCTGGGCCGCGAACGGTGTCGACTTGCGGGAGCCCTTGAACCCGACGTGTCCCGAGGACGCCCAGGCGATGACGTTGCCCTGCGGGTCGGTGATCGTGACGATCGTGTTGTTGAACGTGCTCTTGATGTGGGCGGCGCCGTGCGGGACGTTCTTCTTTTCCCGGCGGCGAGTGGTCTTGCCCTTCTTGGCGCCCGAGGCGGCCTTCTTCGGAGGAGCCATGGTTACTTAGCCTTCTTCTTGCCGGCGATGGTGCGCTTGGGACCTTTGCGGGTGCGCGCGTTGGTCTTGGTCCGCTGGCCGCGCACCGGAAGGCCGCGGCGGTGCCGAAGACCCTGGTAGCAGCCGATCTCGATCTTGCGGCGGATGTCGGCCTGGACCTCGCGGCGCAGGTCGCCCTCGACCTTGAGGTTGCCCTCGATGTAGTCGCGCAGCTGGGTCAGCTGATCGTCGGTGAGGTCCTTACTACGCAGGTCACGGTCGATGCCGGTGGCCGCGAGGATCTCCTGGGAGCGGGTACGGCCGATGCCGTAGATGTAGGTCAGCGCGATCTCCATGCGCTTGTCGCGCGGGAGGTCGACGCCCACTAGACGTGCCACAGGGCTTCTGTTCCTTCTCTTCGGCGGAGGTGTGTTCCCAGACCGCTCCCGTCAGCCCCAGCACGACGCCGGCACTTCCGGGGCCCGGCCTCCGTTCCGGGCGTGGGTGTCCGGCCTATCCGGGCACTGGTTCTGGGAGGTCTGCATTCAGTTGTGTCGGGGCGGGCCCGGGTACTGCGGTCAGCGCCGGGGGCTCAGCCCTGGCGCTGCTTGTGGCGCGGATCGGAGCAGATCACCATGACCCGCCCATGCCGGCGGATCACCCTGCACTTGTCGCAGATCGGCTTGACGCTCGGGTTCACCTTCACGGCGGGTCGGTCCTGTTCTCTGTCGTCGTTCGTGCGGTCGGGTTACTTGTAGCGGTAGACGATTCGCCCCCGGGTCAGGTCGTAGGGAGACAACTCCACCACCACCCGGTCCTCGGGGAGGATGCGGATGTAGTGCTGCCGCATCTTTCCACTGATGTGGGCGAGCACCTTGTGACCGTTCTCCAGCTCAATGCGGAACATCGCATTGGGCAGGGGCTCGACCAC
>CAYURT010000116.1:0-2654 GCA_964447215.1 uncultured Mycobacterium sp.
AGAAGTAGAAGTTCTTGCCCTGCTGGAACTGGGTGAACGCCGGGCTGATCACGTTGGGGTCCAGCAGCCGGATGTTGGAGGTGGTCGCCCGGTCGGCGGCCACCTGCTTGGCGTTGGTGGGCGCGTTGCCGCTGTAGTCGCGGTAGGTGACCACCTCGTCGGTCAGCCCGTAGGCCTGCCGGGTGGCGGTGATGGACCGGGCGATGTAGGCGCTTTCCTTCTGCGCGGCGTTGGGTTTGACGCTGAACTGCTCGACGATCATCGGCCAGCCCGCCCCGATGATCAGCGAGCTGACCAGCAGCAGCACCAGCCCGATCGCCGGGATCCGCAGGTCGCGCAGGAACAGCGCGGAGAACACCGCCGCCGCGCAGATCAGCGCGATGGCCACCAGGATCAGCTTGGCCGGCATCACGGCGTTGATGTCGGTGTAGCCGGCCCCGGTGAACGGCTTGCCGGCCCGGGTGTTGCTCAGCAACTCGTAGCGGTCGAACCAGTAGGCCACCGCCTTGAGCAGCACCAGCAGCCCCACCAGGCTGACCAGCTGGATGCGGGCGGCCTTGGTCAGCATCCCCGACCCGGCGGCCAGCCGGATGCCGCCGAAGACGTAGTGGGTGACCAGGTTGGCCACGAACGCCAGGAACACCGCGGCGAACAGGAATGACAGCACCATCCGGTAGAACGGCAGGTCGAAGGCGTAGAACCCCATGTCCAGGCCGAACTGCGGGTCTTTGATGCCGAAGTCCCCGCCGTGGATGAACAGCTGGATGCGCGGCCAGTAGCTCTGGGCCACCAGCCCGGCCAGCAGGCCGATCACCGCGGGGATGCCGATGCCGAAGGCCCGCAGCTTGCTCATCACCGCGGTGCGGTAACGGGCCACCGGGTCGTTGGGCCCGGCGGTGGGCACGAACACCGGCCGGGTGCGGTAGGCCAGCGCCAGCCCGGCGAACACGATCAGCCCGACCAGCAGCGCGGCCGCCAGGAAGACCACCAGCCGGGTCACCAGCACGGTGGTGAACACCGAGCGGTAGCCCAGCTCGCCGAACCACAGCCAGTCGACGTAGGTGTCGATGAAGCGCGGCCCGATCAGCAGTAGCGCCACCACCGCGACGCCGACGCCGATCAGGATGCGGTTACGCCGGTTCAGGGATGGCATCCGGGCGGGTGGGCGAATGCTCATCGGGGGGTTCCAGACTGTCCTGCTGCACAGATCACGAAAACAACTGTACGCATGCTCAGCAGCGGGGCGGACTGCCGCCGGAGGTCAGGGATTTCAGGGCGTCCATCGCCTGGGGCAGGGTGTCGACCTTGATCAGCTCCATGCCGTCGGGCCGCACGGTGCGGGCCTCGTCGCAGTTCTCCGCGGGCACCAGGAACACCGTCGCCCCGGCGTCGCGCGCGGAGCTGATCTTGTGGATCACCCCGCCGACCGGGCCGACCGCCCCGTCGGGGGTGATGGATCCGGTGCCGGCGATGAACTTGCCGCCGTTGACGTCCCCGGTGGTCAGCTTGTCGATGACGGCCAGGGAGAACATCAGCCCGGCCGACGGCCCGCCGATGTTGGCCAGGTTGAAGTCGATGGAGAACGGCGCCCACGGGGCGTCGCGGACCGCGATGCCCAGGAACCCGTAGTCGCGGTCCTCGCCCTTGCCCAGGGTGATGGTCGTGGTGCCGGGCTCGGCGTTCTTGCGCCGGTAGTCCACCGTGATCTCCTGGCCGGCCTTGGTGGTCTTGAGGATCCCGGCGAACTGCTCGAGGTCGGTGATCTTCGTGCCGTCGACGGCGTCGATGGCGTCGCCGTTGCGCAGCTTGCCCTGCGAGGGCCCCGGGTCGTTGACGTTCTCCACGGTGACGGCCTGGGGGTAGTCCAGGAAGTTCAGCGCGGCGTAGGCGGCGTTGTCCTCGGAGCGCTGAAAGTCGTCGTTCTGGCTCTTCTCGATGTCCTCGCGGGACTTCTCCGGCGGGAACACCAGGTCGCGGGGCACCAGCTGGTCACTGCCCGACAGCCACAGCGCCATCGCCTGGCCCAGGCTGAGCCCGTCGCGCTGGGCGACGGTGGTCATGTTCAGGTTGCCCGAGGTCGGTTTGACCGGGGTGCCCTCGATGGCCACCACCGGTTTGCCGTCCACCTCGCCGAGGGTGTTGTACGTCGGCCCCGGGCCCAGCGCCACGTAGGGCACCGTCACCCAGGCCAGCAGCAGGCTGAACACCGCGATCGGCACCATCGCCACCATCAGCGTCAGGATTCGCCTGTTCACGCCGCACAGAGTAACGGCGGTACCGTGGGGGCCATGGCTGACCTGCCCTTCGGCTTCTCCGCCGGGGACGACCCGGACAAGGACCGCAACCGCCCGCCCGGGGGTGGTTTCAACATCTCCGATCTGGGCCAGCTGTTCACCCAGCTGGGCCAGATGTTCTCCGGGGCCAACCTCTCCGGCGGTGGCGGCGGCCCGGTGAACTACGAGGTGGCCCGCAAGCTGGCGTCGAGCTCGATCGGGTTCACCGCCCCGGTGCCCGAGGCCACCTCCCAGGCGGTGGCCGACGCGGTGCACCTGGCCGACACCTGGCTGGACGGGGCGTGTGCGCTGCCGGCCGGCACCAGCCGGGCGGTGGCCTGGACCCCGCAGGACTGGGTGGACAACACCCTGGACACCTGG
>CAYURT010000117.1:0-2641 GCA_964447215.1 uncultured Mycobacterium sp.
ACCGCGAGGTTGGCGGTGAAGAGCAGGTAGACGAAGTACACCCAGCCGTGCACCACGCCGATCCAGTCCGGCGGGTTGTCGACCTTGACCCAGTATTTCAGGATCATTTCGTAGACCAGGGCGATCAGCCAGATGCCCGTCAGCCAGGCCATCACCCGGTAACCGTTGAGCGCCGAGCGGATCTTCTCGATCGGGATCACCGGCTGGGCTTCGGGGGTCTCGGTCATGCGGTGGTCCTCTTGTCGGTCCTGGTCTCGGCCTTGCTGTCGTCGCCGGCCAACTCGGCGAGGTAGGCGTTGTACTCGGCAAGTTCCGGATCGCTGGTTCGCGCCGCCGCGGCGGGCCGCTCCGGCAGCAGGCCGGCCGGAATCTCGGTGACGGTGTCGGTGTTCGGGGGCGGCGGCGGGGCCTGCTCGTAGCGAACCAACTTGCGGTAGGCGTAGACGCAGAACGCCGCGAACAACGGCCACTGCAGCGCGTACCCCAGGTTCTGGAAGCTCCCGGAATTGGACTCCCAGCGGGTCCACTGCCACCAGCCCAGCGCCAGGCAGCCCCCCGCGGCGAGGATCACCAGGGCGATCATCGCCGGACGGCGGCGGCGCGGTTCGGGCACAGCACGACGGTACCGGGCCTGCCCGTCCGGCACGATCCTCGGGCACGCGGTGAGCGGCGCGAGCCCCGAACCACTTCCTTTGCTGGCGCCGAGCGGGCATAGTGCATAGTGGTGGCTGCAGAGCATCGGTCGCTCGGCGACAACACCCTTGGGGCCTGACCCGGGGAACGACTCCGGAGAGGGGGACCTGGTGGGTTCACCGTCCTCCCGGGGTGGTGCGAAAGCCCTCCGCCCGGCGTACCTGGGCCGTCTCGGCGCGGTCGCTGTCGGAGTCGGTGCCTCGTTTGCCATGATGCAGGGGGTGGCGTCGGCGGACACGGCGACCAACTCCGGAGTGGAGTCCACCCGATCAGCCTCGGGGCCCTCGGCGGGAACGTCGCAGCGCGCGAACGCCGGGCCGAGGGCGGCGAGATCAGGTAAGTCCCGCACGGCGCGCCCGGCGGGCGCGGCGCCCGCACCGGCCTCGGCCGCCATGACCGAGGGTTCGAACCGCCGTCCGACGGAGGTCGGCGCAACCACGCCGGACGCGCGGGTTGCGCACCGGGGGAGCCCGGGCGTAGCCGGTTCCCGAAGTTCGGCGGGTGCCGGCGCGCGGGTGCTGCCCCCGGTGA
Source organism: uncultured Mycobacterium sp. (assembly GCA_964447215.1). Taxonomy (GTDB): domain Bacteria; phylum Actinomycetota; class Actinomycetes; order Mycobacteriales; family Mycobacteriaceae; genus Mycobacterium. The sequence continues at coordinate 1,225 of CAYURT010000117.1, forward strand.
ACGCAGTGGTGCTACCCGCGGTCTCCGTGCCCCCGGCGAGCGTCGCGGCCCCTGCAGGGCAGCCTCCTGAAGCTCAGCGCTCCGCCGTCGCAGTGGCGCCGACCCGCGTCGGGCCGGGGGTGGCGCGCCGGGTCGGCAGCACCCCGACGGCCTCGACATCCACAGCGTCGACGCCGACGGCCTCGGCGAACGCCATCGGCGATTTCCGGTTGTTCGGAGACGGCACCCCGACCAACCCCGACGGCGGAATCCTCATCGGCAACGGTTACTCCTGGACCGCGGAATCCTGCGGGGTCGGCAACACCTGCAACGGCGGCAACGGCGGCATCTTCGGCAACGGCGGTAACGGCTACAACGGCGGTAACGGCGGCTCGGCGGGCTGGTTCGGCAACGGCGGCAGCGGCGGTGACGCTCTGACGACCCCCAACGGCGGCACCGGCGGGACCGGGGGTCTGTTCATCGGCAACGGAGGCAACGGTGGCGCGGGTGCCACCGCGGCCGTCGGCGGCAACGGCGGCGACGGCGGCAACGCCGGCTTCCTGTCGCTGGTCGGGGACGGCGGCAGCGGCGGCAACGGCGGAGCGGGCTCGGTCGGAACGACGGGAGCAGCCGGCTCGAACGGCACCTTGCAAGCCCCGGACGGCACCGACGGCGACCAGGGCGGCGCGGGCGGCGACGGCGGCGTCGGCGGAAACGGCGGTCGCGGCTCGATCATTTTCGGCAACGGCGGGTCCGGGGGCGATGCCGGTTCCGGCGGGGTCGGCGGCGCCGGTGGGGCGGGCGGAACAGGATTCAGCGCGGTGACCCCGGGCGCTTCCGGAGGGTCCGGCGGCAGCGGTGGCGACGGCGGTGCCGGCGGCGACGGCGGGATCGGTGGCAGCGGCGGCGAGGGCCGGCTTCTGCTGCTGTTCACCCGCAACGGCGCCAACGGCGGCGGGGGCGGCGGTGGCGACGGCGGCGCGGCCGGCACGGCGGGCGACGGCGGCGACGGTCTCGCCGGCCTCAACGGTGGAGAGGTCGTCCGCGACGGCGGTGCGGGCGGTGACGGCGGCGCGGGCGGCAACGGCGGCAACGGCGGGGCCGGGGGACTCAGCGGCACGGTCGGTTCCGGCGCGACCGCGGGGGCACCCGGCGATGGTGGCGACGGCACGGCGGGGGGCCGTGGTGGCGTCGGTGCGGCCGGTGGTGATGGTTTTGATGCCACGGCCCTGGCCGACGGCACCGATGGCGGTTCCGGCGGGTCGGGCGGTTCCGGCGGTGACGGCGGTGCTGGTGGCCTGGGCGGGGCGGCCGGTGGAACGGGTGCGGTAGCGGGCGCGGACGCCAACGGCGGGTCCGGCGGCAACGGCGGTGACGCCGGTACCGCCGGTGGCGGCGCCGCGGGTGTGGCCGGTGCTGATGGCACTGAGGATTCCCG
>CAYURT010000118.1:0-2594 GCA_964447215.1 uncultured Mycobacterium sp.
GTCTGGGGTCGGATTCTCCACTTCGTCCCTACGCTTCGCGTAGCGACTCAGTGTCGATCACAAACCGGTAGCGGACGTCGCTGGCGATCACCCGCTCGTAGGCCTCATTAATGTAGTCCGGCTCGATGACCTCGATCTCGGGTGCGACGTGGTGCTCGGCGCAGTAGTCCAGCATCTCCTGGGTCTCGGGGATTCCGCCGATGGCCGAACCGGTGATGCTGCGCCGCATCCCCAGCAGCGCGAAGGACGGCACCACCAGAGGGTTCTCCGGAAGGCCGAGTTCGACGAACACCCCGTCGAGGTCCAGCATGCCCAGGAACCGGCCGAGGTCGAGATCCGCCGAGACGGTGTTGAGGATGACGTCGAAAGAATTGCGCAATTCCCTGAACGTGGCCCGGTCGGCCGTCGCGTAGTAATGCGAGGCGCCCAGGCGCAGACCGTCCTCCATCTTCTTCAGCGACTGTGAGAGCACCGTGACCTCCGCGCCCATCGCCGCCCCGAGCTTGACCGCCATGTGGCCCAGGCCGCCCAGGCCCACCACGCCCAGGCGCGTCCCCGGACCCACCTTCCAGTGCCGCAAAGGCGAATACGTGGTGATGCCCGCGCACAGCAGCGGCGCTGCGGCGTCCAGGCCCAGCGCCTCCGGTATGCGCAGCACGTAGTTCTCGTCGACGACGATGCTGCCGCTGTAGCCGCCGTAGGTGGGCTTTCCGTCACGGCCGACCGCGTTGTAGGTCCCGGTCATCCCGCCGCCGGTGCAGTACTGCTCCAGCCCCGCCCGGCAGTTCTTGCACTCGCGGCAGGAGTCGACGAAACACCCCACACCGACGTGGTCACCTACCTTGAATTTCGTTACATCAGAACCGATTTCGGTGACGATGCCGGCGATTTCGTGGCCGGGAACGACCGGGTAGCTCGGCTGACCCCACTCCGCGCGCACGGTGTGGATGTCGGAGTGGCAGATCCCGGCGAAGTGGATGTCGAATCGCACATCGTGCGGGCCCACGTCACGGCGTTCGATGGTGGTCTTGGTCAGCGGGCCGGTGGGATCGGTGGCGGCGTAGGCGGCGACGGTGTTCGCGGGGCTCATGGCGACCACGGTACGACGCGGCGCGCGGCGGCCGGCGGAGGGAGGGGTCTCAGTTGATCGGGGCGTTGAGCCACTGCAGATCGTCGACGATCCCGCGCGCGGCGACCAGTCCCTGACCGGTCTGCCAGACCTCGTTGTTGACCACGAAAACCCGGTTGTCCCGGTTGGCGGAGAGCTTTCGCCAGGCGGTGCTCCCGAGCAGTTGCGGGGCCCGATCCTTGGCCTCCGGCGAGGCGAAGGACAGGTAGATGATGTCGCCCTCGGCGGCGGAGAAGTCGGAGGAGTCGCCCAGGTCGATCTCCAGATAGGGCTCATCGGTGAACCGTTGGGCCGGCGGGCGGTCCACCCCCACCGCGGCCAGCACGCTGGCCGGGAAGTTCTCCGCGCCGTACACCCGCAGGGTCGAGTCGGTCAGTTGCACCACCGAGGCCTGGAAGTGCTCGGCGTCGTTGGCCTTCCCCGCCTCCCGGGCTTGCGCGGCGAAGGCGTCGACCAGTTCCCGGGCCGCCTCGGCGCGGCCGGTCGCCGCGCCGACCAGCAGCAGATTGTCCTGCCATCGCCCGGGCGGCGCCGAGGCGAACACCGTCGGGGCGATCGCCGCCAGCGCGGTGTAGTCCGGGGTCAGGGACTGAGCGCCGAGGATGAGATCGGGCTGGGCCGCCGCGACGCCGGCCAGATCGGGTGCGCTTCGGGTGCCCACCGCCGGGAGGTCGTGGACCACCGTGCCCAGATAGGACGGCTGGCCGGGGGCGCCGTCGGGGATGGCGGCGGCCACGATGCGGTCCTGCAGTCCCAGCGCGCACAGGGCGTCGAGGTCGGTGCCGGCCAGTGCCACGATGCGCAGCGGGTCTGCCACGACGGCGGTCTCGGTGGTCTCCGGGCCGGTCCCGTGCCGCACCGGGCCGGGCGGGAGCGGGTCGAGCGGGGCCGGCTCGGGGGCGCACGATTCGTCCGGGCGGCGCTGGTTGCCCAGCACCCCCGCGGAGCCGATGGTGGTGGTGCTGGTGATCACGCTGCTGACCTGGTCGCCGCTCTGCTGGTTGGCCGGGGTTTTCGGGGCCCCGGCGCACCCGCCGGCGACCAGCACGGCGGCGAGCCCCGCCGCCGACCGGCAGATCAGCGCCCGACACACCACGCCGCGACGGTAGCACCGGGCGGCCGTGACCGGCTGACCTGCGGGGGAGTGGGCTGTTCGGACCGGTCCCGACGCGAATACGACAATCTGTAGGACCCCCGCTGCGGTGCGGTTACATTAGGGATAGGATTCCGCAGAGAGATCCTGGGATGCCCGAGTGGTTGGAGGACCCGTGACTGCCGTTGTGCCCTCACCTGATGTAGAGGCCACCCGCCCGTACCCGGACCGTGTCGGGCCCAAGGGCAACCTGATCTACAAGATGATCACCACCACCGATCACAAGCTGATCGGCATCATGTACGTGGTCGCCTGCTTCATCTTCTTCGCGCTCGGCGGCCTGATGGCGCTGTTCATCCGCGGCGAGCTGGC
>CAYURT010000119.1:0-2487 GCA_964447215.1 uncultured Mycobacterium sp.
CCGGCCGGGTCGTCGTAGACCTCGGCGTAGACCAGGCCGTCGATGTCGGGCAGCACCGCCCGCAGGTAATCGCTCATCGGCGGCGGCTGCGCAGCCGGTCGCGGAACTTCTCGGCCTGCGCCCGCATCTCGGGAGTGATCATGAAGTGCCCACCGAACTCGTTGAGGTAGCCCGGCGCGTAGTCCGGGTCGGGCAGCACCTGACGCAGCCACCGGTAGGGCTTGCGGCGACGCCATTCCCGCGGATACCCCACCGACACCTCCTCGAAGCGCACCCCGTCGTACCAGGTGGTACGCGGGATGTGCAGGTGGCCGTACACCGAGCACACCGCGTTGTGCCGGATGTGCCAGTCGGCGGTCGCCGTCGTCCCGCACCACAGCGCGAACTCGGGGAAGAACAGCATCTCGCAGGGCTGGCGCAGCAGCGGGAAGTGGTTGACCAGAACGGTGGGCACCGCCGGGTCCAGTTCGGCGAGCCGGGAACGGGTGTAGGTCAGCCGGTCGGCGCACCAGGCGTCGCGGGTGGCGTAGGGCTCGGAAGAGAGCAGGAACTCATCGGTGCAGACGACGTTGCGCTCCTTGGCGATCGCCAGGCCCTCGGCCTTGCTGGACGCGCCCTCGGGCAGGAAGGAGTAGTCGTAGAGCACGAACAGTGGAACTATGGTGACCGGGCCGCCCGGCCCTTCCCACACCGGGAAGGGGTGCTCGGGGCTGAGCACGCCGATCTCGTCGCACATCTGCACCAGGTAGTCGTAGCGGGCCCGGCCGAACACCTGCACCGGGTCCTTGCCGGTCGTCCACAGTTCGTGGTTTCCGGGCACCCAGATGACGGTGTCGAACCGGCTGCGCAGCAACTCCAGCGACCAGCGGATGTCATCGGTGCGCTCGGCGACGTCCCCGGCCACGATCAGCCAGTCGTGCGGATCCGAGGGGTAAAGCGACTCAGTGACCGGCTTGTTGCCGGTGTGCCCGGTGTGCAGGTCGCTGATCGCCCAGAGGGTGGGTGTCACGACGGTCGAGCCTAGTCGCGGGTGAGCTCCCCGCCGACCGCACCGCGCTTGGACGGCCGGGTCAGCAACCCACGATCGCGGGCCTTCTCCACCCAGCTGATGACGGTGCGCGGGCTCACGATGTATTCCGCAGCAAGGCTGGTGGCGTAGCCGCGTCCGCGCACGATGTACTCGCGGGCGATGTTGATCAGGAACTCGTCGCTGAGCGCGCCGCGCCGCCGCTCCGGCTGGGCGGCGACCGCCGGGAAACCGGTGAGTGGGAGATCCGCCGCGTAAGGGTCGATGCCGTTCTCGATCAGCCTCGGCATCAGCCCGGTCACCAACTCGAGTGGCGAGGCCCATCGGAAGTTGAGCTGGAGTGCGCTCAAATCCAGACCGGCCGGCGCCGCAAACCGCATGTCGACGACCTGCGGAACACCGGCGACCAGATCAATCCGCGCCTCGATCCGGGTGTCCTCGCAGCCGGCCGGGTCGACGCACACCCAGTCCACCACGACGGGAAGGTCGATGACGACGTCCCGAACCTGCCAGGGATGCCGTGGCCCTGCGGCGGGGGTGACTCGCGAGGAGATGCCCGCCGGGCGGGCGCTGCGCCCGACTGGGTCGTCAGCAACATCATCACGCACGGAGACGGTTTGCCCTTCCCGCGCGGTCGCCAAACGCCGGAGTGAGTCCTGCCGCGCTGAAGGGAAGTGTAAAAGCTTCGGCTTGGGTGCCTCCGAGTGCGTCCGCGGGTCAGATACCGCCGACTCCTGCGCCGGCCCCCAGGCGCACCCTTAGACGCCGGTCCCGCCGGCACCTCCGGTTCCCCCGGTTCCCCCGGTTCCGCCGATGCCGCCGGACCCGCCGGTCCCGCCGGCGGTGCCGGTGGGCGCTCCGCCGCTGGTTCCGGCGCTGCCGGTCGTGCCGGCGGTTCCCGCGGTCCCCGGGTCGCCGGGGTTGCCGCCGCCGGTTCTGTCCGGTCCGGGGGTGAGCGAGCTGCCGCCGTCACCGCCGGTTCCGCCGGCACCCCCGGTCCGACCGTCACCGCCGTCGCCGCCGGTTCCGCCCGCTCCGCCGGTGCCATCCACCAGTCCGGTTCCGCCGGCACCGCCGGCACCGCCGGCACCGCCGGTTCCGCCGGCACCGCCGTCACCCCCGTCGCCGCCTCCGCCGCCGTCGCCCGCAGCAACGAACGCTTGGAGGGAGAGCGAGGCGCTCCCGTTGCCGCCGTCGCCGCCGGGGCCACCGACGCTGCCCACGCCGGCCTCTCCGCCGGCGCCGCCGGTTCCGCCGTTCCCGGCGGTGCCCGCAACGGCGTCGCCGCCGCGGCCGCCTACTCCGCCGGCCCCGCCGTCGCCGCCCACGACGCCCGTCGCGCCGTCGCCGCCGGTTCCGCCGTCGCCGCCGGTGCTGACGGTGGAGCCGGAGGCGTTGGAGACCCCGCCGCCGTTGCCGCCGTCGCCGCCGTCGCCGCCCAGGGTGCCGTCGCCGCCGTC
>CAYURT010000120.1:0-2280 GCA_964447215.1 uncultured Mycobacterium sp.
TACCGATGGTCGTACGGTAGGGGGATGCGCAACGGCGAGGTCTCGCACTGGTTCGATCCGGTGCCCGCACCCCGCCCGGTGCTGCCCGGCGACCGGGAGGCCGACGTGGGCGTCGTCGGCGCCGGCTACACCGGACTGTGGACCGCCTACCACCTCAAACGACTGAACCCCGGCCTGCGGATCACCGTGCTGGAGGCCCGATTCGCCGGGTTCGGCGCCTCCGGGCGCAACGGCGGCTGGCTGTCCGGCCTGCCGCCCGGGCACCGCGGGCTGCTGGCCCGGCAGACCAGTCCCGAGGCGGTCATCGCCTGGCAGCGCGCCCTCAACGACGCCGTCGACGAGGTGATCGCCGTCGCCGCCGCCGAGGGCATCGACGCCGACATCGTCAAGGGCGGCAACCTCGAGGTGGCCCGAAACCCGGCCCAGGCCAAACGGTTACGCGCCGCGGTCGAGGAGGACCGCCGCTGGGGCGTCGACGGGATCCAGATCCTGACCGCGGCCGAGGCCGCCGACCGCGTCCGGGTGCACGGCGCGGTGCTCGGCGCGTTCACCCCGCACTGCGCCCGCATCCAGCCGGCCCGACTCGCCCGCGGCCTGGCCGACACCGTCGAACGCCTCGGCGTCACGATCCACGAGCAGACCCCCGTCACCGCGATCGCCCCCGGCCGGGCCGAGACCGACTGCGGCGTGCTGCGCGCCCCGGTGATCCTGCGCGCCACCGAGGGGTTCACCGCCCGGCTGCCGGGACTGCGCCGGCGCTGGCTGCCGATGAACAGCGCGATGATCGCCACCGACCCACTGCCGCACCATCTCTGGGACGACATCGGCTGGGCCGGATACGAGACCCTCGGCGACCTGGCGCACGGCTTCTTCTACGCCCAGCGCACCGCCGACGGCCGCATCGCCCTGGGCGGGCGGGCGGCGCCCTACCGGTACGGCTCGCGCACCGACCGCGACGGCGCGGTCTCCCGCGCCACCGTCGAGCACCTCACCGCCGTGCTGCACAGCGTGCTGCCGCAGACCCGCGGCGTGCCGATCGCGCACGGCTGGTGCGGGGTGCTGGCGGTGCCGCGGGACTGGACCGCCGGGGTCCACTTCGACCCGGCCACCGGCCTGGGCGAGGCCGGCGGGTACGTCGGGCACGGCGTCACCGCCGCCCACCTGGCCGGGCGCACCCTGGCCGATCTGGTTCTCGGGCGCGACACCGACCTGACCGCGCTGCCGTGGGTGAACCACCGATCCAGGAACTGGGAGCCCGAACCGCTGCGCTGGCTGGGCGTGCGCGGCCTCTACACCGCCTACGGGTTCGCCGACCGCCACGAGGCCGGCGGCCGGGCGGCCACCTCCCCGATCGCCGCCCTGGCCGACCGCATCACCGGGCGCTCCTGATGGACCCGGCGGCTGACCGCACCCTGACCTTCCCCGGCCCGGCCAGCCCCGGGCACACCCTGGCCCCGCACCGGCGCGGCCCCCGTGACCCGTGCCTGCGGATCGTCGACGGGCAGATGTGGCGCACCAGCCTGCAGCGCAGCGGACCGGTCACCGCCCGGATCACCCGTGTCACCCCCGACACCGTGCAATGCCGGGCCTGGGGCGAGGGCGCGGCGGAGTTCCTCGACAACCTGCCCGCCCTGCTCGGCGCCGACGACGACGCCGCCGGCTTCGCCCCCGACCACCCGGTGGTGGCCGCCGCCCACCGGCGGGTGCCGCACCTGCGGATCGGGCGCACCGGGCGGGTGCTGGAGGCGCTCATCCCGGCCGTGCTCGAACAGCGGGTCCCCGGCGCGGACTCGTTCCGGTCCTGGCGGCTGCTGGTCACCCGGTTCGGCTCACCGGCCCCCGGCCCGGCCCCCGACGGGATGCGGGTGCCCCCGGCCCCGCAGGTGTGGCGGCGGATTGCGTCCTGGGAGTTCCACCGCGCCAACGTCGACCCCGGCCGGGCCCGCACCCTGGTCGGCTGCGCGGCCCGCGCGGAGAGCCTGGAGCGCCAGACCGATGCGACGGCGCTGACGTCGCTGCCCGGGGTCGGGGTGTGGACGGCCGCCGAGACCGCCCAGCGGGCCTTCGGCGACGCCGATGCGCTCTCGGTCGGCGACTACCACCTGGCCGCCAACATCGGCACCGCGCTGCTGGGCCGGCCCGTCGACGACGAGGAGATGGTGGCGTTGCTCGAGCCGATGCGCCCGCACCGCTACCGGGTGGTGCGTTTGCTGGAGGTCGCGGGACTGGCCCGCCGGCCGCGGCGCGGGCCGCGGCTGGCGGTGCAGCGGATCAGCGAGC
>CAYURT010000121.1:0-2267 GCA_964447215.1 uncultured Mycobacterium sp.
TCGATGACCTCGATCCCGCGCTGGATGTCGCCGAGGGAGTCGGCGATGGTCTTGCCGTGTTCCAGCGAGAGCAGTTCGGCCAGCTCGTCGGCGCGTTCGTTGACCAGGTCGATGAACTTCATCAGCACCCTGGCCCGTTTCTGCGGGTTCCAGGCCGCCCATTCCTGCTGGGCGCGCACCGCCGAGGCCACCGCGGTGTCCACATCGGCCGCCGAGGCCAGGAGAACCTGGGCCTGCACCGCGCCGGTGCTGGGATCGAAAACGTCGGCGGTGCGGGTGCTGGCCAGCGGGCTGCGCCGGCCGTCGACGAAGTGGGGGATTTGTCTGGTCATGGAGCCTCCCGGGCGCAAGATACTTGGATATCCTAGTAACCGGGTCCGCGGCCCCGCAAGGGGCCCCTCAGGACGGCGGTGGCGCGCCGGGGGACTCGTCCCAGGTGGGCAGTAGCCCGCCGGCCCGCACTCGCGCCAGTGTCGGGGCCTGGGCATCCCGCGCGGACCGCAGCAGTTGTGCGTCGGGCAGCGGCCACACGATGCCGATACCCGGGTCGGTGGCGTCGATGGCGTGTTCGCGCTCCGGCGAGTACGGCGTCGAGCACAGGTACATCACGGTCGAATGATCCTGCAGGGCAAGGAATCCGTGCGCCAGGCCCTCGGAAAGGTAGACCGAGCGGTGCCGGCTGTCGTCGAGCAGGACCGAGTCCCAGCGTCCGAAGGTCGGCGAGCCCACCCGGACGTCGACCACCACATCGAAGACCGCGCCGCGCACGCAGGTGACGTACTTGGCCTGACCGGGCGGTAGTTGGGCGAAGTGCAGGCCGCGCAGTACCCCGGCCCCCGACACCGAGCAGTTGGCCTGGCGCATGTCGAACCGGTGTCCGGTCGCCCCGGCGAAGCCGTGATCGGTGAACCACTCGAAGAAGGCCCCGCGGGAATCGCGGTGTACCTGCGGTGTGATCTCCCAGGCGCCCGGCACCGACAGCTCGCGCCAGTCCATCACTGCCCCCGCGCGGCGTAGCGTTCTTCGGTGGCGGTCTTCAACGGCGCCCACCACCACTCGTTGTCCCGGTACCAGTCGATGGTCTCGCGCAGTCCCTCGGCGAAGTCGGTGTGTTTGGCCGCCCAGCCCAGTTCCGATCGCAGCGACGTCGCGTCGACGGCGTAGCGCAGGTCGTGCCCGGCCCGGTCGGCGACCTGGTCGAAGTCCTCGGGGTCGCGGTCCATCAGCCGCAGGATCAGTTGCAGCACCGAGCGGTTGTCGCGCTCCCCGTCCGCGCCGATGAGGTAGGTGCGGCCGGCCCGGCCGTCGGCCAGTATCCGCCAGACCGCGCTGTTGTGGTCGTCGACGTGAATCCAGTCCCGGACGTTCGCCCCGGCCCCGTACAGCCTGGGTCGGCGGCCGGTGAGGATATTGGTGATCTGGCGCGGGATGAACTTCTCCACGTGCTGGAACGGGCCGTAGTTGTTGGAGCAGTGGGAGATGGTCGCCCGCACGCCGTAGGACCGCACCCAGGCCCGGACCAGCAGGTCGGCGGCGGCCTTGGTCGCCGAGTACGGGCTGGACGGGTTGTAGGGGGTGCTCTCGGTGAAACGCGCGGGTTCGCCCAGTGGCAGTTCGCCGTAGACCTCGTCGGTGGAGACGTGATGCAGTCGCACCCCGTGCCGGCGGACGGCCTCGAGCACCGCGAAGGTTCCCACGACGTTGCTGTGCAGGAAGGCGGCCGGTTCGGTCAGTGAGTTGTCGACGTGTGTCTCGGCGGCGAAATGCACGACGGCGTCGGACTCGGCGACCAGCCCGTCGACCAGGCCGGCGTCGCCCAGGTCGCCTTCGACCAGCCGGATCCGGTCGGCCACCGGCGAGAGGGCCTCCCGGCCGCCCGCCCGGCTCAGCGCGTCGAGGACGGTCAGCGCGACACCTGGGCGCTCCTCGACGGCACGGTGGACGAAGTTGGCCCCGATGAACCCCGCTCCGCCGGTGACCAACAGCCGCATCGGGCCAGCCTATCGGGCATCCCGGCACGGTTTGGAGAAGCACGGCCAGCCAGGTACCCTGGGACAACGGTGCGGTTTTCGCGCCGGCTCTTCGCGTGACCAGCCCTGGAACGTCATTCCCACGGGTTCACGCCGTGCAGTCGGGCGGCCGCCGCCCAGCACGCAACTCAGGATTAGAGGTTATGGGTAAGAAGGACGGTGCCATCGAGGTCGAGGGCCGTGTGGTCGAGCCCCTGCCCAATGCGATGTTCCGCATTGAGCTGGAGAACGGTCACA
>CAYURT010000122.1:0-2054 GCA_964447215.1 uncultured Mycobacterium sp.
GGGCAGGGTCATGCTCGTCGGCGACGCGGCGGGATACGTCGACGCCCTCACCGGCGAGGGGCTGGGCATCGCGCTGGGGTGCGCCGAGCTGGTGGTCGACGCCGTTCTGGCCGACGACCCGGCGGACTACACCCGGCAGTGGCGCCGCATGTCACGGCGGTACCGGCTGCTGACATCGGGACTGCTGGCGGCCAGCAACTCACCGGCTCGGTCGATGATCGTGCCGGCCGCAAGTACGTTGCCGGGCGTCTTCAATCAGGCGGTCAGACTGCTGGCTCAGTGAGACGCCGCCGCCGGCCTCGGCTGCCTTTGCGTCCTCGGTGACGCCAGCGGGCGTCACGGAAGCGGCCTGACCTGCACGCGATGAAACGGGTCAGCTGTACAGCAGGTAGCCCGCCCGGCTGGTCCGGAACTCGGCGGCCGCCCGGTCCCACTCCGCTAGCAGCGGGGCGAGCCGACCGGCGCACCAGATCTGATCCGGTCAGCGAGTCGATCGAGGGACCCCAGGCGAAGTCCCCCGGATGCTGATGCAACGTCTCGAGTCAAGCGGTTCCGGATCAACGGCCCCGTGTGATACTGATCCATCCGGCCGCCGGGGCGAGCGACGGGTTCATGACCACGAGGTAACCGTGACCGAGGGACTCCATTACGCACGCAACGGGGACGTGCGCCTGGCCTACCGCGTGCTCGGCGCCACCGGCCCCTTCCTCATCTGGGTACCCGGGTGGGTCATGAGCAACGTCGACGCGATCGACGAGCCGGAAAGCCCCTACGCGGACGCCATCGACGAGCTTTCCCGGTCGACACGACTCATCGTGTGGGACAGACGCGGCGCGGGCATATCGGACCCTTCGATCGAGCCACCCTCGGCGATTGAGCGGGTCGACGATGTGCGGGCGATCCTCGACGCCGCGGGGGCCGAGCAGGCGGCGTTCTTCGGCACCAGCGAAGGCGGATCGATCAGCATCAGGTTCGCGAGCATGTATCCGGAGCGGGTTCTCTCGCTCGTCCTCTACGGCACAGCCGGGCGCTATTCGCAAGACCTGCCCGGCTTCCCGTGGGGATTCACCCCCGCCGAGATTCAAGCGCAGCTGGACGAGATCGACCGGCATTGGGGCGACGGTGCGCTGGCTGATCTCTTCTTCGGCGCGACCGCCGACACTCCGGTGGTCCGGGAAATGTTCGGCAGGCTCCAACGGGCAATGATGAGTCCCACCACAGCCAAATCCTGGTGGAAATCCTTTATGGAGATCGACGTTCGTGATGTGCTCGCCTCGGTGCGCACGCCCACCCTGGTCCTCGGACGACCCAACGATCGGCTGGTGCCAATCGATGCGACAGCCGCCCTCGCCGCGGCGATTCCGGGAGCGCAGTTCCGGCTCCTGCCGCCAGGGCTGCATATCCTCGCCGACCTGATCCCGACCATCCTGGAGTTCGTCTGCGGGAAGCCCGATGAGCGCGCCGACGAACGGATTCTGAAGACCGTGATGTTCACCGATATCGTGGGCTCCACCGAAAGGCTCAGTGCCCGTGGCGATGCGCACTGGCATCGCCAACTCGATGCCCACGACAAGATCGTCGGCTGGCTATTGGAGAAGTACGACGCCCACCTGGCGAAGCACACCGGGGACGGGGTGTTCGCGCTGTTCGACGAACCGTCCAAAGCGGTTCGCTGCGCTGTGGAAATGGGCGCCGACCTCGCAGCGCGCGGCATCACGATCCGAGCGGGAGTGCACATCGGTGAGTGCGAACGGCGCGGTGCGGAATGGAGCGGCCTTGCAGTCCATATCGGCGCCCGGATCAGCGCCTCGGCCGACCCCGGCGAGGTATTGGTCAGCCGCACGGTCCGGGATGTCTGCACCGGATCGGGTCTCGGGTTCGAAAGCCTTGGCCCACGGCGCTTGAAGGGCCTTCCCGAAGAAGTCGAGGTCTACCGGGTGACCAACGACCTGACCCTGTAGCGCGGCGGTCGAGCCAGCTGGCCCAGAGCTGATCACCGGCCGGAATCCCGCGTCGTCGGAGGCGACGGCGCCTGCGTTGCTCGAGGTGTTGCG
>CAYURT010000123.1:0-2044 GCA_964447215.1 uncultured Mycobacterium sp.
ATCGACTCCGCGGCAACCGATGCCGAACTGCTCGCCGCGCACGTGGCCGGTCTGGGCCGCGGGCGCCTGGCTCTGGTCGATGACCCCGGCATCGACTTCGGTGACCGCTACGAGCAGGCGGTACGGCGCCGCGCACGGCGAATCCCGTTGCAGCACATCACCGGAACCGCAGCATTCGGTCCTGTCGAGGTGCGGGTGGGCCCGGGAGTCTTCATCCCGAGGCCGGAGACCGAAGCGATGCTGGAGTGGGCCTGTGCGCAGAAGCTGCCGCCCCGCCCGTTGATCGTCGACCTGTGCACCGGATCCGGGGCGATCGCGGCCGCAATGGCGGCGCGATTTCCCGACGCCCGGGTGGTTGCCGTCGACGACGATCCGGCGGCCCTGGAATACGCCGCGGGAAACGTCAGCGCGGCCGTCGAACTCCTGCGGGCCGACGTCACCGCCGCGGAACTGCTGGACAACCTCGCCGGTACCGTGGATCTGATGGTGGCCAACCCGCCCTACATCCCCCTCGGCGTCCCGCTGGAAGCGGAAGTCGCCGAACACGATCCGGAGCACGCTCTGTTCGGCGGGGTGGACGGTCTGGAGGTGATCCGGCCGATCGCCGGGCACGCCGCGCGCCTGCTCCGGCCCGGCGGGCTGCTGGCCGTCGAGCACGACGACACCACCTCCGCGGCGACCGCCGAGATCATCGCGGCGACCGGGGTTTTCCACGACGTGACCCCGCGCTGCGACCTGACCGGACGGCACCGCTTCGTCACCGCGCGGGCGGGTGCCCGGCGATGACCCGTTTCCTGGACTGCCGGGACCCGGAGAACCGCGCCGAAGCGATCGCCGAGGCCGCCGCCGCGGTCAAGAGCGGCGGGCTGGTGGTTATGCCCACCGACACCGTCTACGGGATCGGCGCCGACGCCTTCGACAGCGCGGCGGTCACCGCCCTGCTGGCCGCCAAGGGCCGCGGCCGCGACATGCCGGTCGGGGTGCTGGTCGGCTCCTGGCACACCATCGAGGGCCTGGTGTACGCGGTGCCCGCGGCCGCCCGCGAACTGATCAGGGCGTTCTGGCCCGGGGCGCTGAGTCTGGTCGTGCGCCAGGCGCCGTCGCTGCAGTGGGATCTCGGCGACGCCAACGGGACGGTGATGCTGCGGATGCCGCTGCACCCGGTCGCCCTGGAACTGCTGCGCCAGACCGGGCCGATGGCGGTCTCCAGTGCCAACGTCTCCGGCCGCCCGGCGGCCGGCACCGCCGAGGACGCCCGGGAACAGCTCGGCGACCAGGTGCAGGTCTACCTCGACGGCGGTGTGGCCCAACGCCAGGCGGCCTCGACCATCGTCGACCTCACCGGAGCGTCCCCGCGCATCCTGCGGGAAGGGCCGGTCGGCGCCGGGGCGGTCGCGGAAGTGCTCGGCCTCGACCCCGCCGCGCTGACCGGCTGAGCACGCTGCGGGGCGGGTAGCGTCTGGCCTAATGAGCAGCGCAGTGCCCGACACCGTTGTCCTGGCGCTCTCCGAGCAGGGGGCCGGGGTTCCGCTGCGGGAACTGGCGCTGGTCGGGCTCACCGCGGCGATCGTCACCTACTTCGCCACCGGCGCGGTGCGGGTGCTGGCGTGCCGTCTCGGCGCCGTGGCCTACCCCCGCGAGCGGGACGTGCACCGCCGGCCGATCCCCCGGATGGGCGGGCTGGCCATGTACCTCGGTGTGATCTGCGCGGTCTTCCTGGCCTCCCAGTTGCCGGCCCTGACGCGCGGGTTCGTCTACTCCTCCGGGATGCCGGCGGTGGTGATCGCCGGCGGCCTGGTGATGCTGGTCGGGCTGATCGACGACCGCTGGGGCCTGGACGCACTGACCAAGTTCGCCGGCCAGATCACCGCGGCCAGCGTGCTGGTCACGATGGGGGTGGCCTGGAGCGTGCTCTACATCCCGTTCGGCGGGGTGGGCACCATCGTGCTCGACCAGGCGACGTCGATTCTTCTCACGCTGGCACTGACCGTCGCGGTGGTCAACGCGATGAACTTCGTCGACGGTCTCGACGGGCTGGCCGCCG
>CAYURT010000124.1:0-2037 GCA_964447215.1 uncultured Mycobacterium sp.
CCCATCTCCCGGAACACCGCCTGCATCAACTCCACCCCGGCCCGGCCGTAGCGGGCGTAGAGCATGATGGCGGCCACCCCGTCGGGGCGCAGCACGTCGGCCAGCGCCTTCATCCCGGCCTTGGGGTCCTCCATGTGGTGCAGCACCCCGGTCGACATCACCAGGTCGAAGTCCTGGTCGAGGGTGGGCACCTCCTCGATCGGCAGCAGCCGCAAGTCGAGGTTCTTCAGGCCGTACTTGTCCTTGAGGAACTTCTCGTGGTCCAGGGAGGCCTGCGAGACGTCGACGGCCACCACCTTCGCGGCCCGGTTGGTGTAGGCGATCTGGGCGGCCTGGTTGGTGCCGCAGCCGGCGATCAGGATGTCGATGTCGGGCTGGGCCGGCCGGTCCGGCCACAGGATCCGGTGGGCGTGGCTGGGGTCGAACCACTGCCAGTTGTTGGCATTCCAGGCCTCGAGGTTCTGGATCGGCTCGGGGTAGGTCCACTTGCTGTACTGCTGGGCCACCACATCAGCGCGCGGGCTCTCAGACATCACGGCTCCTTCGGCGGTCGTCGGGTCAGGCCCGGTTCTGGATCAGCGGGTTGGACTTGAGCACCGGCAGCGGGAACAGCACGTCGGTCTCGGTGTCCTCGAGGTTGTCGTAGAGGCCGATGCTGTACACCCCGGGGGCGTCGGCGCGCATCGGTAGGTATTGGGTGAACACCCGGAACTTCACCGGCGTCGGGGGGTTGTCGTGCCAGTGCCAGGCGAACTCCAGGCTGCCGACCCGCTGGCCGTCGGGGGAGTAGGCGACGATGTGTTTGACCGGGTCGTAGTCCTCGCCGCCCAGGGCGCACACCCCGACCACCATCGGGACGGTGATCTGGGCGGGGAAGGTGCCGACATAGCAGCTCGTCATGGGGAAACCCTTGACGTTGACGCCGCCGGCGTCCTCTTCCACCGCGCTCAGTGATGGCGCGAACGCGACGACACGCATGCTGTGTTCTCCCCTCAGGGCCGGGTGTGGCCCGCGAATGACCGGATTCAGGGTAGTCGGCCGGTTCCGCACCTGCCCAGGCAGGGCTTTCCCGGGTGCTGAAGCACCGCTGACCGGTTCGCGGACGAGTTGTCGGTCACTATCCTCGCATCACCGGCGCGGATAGCAAAATCAGTGTTCAGCAACCTTTTCTGCGGACGGGGCCGTCACACGGCAGCCCCCGCAAGGGGCTTAGCTGACGGCCTCCCCACGGCCAGGTCCCGGCGGCGTCGTCAGGACTCCGGGGTGCCCTTGGCCACCGCGATGAAGTCCATCCGCCACAGCCCCTCGAACAACTCCAGGGCGAGGTACTCCAACTCGAAGGGATTCCCGTCGGCGACCGCGCCGCCCGAGGAGACCTCCGCGGCGATCTGCCCGATACTGCGCCGGCCGTCGATCAGTTCGGCCAGGGCCAGGTGGGCCGGATCCAGCCGCAGGCTCCACCCGGGGCGGTGGATCTCGCCGTCGCGCACCCCGCAGCGCAGCCGGAACTGCGGCACGTAGTCCAGCGCGCCGGGGGCGCCGAAGTCCACCCGGTAGTCGCCCCGATCCCGCTCGGGCCGGCAGGCCAGGAAGAAGTGGCAGGCGTTGGCGGTCTTGTAGCGCTCCATCGCCGCCCAGTGCTCGGCATCGGGCAGGTTCTTCACCGCCGCGTAGAACAGATTCCCCGGCTCGGCCAGGGTGGGCGCGTAGTAGGCGGTGCGCAGGAACCAGTCCTGGAACACCAGCCCGGCCTCGTCGGTCATCTGCAGGCAGTCCGCCACCGTGTGGCTGGGATTGCGGCCGTGCAGGAAGGTCTCGACCAGACCGGCGTCGGCCTGCACGTCCCCGGCGATGGACAGGTAGCCGCGCAACGGATGCGCGGCGGGCAGCCCGCCGATGGCCGCCTTCACCGTCTCCAGGGACTCCTCGTCGGGCCGCAGTCCCATCCGCTCGAAGGTGGTCTGCATCATCTCCACCCCGGCGCGGCCGTAGCGGGCGAACACCATGACCGCGGCCACCCCGTCGGGCCGCAGCACC
>CAYURT010000125.1:0-1863 GCA_964447215.1 uncultured Mycobacterium sp.
CCTACCTCAACGTCGACGGGTACTACGCCGGGGAACTGCCCAGCCTCTTCCACCGAGACGGCCGATTGATCGAGGAGATCGCCCTGCTGATTCCGCGCGACAGCACCGTCATCGTCGCCGAAGCCGCCTGATCTACTCGGTGAACTCCACCGTCACCGGGGCGTGGTCGGACCAGCGCAACGCGTAGGCCGCCGGTCTCTCGACCCGCGCGCCGCGGGCGCGGGCGGCCAACCCGGGGGTGACGAGGTGGTAGTCGATACGCCAGCCGGCGTCGTTGTCGAAGGCCTTGCCCCGCCATGACCACCAGCTGTAGGGGCCGGGCATGTCGCCGTGGAACTGCCGGGCGACGTCCACCCAGCCGGAGTCCATCAGCCCGGTCAGCCACTGCCGCTCGGCGGGCAGGAAGCCTGATTTCTTCACGTTCGCCTTCCAGGCCTTGATGTCGTTCTCGGTGTGGGCGATGTTCCAGTCGCCGCACAGCACCGCCTCGCCGCCGCCGGCCGACAGCTGGTCCATCCGGTCGGCCAGCGCGGCCATGAACCGCTCCTTCTCCACCTGACGTTCGGTGCCGGCCTCCCCGGTGTGGACGTAAACGCTGCCCACCGTCGTCCCGGCGACGTCGACCTCCAGATACCGGCCGTGCTCCTCGAAGCCCGCCAGACCGACACGGATGGCCCGCAGCGGCACGCGGCTGAGCACGGCCACCCCACTGCGGCCCTTCAGATGCGGCTCGGCGTGCGCGAGATGCCAGCCGTCGGCCAGCGCCGGCGCCAGCGCATCACGGACCTGCTCATCGTCGGCGCGGGTCTCCTGCAGACACACCACATCAGAGCGGGTCGTCGCCAGCCAGTGCAGCAGTCCGAGATTCTGTTCGGAGCGCTGACGTACAGCGGCGCGGACCCCGTTGACGTTGGCGGTGGTGACGATCACCTCGGCGCCCGGACCTCAGGCCAGGGTGCGCTTGAGGTTGTCGGCCAGCGTGCCCAGGAACTGCTCGCTGGTCTGCCAGGGCTGAGTCGGGCTGATCAGCAGCGCCAGGTCCTTGGTCATCTGGCCGCCCTCGACGGTGCCGATCACGACCTCCTCGAGGGTGTGGGCGAACTCGATCACCTCCGGGGTGCCGTCGAGTTTGCCGCGGTGCGCCAGGCCCCGGGTCCAGGCGAAGATCGACGCGATCGGGTTGGTGGAGGTGGGTTTGCCCTGCTGATACTGCCGGTAGTGCCGGGTGACGGTGCCGTGCGCCGCCTCGGCCTCCACCGTCCTGCCGTCCGGCGTCATCAGCACCGAGGTCATCAGACCCAGCGAACCGTAGCCCTGGGCGACGATGTCGGATTCCACGTCGCCGTCGTAGTTCTTGCACGCCCAGACATAGCCGCCCTCCCACTTCAGGCAGGAGGCAACCATGTCGTCGATGAGCCGGTGCTCGTAGGTCAGCCCGCGTTTGTCGAACTCGGCCTTGAACTCCTCGTCGAAGATGCGCTGGAACTCGTCTTTGAACATGCCGTCATAGGCCTTGAGGATGGTGTTCTTGGTCGACAGGTAGACCGGGTAATTCTGTTGCAGTCCATAGGAGAACGACGAGCGGGCGAAGTCCTGGATGGACTTCTTGAAGTTGTACATGCCCATCACCACCCCGCCGTCCTCGGGGATGCGCACCACTTCGTGCACCATCGGCTCGCTGCCGTCCTCCGGGGTGAAGGTCAGGGTCACCGTCCCGGGACGGTCGACCTTGAAGTTGGTGGCGCGGTACTGGTCCCCGAAGGCGTGCCGGCCGATGATGATCGGCTTGGTCCACCCCGGAACCAGGCGGGGGATGTTGGAGATGACGATCGGGGCGCGGAAGATGGTGCCGCCCAGGATGTT
>CAYURT010000126.1:0-1791 GCA_964447215.1 uncultured Mycobacterium sp.
TGCTATTCCTCGTCTGATTCCGACTTGCGGGCCTCGTACGGGTGGTGCTTGGCATCTTCTTCATGCCGGGCTTCGTCCTGGGACATGCCCTCGTGATGCTTTTCCCGTTGTGGTTCGCGATGTTCGCTCATGTGCGCACCGTAGCTCAAGGCACGCAGAACCGAACTCCATTCCAGGACCAATGGCCTACGACAGCGGCCAGTGGTTCGCCGATGGCGACCCAAGCCCAGCCGCTGTCGGCGGGAGTTCCCGGGTGGCCGCGGTCCTGGCGGCCGTGGCCAACAGAATCGGGGGTGCGACCTGATGGGTTACTCACGGATAACAGGCGGTTTTCGCTGGTCCCTGACCTGCTGCTACCAGGGCATTGAACAGCGCTAGGTCCCGTCCAAATACAGTCATATCGTGAGTTCCGTCGCCGAGGGTGCCCCCACGTCGGCGCGGTCCGCTCTGCCACGCGAGGTGTGGGCTCTGGTCGGAGCCAACGCGGTGGTCGCCCTGGGTTACGGGGTGGTGGCGCCGGTGCTGCCGCAGCTGGCCCGGCATTTCGGCGTCAGCATCAGCGCGGCGACCTTCGTGATCACCGCGTTCGCGCTGATGCGGCTACTCGCCGCGCCGCCGACCGGGCGGCTGGTGCAGCGGCTGGGGGAGCGGCGGATCTACGTCTCGGGCCTGCTGATCGTCGCGGTGTCCACCGCGGCGTGCGCGTTCGCCGAGAGCTATTGGCAGCTGCTCACCTTCCGGGCGCTGGGCGGTATCGGGTCGACGATGTTCTTCGTCTCGGCGTTGGGGCTGATGATCCGGATGAGCCCGCCCGATGCGCGCGGCCGGGTGGCGGGCCTGTTCTCCGGGGCCTTCCTGGTGGGCTCGGTGGTCGGACCGGTGGTCGGTGCGCTCACCGCGGGCCTGGGGCTGAGCGCCCCATTCGTGATCTACGGGGTGCTGCTGCTGTTCGCCGCCGCGGTGGTGCTGGTCAGCTTGCGCAACTCGCCGCTGGCCGGGCCCGCCGCCAAGGATCAGCCGACCGTCACCCTGCGGACGGCGCTGGGACACCGCGCCTACCGCGCGGCGCTGCTGTCCAACTTCGCCACCGGCTGGTCGCTGTTCGGGCTGCGATTCGCCCTGGTGCCGCTGTTCGTCTCCGAGGGCCTTCGGCAGAGCCCGGGTGTGGCCGGATTGGCTCTGACCGCGTTCGCGTTGGGCAACGTCACCGCGGTGATCCCCAGCGGCCGGCTGTCGGACAGCGTCGGCCGCAAGCCGCTGCTGGTGACCGGGTTGTCGCTGGCGGGTCTGTCGACGGCGGTCCTGGGCCTGGCGCCGAGCCTGCCGCTGTTCCTCGGCGGCGCGTTGATCGCCGGCCTGGCGTCGGGTGTGTTCAACTCCCCGCAGCAGGCCGCGGTGGCCGACATCATCGGCCAGGCCCGCGGCGGGACGGCGATCGCCACATTCCAGATGATGTCGGACTTCGGCTCCATCGTGGGATCCATCGGGGTAGGCCTGATCGCCGGCTACCTGTCCTTTGCCTGGTCGTTCGGGCTGAGCGGCGCCATCCTGGTGATCGCCGCCGTGGGCTGGGCTTTCGCGCCGGAGACCCGCGACGAGTCGCCGCTGGAGCGCACCCCGGCCCGGCCGCTGGGGCCGGAGGCCACCGGTGAGCTGACCTGAGCAGGGTTTTGAGGGCTGTCATACCGTGGTGTAGTTTCGTGATCGCATCTGGGGCTATGGCGCAGCTGGTAGCGCACCACACTGGCAGTGTGGGGGTCAGGGGTTCGAGTCCCCTTAGCTCCACAAAGA
>CAYURT010000127.1:0-1632 GCA_964447215.1 uncultured Mycobacterium sp.
GGCACAGCGACTGCAGTTCCTTGAGCAGCACCTTGAACGATTCCGGGATACCCGGCTCGGGGATGTTCTCGCCCTTGACGATCGCCTCGTAGACCTTGACCCGCCCGACGGTGTCGTCGGACTTGATGGTCAGCAGCTCCTGCAGCGTGTACGCCGCGCCGTAGGCCTGCATGGCCCAGCACTCCATTTCACCGAAGCGCTGCCCGCCGAACTGGGCCTTACCGCCGAGGGGCTGCTGGGTGATCATCGAGTACGGCCCGGTGGAGCGGGCGTGGATCTTGTCGTCCACCAGGTGGTGCAGCTTGAGGATGTACATGTAGCCGACCGTCACCGGGTACGGGAACGGCTCCCCGGACCGGCCGTCGTAGAGCATCGCCTTGCCGTCGCCGTCGACGAGCACGTCGCCGTCGCGGTTGGGCAGCGTCGAGCTGAGCAACCCCTGCAGTTCGGCCTCGCGGGCACCGTCGAAAACCGGGGTGGACACGATGCTGTCCGGCTCGGACGCGAGCATCTCCGCCGACAGGTTGGCCGCCCAGTCCGGGGATCCGTCCACCTTCCAGCCGGTCTTGGCGATCCAGCCCAGGTGGGTCTCCAGGATCTGCCCGATGTTCATCCGTCGGGGCACACCGTGGGTATTGAGGATGATGTCCACCGGGGTGCCGTCGGGCAGGAAGGGCATGTCCTCCTGGGGCAGGATCTTGCCGATGACGCCCTTGTTGCCGTGCCGGCCGGCCAGCTTGTCGCCGTCGGAGATCTTGCGCTTCTGCGCGACGTAGACCCGGACCAGTTCGTTGACACCGGCGGGCAGTTCGTCGTCGTCCTCGCGGGAGAACACCCGGATGCCGATGACCTTGCCGGACTCGCCGTGCGGGACCTTCAGCGAGGTGTCGCGCACTTCACGGGCCTTCTCCCCGAAGATCGCCCGCAGCAGCCGCTCCTCGGGGGTCAGCTCCGTCTCGCCCTTAGGGGTGACCTTGCCGACCAGGATATCGCCGTCGCGGACCTCGGCGCCGATGCGGACGATGCCGCGCTCGTCGAGGTCGGCGAGAACCTCCTCGGAGACGTTGGGGATGTCCCGGGTGATCTCCTCGGCGCCCAGCTTGGTGTCGCGGGCGTCGATCTCGTGCTCCTCGATGTGGATCGAGGTGAGCACGTCCTCCTCAACCAGACGGCTGGACAGGATGATCGCGTCCTCGTAGTTGTGCCCCTCCCACGGCATGACCGCCACCAGCAGGTTGCGGCCCAGCGCCATCTCGCCGTTCTCGGTACACGGCCCGTCGGCGATCACCTGGCCGGCCTCGACGCGCTGGCCGGTGTCGACGATCGGCTTCTGGTTGGCGCAGGTGCCGTGGTTGGACCGGTTGAACTTGCGCAGCTTGTAGGTGTGCCGGGTGCCGTCGTCGGCCATCACGGTGATGTAGTCGGCGGAAACCTCCTCCACCGCACCGGACTTGTCGGCGACGACGACGTCACCGGCGTCGATCGCGGCGCGCAGTTCCATGCCGGTGCCCACCAGCGGGGCCTCACTGCGCACCAGCGGCACCGCCTGACGCTGCATGTTGGCGCCCATCAGCGCGCGGTTGGCGTCGTCGTGCTCGAGGAACGGGATCATGGCGGTGGCCACCGACACCA
>CAYURT010000128.1:0-1548 GCA_964447215.1 uncultured Mycobacterium sp.
ACCATCCCGTCGACGATGCCGTTGTGCACCAGCATGGTCCCGAAGTAGGACACGTCGTGGATGATCTCGCGGGCCTGCTCGACGGTCACGCCCTTCTTCTTGCGCAACTCGGCGTACTGCTCGGCGAAACCCTCGCACAGATCGCTGGTGCGCGGGTTGAGCACGGTGGCCTCGCTCAGGTCCACGCCGAGTTCGGCGGCGCGGGTGCGGACCTGGCCCTCGTCGCCGAGGATGGTCAACTCGGCCACGCCCCGCACCAGCAGGCGGCCGGCGGCCTGCAGGATCCGGTCGTCGTCGCCCTCGGGCAGCACGATGCGGCGCCGGTCGGCCCGGGCCCGCTCCATCAACTGGTAGGTGAACATCTGCGGGGTGGTCACCGTCGGGATCGGCACGGCCAGCCGCTCCAGCAGATCGGCCATGTCCACGTTGCGGTCCATGAGTTCGATCGCGGTGTCGATCTTGCGCCGGGAGGCCGCCGTGACCCTGCCCCGGGTGGACGCCACCACGCCGGCGGCCTCGAAGGTGCGCAGCTCGCTGGCCACGATGGGCAATCGGAGGCCGACGCCGGTGACCAGTCGGGCGATCTCCCGGTTCAGCGGCAGTCCCCCGTTGAGGATGATCACCGACATGGAGGGGAACCCCTCGGCGAGATGGGCGCCGGCCACCGCCAGCACGACATCGGAGCGGTCCCCGGGAGTGATCACCGCAACGCCCTCGGTCAACCGCTCCAGGACGTGCTCGGCCGTCATGCCGGCCACCAGCACGTCCATCACCTCACGCGAGAGCAGCGAAGGGTCTCCATGCACCAGGGTGCCGTCCACCGCCGTGCACAGCTCACCGACGGTGGGGGCGACCAGCAGCGGCTCCTCGGGCAGCACGAACACCCGGGGGCCGAGGTCCTGGCAGGCGGCCAGCACGGCGTCCATCTTGGACGGCTCGCACCGGTTGGCCACCACCGCCGCGGTGTGGGTGTGCTGGATGGTCAACTCCGCCAGGCACAGTTCGATGACCGCGGCGATCTCGGCCGGTGATCGGCCGGTCGCCCGCACCGACAGCAGCACCGGTGCGCCGAGGTTCGCCGCGATACGGGCGTTGACGCTCAGTTCGGTCGGCGAGGCGACATCGGTGTAGTCCGAACCCACGATGACCATCGCGTCGCAGCCGGCGGCCACCGCGTGGTAGCGGTCGACGATGTCGGCGATCGCGGCCTCGGGGTTCTCGTGCAGGCGCTGGTAACTGACCCCGACACAGTCCTCATAGGCCAGTCCGGCATCGCTCTGGGTCAGCAGCAACTCGAGGATGTAGTCGCGCTCCTCGCGGCGGATGATCGGCCGGAAAACACCCACTCTGGGGACCATCGCGGCCAGTCGGTGCATGACGCCCAACGCGACGGTGGACTTGCCGGTCTCGCCCTCGGGGGAGGCGATGTAGATCGCGGTGGGACCCGGTGCCATGCCCCCAGCATTCCTGACTGTCGCCGGACCGGCATCTCAATCCGAGCAGTTCGGTAACGATTCATCGGAATTTCGGAACGGGGAACGAAGCACA
>CAYURT010000129.1:0-1505 GCA_964447215.1 uncultured Mycobacterium sp.
CTTCGTCATGTCACCACGCCACGCCGTACCTAACGTCAGTGGTCAGTACACCTAGGTCATCGGCTGGATCGCGTAGACGGCGTCGAAGGACTCGTCGTCGAACTCCAGGGCTTTGTTGAAGTCGCCGGTCTGGAAGTTGGCGCGCGGCAGGTTGGGGTTGCGCCAGGCCTTCTCGATCTGGGAGCGGTCCAGGTTGATGCCATAGGGGCTCGCCCCGGTCAACTCGGCGACGTGCTCGGCGATTCCACCGAACCGAGGGTGCACAGCAGGTGGATCACCTTGTAGAGCTCGGTGAGTTCGTTGCTGCTGCCCTGCGGATACCCGCGCAGCGCGACCCCGGCTTCGTAGTCGGCTTGTGCTTCATGCGGCCTCCCACCTCACCGGGCTGAGGCAGGCCCAATCGCCATGAGCGCAACGTGACGACCTCGTCCGACGGTATCAGCGTGAGCTCCGGCATGTAGACCAGCACCGAGACGGTCAGACTCTCGGCGGTCGATGTCTAGGGTGAGGCGATGAGCGAGTTGAATGCAGGTCAGACGATCATTCGGGTTCCCGGGGACATTCAGTGGCAGAGTGTGGAGGGCACCCCGCCCGGATCCGTCGAGCAGGCGGTGCTGGCCGGCGGTGAGACCGAGACTGGGCAGTACCTGGTTCTGATGAAGTGGTATCCCGGCTTCATGAGCGCGCCGCACAGCTACCGCACCGATCGCCTCTGCGTGGTCCTCTCCGGCGTCTGGTGGTGTAGCAGCGGAGCCGATTTCGATCCGGATTCGGCTGTCGCCGCGCCCGCCGGGTCCTTTGTGAAGAGGGTCGCCGGCACGCCGCACTATGACGGCGCTCGCTGCGACGCCGCCGAACCGGCCGTCATCGCGATATCTGGGATCGGGCCGGTCGATCAGCGCTGGATCGATCCCGCACAGCCGTGGCTGCGCCGGGTCTGACGGGCACCCGCGGCTACAGAGATCACGTCCTCATCCCCGTCACCCCGTCGTGTCCCAGCCCGGGATGGAACCGACGACGTGGTTGAGCCCCGGCCGCGTTCCGCGGGTCAGCCCGATCCTGAATTCGGCCATCTCCTGATCATCGCCCTGCTGGATTCGCGCGGATCGGGCTGCACCCGACTTCGACACCATCAAGCACTAACTCATCCCGGATCGCTCAACAGGCGCCACGGCCGAAAAGGACGGATACTGTCTACGGACCCGAGCCAGGAGGAGCCTATGGGGGCGCACTATCAGTCCGACCCGGGAGGGGCTGGCCCGCCGCCCGTCATAGTTGCTCCCGTCTTTGGAGCATCAGACTGGTTGCCGAGCAGCTTCGGCGCCCCGCAGCTTCGGATGTCGGTAGCTGAGGCCGGCACTGCGGCGTTCCGCTGCGCTGGAGAGTTTCTGTGACGGCGCCGTCGTTCGGTCTTGTTGAGCAGATGTTGCGGCGCCGGCCGACTGTGGGTGCGCCGGTGGCCAGCGGCGCCTCGGCCAGCCTGCGCCGCTCGATCGGCACCTTCC